>NZ_MJGS01000005.1:29804-110663 GCF_001864945.1 Frigoribacterium sp. MCBA15_019 | reverse complement strand
TGCATCGTTCGAAACCGGGTGCGAAGTGGGGCGGGGGGGCAGAGCGGGCGGGGAGGCGCGGGGCGCGGAACGGGACCCGGACGGGCGCGACGGGAGGGACGGGGCGGCTAGCTGACGTGCACGTCGGGGCGGCGGCTGCGCGAGGGCTCGGCCCGGCGCAGCACCTCGCGGGTCACCGGCGCGACCTCGCCCACGCCGGTCAGGAAGAACCGTCCCATGTTCGACAGCGGGTTGCCCTCGGTCCACTCGAAGTAGATGTCGGGCACGACGCCGGTCTCGTCGCGGATCGCCAGCAGCACGCTGGCCACGGCGTTCGGCACGGCACCGCTCGTCGTGCGCAGCACCCGGTAGCCGTGCAGGGCATGCCCGGTCACGACGAGGTCTTCCTCGAAGTTCGACGAGTCGCCCTTGTGCACCTCGAGGAAGATGACCGGCGAGCGCTGGGGGATGCCGCTGTACTTGCGCTCGGCCGACAGCTTCTTCTTGTAGATCTCGGCGACCTCACGCCCCGGTTCGTGGGCGATGACGCGGATCGTGCCGTATTCGTCGGCGTCCTCTCGTACGTACGAGAGGGCGGTGTCGTCGAGGGTGACCGACGTCGCCCGCAGTTGGAACGAGCGCTGCACCCGCGAGACGAGCGACACGGCGATGATCCCGATGATGAAGATCGCGGCGATGCGCACGCCGTCGGGGCGTTCGACGACGTTGGTGACGGTCGTGTAGACGAACACGAGGGCGACGATCCCGAAGCCGATCGTGCGCTTGCGCTGGCGCGCCCGTCGCGCCGACAGCGTCACGGCCACGGAGGCGCTGGTGATCAACACGAGCACTCCCGTCGCGTAGGCCCCGCCCTGGGCGTCCACGTCCGCCTCGAACACGATGGTGATGATGAATGCGATCACCGTGAAGACCAGGACGAGGGGTCGGACGGCTCGGGCCCACTGCGGCGCCATGCCGTAGCGCGGCAGGTAGCGCGGCACGAGGTTGAGCAGCCCGGCCATGGCCGACGCTCCGGCGAACCACAGGATGCAGATGGTGCTGACGTCGTAGAGCGTCCCGAAGCCGTCGCCGAGGTACTGGTGCGCCAGGAACGCCAGGGCGCGACCGTTGGCCGACCCGCCGGCCTGGAACTCGGCCTGAGGGATCAGCAGGGTCGTGACGAAGCTCGACAGGATGAGGAACGAGCTCATGATGATCGCGGCCGTGGCGAGCAGGCGCCGGGCCCCACGGATGCGTCCGACCGGTTGGGCCGGGGTGTCGGTCGGGTCGCCGGTGATCTGCGGCATGACCGCCACCCCGGTCTCGAAGCCCGACAGGCCGAGGGCCAGCTTCGGGAAGACGATCAGGGCGATGCCGACCATGACGAAGGGGTTGCCGTGCTGCACCGTCAGGGCGTCCCACCAGTTGCCGATCACGACCGGGTTCTCGCCGATGTGGAAGAGCGAGACGGCGATGACGACGAGGTTGAGGGTCAGGAAGATCGCGACGAGCACGACCGCGATGCCGATCGCCTCGCGGAACCCACGCAGGAAGACGGCGGCGAGCAGTGCGACGAGCACGAGCGTCAGCGGCACCTCGGCCCCGTGGAACCAGGACGGCGCGAACGGGTTCTCGACCGCGTGCGCCGTGGCGTCGGCCGCCGACAGGGTGATGGTGATCATGAAGTCGGTGGCGGCGAAGCCGAGCAGCACGAGGACGAACAGCTTGCCGCCCCACCAGGGCAGCAGCCGCTCGAGCATCGCGATCGACCCCTCGCCACGAGGGCTCTCACGAGCGACGCGGCGGTAGACCGGCAAGGCGCCGAAGAGGGTCAGCAGCACGAGCACGATGGTCGCGAGCGGCGAGAGCAGGCCGGCCGCGACGGCCGCGATCGCCGGCTGATATCCGAGGGTCGAGAAGTAGTCGACGCCGGTCAGGCACATCACCCGCCACCACGAGTGGGTCTTCTCCGGGGTCTCGGCGTGCGGCCCCTGGTGGGTGCCCGCGGTCTCGGTGAGGCCGTGCAGCAGCCAGCTGCGCATCCGTCGTGTAGTCGCGTGCGGGGTAGGCGGTTCGACCCTGGCGGGTGACTCGGGCTGCGCGGTCACGGGTTCCTCTCGGACGTGCGGGGCGCACCGGCCGGGAGGCAGGCACGCGCCCTGTCACGTTAGGCCTCCCGCGCCTCCCGGTGGTGTCGTCCGGCGTTAGGAAACCGTCAGGATCTCGGCGGCGACCGCGGTCACGACCCCTGGACGGCCTGCGCGTCGGCGTCGGCGCCGGCGTCGGGCACGAAGCGGTAGCCCATGCCGAGCACCGTGACGAGGTGCCGGGGGGCGGCCGGCACGGGCTCGAGCTTCTTGCGGAGTTGGGCGAAGTAGAGCCTCAGGTAGCCGGTGTCCTTCGCGTGGAAGGGGCCCCAGACCTCGGTCAGGATGGTCTCGCGCGTGATCAGCTTGTCGGGGCTGTGCAGCAGCAGCTCGAGGATCTTCCACTCGGTCGGCGTCAGTCGCACCGACTCGCCGCCGGCGCCTCCGCCCACGCCCGCCCCCGCAGCGCCGCGGGCGCCAACCCGACGCACCACGGTCTTCGCCGAGAGGTCGACCTGAACGTCGCCGAAGGCCACCACGGGCTGTTCGTCGTCGGTGCCCGACGGCAAGCGGCGGGTCTGCGCCCGGATGCGGGCGAGCAGCTCGTCCATCGAGAAGGGCTTCGTGACGTAGTCGTCGGCTCCTGCGTCCAGGGCCTCGACCTTGTCGGCGGCGTCGGTGCGGCCCGACACGACGAGGATCGGCACGGTCGACCAACCACGCAGGCCGGCGATCACCTCGACCCCGTCGAGGTGCGGCATGCCGAGGTCGAGCATGACGAGGTCGGGGTGCTGCGTCGCCGCCAGGTCGAGCGCCTCGCGCCCGTCGCCGGCCGTGACGACGTCGTAGCCGCGCGCCCCGAGGGTCACCTTGAGCGCCCGAAGGATCTGCGGGTCGTCGTCGGCGATCAAGATCTTCACGGCACTCACGTGGCCGACCGTACCCGATCGTCCCCGGCCGCCCCCGCCGCCCCGGCCGCCCCGGCGGGCCCGGCCCCCGAAGGCCCGGCCACCGGCAGCCCGACCACCATGGTCAGTCCGCCGCCGGGTGTGTCGTCGAGCGCGAGCGTGCCGCCCATCGCCTCGACGAATCCCTTGCTCAGCGCCAGGCCGAGTCCGAGCCCCGTGCCGTTGTCGGTGTCGCCCAACCGCTGGAACGCGACCATGATCTCGTCGCGCCGTTCGACCGGGACGCCGGGGCCGCGGTCCACCACCCGCAGCTCGACGCGGTCGCCGAAGGCACTCGTCGAGATGCGGACGCTCGCGTCCGGCGGCGAGTGGCGCAGGGCGTTGTCGAGCAGGTTGACGACCACGCGCTGCAGCAGCACGGCGTCGGCCCGCACGGGCGGCACCGTCGCCCGCAGCGCCAACTCGACGTCGGCCGGCCCCAGGCCCAGCTCGTCGAGGGCACCCAGCACGACCTCGTCGAGGTCGACGTCCGCCGGCGTCACGGCGAGCGCCCCCGCCTGCACGCGGCTGACGTCGAGCAGGTCGGTGACGAGGGTCGAGAGCGAGTCGAGGCTCTCGTGGGCGGTGGAGAGCAGCTCGTCTCGGTCGGCGTCGCTCCAGGCGACGTCGGTCTGCCTCAGTCCGCTGACGGCGGCCGTCGCCGCGGCCAGCGGGCGGCGCAGGTCGTGGCCGACGGCGGCGAGCAGAGCGCTGCGCATGCGGTCGACCTCGGCGAGCGGGGCGACCTGGCCGGCGGCCCGGCTCAGCTCGGAGTGCTCGAGGGCCGCTTCGACCTGCGCCGCGACGACGTCCAGGAGGCGCCGGTCGGCTGCCTGCAGTCCGGGTCCGGTCAGCTCGAGGGTCGCGTCGGTGCCCGCGGCGATCGACGTGGTGGTCTCGGCCGGGGACCCGGCTGCGGGACGTCCGTCGTCGGCGAGCCGCGCCTCCCCGATCTCGACCCCGCCCTGGACGACGCGCACCCGGGTCATGCCCAGGGCCTCGCGGGTGCGGCCGATCAGTGCCTGCAGGGCGTCCTGGCCGCGCAGCACGCTGCCCGCGACGGTCGCGAGCAGCTCGGTCTCGGCGAGTGCCCGGGCGGCGGCGCGACTGCGGCGGGCGGCTTGGTCGACCACGTAGCTGACGATGGCGGCGTTGAGCACGTACAGCACGAGTGCGGCCAGGTGCAGCGGCTCGGCGATGGTCAGCTGGTAGATCGGCGCGATGAAGAAGAGGTCGAGCGTCACGCCCGAGAGCAGCGCCGCGAGCAGGGCCGGCCAGATGCCGCCCGTGACGGCGACCACCACGACCAGCAGCTGGAAGACCAGCACCGTGCCCGCGATGCCGTCCTCGGAGCGATGCCCGGCCAGGAGCCCGGTGAGCAGCGGCCCCGCCACGAGGGCGAGCACGAAGCCGGCGATCACTCGGCGCCGCGACAGGGCCCCGCCGAGTCGCGGCAGCACCCGGTCGCGACCGGCCGAGGCGTGGGTGACGATGTGCACGTCGATGCGACCGGACTCGCGGATCACGGTCGAGCCGATGCCGGGCCCGGTCAACGCCGCGGCCAGGCGCCCCCGCCGGCTGACGCCGATCACCAGCTGCGAGGCGTTCACCCCACGGGCGAAGTCGACGAGCGCGCGGGGCACGTCCGAGCCGACGACCTGGTGGTACGTGCCGCCGAGCTTCTCGACCAGGGCACGCTGCGCCGCCAGGGCTCCGGGCGCTCCCTGCCGCAGGCCGTCCTGGGCACTGACGTGCACGGCGACCAGCTCCCCTCCGGACGACCGTGCGGCGATGCGGGCGCCCCGGCGGATCAACGTCTCGCCCTCGGGTCCGCCGGTCAGGGCGACGACGACGCGCTCGCGGGCCTCCCACGTGCTGTCGATGCCGTGCTCGTCGCGGTAGGCCTTGAGCGCGCTGTCGACCTCGTCGGCCAGCCAGAGCAGCGCCAGCTCGCGGAGTGCCGTGAGGTTGCCCAGACGGAAGTAGTTCGAGAGCGCCGCGTCGACCCGGTCGGCCGGGTAGACGACGCCCTCCGCCAACCGGTCGCGCAGGGCCTGCGGGGCGAGGTCGACGAGTTCGACCTGGTCCGCCGCCCGCAGCACGGCGTCGGGGACGGTCTCGCGCTGGGTCGCCCCGGTGATGCGCTCGACCACGTCGGTGAGCGAGTCGACGTGCTGCACGTTGACGGTCGAGACGACGTCGATGCCGGCGAGCAGCAGGGCCTCGACGTCCTGCCAGCGCTTCTCGTGGGTGGAGCCGGGGGCGTTCGTGTGGGCGAGCTCGTCGACGAGCGCGAGCTGCGGGGCCCGCGCGAGCACCGCCTCCAGGTCCAGTTCGTCCAACGCGACGCCGCGGTGGACGACCGCCCGGCGAGGCACGACCTCGAGGTCGCCGACCAGTGCCGAGGTCGCGCGCCGCCCGTGCGTCTCGACGACGGCCACGACGACGTCGACGCCCTCCGCTCGCAGCCGTGCGCCCTCTTCGAGCATCGTGTACGTCTTGCCCACTCCGGGTGCCGCCCCCAGCAGCACCCGCAACCGCCCTCGCTTCATGGGCTCAGCCTGTCACTCCCGCGGACCTGACCGTGCCGGACGGGGACCACTCGCCGGGCACACGGGAACGCCCCGTGACCACGGGGGCCACGAGGCGTATGTCTCGAAAGGACCGGGCCCCCTCTGTGGTTCAGCTGGAGGGTCGCACCCGACGCGACCCTGCGCGATCTCACAGGGGGTTGTGTGCCTGGTGTCTTTCGAGGCCGTCCGACCCGAATCGGACTCTTGAAGGATACGCGATCTCGAGGCCGTTGCCCAATGGGCATGCAAATTCTCAGAAAGTTTCGGCACCATGGTCCGATGCAGCAGACCCCAGCGCGTGGCGACCTGACCCGGTTCGCGACGGAAGCGGTCGGCGGGCGCGACGAGAAGCGTCGGGCGACGAGCCGCGGGCTCGCCGACGCGGCCTTCCGCCTGGCGTCCGAGAAGGGTTTCGACGGCTTCGTCGTCGAAGACGTGACCGCTCTGGCCGGTTACTCGAGACGGACGTTCGCCAACCACTATTCGTGCAAGGAAGACGCCGTGGCGTCGGTGCTGCTCAACAAGGCGGGCGCGGCGGTCGACGCCTCCGACCTGTCGATGCTGGCGTCCTTCGACGGCACCGACATCGATCTGCTCGAACTCTTGCTGCTGTCGGCCGTCGACACCCAGCTCGTCGACTACATGATCAGCCTCCGCCACCTGCTGAGGACGCACGAGCCCCTGCTGCCCTACGTGCTCGCCGTCGGCGTCCCCATGACCGAGCGCATCGGCGACGTCATCGCGCTGGCCGTCGGCCCCTCGCGAGACACCCTGACCACGTCCCTGCTGATCCACTCGACCTGGGGTGCCGTCATCGCCGTCCTGCGCGGCGTCTACGACCCGTGGGCCGACGCGACGACCGACGACGAACGCGTCGAGGCCCTTCGCGCCTACTGGGTGACGACCTTCGACCGCTTCCGCACCGGCTTCGGCCCCGTGGCCTGAGTCGTGGTCGGCCCGGTCCCGGCAGGTGAATTACCGGCAGGCGGATTCTCGGTAGGCGAATCCCCGGCAGGCGAGGTGCCGACCGGCGAGGTCCTCGCCGGCGGGAACATGAACGCGGTCGTCCGACAGGGCGACACCGTCCTCCGTGTCGCCGGCCCCTGGACCCCCACCGTCCACCGCCACCTGCGGTACCTGTCCCGCGCGGGTGTGGAGGGCATCCCTCGGCCGTTGGGCATCGAGGGCGGTCGCGAACGACTGAGCTTCGTCGACGCCGACGTGCCCGTCTACCCGCTGCCCGACCACGTCTTCACCGACGAGGCCCTGGTCGAGGGCGCCCGACTGCTCCGCCGCCTGCACGACGCCAGCATCGGCTTCGGCCTCGACGGTGCCGTCTGGCAGGCCCCGGCGAAGGTGCCGTCCGAGGTGATCTGCCACAACGACTTCTCGCCGCACAACCTCGCCTACGACGCCGCAGGGCACGTCGTCGGCGCCATCGACTTCGACTTCGCCTCGCCCGGCCCGCGCCTGTGGGACCTCGCCTACTACGCCACCCGTGCGGTCCCCCTCACCGACCGCACGCCGCCGAACGCCCCCGGCATGGCCGACGCCGAGCGGCGGGTGCGGCTGCTCCTCGATGCCTACGGCAGCGCGGCGACCTGGGCCGACGTGCTGCGGGTCGCGATCATCCGGTTGCACGACCTCGCCGAGATGAGCCGCGACAAGGCGGTCGAGCTGGGCAACCCCCAGCTCGCCGACGACGCGGACGGGTACGAGCGCGAGGCCGCGTACCTGGCGACCCTGCGCCACTGACCCGCGCGCGCCTCCTGCGGTCGTCCGCGACGGCGTCGACCGCACCGCCCCGGGACGAGGAGGCGCGGTGCCGGTCGCGTCAGGCGAGCAGGTCCACGGCGAGGTACCCCGCGTAGCCGCCCGACGTGCGTCCGTCGCGACGCCCCGAGGTCAGCACCTCGCCGACGTCCGAGGCGACGAGGGTCGCCCCGGCGTCGCGCAGCCGGTCGACGAGGACGTTGTCCTCGTGCAGGTCGACCGGGGCGAACCCGCCGACGGCCCGGTACGACGAGGCCCGTACGCCGAGGTTGGCGCCGTGCACGTGGCCGTTCGGCCGCCCGGGCGTGTGCCGGGCGGTCCAGGCCGCGATCTGGCGCGGCGAGAGGTCGGCGAAGTCCGGGCGGACGGTGCCGATCACGACGTCGGCACCCGACGCCGCGCGGTCGAGCTGGTCGTCGATCCATCCCGGCGGCACGACCGAGTCGGCGTCGGTGCAGGCGAGCCACACCGCGTCGAGCGGCCGGTCGCCCGAGGGGACGCCGAGCTCGTCCAGGGCGACGTCGACTCCGACGGCCCGGGCGACGCCGACCCCGCGGGCCTCGATCTCGACGACGGCCACGCGAGGGTGCGCACGGGCGGCCGCGACCGTGCCGTCGGTGCAGGCGTCGGCCACGAGGACGACGACGACCCGCACCTCCGGACGGGTCCGGGCGGTGTGCCGTCGGGCCAGGTCGATGCCGTCGAGGGCGCGCGAGACGAGTTCCTCCTCGTCGTGCGCGGGGACGACCACCGCGACGGCCCGCACGGGGCGGGTCGGGCTCGTGCGCACGCGGGCGTCGCTCATCGCAGCCCCGTCCGCTCGGCGACCGACCGGGCGTCGCGCGAGAAGACGTCGAGCACGAAGTCGCCCTCGACGTGGTGCGAGACCCGGTGGAGGCGCGGGTCGGCCCCCAGCCGGGCGTGGACGTCGTCCGCGCTCTGCCGGAAGTCGCCCTCGGGCTGGGTCCAGTGGCAGGCCACGACGTCGCCGTCCTCGGCCAGGCCGTCGACGATCGCGTCCACGAGCCGCCCGAACGCGTCGGGGGCCAGGTAGTAGCCGACCTCGCTGAGCACGACGAGGTCGAAGGTGCCCGACGGGTAGTCGGCGGCGGCGTCGGCCTGCTCGACCGTGACGTGTGGCAGGTTCGCCAGCCGTTCGCGCGCGGCCTGCACGGCCACCGACGACACGTCGAGGGCCAGCAGACGGTCCGCCGCGGGGGCCAGGTCGCCGGTCAGCACGCCGATCGAGCAGCCCACCTCGAGCACGCGGCCGTAGCGCTCACGCGGCAGCGACGCCACGGTGAGGGCGCGCTTGCGGCGCTCGTACCAGCGCGTCGTGACCCGCCACGGGTCGGCGCGGCGGGCGTGCGTCCGGTCGAACGTGGCCTCGGTCGCCGGGCCCGCCGCCTCACCCGACGCCGCAGCGCCCGCGACCGGGCCGCCCGCGGCCGGGCCGCCCGACCCCGGCTCGGCCACCACGAACACCTCGCGCCCGCGGGCGAAGTGCCGTTCGAACACCGGGTGCAGCACGGGGGCGTCCTCGGGCGCGCCCGAGAGCGGTCGACGTTGCGAGACGTACGCCGCGAGGGCCGAGCGCTTTGCGGCGTCGGCGACGGCGTCCAGGGACGACAGGCGCAGCGCCGACCAGGGCACGTCGGGGTGGTCGGGCGACCCCCAGTGCCACAGCCAGATCGGGTACTCGAGCAGCGTCGTGGCGGCCTGGTCCGCCTCGGCCACCAGCTCGGCGGCGATCTCGCCGAGCACACGGTGGTCCCGGTGGCCGTCCCCGCGCCAGGGCGCCACGAGCAGGCCACCCGGTCCGGGCAGCAGGGGCCGCAGCCGCTCGGTGATCTCGGCACGGGCCTCGCGGACCGCTCCGTCGGCGATGCTCCACTGCACCAGCTCGACGTCGGGACCCAGCAGGTGGACCGCGATCCGCGCCTCCTCGGCCCTCGTCGCGACGAGGTCCTCGGCGCTCGTGGTCGAGCCGGGGTGCGAGGCGGCGCCGTCGGTGACCACGACGACCGTGACCGGGACGCCGCGGGCGGCCGCGTCGGCGATCAGCCCGCCGGCGCCGAGGGTCTCGTCGTCGGGGTGGGCGGCCAGCACGACCAGACGTGACACCGCGGACGGGTCGACGGTGCCGTCGAGCGACGGCAGGGCGAGGAGGCGCGGGTCGGCCTCCCAGGTCTCGACCGGGGTGCCCGGCGCGCGACCGTCGAAGCTCACCACGTGGGGAGCCCGTCGCGGACGGCGTCGCGGAGCACCGTCTGACCCAGCGACGCGTCGTCGCGTTCGCCGTGGTGCTGACGGAGGTAGAGCTCGAGGTCGGCGACGCGCTTGGCGTGGTCGGCGTCGGTGGCCAGCGGCGCGGGGCCGAGCGCACGGGACGCCCGGGCCAGCACCTCGTCGCAGGCGTGCGCGACCGTCCCGCGGACGCGCTTGGCCAGCAGCCGGCCCGCCTCACCGGTCGCCTCACCGGCGTCGACGAGGTCGGCGGCCTCGACCAGCGCCCGGCGGGCGTCGGCCAGCCGCGTGTCGACGAGGCCGAGGGCCTGCAGGAGGTGCGGGTCGGCCGGGCGCTCCGGCGCGCGCGACGAGGCGGTCACCGCCGCGGCGAGCAGCGTGCGCGCCACCCCGACCGCGCCGCCGTACCAGCACGCCGCGACGCCGATGCCGCCCCACGAGAAGCCGGGACGCTCGAGGTACCAGCCGGGAGCACCGACCTCGTGCGCCTCGACGTCGTCGAAGTCGACCGGGCCGGACGGGATCTCGACCAGGCCCCGGGCGTGCCACGCGTCGGCCGTGACGGTGACGCCCTGCTGACGGAGGTCGACGGAGAACAGCCGACGCTCGTCGCCGACCCAGGCGGTGACCAGGGCGCCGTCGACCGTGCCCGCGAGCGAGCACCAGGGCTTCGTGCCCGTCAGCGACCAGGCCCCGGATGCGGCGGGTGCGCCGGGGCGGCGTGCGCCCTCGAGGCGGACGCCGGGGCCCTCGGCGGCGAACACGCCCCAGGTGAAGGAGTCGTCGGTGCGGGCGCGGGCGGGCAGCGCGGAGCCCGCGCCGTCGTCCTCATCGGGCAGGGTCTCGGGGGACGTCGCGGCGACGTCCTCGGCGTGCTGGTCGAGGATGGCGAGCGCGTCGAGGTGCGGCTCGACGGCCCGTGCCGCACCGAGGTCGTGCGCGGCGAGCGTGGCCAGGGCCTGCCAGAGGTCGGCCGTCGATCCGAGTCCGGGCAGGGCGCCGTGTCGACCGAGCTCGACGGCGAGGTCGAGGGCCTCGTCGACCGTCGGCGCCTGGCCGGATCGCAGCTGGTCGACGGCGAGAGCGGTCGCGGTCCCGACGACGGGACCCGCGCCTCCCAGGGTGACCGGGACGACGGTCCCGGCGGGGCGCGCAGGCGCAGGAGTGCTCATGTTCCCGACGGTAGTCGGTCGCCCGGCCTCACGCGGGGCCTTGACACCGAGCTGGCGACAGGTGTCGTCCACGCGTCGGGTGTCGTCGCGGCGGCGGATGTCGTCGCCGCGGCAGGACTCAGAACTCGTCGGCGTCCAGGGGGATGCCGTCGGTGGGATCGCTTGTCTGGGGTTCGACGCGGCGCAGCCGATGGATGCGGGCCTCGATGTCGTCGACCAGGTGGTCGTCGTCGATCTCGGCCTCGTCGGTCTGCTCTTCGGAGACGAGCATCTGGCTCGCCGGGCCGAGCAGGATCTGGAATCGCTGGTGGACGCCACCACGGTCCATGCCCGGCAGGTCGACCATGTCGGACTTGTTCTGCAGGGCCAGTGCTCGCGCGTACTCGACGACGGCCGCCGCGATCTCGTCGCCGGTGACCAGGTACTCGTCGGCGTAGTGGATGCGTTTCACCGGTGGTTCTCCCTGCAGTCGAGACGACTCGTCGTCACCGGTCACGTTACGCCGCAGGCGTCTGGGAGAGCACCGCCCCGGGGGACGTCGGGGTGCCCGGGAGCGGGCAGAAGAAAAGCCACCCCGGAACATCTCTGGCGAGAGAGAGAACCGACGTGGCTTTCCGCGGAGCCGGTGGGATTTGAACCCACGGTTCCCACAAAGGGAACTCCACCTTAGCAGGGTGGTGCACTAGGCCGAACTATGCGACGGCTCCATGCGGCTCGCGAGCGAACGCGCAGGGACCAGCATAGCGGCCCGAGAGCCAGATGCCGAAACCGGGCCGGGGGCCGGTCCGACGTCGGGCGCAGAGGGGCGTGCACAGAACCACCCGTGCCCCACCCGCTCTGGGGGGCGTGATCGGCTTGTCGGCATTTGTGCCGACACATAGAGTACCCCTGACGCCGACGACGGCCGAGGGGCAGTGGCTCGACAGCACGAGCCCGTTCACCCTTGCCGAACACGCCCCCCGACAGTCGTCGCGTCACGTGCCCCACCATCGAGCGCCGCACCCGAACGGCTGCGTCCGAGGGGCTCGCCGCCGGCATCGACGCCGGCCTCCACACCCCCCACGGTGCCGCACCCCTGATCCCGGCATCGCGGGGTTCTCATGCGTGCCGGTTCGGGCCGCCGCTTGAGGTCACCGGTCGTCCCGGCGAGCTGGTTACTCGCCGGGACGACTTCTCGGCCGTGCGCCTAGTTCGAGCCGAACGCGACCGAGCAGGTCTGGTCGGCCGCCGTCTGACCCGTGAGCCCCTCGATGACCTCGGTCGTCGGCGGCGTGGTCGCCGCTCCTGCGCCCGGGTCGGTGGGGGCCGCCGTGTCGACCGGTGCGGCCGTCTCGGCCGGCGCGGCCGGGGCCTGGCTCGCCGCCGATCCGTCACCCGTGGCGGTGCTCTCGGAGCCGATGCCGGTGCTGCCCTCGGGGATCGAGAACGGAACGTCGTTCTTGATCGCGTCGAAGAGCTGCGTCGCCACGGCCTTGTCGGGCTGCACCTTGCCCTCGTAGACGCCCGAGCCACCGGTCGTGCCGGGGTACTGGACGAAGTTGACGGAGTCGAGCGGCAGGTCTCGCAGCGCGAGGCCGATCTGCACCATGGTGTCGATCTTCGTCAACTGGTCGGACAGGGTCATGTTGCTGGCCGCGGCACGGGCCAGCGAGTAGAGCTTCGTGGGGTTGCTGAGGGTGTCGCCGCTCTTCACCGTCCGCAGCAGCGACGAGAGGTAGACCTGCTGGCTGCTGATGCGGCCGAGGTCGGACCCGTCACCCACGCCGTGGCGGGTGCGCAGGAAGGCCAGGGCGTCGGCCCCGGACAGCACGGACTCGCCCGCCGGGATGTCGAGACCCGTGTAGCGGTCCTTGATGGGGGTCGCGGCACAGACCGGCACACCGCCGATGGCGTTCGACATCTCGATGACGCCGTTGAACGAGATCATGCCGGCGAAGGGGATGTCGAGACCGGTCAGGCTCGACACGGTCGAGGCGACGCAGCTCAGCCCGCCGTACGAGTAGGCCTCGTTGATCGGCCGGGCCGACATCGCCGAGTAGTACCCCGACCCGTCCTCTTTCGCACACGACGGGATGGGCACGACCATGTCGCGCGGGATGCTGACGGCCGTCGCGTTGCTGTGGTCGGCCGAGACGTGCAGCAGGATGTTGACGTCGTTCAGGGTGGCATCGCGTTCGCCGAAGGCACCCTGGTCTTGGCCGGCGTCGTTGTCCGTCCCGACGACGAGGATGTTGAAGCCGCCCTCGTACTCGCTGATCGACGGGGGCGCGGGCTTGGTCGTCTCGCCCTGGGCCGCCTGCAGTTCGACACCCGTGCCGAGGTCGCTGCGCACCTGGTAGGCCGCGATCGCACCGACCGAGGCTCCGCTGACGAGCAGCACGGCCACGGAGGCGGCGACCACCTTCGTGACGGCCCGCACCGGGCCTCCGCTCTTCAGCCGACCGTGACGGGCGACTCCCGTCGTCGCCGGGGTGGCACGGCGACCGAAGGCGGTCCCCTCGGGTCGGGCGGCTCGGCGGCCACGGCCGGATCGGTCGCGAAGGTCGCTCACGCGGTGTCCTCTCGGTCATCGAAGGCACTGGCCGCTCGCTCGGACTCGAGAGAACTCGTGGATCGAGCGGGCGGACGTGCACCGTTCGGTGTACGGGCAGAAGGAGAGTCTACGCAGACGGTCCTGGACCGCCCCCGGGGACTCAGCCGACCTTGCGGTTGGCGACGAGCTGCACGGCGTACGACGCGAACCACTGGCCGGCCGCCGGTCCGGCGTTGCACTGTCCGTCGCTGGCCCCGGGCGTCTTGATCCAGAGCAGGGCGTCCAGCTTCGTCGAGCCGGTCTGGACGGACGGTGCCGACCCCAGGCCTGCGCCGGGGGCGTTGCACCACGTGCCCTTCCAACCGCGACCGTTGCGTGACGTGTCGATCACGTAGCGCGCGCCTCCTGAAGCCTGCGACACCTTCTCGGCGTACGCCCGCTCGGACTCGACCGGGTAGTAGTTCGAGACGTTGGTCGCGAAGCCCCGGGCCCGGTCGACGCCCGCGGCCTTGAGCCGTGCGGCCATGGTCTGCGGCGGCACCCAGTTCGAGTTGCCGGCGTCGATGTAGGCGGGAACCCCGGCGTCGGCGAGCGCCGCCACGGCCGCGGCGATGGTGGCCTCGCGTCCGTTCGTCTGGGTGGGGCAGTTGCTGATCAGGGCGAGGGCGTCGGGTTCGACGATCACGGCGGCCCGGTGGCCGGCCAGGCGCGAGGCGACGAGCTGGTTCCAGCGGAGGTAGGCCGCGTTGTCGGCGGAGCCGCCGGCCGAGTGGCTGCCGCAGTCGCGGTTGGGGATGTTGTACGTGACGAAGACGGGGGTCGTGCCCTTCTTCTCGGCGGCGGCGACGGTGACGTCGATCTTCTGCACGAGCTGCGCGTCGGTGAACCAGCCGCCGAGCCACGTGGCGACGGACTGCTGGGCGATCGTGCGGGCGGCCGATGCCTCGGCGGTGCGTCCCTGCGACGTGAGCGTCGTCGCGGCGCGGGCGGCCTCGCCGTTCGTGTCGACGAACAGGCCGCCCTTGTAGAGGGTCGCGCTGCTCGCGGTGCGGATGGTCTGCGGGGTCGTCGTGGCGGTCGTGCGGGGTGCCGACGCCGACGTCGACGTCGAGGTCGGGGTCGAGGTCGGGGTGGGCCCGGCGGCGTGGGCGGCGGCCGGGGTGGCCGCGAGGCCGGCCACGAGGGCGACGGCGGCGCCGATGACGAGGGCGGCGCGGGACGTCGGGGTGATGTGGGTCATGGGTGTGGGTCCTGGGGTGTCGGAGGCCCGGGCGGTGTTCGGCCCACCCGGGGTGCCGACCGCTGCGGGGCCGCAGAGGGAGGCTCGAACAGTGCAACACGGGGGCGTCGTCGCGTTCAGTCCCTGTTCGGGGGGACGGGGCGTTCCCCTTCGGGGGTCACTTGCCACCGCGCACCGTCGCCGGGACGGCCCTCGCGGCGGCCCTCGAGGCGACCGACCTGGGACACTGGACCGGCGGTCGCGGACGCTCCCGCACGCACCAGGCCCCGGAGGACCACATGAACGGCGAGACCAACCGAGACGCGTGGCGGGACTCGGTCGAGACCTGGCTCAAGGGCGACGAGCGCAACGACGTCTTCGACGGCTACCTCGACTGGTACGGCGCTCCCGTCATCGCCGACACCGACGACTGGACCCGCGACTTCTACGTGCTCCCGGCCGTCGGCTCGGACGTGCTCCACAAACACGCGGGCTTCGTCGACGGCGACTCCGCCGTCTCGGTCGACGACACCACCTGGCGCGAGCTCAGCACCCTGATCGGCGAGGCCTTCGCCACCTACGCCGCCGCCAAGGCCTAACCCCGTCCACCTCAGGAGGCGCGGGCCGGTTTCCGGCCTCGCCTCACCTGGCGGAGGGCGTGGGATTTTAACCCCGCGGCGCGCCAGCGATGCGTCCGCCCGGTCGGCGCCCTCCAGGGCGCGGTGCGGAACGCGCAACTCGTCTGGCGGAGGGCGTGGGATTCGAACCCACGAGACATCTCTGCCCACTTGTTTTCAAGACAAGCTCCATCGGCCGCTCGGACAGCCCTCCCGGTGGCCTGGCGAGCTACGCCGCCACGATGTGGACAAAACGCCACGTTTTATCGTGGCGTCGTGTTCATCTCGTGGCGGGATGCGCACCGGCAACCGGGGCCGAGTCTAGCGGACACCCCCGGCCACGTGCCGGGGCGAACAGCCGGCTCAGAGTGTCGCGAGCACCTCGGCGAGCCCGTCGTCCAGGTCGCTCGACGTCTGCTCGTTGGCCACGGCGGCGACGTCGTCGGGCGCCTGGCCCATGGCGACCCCGCGCCCCTCGCCGGCGGCCCAGCGCAGCATGTCGATGTCGTTGCGCCCGTCACCCGCGGCCAGCACCTGCGACCGCGGCACGTCGAGCCACTGCCGCACACGCTCGAGGGCGGTCGCCTTCGTGACACCGTCGGGGGCGATGTCGAGCCAGGCCGTCCAGCCGACGTTGTAGTTGACGTGCTGCAGGCCCATGCGCTCGACGGCGGTGAGGAAGTCCTCGGTGTCGTGGTCGGGCGAGACGACGACCACGCGCGTCGCCGGCCGGCCGACGAGGTCGTCGAACTCGACCTTCTCGGCGTTCAGCGCCGCGGCCGCGGCGGGGAACGACCCGCAGTACCGCAGCAGGCCCTCTTGGTCTTCGACGGCGTAACCGGCCCCGGCGTCGGCCAGGGCCTCGCGGATCGTGGACAGCACCTGGGTCGGGTCGAACTCTTCCACGTGCACTCGGCGGTACCCCGTCGGGGCCGACTCGTCACGTCCCAGGGTGATCGCGCCGTTCGCGCAGACGACGTAGTCCGAGACGAGACCGAGGCGCTCCATGACGGGCAACGTCATCGACACCGACCGCCCGGTCGCGATCATGACCTGGTGACCCTGGTCGTGGAGGCGCGTGATCTCGCCCAGGACGGCCTCGGAGATCGTGCCGTCCTCGGGCATGATCGTGCCGTCGACGTCGAGTGCGACGAGCCACCGGTCGGCGGCGGCCACGGGCTCGTCGTCGGGCCGGGGTGCGGCGGCGGCCTGGCTCATGCGACCGGCTCGATGATCTCGAGGCCGCCGAGGTAGCCGCGCAGCGCCTCGGGCACGACCACCGAACCGTCGGCCTGCTGGTGCGTCTCGAGGATCGCGACGAGCCACCGCGTGGTCGCCAGGGTGCCGTTCAGCGTGGCCACCGGCGCGGTCTTGCCGCTCTCGGTGCGGTACCGGGTGTCGAGGCGACGGGCCTGGAAGGTGGTGCAGTTCGACGTGCTGCTGAGCTCTCGGTAGGTGCCCTGCGTCGGTACCCAGGCCTCGATGTCGAACTTGCGCGCGGCGCTCGAGCCGAGGTCGCCGGCCGCGACGTCGATCACGCGGTAGGTGAGGCCGAGGGCCTGCAGCATGGCCTCTTGGAAGCCCACGAGCGCGTCGTGCTCGGCCTCGGCCTGGTCGGGGTGCACGTAGCTGAACATCTCGAGCTTGTTAAACTGGTGCACGCGCAGGATGCCCCGGTTGTCCTTGCCGGCGGCCCCGGCCTCGCGGCGGTAGCAGGTCGACCAGCCGGCGTAGCGGATCGGGCCCGCCTCGACGTCGAGGATCTCGTCGGAGTGGTACCCGGCGAGCGCGACCTCGCTCGTGCCGGTCAGGTAGAGGTCGTCGGCGGGCAGGTGGTAGACCTCGTCGGCGTGCGACCCCAGGAACCCGGTGCCCGCCATGACCTCGGGCCGCACGAGCGTGGGGGTGATCAGCGGCGTGAAGTCGTTCTTCAGCGCGAGGTCGAGGGCCATGTTCATCAGGCCGAGCTCGAGGCGCGCACCGATGCCGCGCAGGAAGTAGAAGCGCGAGCCCGACACCTTCGTGCCGCGCTTGATGTCGATCGCGCCGAGCTTCTCGCCGAGGTCGGCGTGGTCGAGCGGCTCGAAATCGAAGGAGGGGCGGGTGCCGTGCTCACGGAGCGTCACGAAGTTCTCTTCGCCGCCCGAGGGCACGCCGTCGATGATCAGGTTGCCGATGCCGCGCGCGGCCGTGTCGAAGGCCGCATCGGCCTCGTTCGAGGCGACCTGCGCCTCCTTCACGCGGGCGGCCAGCTGCTGCGCCTGCGCGACGAGCGCCTTCTTCTCGTCTTTCGGCGCCTTGGCGACGG
Source organism: Frigoribacterium sp. MCBA15_019 (assembly GCF_001864945.1). Classification (NCBI taxonomy): domain Bacteria; kingdom Bacillati; phylum Actinomycetota; class Actinomycetes; order Micrococcales; family Microbacteriaceae; genus Frigoribacterium; species Frigoribacterium sp. MCBA15_019. The sequence goes on along the minus strand of NZ_MJGS01000005.1, from coordinate 93,208 downwards.
TCTTGCCGAAGGCGTTCTGCTCGGCGCGCAGGTCTTCGAAAGCCGCGATCGCGGCGCGGCGGGCCTGGTCGGCCGCCACGGCGTCGTCGACCAGCGATTCGGAGTCGCCCCGGGCCCGCTGGCTCAGCTTGACGAGGTCGGGGGATTCACGGAGCAACTGGGGATCGATCACCCGCCCATCCTAGGCAACGGCACCTGCCCGGCCGACGTTCTGCACAGAGCCTTCGTCTTCTCGTTACCTCACGGAGGTGCGTCCAATACGCTCGCCCCATGACCGCCACCTCCCCCTCCCCCGCCGAGCACGCCTCGGCGCCCGAGCCCGAGACGGCTCGCCAGACCGCCGCGGTCGTCTACAACCCGATCAAGGTCGACCTCGACGCGATCAAGACGGCCGTCCAGCGCCACGAGTTCTCGAACGGCTGGGGCCCCACGGCGTTCTACGAGACCAGCAAAGAAGACCCGGGCGGCGAGGTGACCAAGCAGGCCCTCGCCGAGGGCGTCGACATGGTGATCGCCGCCGGTGGCGACGGCACCGTGCGTGCGGTCGCCGAGGCCCTCCAGGGCACCGACGCCTCCCTCGCCCTGCTGCCCTCGGGCACGGGCAACCTGCTGGCCCGCAACCTCGAGCTCTCGCTCGACAATCTCGACGACTCGATCGCGACGGCGTTCAGCGGTCGCGACCGCGACATCGACCTCGGCGTCGTCGACATCGAGCGTGAGGACGGCTCCCGCGAGACCAAGGCGTTCGTCGTCATGGCGGGCGTGGGCCTCGACGCCAAGATGCTCGCGAACACCAACGACGAGCTGAAGAAGCGCGTCGGCTGGCTCGCCTACGTCGACGCCATCGCCCGGGCCCTGCGCGACGACAACCGGATCGACGTCCGCTACGAGCTCGACGACCAGGGCCGCAAGTCGATGCGCGCCCACACGATCATCGTCGGCAACTGCGGGCTGCTGCCGGCGAACATCATGCTGCTGCCCGACGCCGCGATCGACGACGGCATCTTCGACATCGTCGCCCTGCGCCCCGAGGGGTTCTTCGGCTGGGTGCAGATCTGGGTCAAGATCGTGTGGGAGAACGGCATCCTGCGCCGCACGCACGTCGGTCGCCGGATCCTCGCCGCGAACAGCCGCGAGGTGCGCACGCTGCGCTACAACAAGGGCAAGAAGCTCGTCGTGCGCCTCGACTCCCCCCAGGACTTCGAGATCGACGGCGACTCGGTCGGCAAGGCCGTCGCCCTGCGCGCGGTCGTCGACCCGGGCGGCCTGACCGTCCGCGTGCCGGCCGACTCCTAATCAGCGCGCGCCGCTGATCAGTGCAGGCCGCTGATCAACGTCGGCTGTCGATCAGCGCAGGCCGCTGATCAACCCGCTCAACCAGTCGCGGGCCTCGACGAAGGCCTCGTCGTCGTACCGCGGCGAGACCTCGGCCGGGGCACCGTCGGCGCGCGGGTACGACCCAAGGAACATCACGCTTGGGCTGAACCGCTTGAGCCCGAGCAGGGCGTCCGCGACGCGCTCGTCGAGCACGTGCCCCTCGAGGTCGATCACGAACCGGTAGCGCCCGAGGGCATCGCCGATCGGCCGTGACTGGATCAGGCTGAGGTTGATGCCGCGGGTCGCGAACTGCTCGAGCATGTCGACCAGCGCGCCCGAGCCGTCGGTCGGCAGCTCGACGATCAGGCTCGTCTTGTCGGCGCCGGTCGCGGGCGGCACGGGCACCGTGCGGCTGACCAGCACGAAGCGCGTGACGGCCTGGTCGTTGTCGCCGATGTCGCGGGCGAGCACCTCGAGGTCGTGGTGGTCGGTGATGCCGGGAGGCGCGACCGCGGCGTCCGCCGAGCCTCCGACCCCGCCCTCCTCGAGCAGCGACGCGGCGGCGGCCACGTTCGACGACGCCGGCAGGTGCCCGTGGCCGGGCAGGGCGCGCTCGAGCCAGCGGTGGGTCTGCGCGTAGGCGACCGGGTGCGCGTTGACGACCCGCACCTCCTCGATGCGGGTGCCCGGCCGGGCGACGAGCACGAAGTTGACGCGCACCAGGTACTCGCCGACGATGCGGAGGCCCGGAACGGTGGCGAGGGCGTCCTGGGTCGCGCTGACGCCGCCCTCGACGCTGTTCTCGATGGCGATCATCGCGGCCGTGCTGACGCCCGAGACGACGTCGGCCAGGGCCTCTCCGACGTTGTTGACGCTCTTCCAGGTGGCTCCGACGGCCTCGGGCACCTGCTTGAGTGCCGCCTCGGTGAAGGTGCCCGCGGGCCCGAGGTAGCTGTAGGTCGTCGAGGAGGCGCGGGTCGGCATGACGAGGAGCCTACTGAGAGCCGCCCCGGCACCGCGACGAAGGTCGGCGCCGGGTGCCAGGATGTCCCCATGACCGACCGTGCCGGAACCCCCGCAGAAGCCAGCGACCTGATCGACCCCGAAGAGGTCTCGGCCGCGTACTACGAGCTCGTCCCCGACGTCAGCAAGGTCGAGCAGAAGGTCGTCTTCGGCACCTCGGGCCACCGCGGCTCCTCGCTCGACGCGGCGTTCAACGAGACCCACATCGCCGCCATCACACAGGCGATCGTCGAGTACCGGGCAGGCCAGGGCATCACCGGCCCGCTGTTCATCGGGCGCGACACCCACATCCTCAGCGGCCCGGCCGAGCGCACCGCGGTCGAGGTGCTCACCGGCAACGACGTGAAGGTGCTGGCCGACGCCGAGGGCGGCTACGTGCCGACGCCGGCGCTCAGCCACGCGATCCTGGTCTACAACAACGACCCGGCGAACACCGACAAGGCCGACGGCATCGTCGTCACCCCCAGCCACAACCCGCCCCGCGACGGCGGCTTCAAGTACAACCCGCCGCACGGCGGCCCGGCGGACAGCGACGCCACGAACTGGATCGCGAACCGTGCCAACGAGATCATCGCCGCCGGCAACGTCGACGTGAAGCGCGGCGTCGGCACGCCCGGCCGCCACGACTTCCTGCGCGGCTACGTGGGCGACCTCGTCAACATCATCGACATCGACGCGATCAAGAAGGCCGGCGTGAAGATCGGCGCCGACCCGCTCGGTGGCGCGAGCGTCGAGTACTGGGGCGCGATCCGCGACGTCTACGGCCTCGACCTCACCGTCACGAACCCCGGCGTCGACCCGACCTGGCGCTTCATGACGCTCGACTGGGACGGCAAGATCCGCATGGACCCGTCGAGCCCCTCGGCCATGGCCAGCGTCGTCCACCGCAAGGACGAGTTCGACGTGCTGACCGGCAACGACGCCGACGCCGACCGTCACGGCATCGTGACGCCCGACGGCGGCCTGATGAACCCGAACCACTACCTCGCGGTCGCCATCGACTACCTCTACACGCACCGCCCCGAGTGGCGCGACGACGCCGCGATCGGCAAGACCCTCGTCTCGTCGAGCATCATCGACAAGGTCGCCGAGTCGCACGGGCGTCGCCTGTGGGAGGTCCCGGTCGGGTTCAAGTGGTTCGTTCCCGGCCTGGTCGACGGCTCGGTCGCGTTCGGCGGCGAAGAGAGCGCCGGGGCGTCGTTCCTCCGCAAGGACGGCACCGTCTGGACGACCGACAAGGACGGCATCCTGCTGGCCCTGCTCGCGAGCGAGATCATCGCCGTCACGGGCAAGACGCCCTCGCAGCTCTACGCCGAGCTCGTCGAGAAGTACGGCGACCCGGTCTACCAGCGGGTCGACGCGGCGGCGACGAAAGAGCAGAAGACGCGTCTGGGCAAGCTCGACGGCGACGCCATCGAGGCGACAGAGCTCGCCGGTGACCGCATCACGGCGAAGCTCAGCAAGGCTCCGGGCAACGACGCGGCCGTCGGCGGCGTCAAGGTGGTCACCGACAAGGCCTGGTTCGCGGCCCGCCCGAGCGGCACCGAGGACGTCTACAAGATCTACGCCGAGTCGTTCGAGGGCCCCGAGCACCTCGCCCGCGTCCAGGCCGAGGCCAAGACGATCGTCGACGCCGCGCTCGGCGCCTGACCGACGGCCCACACCCCAGGAAGTCGCCGAGACCCCCACCCGCGAGTGGGGGTCTCGGCGACTTCCTGGGGTCTCGAGGGGTCAGCCGGCGTAGTCGGGGGCCGCGGGCAGGCCGAAGAACTCCTCGAGCGTGGTGACGCCCGTGTCGTGCATCTCGGTGGCGAGCGGCACGCCCACGTACCGGAAGTGCCACGGCTCGAAGGTGAAGCCGGTCACGGCCACCTTGTCGGCCGGGTAGCGCAGCAAGAACCCGAAGCGCCACGCGTTGGCCGCCAGCCACTGCCCCTGCGGCGTGTCGCCGAAGCAGGCCTGCAGCGCACAACTGAGCGGCACGGGACTGATGTCGAGGGCGAGACCGGTCTGGTGCTCGCTGAAGCCGGGGCGGGCGCTCTGGGCGTCGGCCTGTGCCTGCCCGAGGCGCTGCACCCAGCCGGCGTAGACGCTCACCTGGGTGTCGTACGAGCGGTACGCGCTCTGCACCTGGAACGCTCCGGCTCCCTCGGCTTCGCCCGCCTGGAACATCGCGACGACCGCGGCGGCGGCCTCGGCGCGCAGGGTCGGCGGGTTCTGGTGTGTCACGTCGGGCGTGACGAGGTCGGCGGGCACGTAGTCGACCGGGTCGAGGGGGCGCAGCTTGTCGCTGACCACCCAGAGGCTGGCGGGGTCGTCGACCGACCGGGCCGCCTTGTCGAACGCGGGTGTCGTGGGGGACGTAGGAGGCGCCTCCTCGGTCGGGGTCGGGGTGGGGGCGAGCGTCGGCGAGACGGTCGCGGCCGACGTGGTCGGGCTCGGCTCGGGCGCGCCCTGCGAGCACGCGGCCAGCAGACCGGTCGTGAGGACGACGGCCAGGACGGTCGTCGCGGGGCGGGGCAGGGAGGGGCGTCGAGACATCGCGTCGAGCCTAGTCACGCGCGTCGACCCGGCACGGTCGGCCGTCGCCTGACGTCGAGGACGGACGATTCCTCTTGTTGTCGGGATCTTGCTCGTGAAGTAACTTTGCGTACTGCGCAATGTCGAGTCGCGCCGTCACCACCAGACTGACTCCCCCACCAGACAGAAGAGACACCATGTCGAGCGCTGCCCCAGCCCCCACGACCACGGCCCCCGCCGAGCGCGAGGGCCTGATGACCCACCGCCAGATCCTCTACGTCATCTTCGGCCTGATGGCGGGCATGTTCCTCTCGGCCCTCGATCAGACGATCGTGGGCACCTCCATGCGGACGATCGCCGACGACCTCGACGGGCTGAGCCTGCAGGCCTGGGTGACGACCGCCTACCTGATCGTGTCGACCATCTCGACGCCGATCTACGGCAAGCTCAGCGACATCTTCGGGCGGCGACCGCTCTTCCTGATCGCCATCACGATCTTCCTGTTGGGGTCGATCGCGGCCGGCTTCTCCGAGAGCATGTACCAGCTCGCGATCTTCCGGGCCATCCAGGGCATGGGCGCCGGTGGCCTGATGGCCCTGCCGCTGACGATCATGGGCGACATCCTCGCCCCGCGTGAGCGTGCCAAGTACCAGGGCTACTTCCTGGCCGTGTTCGGCATCTCGAGCGTCATCGGTCCGCTCGTCGGGGGGCTGTTCGCCGGAGCCGACCAGATCCTCTTCGTCACCGGCTGGCGCTGGGTGTTCCTGATCAACGTGCCGATCGGCATCGCGGCACTGTTCATCGTCGTGCGGTTCCTGCACATCCCGGGCCAGAAGCGACGCGAGAACGTGCGCATCGACTGGTTCGGCGCCGCGGCGGTCATCGTCGCCGCCGTGCCGCTGCTGCTGGTGGCCGAGCAGGGCCGCACCTGGGGCTGGAGCTCGCCCGGGGCCTTCGCCTGCTACGTGATCGGAGCCGTCGGCATCGTCGCGTTCGTCGTGATCGAGCGGTCGATGGGCGACGACGCCCTGATCCCGCTCAAGCTGTTCCGCAACCCGACCTTCTCGATGGCGACCGTGCTCGGCGTGCTCGTCGGCTTCGGCATGTTCGGCGCCCTGCTGACGGTGCCGCTGTACCTGCAGCTCGTGAACGGTGCCACGCCGACCGAGAGCGGCTTCCAGATGCTGCCGATGATCGCCGGCCTGATGATCTCGTCGATCGTCGCCGGCCAGCTCATCTCTCGCACGGGCAGGTACAAGATCTTCCCGATCACGGGCACGGCGTTCATGGCCGCCGGGTTCTTCTGGTTCACGAACCTCTCGTTCGACAAGCCGTACTGGTTCATGATGGTCGGCATGCTGCTCGTCGGCCTGGGCCTCGGCCAGCTGATGCAGACCCTGACCATCGCCTCGCAGAACTCGGTCGGCGCCCGCGACATCGGCGTGGCCACGTCGGCGTCGACGTTCTTCCGGCAGATCGGCGGGACGCTCGGCACGGCCGTGCTGTTCTCCGTGCTGTTCAGCCGCATCCCCCAGACGATCGCCGCCGCGTTCGCCGACTCGAGCCTGCAAGGCCGCGCCCAGGCCGCCCTCGCCGACCAGTCGGTGTTGACCGACCCGGCGAACGCCTCGATCCTGAAGCTCTACCAGGCGGCCGGCAGCGGTGACACGTCGCAGGTGAGCGGAGCGCTCGACGGCAACACGTCGTTCCTCAACACGGCGGACCGACGCCTGGCCGCGCCGTTCCTCGACGGCTTCGCGAACGCGGCGGTGACCGTGTTCTGGGTCGCCCTGGCAGTCGTGCTGGTGGCCTTCGTGCTGAGTTTCTTCCTCAAGGCCACGCCGCTCCGGCAGAAGTCGGCCATCGACGAGGCCGCCGACGACGCGCGAGCCGCCGTGGCCGCCGACGCCGCGCTCTCGGCCCAGGCCGCCGCCGCGCAGACCGGCTCGCTCGTCGCCCCCGACACCGGCTCGATCGACGTCGTACCCCCGCGCGAGCGGCGTGACGACACCCCGCCACGGCCCTGATCGCGCGCACGTCGGGGTGACCGCCCGACCACGGATGCGCCCGAGCTGGTGTCGCGACACGGCACGTGTCGGGTAGCGTTCCCTCGACGGTGCTTCGGTGCCGAACGGTTCGTCACGTGTCCGGCGTTCCCTGCCCGTGAAGCTCACGCGGGAGGCGAGACGACCTAAGGCCGCACACCCACGGGGTGTGCGGCCTTTCTTCGTCACCGGACGTCCCACCGGATCGATCCCCTGCGTGAAGCTCTGGTCGACACGGCGGGACGTCTCTGCCCACGCGGGGCGGACGTCATCAGCCTAAAACGGGCGCGGGCAGAGACACAGGGGTTGACAATCGCGAAAACGCCTGATCATCCTTCTTTTTTAGCTAGACGACCTAGCGAAGTGGTCTAGACTCGCCGCATGCCCGATCAGCACGCCACCGCCGCACCCTTCGACGCGTCCGGCTATTGGTACAGCAGCAGCACCGAAGAGCGTGGCGTCACGGTGCTGAACACCCTCCGCGCCTACCGGGCCGCAGAGGTCGCGATGCGGGCCCGCACCCGCAAGTCGATGAAGATGAACGACACCGACCTCGCGGCCCTCCGGTTCCTCCTGCGGGCGCAGCGGCTCGGCGACCCCGTCAGTGCGAAAGAGTTGGCCGCCCAGCTGAAGATCACCTCGGCCTCGACGTCCGTGCTGATCAACCGCCTCGTCGCGAGCGGGCACATGCTGCGCCATCCTCACCCGACCGACAAGCGGGCCGTGCTGCTGACCGCCACGGGCGACTCGAACTCCGAGGTACGCGACACCATGGCGGCGATGCACGCCCGCATGATCTCGACCGCCGAGTCACTCGATGCCGACGAGGCCACCGCGGTCGTGGGTTTCCTGCAGCGCATGACGGCCGCGATCGAGATCGACGACCACCACGTCGACGGCGACCCGACCGACGCACCGGACGCAGCGGGCACGGCGGGCACGGCGGGCGCAGGTCACCCCGCTTCCTAGCCGCTGGGCGAACACCTGGTGAACTGACTAGATCGACTAGTCACCACCGTGGCAGGCTGACCGCACGTCACCGGTTCACGGCGGTGTCGTGACAGTCCGAGCACCACCGTTCCGCCAGGCACCGCAGGGGTGCCGGAGACGAGCAGAACATGACCACGATCGACGTCGCTCGCAGCGACCGCCCCACCTCCGCCCGCAGTGCTTTCTCCGAGGTGCGCGACACCGCCCGCCAGCGCACGCTGGCCGTCATCGCGACGGCCGCCACCGGCGCGAGCGTCAGCCTCGTCGCCGCCCTGCTGCTCGCCCTCGGCGTCGTCCGATGACCGGCTCGCCGGGCCTCTCCGCCCAGCAGATGCAGGGCCTCACCCACGAGCAACTCGTGTCGTTCGTCCGCGGTTCGGTGACGACGGCCGTCTCGGCCCTCGACCTGCAGTCCGTCAGACCGACTCGACCCGCGCCGACGGGAGCCGTCTGCGCATGACGGCCACCGCCTCCTCGTTGCTGTCGACGAGCAGGTAACGCCGGCCGAGGGCGTCCGCCACTGCACCGGTGGTTCCGCTGCCGGCGAAGAAGTCGAGCACCCAGTCGCCCTCTCGACTCGAGGCCTGCACGATGCGGCGCAGCACGCCCTCGGGCTTCTGCGTCGGGTAGCCGGTCTTCTCGCGACCCGTCGGCGACACGATCGTGTGCCACCACACGTCGGTCGGCAACTTGCCCCGGGCGACCTTCTCGGGCGTGACGAGACCCGGTGCCATGTACGGCTCGCGGTCGACGCTCGTCGAGTCGAAGTGGTACCGCTTGGGGTCCTTCACGTAGACGAGGATCGTGTCGTGCTTGGTCGGCCACCGGTTGCGGCTCTTCGCGCCGTAGTCGTAGGCCCAGATGATCTCGTTCAAGAAGCAGTCCCGACCGAACAGGGCGTCGAGCAGCACCTTCGCGTAGTGCGCCTCGCGGTAGTCGAGGTGCAGGTACAGCGTGCCGTCGGGGGCGAGCAGCCGCCAGGCCTCGGCCAGGCGTGGCTCGAGGAACGACCAGTAGTCCTCGAAGCGGTCGTCGTAGCCCATCAGGTCGCCGCGGATGCGTTCGTACTGCACGCCCTTGAAGCCCGTCACCGAGGTGATCGAGTCCTCGGCGCTGCGCACCGACGTCGTCGACCGGCGCCGCTGCTGGCGCCCCGTGTTGAACGGCGGGTCGAGGTAAACGATCGTGAATCCGCCGTCGGGCAGCTGGACCGTGACGTCGAGGTTGTCGCCCTGGACCACGAGGCTCGGGGAGGCGGTGGTCCAGTCGAGGGGCATCCGACCATTCTGCTGCCTGCCGGGCACGGACACGCGCCCGAATCCCGGCCGGGGGCGCGTAGCGTGTCGGGATGACCACCGAGGTAGAGAACCGCCCCACGCAGAACCAGTACGCCCTCGTCGAGGACGGCGAGACGATCGGCTTCGCGGCCTACGACGTCGTCGGCCACGAGATCCGCTTCACCCACACCGAGATCGAGCCCAGCCGACGTTCCGCCGGCCTCGGGGCCCGGCTCGTCCAGGGCGCCCTCGACGACGTGCGGGCGAACACCGACCTGCGCGTCGTGCCCCTCTGCCCGTTCGTGGTCGACTTCGTCGACGACCACGTCGACTACCGCGAGCTGCTCGACCGCTGACCGCGGCCGGGTCGCCGAGGCGCACGCCGGGCAGGAGGCGCGGGTCGCCTCGTCGGCGTGCGTCGCGTGCTCAGGGCACGCGCGCCAGCCACTCGGGCGTCGCGAACTTCGAGGTGACGAGGTGCTCGGCCTTCTCGAGTTCGGCCTCGGTGACGTGGCCCTCGGTCGCCCCGTAGAGACCGGTGAAGGTCTGCTTGAGGCGCTCGATGATCTCGGCGCGGGGCAGGCCCGTCTGGCTGCGCAGCGGGTCGACGCGCTTGGCGGCGCTGGTCGTGCCCTTGTCGCTCATCTTCTCGCGGCCGATGCGCAGGACCTGCACCATCTTGTCGCCGTCCATGTCGTACGACATCGTGGCGTGGTGCAGCAGGGCGCCGTTGCCCAGGCGCTTCTGCGCGGCCCCGCCGATCTTTCCCTTGGCGCTCGTGATGTCGTTCAGCGGCTGGTAGAAGGCGTCGATGCCGAGCGACTTGAGCGCCGTGATCACCCATTCGTCGAGGTACGCGTACGAGTCCGCGAAGCTCATGCCCTGCACGAGCTCGCCCGGGGCGTAGAGCGAGTAGGTGACGATCGACTGCGCGTCCATGAACATGGCGCCGCCGCCGCTGATGCGGCGCACCACCTCGAACCCGTGGGTCGAGGCGGCGTCGAGGTCGACCTCGTTCTTCAACGACTGGAAGCTGCCGATCACGACGGCGGGCTGGTCCCACTCCCAGAAGCGCAGGGTCGGGCCGCGGCGACCCGCGCCCACCTCTTCGGTGAGCACCTGGTCGAGGGCGAGGTGGACGTTGGGCGACACCGGGGCGTCGTGGATGATCTGCCAGTCGTAGTCGCGCCAATCCGTCGCCTTCGAGAGGCTGCGCCGGATCGCCACGGCGATCGCCTCGGGCGAGAAGCCCAGCAGCACCGCGTCGTCCGGCAGCCCCTGCTTGATCGTCGCCGCGATCGTCGCGGCGTCGGACTCGACCGGCAGGCCGTTCACCGCCCGGTCGACGGCGTCGAGCGCCGTGTCGGGCTCGAGGAAGAAGTCACCGGCGAGACGGAACCCGGCGATGCGCCCCTCTCTGACGTCGAGGTCGACGACCACGAGCTTTCCGCCTGGGACCTTGTACTCACCGTGCATGGACGCAGCCTATGCCTGGTGCCCCACGCGGTCGTCGAGCCAGCGCACCAGGTCGGCCACGACCTCGTCGCGGTTGGTCTCGCGGAACACCTCGTGCCGGGCGCCCTGGTAGACCACGAGCTCGACGTCGCTGAGCCGGCTGCGGTTGACGTACGCGTCGGCGAGCTTGCGGGCGCTGGCCTCGCCGCCGAGCGGGTCGTCGTCGCCGACGAGGACGAGGACGGGCAGGTCGCTCGCGAGCCGGGTCGACGGGCGACCCATCAGGCGCAGCGTGTCGGCCGTGCCGAACAGCTGCCGGGCCGTCGCCTGCACCGACAGCGGGTCGGCGGCCATGGCGTCGACCACGGCCTGATCACGGCTGAGCCACTCGTAGCCCGTGTCGCCGAGGTGGGCGTGCCGGGCGTTCAGGTCGCCCGCGTTCATGCTGCCGGGCATGCGGTACGCCGTGCCGCTCAGCACGACGGCGTCGAACCGGTCGGACCCCTCGTCGACGAGCTTCTGCGCCATCAACGAGCCCCAGGAGTGCCCGAGCAGCACGAGGGGCGAACCGGGGTTCTCGGAGCGCGCGATGCCCGTCAACCGGACCACCGCCTCCATCGCCCCGCGCAGCCCCGACGGGCCGAGGCGGCCGAGCTTCGAGCGGTCGCCGCCCCACTGCCCGAGGCCGGTCTCGCCGTGGCCGAGGTGGTCGTTCGCGTAGACCGTGTAGCCGGCTCGCACGAGGTCCTGCGCGAGGTCGTCGTAGCGCAGGGCGTACTCGCCGAGGCCGTGCGCGATCTGCACCACGGCCTTGGGCGCCGCGGCCTTCCAGACGTAGTAGTGCACGGTCACGCCGTGGGCGTCGGTGAACTCGTAGTCGCCTCGGGCGGCGGAGAAGATGGGCACGGCCTCAGTCTCCCATCACGGGCCCGCCCCCGGGGCAGGGACTCGTGGTCAGCGGCGGGCGTCGACGTCGGTGCGCACGACGCCGAACGCCTGGTCGAGGTCGACGTCGACCTCGGTGCCGTCGTCGAGGCGCACGTCGACCTCGTAGGCCACGCCGGCGTCGTCGCTGCGGTCGGCGTCGGTCACCGTGCCCCCACCGGCGGCGGCGAGGGCGGCGGCCGCGGCCTGGTCGTAGTCGGCGCCGGTCAGGTCGTCGTCGCGGGTCGAGTCGTCGGCCGAGTCGTCGCGGCCCGAACCCGGGACGGGCGTCGGGGTGGCGTCCGACCCGCGCGATTCGTCGTCGTCGTCGTCACGGTCGTCGCCCGCGAGGGGCGTCGGGGTGGCACCGGACCCGCGCGATTCGTCGTCGACCCGGCTCGAGGTGACGGCGTAGTCGCCGTCGAGCAGCACCTTCGCCTCGCGCCCGTCGGGCATGACGACCTCGACCTCGTAACCGACGAGCCCGTCGTCGAGGGTGTCCACCTCGGTCACGGTCCCGCCACCGGTCTCGGCGAGCGCCGCCGCCTGGGCCCGGTCACGGGTCTGCCCGGACACGCCGTCGTCGAGGCCCGAGGCGAGGGCCACGCCGCCGCCGCCCAGCACGAGGACGCCGGCGATGCCGCCGGCGATCAGCAGGGACTTCTTCTTGGTGAGGCTGTTCTTCAGCATGGTTCGCTCCGTTCGTGGGGCCGCCGAGCGGCCGGGTCTGTCGCTCTCTCGAGCTGATGACCCCACTCTCGCGAGGGGGCACTGAAGCAGTGCTGAAGTCCGCTGAAGAACCGTTCAGGAGGCGCGGGTCGCGTCACCGGGGCAGGGCGGGCAGCGCTCGGGTCAGGCCGGCCCGGCGGGGAGGTCGACCACGAACCGGGCACCACCGAGCGGCGACGTGGTGATCGACACCGAGCCGCCGTGCACCCGGACGATCTCGCGGACGATCGCGAGCCCCAACCCGCTGCCGCCCGCGTCGCGGGCGCGGGCCTCGTCCAGGCGCACGAACCGCTCGAACACCCGCTCTCGGTCGGCCTCGGCGACTCCGGTCCCGTCGTCGTCGACGGTGAGGACGGCTCGGCCGTCGCGCTCGTCGAGGGCGACGGCGACGCGGGTGTCGGCGTGCCGGGCCGCGTTCGCCACGAGGTTGTGCACGACCTGGCCGAGCAGTCCCTCGTCGCCTTCGACGCGGGCCGGGCCGACGGCCGTGGCGTCGACGGAGAGCGGCCCCCGACCGTCGGAGGGGGCGACGCCGCGCAGGCGGGCAGACTCGGCGACGACGAGATCGTCGAGGTCGACCGGGCGACGCGTCACCCCGAGGGCCCCCTCGTCCGCCCTGGCGAGGACCAACAGGCCCTGCACGAGCGCCGTCAGCCGCGCCTCCTCGCCGAGGACGGTGCCGGCCAGGGCCGCACCGTCGATGCTGCCGGGGTGCAGCAGCGCGACCTCGGCGTGCTGTCTGATCGTGGCGAGCGGCGTCTTGAGCTCGTGCGAGGCGTCGCCGACGAATCGCCGCTGGGCCGTCGCCGACGAGTCGAGTCGGTCGAGCATGCCGTTCAGCGTGCGGGCGAGACGGGCGATCTCGTCGCTGCCGCCGGGGTCCGGCAGCCGGTGCGACAGGCTCTGCGCCGTGACCGTGTCGACCTCGCGTCGCATCGACTCGACCGGGCGCAGCGCACGGCCCACCACGAGCCAGGTCGTGACGCCGAGCACGAGCAGCGCCACGGGGATCGCGACGCCGAGCGTCACGAGGCTCGCCGAGGAGGCGGCGCTCGCCTCGTCGAGGGACCGCGCCGCGACGACGCCGTACTCGGTCGTCACGGTCGGGGCGGGTTCGGGGGTGGCCTCGGGCGTCGGGGTGGAGTCGTCCGCGTCGTCCACGGCGTCGTCGGCGTCGTCCACGGCGTCGTCATCGTCGTCGCCGGACCGCGCGGACGGGGAGGACGCGGTCGGAGTCGGTGTCGGCGTCGGTTCCGCGCTCGGCGTCGGCGTCGGCGTGGTCTCGACCCCCACGTCGTCCCGTTCGACGACGAACTCGTCGCCGTCGAGCGTCACGCGGTCACCCGACCCGGCCTCCGCGAGCGACGAGGCGGACTCGACGAGGTCGTCCTCTCCCCCGGCGGCGAGCACTCGCCCCGAGGAGTCGGTCACGACGACGAGGGCCCCCTCCGCCTCGCCCGCGACCGCGACGTCGGGCGTCGAACCGATCGCCAGGGCCGACACGGCGCGGTCCACGTCGGCCGCGGCGGACCGGCGCGGGCCGTCGGCGAGCACGGCCTGTTGCACGAGCGCGAAGACGAGCGTGAACACGCCGAGGGTCAGTGCGACGGCGAGCACGGCGGCCGCGGTGATGCGGGACCGCAGCGACGCCCGTCGGGGGCGACCCGGCCCGGTGCCGGCGGACGGCCCGATCGCGGCGGACGGCCCGGGCCCGGGCGCCGGGACGCGAGGGGCGCGCTCAGCCACCCCGCGCCTCCAGACGGTAGCCCGCCCCGCGCAGCGTGACGATGGCCTCGCGGCCGAACGGCCGGTCGACCTTGTTGCGCAGGTGGCGCACGTACACCTCGACGATGTTGGGGTCGCCCTCGAAGTCGTCGTTCCAGACGCCGTCGAGCACCTCGCGCTTGGTCACGACGCTGCCGGCGTGGCGCATGAGGAACTCGAGCACCGCGAACTCGCGGCTGGTGAGCTCGACCTCGACGTCGCCGCGGCGGACGCTGCGGGAGGCGGGGTCGAGGCGCAGGTCGCCGGCCTCGAGCACGACCGGTCGTTCGCGGGCACCACGGCGGACCAGGGCGCGCAGCCGGGCGAGCAGCACGGCGAAGGAGAACGGCTTGGTGAGGTAGTCGTCCGCGCCGGTGTCGAGGGCCTCGACCTGGTCCCACTCGCCGTCCTTGGCGGTGAGCATGATGACGGGGGTCCAGTCGCCGCCCTCGCGCATGGCCCGGCAGACGGCGTAGCCGCTCATGCCGGGCAGCATGATGTCGAGGACGACCACGTCGTACGTGCCCTCGCGGGTGCGCCAGAGGCCGTCGGTGCCGGTCGGGGCGACGTCGACCGCGATGCCCTCGGCCTCGAGACCGAGTCGCAGGCCCTCGGCCAGGGTCGCCTGGTCCTCGACGACGAGCACGCGCACGGGGCCTCCCTCGGTCGCGCCGGGTGCGCGTCGTGCCCATCATGGCGGCCCGGCGCTGAAGCGCGGCTGAAGCGAGGTCAGCCCGGGCGAGGTGTCACGACGTGCCGCTCGCGTTCGGAGCTGAGCGGCACGTCGCGACATCGCGGCAGGCGGGCGGCCGAGGAGGCGCGGGTCAGTGCGCCGAGTAGCCGCCGTCGACGAGGTGGTAGCTGCCCGTGACGAACGACGCCTCGTCGCTCAGCAGGAACAGGACGAGCGCCGAGACCTCGGCGTCGGTGCCCAGGCGGCCGGTGGCGTGCTGCGACTCGAGGTACGAGAGCGCGTCGCCGTCGAGAGACGCGCGCACGAGGGGAGTGTCGATGAAGCCGGGGCCGACCGCGTTCGTGCGGACGCCACGCTTCGAGTACTCGAGCGCCGCGACCTTGGTCAGGCCGACCAGGGCGTGCTTGCTGGCGACGTAGGCCGCGTTCTGGGCGATGCCGACCGAGCCGAGCACCGAGCTCATGTTGACGATCGAGCCGCCGCCGGCCTCCACCATGGCGGGCAGCTGGTAGCGCAGGCCGTAGAAGACGCCGTCGAGGTCGACCGAGCGGACGCGGTCCCAGGCGGCGATGTCGTACTCGCCGATGTCGGCGGCCGGGGCGCCGATGCCGGCGTTGTTCACCGCGAGGTGCAGGGCACCGTAGGTGGTCTTCGCGAACTCGACGGCCGCCTCGGACTGCTCGGGCTTCGCGGTGTTCTGCTCGAAGGCGACGGCCGTGCCGCCGGCGGCGACGATCTGGTCGACGACGCCCTGGGCCGCCTCGAGCTTGATGTCGGTGACGACCACCGATGCGCCCTCGGCCGCCAGGGAGCGCGAGATCGCGGCGCCGATGCCGCTGCCTCCACCGGTGACGAGTGCCGTCTTGTCGCTGAACCGTGCCATGGTCTGTGCCTCTCTCCGTTCGTGGGCCGGCCGTCGGGGCCGGTCGGGCTCGTCGACGAGCCCGTCTGCGAACATACGCTCGCATGGAACTGTGGGCAACAGGTGTCGCCTTGCTCTCGGCGAAATCCCTGCAGTCCGTGCAGCTTCGCTCGTTCGGGGGCAGGGTGGCGGGATGACCTCCCCCGCGCCCGACGACGCCTCCTCACCCTCCACCGCCGTCCTCTTCGACATCGACGGCACCCTGGTCGACTCGAACTTCGCCCACGTGGACGCCTGGTCGCGGGCCTTCACCGACGTCGGCCACGCCGTCGACAGCTGGCGCATCCACCGGTCGATCGGCAAGGACTCGTCCCTGCTGGTCGAGGGCCTGGTCGGGAAGGACGCCGCCGCGCGCCTCCTCGACGACGCGAAGGACGCCCACTCGCGCCACTACGCCGAGCACCTCGGCGACGAAGGCGACCTGCACGTCTTCGAGCGGGCGACCGACCTGCTCGCCGAGCTGGCGCGTCGGGGGCACGGCGTCGTGCTCGCCACGAGCGCGCCCGAGGACGAACTGAAAGCCCTGCGCGGACTGCTCGACGTCGAGGACGCCCTCTGGGCCGTCACGTCGAGCGAGGACGTCGAGACCGCCAAACCCGACCCGGGCATCGTCGAGGTCGCCCTCGCGAAGGCGGACGTGTCGGCCGAGCGCGCGGTGATGGTCGGCGACGCCGTCTGGGACGTCGAGGCGGCGCACCGGGCGGGCGTGACCTGCGTCGGGGTGCTCAGCGGCGGCTTCTCCCGGGCCGAGCTGGTCGAGGCAGGGGCCGAGGAGGTCTACGACGACGTGGCCGACCTGCTCGCCCGGCTCGACGACAGCGTGATCGGTCGGCTCGGGCGCGACTGAGGCCCGCACGACGGGGCGCGGTCGGCTGGGGCGGAGCGTCTTCGGCGACCGCCACCGCGCCTCCTGGTCCGTCAGCGGAGTGGCCCGACCTCGGGTCGCGGCGCCGGTCGGCGTCGAGCCCAGGGTGGCACCGCCCGGGCCGGCGCACCAGCCCCCGGTCGGCTGCAGGAGGCGCGGGTCGCGTCGCCTGGCTCGGGTCGCCCGGGCCGGGTCGCCGGGTGCCGCCTCGCCCCGTGGGTCAGGTCGCCGGGGTGCCGCCTCGCGACGACGCCCACACCTGCACGGCCAGACCGACCGCGATGAACCCGAGCATCAACGCGCCCATCACGACGGCCGTGCCGCCGAGTGCCCCGGCGAGCGGGGTCGCGGCGCCGCCGAGCCCGAACTGCAGGCCGCCCGCGAGCGCGGCGGCCGTGCCGGGCGCGCGGTGTCCGAGCGCCTGCGTCAGCGTGATCGACCCGGGGATGACCCAGCCCCAGCCCGCCGTGACGAGGGCCAGTGCCGGCCAGATCAGCGTCGGGCCGACACCGGTCAGCGCACCCGCGAGCACGAGGGCCGAGCCCACGGTGCAGGTGACGAGCCCCACGGTGAACAGGTGGTCCTCGGCGAAGCGTCCGACGAGGCGGCGGAACACCAGGGTCGACGCGATCATGCACGACGCGTTCGACGCGAAGACGAGCGTGTAGAGGCCCTCTCCGAAGCCGTACTGCTCCTGGAAGACGAACGACGACGTGGCGATGTACGAGAAGAAGCCGATCGTCGCGGCGCAGCCCGTCACGAGGTACCAGCGGAAGCGGGGCAGGGCGAGCAGCGCGCCCATCCGTCGCAGGGACGCGAGCAGCGAGCCCGCACCCGGCTCGGGGTCGACGAGCGTCTCGGGCAGGCGCCGCGCGGCCGCCCAGGTCAACGCGGCCCCGAGCACCGCCAGCACGACGAACGTCGCCCGCCAGCTCGACACCGAGAGCACCACGCCGCCCACGAGCGGCGCCACGACCGGGCCGACGGCGTTGATCGCGGCGAGCGTCGCGAAGAGCCTGCTGCGCACGAGGCCCGTGGTCGAGTCCCCCACCATGGCCCGGGCGGCCACCGAGCCCGCCGCGCCGCCGAGGCCCTGCGCGACGCGCGCGACGACGAGGGTGGCCGCGTCGGGAGCCACGGCGCAGGCGATCGAGGCGAGGGCGAACAGGACGGTCCCGCCCAGCAGGATGCGCCTCCTGCCCCGACCGTCGCTGATCGGCCCGATGACGATCTGGCCGACCGCGAACGCGACGAGAAACGCCGTCAGGCTGAGCTGCACCTCGGCCGTCGTCGCCCCGAGGTCGCGCGCGATGGCCGGCAGCGCGGGGATGTACATGTCGGTCGCGAACGGCGAGATGCCCACGATCAGTGCCACCGTCAACACGGCCCCCCGCCCGGACAGCCAGGAGGGGCGGCTCGGCTCGGTCGGGACGTCGTCGTCGCTCATCGGACCGAGCCTAGGCGCACGCCGTCCGGGCCAGACGTTTACTTAGCCGAACTAAACGAGTATCGTGGCTCGGCGATGACCGACTCCGCGCCTCCTGCCCCCTCCGCCCCCCGGGCCGTGCCGCACGCGCACCTCGCGACCGACGTCCGCGGGGCCGTGCTGCGACTCGCCCGCCGCCTGCGGCAGCAGAAGGCCGACGCCGACGTGACCGACGCCCAGATGGCCGCCCTCGGCTACGTCGTGCAGAACCAGCCGCTGACGATCGGGGCCCTCACGGCGCACGAGGGCGTCACTCCCCCGTCCATGAACCGGACCGTCGGCAAGCTCGTCGACGCCGGGCTGCTGCGTCGCACGGTCGACGACGACGACAAGCGCCGCGTGCTGCTCGAGACGACCGAGGCCGGCGCCGCCTTCGTGTTCGAGACGCGTCGACGCCGTGACGAGTGGCTCGTGCCCCGCCTCTCGGCCCTGACCGCCGACGAGCGTCGCACCCTGGCCGACGCGACCGAGATCCTGCGGAAGCTGACCCGCTCGTGACGGCCATGTTCCGCAGCCTGTCGCTGTTCAACTACCGCCTCTGGTTCGCCGGCGCGCTCGTGTCCAACATCGGCACCTGGATGCAGCGGACGGCGCAGGACTGGCTCGTCCTCACCGACCTGACCGACAACGACGCCACGGCGCTCGGCATCACCATGGCGCTGCAGTTCGCGCCGCCGATCCTGATGGTGCCGATCACGGGGCTGATCGCCGACCGGTTCGACCGGCGGCGACTGCTGATGGTGACGCAGCTGAGCATGGGGCTGCTCGGGCTCGGCCTGGGCGTGCTCGTCCTGACCGACAGCGTGCAGCTCTGGATGGTGTACCTCTTCGCCCTGCTGCTCGGCGTCGCGGCCGCGATCGACGCCCCGGTGCGGCAGAGCTTCGTGTCCGAGCTCGTGCCCCCCGGGCACCTGACGAACGCCGTCAGCCTGAACTCGGCCTCGTTCAACGGTGCACGCCTGATCGGCCCCGCGGTCGCCGGCGTGCTCATCGCGACGATCGGCACGGGTTGGGTGTTCCTGATCAACGCCGGCTCGTTCGCCGCCGTGCTGCTGTCGCTGCGGTTCATCCGCGTCGCGCAGCTCGAGCTGAAACCGGCGGTGTCGCGGGCCAAGGGCCAGATCCGCGAGGGGTTCCGGTACGTGCGCGAGCGACCCGACCTGGTCGTCGTGTTCGTCATGGTGTTCGTCATCGGCACCTTCGGCCTGAACTTCGCCATCTTCACCTCGACCATGGCCAGCGTCGAGTTCGGCGTCGACGCCAGCGGGTTCGGCCTGCTGTCGTCCGCGATCGCGGTGGGATCGCTGGTCGGCGCCCTGCTGTCGGCCCGTCGCGAGAAGCCCCGCTGGCGCGTGCTCGTCACGGCGGCCCTGGCCTTCGGGGTCACCTGCCTGGTCGCCGCCGTCATGCCGACCTACTGGAGCTTCGCCGCCGTCCTCGTCACCGTGGGGCTCGCGTCGATCACCCTGATGACGACGGCGAACGCCACCGTGCAGCTGACCACGGCACCCCGCATGCGCGGCCGCGTCATGGCGCTCTACATGGCCGTCTTCACCGGCGGTACGCCGCTGGGCGCACCGATGGTCGGTTGGGTCGCGAACGTGGCCGGACCGCGCTGGGCCATCGGCGTCGCGGCGGCGTCGGGCTTCGTCGCAGCCGGGGTCGCGGTCGTCTGGCTCGTCCGTGGGCAGCACCTGCGGGTGCATCGCGTCCGCGGGGGTGAGCCCGACCCCGTGACCGGGGCACTGCCCGTGGTCGGCGCCGGGCGGTTCCACTACCGGCTGCAGCACGACGGCGACGCGGCCGCCGGGCGGGCACGTGACGAGGCCGCGGCCGAGCTCGCCGTCGACGAGGGCACGGCGACGCGACCGTCCTGACCTGCCGGGCGGGCACGATCGACCGTCCACCACGAACACGCCCGCCTTCGGCACGTCAGGAGGCGCGGTGCCGGTCCGCCACGCCCGTCACCGGCAGCGGTGCCGGCGTCGACGCGGACGCCGTCCCTGGCACCGACTGCACGGTCAGAGGCGCGAGTAGACGATCAGCGACGCGAGCAGCACGACGAACGGGGCGATCAGCAGCACGTTGAGCCACTTGTGTTCGACCATCACGGCCACCCACTCGCGGAGGAACGCGCTGGGCACGTAGTACGCGGCGGTGGGCGACCCGACGACGTCGGCGCTGCTCCCGGTGTCGCGCGCCAGCAGGGCCGCGCGCAGCACGTGGTAGTTGTTCGTCACGACGAGGGTCGACCCGGTCCGACCGGCGTCGGCGAGCACCCGACCCGACAGCACGAGGTTCTCGCGGGTCGAACGCGACTCGGTCTCGGGCAGCACGTCGGCGGGGTCGGCCCCCTGGGCGATCAGGTACTCCGCCATCGCCTCGCCTTCGGGCCGGGGCTCGTCCGAACCCTGCCCGCCGGACGGGACGAGCACCGGCCGCCGCACGCCCTCGGGGGTCGAACGGTAGATCGCCAGCGCCCGGTCGAGGCGGCTGCGCAGCAGCGGCGGCACCTCGCCACGGATCAGCCCCGAGCCGAGCACGATCAGGGCGTCGGTCTGCTCGCGCACCCGGGGACGTGCGTAGACGAGCGACCACAGGGTGAACGCCCCGAACGTGAGCGCGGCGTACACGGCGACGAAGACGATCACGAAGCCGAGCCCGAGGGTGACGTCCTGCGCCACGGGCAGGCTCGAGCGCCGACCCGCCTCGACCAGCACGACGGCGAGGAAGGGGACGCCGATCAACGCGAGCCCGGCGAGCAGCGAGAGCAGGTTGCCCAGGCTGCGCCCCTCGGACCGCAGCATGGTGACGCCGTTCGCGATCGCGAAGACGGCGAGCGCGAGCACGAGCACGGGGACGAGCACCGCCGCCAGGACGAACACGAAGACGAGCGGCGGGAACGCCGCGACGACCGCGACCGAGAGGGCGACGGCCCCGAAGCCCACGGCCATCAGCAGGAACACCCCGTTGCGGAACCGCCGGGCGTCCTGTCGGCGCGACACGACGAAGAGCAAGAGGAAGACGGCGGCGATGCCTGCCGAGATCGCGGTCATGCTCCGAGGCTACCCACACGAGACCCCAGGACGTCGCCCGGACCCCCGCTCGCGCGAGAGGGTCCGGGCGAGATCCTGGGGTCTGGGCAGCGAGCCGTGGTCAGCGGTCGAAGAGGTTGCCCAGGCCGGGGATCTGGAACCCCTCGCCGAGGTTGCCGAGCTGGTCGCCCAGCCCGCCCACCTGGTCGCCGAGGCCGCCGACCTGCTCGCCCAGGCCGCCGAGGTACTCCTCGCCGCCTGCGGTCAGGCCGTCGAGCCCCTCGAAGCCGAACCCGTTCGTCAGCTGGTCGAAGTCGATGCCCGACGTCACGGCGTCGGACAGCAGGGGCAGGGCGACGCTGCTGACGGCGGCCGCGCCGGCCACGGCGACCGCGAGGCCCGCGACCCCGGCCACGCCGGCGCCGACCGCGGCACCCGCCGCGACCTTGCCGCCCGTGCTGCCGAGCACGCGCTTCATCAGTCCGGGGTGCGCGGTCTCGCCGCGGGTCGCCGCCCGGGCGAGGTCGGCGGGTGAGCTCGAGGCGGGACGTTCGCCCTGGGGCACCTCGGCGCTCAGGCGAGCGAGCACCTGCTGGCGCTGCTCGGGGGTGAGCCGCTCGAACGCGTCGCGGTGCACCTGTTCGAGCTGCTGCGGCGGGGCGGTCTGCAGCAGGTAGTCGTACTTGGCGAGGGCCGCACGGTCGCCGGCGGAGCCCTGCGGGGCGTGCCCACCGGTCGCCGGACGCCCGACGCCCTGCTGCGGTGCGCCGTACCCGCCACGGTGCGGCTGCTGCCCGCCCTGCTGCGGCTGCCCGTTCTGGCGGTCGTCGCCGGTGACCTTGTCGGAGACCTTGCGCACCATGTCGCGCCAGTCGGTGGAACCGCCGGACGCACCACCGCGCCCGGTCGAGGAAGAAGAGGAAGAGTTGCCGAGCGCACGTGCGGCGGCACCCAGGAGACGGTCGAAGTTGGCCATGACGCCGATCCTCTCGACCCCAGATCCGAGAAGCCCCCTCAGAAGCCGAGCATCGCCCGGGAACGGCGCGTCCGCCGCTGCGGGTTACGGTCGAGCCCTCGTCCGGGTTACATTCGCAGGGGACGTCCGCGCGGGCCCGACTCGCGGCGTGCGCCCCACGGACGAGGAGGTGTCGCATGGGCAAGGCAGCAGTCACGGGCTGGGTCGCTCTCGCGATGCTGGTCTCGGGCGCCGCGCTCGTCATGGCCGCCACCTTCCGCCTCGCGAGCGTGGGCCTCTTCGCCGGCGGCTTCCTGCCGATCGGCGACCTCGACTTCGTCACCATCGCGATCTGGCTGCTGGGCGCCGCCCTCGCCGTCGGCGGCGTCGCCCTCGCTCTCGTCGGGCTGACCGACCGGGTGCTCGGCGCCCTGCCGCGCGACGAGCCCGACCGCGGCCTCGAGCACGAGGCCGTCCGTGAGACGGCACCGGTCACCGCCCGTCCGGCGGCCGAGGAGGCGCGGGTCCTGCCCGCAGGACGACCGACGGCCGCCGCCGTGCTCGCGTCCGCCCCCGTGGTCGCCGCCGCACCGCCCACGCCGGTCGCCACCGCCCCGAGCACGCCCGGCGAGACCGAGTCGACTCCCCTGGCCGCGCCTGCTCCCCAGGCCGCGCCCGAACCGACTCCCGCCGGGCCGACCCTCGCCGAACGCCTGCGTCCCGTCCTCTCGTCCGCCGCCGCCCGGGTCGCGGCCGCTGCCCGCGCCACCGGCGACGCCCTGGCCCGTGCCGGTCGGGCCACGGCCCGGGGCACCCGACGCGCCTCGCAGGCCGTGGTCGCCTGGGTCCGACGCACCACCCCCGTCGTCGTCGCCTGGTTCCGCACGACCGGCAGCACCGTCGCGACGCGGACCCGACCGGCCGCCCGCTCGACCTGGGACGGCGTACGTCACGGCAGCCGGGCCACCGCGGCCGGTGCCGTCGTGGCCGCCCGGGCCACGGGAGCGACCGCACGCCGCGCTTCCTCCGCCGCCGCCACCCGCGCCCGCGACAACGCGCGCTCGCTCGCTGCCACCCGCGCCGCGTCCCGGGCCGCGGCCCGTCAGGCCGAGCTCGACCGCGAGTCGGCCCGACAGGCCGCTCGTCTCGACTTCCTGGCCTCGCGCCGCACCCCGGCGACGCCGCCCACGGCGGTCGACACGGCGGTCGACACCGCGGCCGAGCGCGAGTCCGCCCCGCTCTCGCACACGGCCTGACGCCCGCACCCGCCGACACCGCCGAGCGGACGCGGCACCGTGGTCTGCGGCGGTGTGCCGTCCCCTCGGCGGTGCCGCCGGACGGTCTCCCCTAGGCTCGCCGCATGCGCGTACCCCTCGGATTCGTCGGCCTGGCCGCCGTGGCCCTCGCCGTGACGGGTTGCACGGCCGTCGGGGCCGGGGCCGGTGAGCGACCCGAGCGCGCCTCCTCGTCCGCGGTGGTGGCCTCGGGCGCCGCGACGGCCGACGGCGTCGCGCTGCCGCCCGAGGGTGCCCGCTTCGACTACCAACTGGGAGGCGCGTCGCCCGTCCCCGACGGAGCCACCGTCGTCGCCCGCGACAGCACCGATGACCCCGCCGAGGGCGCCTACGGCATCTGCTACGTGAACGGGTTCCAGACGCAGCCCGGCGTCGAGTGGCCAAACGAGCTGCTCGTGCGCACGGCCGACGGCGAACCGCTCGTCGACCCGGGTTGGCCGGACGAGCACCTGTTCGACCTGTCCACCGAGGCGAACCGGCAGGCCGTGGCCGAGCGTCAGGCCTCGACGATCGACGGCTGCGCCTCCTCGGGCTACCAGGCGGTCGAGTTCGACAACCTCGACTCGTGGACGCGCTCGGACGGCGCCTTCGGCGAGGACGACGCGGTCGCCTTCGCGACCCTGCTCGTCGCCCGGGCCCACGCGGCCGGGCTGGCGACCGCGCAGAAGAACACCGCCGACCTCGGCGCCCGGGGCCGCGACGAGGTCGGCTACGACTTCGCCGTCACCGAGGAGTGCGACCGCTACGACGAGTGCGACGCCTTCACGGACGTGTACGGCGGCCTCGTGTTCGACGTCGAGTACACCGACGACCTCCGCGGCTCGGTCGCCGAGGTCTGTGCCCGGGTCGGAGAGCTCGACCCGGCTCCCTCGACCATCGTGCGCGACCACGACCTGGTGCCGGCCGACGACCCGGCCCACGTCTACAAGGCCTGCTGACCCGCGCGTCCTGACCCTCGGCCTAGGCCTCGCGGGTGATCTCGACGGTGACGAAGAGCTCGCTGTTCGACGAGCCCGCGTAGACGCCGCGCAGCGGCGGCACGTCGCGGTAGTCGCGGCCCTGGCCGACGACCACGTGCCGTTCGCCGATGTCGATCAGGTTGGTGGGGTCGAAGCCGTGCCAGGTGCCGCAGAAGAACTCGACCCAGGCGTGCGATTCGCCCGTGACGGTCTCGCGCAGCTCGGCCGAGGGCTTCGGGTGCAGGTAGCCGCTGACGTAGCGCGCCGGGATGCCCGCCGCCCTCAGGGCGCCGACCGTCACGTGGGCGATGTCCTGGCAGACGCCGGCCCGGGCGGCCCACGACTCGGCGGCCGTGGTCTTCACGTTGGTGACGCCCGGCAGGTACCGCACCGCGCCTCCGACCGTCTCGCAGATCGCCATCGCGGCGGCGCACGGGTCGGCGTGTGACGCCCGTGCCTCGGTGCCCACCTCGGCCAGGTCGGCAGGAGGCGCGGTGAGGGGCGTCTGCTCGAGGTGCTCGACGAACGACGTGCTGGCTCCCACGACCGCCGCCAGGTCGGCCCACGAGATCGTCTCGGACGGATGCGCCTGCGGCCGCACCTCGACGAGCGAGGTCGCGGTCAGCGAGAGCTGCCGGTGCGGCAGCAGCACCTCGAACGACGACACCCGCGTGCCCCAGTAGTCGACGTACTCGTGCGACGCGGCGACGGGTTCGATGCGCAGGTGCGACGAGAGCACGAACTGGCCCTCGGTGTGCGCCGGCAGCATGCGTGCCTCGTTGTAGCTCGCGACCGCCTCGCCCTGGTACGAGAAGCCCGTCAGGTGCCGGATGCGCAGCCGGCTCACGACCGCTCCCCCACCCAGGTCGGTGCCGCGCTCGTCGGGAAGTACCGCTGCCGGATCGCCTCGGACGCGGCGCTCGTCGCGGCCTGCACGGTGTCCATCTGGCCGGGCAGGTCGTCGAGGATCTCGCCGATCGGCCGGTACTCGAGCTCGCTGCGCATCTGACCGAGGATGCGCACCCCGCTGTCGGACGCCGCCACCCGGTGGTTCGTCGGCTCGACGTCGCGCAGGCAGGCCTCGGCCCGACTGATCGCGAACAGCACGCTGCGCGGGAACAGCCGGTCGAGCAGCAGGAACTCGGCGGCGTTGCGGGCGCTCGGCACGCCCCGGTAGGTGCGCAGGTACGCCTCGTACGCGCCGCACGACCGCAGGATCGTCGTCCACGACGGCCCGGACGCCTCGGTCAGGGTGCGGGTCGCGAGCAGGCGCGCGGTCATGTCGGCCCGCTCGATGGACCGGCCGAGGGTGAAGAACTGCCACACCTCGTCGCGGCTCGTGGCGCTCTCGATGATCCCGACGGCGAGCGCGCTGCGCTCCCGCACCCAGGCGAAGAACTCGTGCACCTTGTCGTCGGCGACCTTGCGCGGCATGCGGGCCCGCGTCGTGTTGAGGCACTCCCACAGCTCGGTCGAGACGATCTCGCGGGCCCGGCGCGCGTTCTCGCGGGCGGCGCCGAGCGAGTAGGCGATGGAGGCCGGGTTGTGCCGGTCGACCGCGAGCATCGACAGCACGTCGCCCCGGGCCAGGTCGCCCTCGGGGGCGTCGCTGCCCATCACGGCGAGCAGGCTGCGGCAGGCGACGTCCTCCTCGATCCAGGGGTCCTCGAGCAGCAGCTGCAGGTGCACGTCGAGGATGCGCGCCGTGCCGTCCGACCGCTCGATGTAGCGGCCGATCCAGAACAGGCTCTCGGCGATGCGGCTCAGCATGATGGTCCTTCGGTCGGGGTGGCTCCGTGGTCGGGAACGCGGGACGCAGGAGGCGCGGGTCGACCTCGTGACCCGGCCCGCACCTCCTTCGTCTGTTGCTGTTGCGCCTGCTGGTCGTTGCGGGGGTCGTCCTGGGGCGCGTGGTCGGGGCTGTGGTCGGCCGCGGCGGCCGCGGCCTCGGCGAGCTGCTCGGGCGTGACGACCGGGATCGACTGGGTCGGGGTCGTCTGCTCGGCGATGAGAGCACTGACGTCGTGGCCGGCCCAGGCGTTGACGTCGCCGCCGACGATCCAGGTGTCCTTCGAGCCACCGCCCTGGCTGCTGTTGACGACCAGCTGCCCCTCGGGCAGGGCGACTCGGGTGAGGCCGCCGGGCAGCACCCACACGTCGTCGCCGTCGTGCACGGCGAACGGCCGGAGGTCGGCATGGCGGGGGCGGAGGCCGTCGTCGACCAGGGTCGGGATCGTGCTGAGCTGCACGACGGGCTGCGCGATCCAGCCGCGAGGGTCGCGTTGCAGCTGCGTGCGCAACTCGTCGAGCTCGCGTCGGCTCGCGGCCGGACCGACGACGAGGCCCTTGCCGCCCGAGCCGTCGACCGGCTTGACGACGAGTTCGTCGAGGCGGTCGAGCACCTCGTCGAGGGCACCGGGGTCCTCGAGCCGCCAGGTGTGCACGTTCGGCAGCAGCGCCTCCTCGCCCAGGTAGTAGCGGATCAGCTCGGGCAGGTAGGTGTAGACGAGCTTGTCGTCGGCGACGCCGTTGCCCACCGCGTTCGCGATCGTCACCGTGCCGAGACGAGCGGCCATCAGCAGGCCGGGCGACCCGAGCACCGAGTCGGCGCGGAACTGCAGCGGGTCGAGGAACTCGTCGTCGACGCGGCGGTAGATCACGTCGACGCGTTCGGGTCCGCCGGTGGTCCGCATGAAGACGCGGCCGCCCGAGCAGTAGAGGTCGCGCCCCTCGACCAGTTCGACGCCCATGAGGCGCGCCAGCAGGGTGTGCTCGTAGTAGGCGGAGTTGAACACCCCGGGTGTCAGCACGACGACGGTCGGCTCGTCGACGCCCGACGGAGCGCTCTTCTTCAGCGCGGCGAGCAGCCGGTTGGGGTAGTCGCCCACCGGACGCACCCGCATCGAGACGAACAGCTCGGGCAGCGTCTGCGCCATGACGCGACGGTTCGAGATGACGTAGCTGACGCCGCTCGGCACCCGGACGTTGTCCTCGAGCACGCGCCAGGCACCCGCCTCGTCGCGGATCAGGTCGATGCCGCTGACCTGGATGCGCACGCCGTTCGCCGGGTCGATGCCACTCGCCTGCCGGTGGAAGTGGCTCGAGCTCGTGATCAGGCTGGCCGGGATGACCCCGTCGGCGATGGCGGTCTGCGGGCCGTAGACGTCGGCGAGGAACGCCTCGAGGGCCTTGACCCGCTGCTTGATGCCGCGCTCCACGGTCGTCCACTCGGCGTGCTCGACGACCCGCGGCACGGCGTCGAGCGGGAACGGCCGCTCTTCGCCGGCGAAGTCGAAGGTGACGCCCTGCGCCAGGTACGAGTCGGCCAGCGCCGCGGTGCGGCCCCGCAGGTCGTCCTGCGTCATGCCCTCGAGCGTCGCGTGGATCTCGTGGTACGCCCGACGGGGCGTGCCGTCGGGCTCGAACATCTCGTCCCACGCGGCCGCCGGCGGACGGGCGCCGGCCGGCCGGGCCGCGGCACCCGTGGTGGTCGCGTATCCCTCGAAGAGCTCACCCATGACTCGACGCTAGCCAGAGGGTGTTGCCGGGGTGTTTCGGCCGTGCGGCGGGGGTGTGTCGGGGCCCTTCGTGCAACTGCGCGACACCTGTCGCCCAGGTTTCGACCCGGCTCGGCTCGGCCGCAGGGGAGGACAAAAGCGAACAGGAGGGCCTTCCCGCCAATCCGATTTGTAACAGAGAACTCCCAGGAGGAATAGCGTCACCCACGAACGACAAGAACGTCCCACTGGGAGGACCCCCACATGCGCTTCAAGTACCTCGTCATCGCCCTCATCGCGTTCCTCGCGTACACCTATGGCGCCAAGGCCGGAAAGGGTCGTTACAAGGAGATCAGCAACTTCTTCGACTCGTTCTGGAACGACCCCAAGGTGAAGAAGGCGCGTGTCCAGGCCAAGAAGGACGTCGCCAAGGCCCGCAAGGCCGCGGTGAAGAAGGCCCGCAAGGCCTCGCACTAGTCCTCTCAGCCGCAGGGGCCCGAGAGGACGACCTTCTCACGGGCCTCTTCGCATGCGGCCGTCACACAGACCCCCGCTGGCACGCACCCGACCCCGACCGTCTCAGCAGCACCAGCGCAACCCGCGCACCAAACGAAAAGGAACACATCATGGGCTTCCTCGCCTTCATCCTCCTCGGCCTCATCGCCGGCGCCATCGCCAAGCTCATCCTCCCCGGCCGTCAGGGCGGCGGCTGGATCGCCACCCTGATCCTCGGTGTCATCGGCGCCCTCATCGGCGGCTGGATCGGCGGAGCCGTCTTCAACGTCGGCTACGACGGCTTCTTCAGCATCCAGAGCTGGATCATCGCGATCCTCGGTGCGCTCGTCGTCCTCGTCATCTGGGGCTTCATCACCGGCCGCAAGGGAAGCCGCGCGTAAGCAGCTCCCCCGCACCACGACAGAGCGGGCCGTCCCTCCGGGGGCGGCCCGCTCCGTCGTTCCCGGGGGCCGGGGGTCGTGTCGTTCCGGGTGTGCGAATCCCGACTCGCGCCTCCGCACCCGGCGTACCGAACCCGACCCGCGCCTCCGCGTCCGGCGTGCCGAACCCGACAACCGCCGCGCGCCACGCCGCTCATCTCCGCCCCACGGCCCTGATCCCCTGCCGACTGTCGCGAATTGCACGCCGCCGCGCGCCGGCTTCCCGACCTGCGCCTCCTCGTCCCGCGTGCCGAACCCGACCCGCGCCTCCCCGTCCCGCGTGCCGAACCCGACAACCGCCGCGCGCCACGCCGCTCATCTCCGCCCCACGGCCCTGATCCCCTGCCGACTGTCGCGAATTGCACGCCGCCGCGCGCCGGCTTCCCGACCCGCGCCTCCTCGTCCCGCGTGCCGAACCCGACCCGCGCCTCCGTGTCCGGCGTGCCGAACCCGACAACCGCCGCGCGCCACGCCGCTGATCTCCGGCCCACGGCCCTGATCCCCTGCCGACGGTCGCGAATTGCACGCATCGGCCGGGCCGCAGCGGCAGGAGGGGCGGGGCAGGGGCGCGGGACGGGTGCGAGACTCGGGGCATGTGGACGCAGAACCGGCCCGACCCCGACGTCGAGGTCCCGGAGGCGGTGGTCGCGACCGCGGGCAGCGACACCATCACCGCGGTCTGGCGGAACGAGGCCGGCAGAACGACCTACCGCCTCGGCGACGGCCCGACCCGGCGCTTCGCGAAGTGGGCCCCACACGGCAGCGGCCTCGACCTGCACGCCGAGGAGATGCGGCTGCGCTGGGTCGTCGACTTCACCCCCGCCCCCCGAGTGCTCGAGATCGGCGGCGACGACGAGGGCGAGTACCTGGTGACGGCGGGCGTGCCGGGGCGCAGCGCCGTCGACCCGCTCGGGGCCGCCGACCCGGCGACCGCCGCGCGCGAGGCGGGACGAGGGCTGAGGCGACTGCACGACGTGCTGCCGGTCGACGAGTGCCCGTTCAGCTGGTCGGTCGACGACCGGATCGCGACCAGCGGGAAGGCGCGCACCGCGCCTCCTGAACTCGGCGACCCACCGGCGATCGACCGCCTCGTCGTCTGCCACGGCGACCCGTGCGTGCCCAACACGCTGATCGGCGACGACGGACTCTGGTCGGGGCACGTCGACTTCGACGCCCTCGGCGTCGCCGACCGCTGGGCCGACCTCGCGGTCGCGACGATGAGCCTCGGGTGGAACTACGGGCCCGGCTTCGACCAGACCTTCCTCGACGCGTACGGCGTCGCCGACGACCCCGTCCGCACGGCGTACTACCGGGCGCTCTGGGCCGCGACGTGACCCGGGGCTGAACCGCACCGGGGGCCACGACGCCACGATGTGGGCACCGCGCCACGAGAAAACCTGGCGGTGTGACCAGAACGTGGCGTCATACATCGTCCGGGTCGTCCAAGATGGTGCGGTGACCGACATCGAGACCACACGACGACACGACGGCAGCCGTGACGACATCAGCGGCGCCGTCGACGGCAGCCTGCGTCAGGACGTCAGCTACCTCGGCAGCCTGCTCGGCCGGGTGCTGCGCGAATCCGGCGGCGACGAACTCTTCCAGGCCGTCGAGGACGTCCGGGCGGCCGTCATCGCCGCCTACGAGGGAGCCGACGGTGCGAGCCTCGACGACGCCCAACGCCTCGTCGACGCCCTCGACCAGGGGCTCGCCGAGCAGGTCGCCCGCGCCTTCACCTGCTACTTCCACCTCAGCAACCTCGCGGAGGAGCACCACCGCGTCCGGGTGCTGCGGCGCCGCGGCAGCGAGGCGAGCGCCGCGGGCGACTCGGTCTCGGCCACGCTGCGTCAGCTGACCGACGAGGTCGGCGCCGACGAGGCCTCGAAGCGGCTCGACGCCCTGCGCTTCCACCCCGTGCTCACCGCGCACCCGACCGAGGCCCGCCGCCGTGCGGTCGCGTCGAGCATCCGTCGCATCAGCGACCTGATGATCGACCGCGACCGACTCGAGAACGACGTCGCCGTGGCCGAGGCCGAACGCCGCCTGCTCGAAGAGGTCGACACGCTCTGGCGCACCTCGCCGATCCGCACCACGCGCCCGACCCCGCTCGACGAGGTCCGCACGGCCATGAGCATCTTCGACCAGACGCTCTTCGAGATCGTGCCGCAGGTCTACCGTCTGCTCGACGACCGGCTGCTCGGCGACGCCGCCGGCCGCGAGCCCGCCGTCGCCCCCGCCTTCATGCGCCTCGGCACCTGGATCGGCGGCGACCGCGACGGCAACCCGCACGTCACGGCCGAGGTCACCCGGGCCGCCGCCGACATCGCCGCCGAACACGTCCTGCTCGGCCTGCACCGCGCGACCACCCGCATCGGCGGCACCTTGACGCTCGACGAGGCCGAGACCCCGGCCTCCGCCGAACTGGTGGCCCTCGCGGAGGCGCAGCGCGCGATGGACGCGGACGTCGCGTCCCGCATCGGCGTGCGCTCACCCCACGAGCTCCACCGCCGCGTGCTGATGTTCGTCGCGGCCCGCATCGACGCCACCCGTCGCGAGGGAGCACCGCTCGCCTACGGCCACCCCGACGAGCTGCTCGCCGACCTGCGGGTCGTGCAGCAGTCGCTGCGCGCGGCCGGCGCGCACCGCAGCGCCAACGGCGACCTGCAGGGACTCGTCTGGCAGGTCGAGACGTTCGGCTTCCACCTCGCCGAGCTCGAGGTGCGCCAGCACTCGCAGGTGCACCGCACGGCCCTCGCCGAGCTCCGCGCGGCCGACCCGGTGGCGGGCGGCGAGCAGTCGACCGGCGGCGACGCCGGGACCGACACCGCGCCTCCTGCTCGGAGCGAGATGACCGACGAGGTCCTCGCGGTGTTCCGCACGATCGCCGACCTGCAGAAGCGCTACGGCGTGCGGGCCGCGTCGCGCTACATCGTGTCGTTCACGCAGTCGTCGGCCGACCTGGCCAACGTCTACGAGCTCGCCGAGCGCGCGATGGGCGACGAACCCGCGCCCGTGCTCGACGTTATCCCGCTGTTCGAGACGTTCGCCGACCTCGAGGCCAGCACGCGCATCCTCGACGAGGCCCTGCAGACCGAGGCGGTGCAGAAGCGCCTCGCGGCGACCGGCCGCCGCCTCGAGGTCATGTTGGGCTACTCGGACTCGTCGAAGGACGTCGGGCCCGTCTCGGCCACCTTCGCCCTCTACGCCGCCCAGGCCCGCATCGCCGACTGGGCCGCCGAGAACGACATCGAGCTGACGCTGTTCCACGGTCGCGGCGGCGCCCTCGGCCGTGGTGGCGGACCGGCGAACGAAGCCGTGCTGGCACAGCCTCCGGCCTCGGTCGACGGCCGCTTCAAGATCACCGAGCAGGGCGAGGTCATCTTCGCCCAGTACGGCAACAAGACGATCGCCGCCCGACACGTCGAGCAGATGGCTGCGGCCACGCTGCTGGCGTCGAGCCCGTCGAACGAGCAGGCCAACGCGACCGCCGCCACCCGGTTCGCCGAGGTCGCCTCGACGATGGACGTCGCCTCGCGTGAGGCGTTCTTCGGCCTGGTCAAGGCCGACGGCTTCGCCTCGTGGTTCGCCGCCGTCACCCCGATGGAAGAGGTGGGCCTGCTCGCGCTCGGCTCACGTCCCGCCCGTCGGGGGCTCTCGGTCGAGTCCCTCGAAGACCTCCGGGCGATCCCGTGGGTCTTCGCCTGGACCCAGGCCCGCATCAACCTCGCCGGCTGGTACGGCCTCGGCTCGGCCCTCGAGGCCGTGGGCGACCTCGACCTGCTGCGTGAGGCCTACGCGACCTGGCCGCTCTTCTCGGCGATGATCAAGAACGTCGAGATGTCGCTCGCCAAGACCGACGAGCACATCGCCCGCGAGTACCTGGCGCTGGCCGACCGCGACGACCTCGCCGGACGCGTGCTCGACGAGATGGCCCGCACGCGCACGTGGGTGCTCGCGGTCAGCGGCCACGGCGAGGTCCTCGACGGTCGTCCGGTGCTGAGCCGCGCCGTGCGGCTGCGCTCGCCCTACGTCGACGCGCTCTCGCTGCTGCAGCTGCGCGCCCTGCGGGCGATCCGCGTCGCGGGCGGTGGTGACCCGGCGGACGCCGACCACCGCCTCCTGCTGCTCAGCGTCAACGGCATCGCCGCCGGGTTGCAGAACACCGGCTGAGCCGCCGACGCAGGACGCAGGAGGCGCGGGCCGGGTCGTCGACCCGGCCCGCGCCTCCTGCGTCCTCTGCCCGTCAGCCGGGCGAGCGCGTCAGCTCGTCAGCGCGTCAGCCGACCAGCTGCTCGCTGAGCGCCCAGAGTCGGTCCGACTGCTCGGGGTCGAGGGCGTAGTCCTTGACGCCGCGACCGCGGGCGTCCTCGCGGAACGGCTCGGCCTCGGCGACGTCCTCGAAGTAGCGGGCGCCGACGCCCTCGACGAGCGGGTGGACGGCCACGAAGACCGACGTCGCGGCGCCCTGCTGGGTCGACTTGAAGGCCGGGTTGGGGGTGCCGTCCTCGTCGATCCAGCCGCGGTCGAGCATCTCCTGCTTGGGCAGGTGGCGCTGCAGCGGCGTCAGGATGCCACCCGGGTGCACGGCGTTCGCCAGCACGCCGTCGTCGGCCCAGCGCTGCGTGACGCCCACCGCGAAGAGGGAGTTCGCCGTCTTGGACTGGCCGTAGGCCGACCACGGGTCGTACTCGCGCCGCTCGAACATCACGTCGTCGAACACGATGGGCGAGAAGTGGTGGCCGGTCGAGCTGAGCGACACGAGGCGCGACGGGGTGCCCGACGCCTGTGCTCCCTCGACGAGGGCGCCGCGGAGCGCGTTCGCCAGGGCGAAGTGGCCGAGGTGGTTGTTGCTGAACTGCAGCTCCCAGCCCTCGGGGGTGCGGGTCTCGGGCGTGGCCATGATGCCGGCGTTGTCGATCAGCACGTCGAGCGGGCCCTGCCACGCGTCGGCGAAGGCCTGCAGGGTGTCGCGCTTCTCGAGGTCGAGGATCGCGGCACGGACGGTGCCGCTGCCGTCGCGGGTGCTCTCGCGGATGTCGGCGACGGCCTGCTCGCCCTGCTCGGGACGGCGGACGGCGAGGGTCACGTCGGCCCCGGCGGCGACGAGGGAGCGGGCGGTCTCGATGCCGATGCCGGACGCGGCGCCGGTCACGACGATGCGTCGGCCGGTCAGGTCGAGGCCGTCGACGACCTCGTTCGCGGTGGTGGCGGCACTGAAGGGGGTGGTGATGCGAGTCATGGGGTCGACGCTACGCCCGCTTCGACGCGCCCCTCTCGGCGGACGGGACGCGCTTGCCCGACACGACCGGCACCGCGCCTCCCGGGTGTGCAATTCCCGACCGGCACCGCGCCTCCCGCGCGTACCGAACCCGACACGCGCCGTCCGACATGCCGCTCAGGTTGCCACTCGACCGGGTTCGACGGGCGCAGCTGTCGCGAATTGCACACCCGGGCAGGACATCGGCGACAGAGCCGTCGGGGGCGCGGGTCAGGCGGTGCGGCGCGCTCGGCGCATCCGGACGAGCGCGGCGGCGTAGAGGGCCGCCGCGACCCAGTGACCGACGAGGCCGACCCAGAGCACCACGAGGCCGATCGTCCGGCCTGCGGCTCCGGCGTCGGCGAGCGGGGCCGACGCCGTGCCTCCGGACCCGCCGAACTGGTCCACGAACGCCGCCGCGACCAGCACGAGCAACAGTCCGACGAAGATCAGGGCCGTGCGGATCTTGCCGACCCAGGTCACCGGGAACGACGCCCCGGCCAGCACGAACAGCGCGTAGGCGCTCAGCAGCAGGTCCGGCACCAGCAGCAGCGGCAGCACGGGCCAGGGCACGAGCCCTCCGGCGACGAACGCGATGACGACGACGATCACCGTGATGCGGTCGGCCACCGGGTCGAGCCACTTGCCGAGCTCGGACGTCGTGTTCGTGCGACGGGCGATGAACCCGTCGAGGAAGTCCGTCACGAAGACGACCGCGATGACGACCATCGCCGACCAGTAGTGCTGCCCCACGATCAACACGAGGAACACCGGCAGCAGCAGCAGCCGGGCCGCCGAGATGGCGTTGGGCACGGTGCGCCACTCGTCCTGACGGAACAGCTTGTCGACGAGCGTCACGAGGCCCCCTCTGCGCGATCGCGCGGACTGTCGGTGCGGTCGCACCGATCACACCCGAGGAGGCGCGGGTCGCGCCCCCGAGATCGCTCCGAGTCTACGGGTGCCCCGGTCAGGCGGTGCCGTAGAGCGCGTCGGGCAGCTCGCGCATGAAGATCTCGGCGGTCTTCGGCCCGACACCCTTGAGGTCGGTGAGACGACGGGTCAGTTCGGCCCGGTCCGCCGACGACCGCACGAGGTGGCTCACCGAGCCCCAGTCGGAGTCGACGCGTCCCATGACCTCGTGCAGCTCGTCGCTCATCACGTGGTCGATGCGGGCGTAGCCGGCCTCGTCGAGCAACCGGCGCAACCCCTCGTGGTCGTGCTCGGCGAAGCGGGCGGGGCTGGTCAGCCCGTGGTCGATCAGCACCTGGTAGGTGTCGGCGGCGACGCCCTGCTGCACGGGCCGGCCGAACAGCACGCTCGCGAGCAGCCAGCGGTACAGCTGCTGCGGCGAGCCCTCGCTCACGTCGATCCCGAGGTCGGACGGGTGCTTCACGTCGCTCATGCCGTCCTGTCTACGCCCAGTGCGCGGCGCGGGTGACGCGCCCCGCGCCTCCTCGGCTCGCCGCGGGCGCCGGACGGCGCGCGGACTGCGCGGACGGGCCTCACGACGACGAACCCCGTTCCGTGCGATGAACCACGAAGGAACGTGGTTCATCGCACGGAACGGGGTTCACGGTGCAGGCGACCGACTAGCGGTCGGCGTGCTGCAGCGTCGGGTAGTCGGTGTAGCCCTCGGCACCCTCGGCGTAGAACGTGGCGGGGTTCGGCTCGTTGACCTCGTGGTCGCCCTGCCAACGCTCGACCAGGTCGGGGTTGGCGATGGCGAAGCGGCCCACGGCGACGGCGTCGGCCTGGCCGTCCGCGACCTCGGCGATGGCCTCTTCGCGCGTGGTGATCTGGCCGAAGCCGCTGTTGGCGATGAAGGCGCCGCCGAAGCGCGTGCGGAGGTCCTGCACGAGCTCGCCGCGCAGGTCGGCCTGCAGCACGCTGAGGTAGGCGAGGCCGAGCGGGGCGAGGCCTTCGACGAGCGCGCGGTAGACGGCGGTCACGTCGGCGACGTCGGTCTCGACGACGTCCTGGATGTTGTGCATGGGCGACAGGCGGATGCCGACGCGGCCGGCACCGATCGCCTCGGCCACGGCCGTCGCGGTCTCGATCGCGAGGCGGGCACGGTTCTCGGGGGTTCCGCCGTACTCGTCGGTGCGGACGTTCGAGACGGGCGAGAGGAACTCGTGCAGCAGGTAGCCGTTGGCGCTGTGGATCTCGACGCCGTCGAGCCCGGCCTCGAGCACGGCGCGCTTCGACGCGGCGACGATGTCGGCCGTGACCTGGTGCACCTCGTCGGTGGTGAGGGCGTGCGGCACGGGGAAGTCGACCTTGCCGGCCGAGGTGTGCACCTGGCCGTCGATGGCGATCGCGCTGGGGCCGACGATGCGGTCGGTGCGGGTGATGTCGGTGTGCGAGACGCGGCCGCCGTGCATGACCTGCATGACGATCTGGCCACCCTCGGCGTGGACGGCGTCGGCGACGCGCTTCCAGCCGGCGACCTGCTCGTCGGTGACGATGCCGGGCTGGCCGTCGTAGGCCTTCGACTCCTGCGAGGGGTAGGTGCCCTCCGTCGTGATCAGACCGAAGGAGGCGCGCTGACGGTAGTGCTCCACCACGACGTCGCCGGGAACGCCGGCGTCGCCGGAGCGAAGACGGGTGAGGGGCGCCATGACGACGCGGTTGCGCAGCTCGAGCTGGCCGAAGGTGGCGGGAGAGAAGAGGTCCAAGGGTGGTCCTTCCGAACGATGGGTCGCCCTCGGGCGGGGGCGCTCGTGAGGCAACCCGACGGTTGCACCCTGCATTCCCCGCCGGGTGCATCGACACCCCGGGAAGTCACCGAGACCCCTGTGCGCGGACCGGGGTGTCGACCACGTCCTGGGGGCTGAGGCGGCCGAGGCCCGCCGCGACGAGGGCCGCGAGCGCGGCCAGGACGAACGCCGTGCCGTAGCCGGCGGTTCCGACGAGCGCACCCAGGACGACGGCCCCCACGGCCTGGCCCAGCACCAGCAGCACGAAGAGCAGTGCCGTCCCGCTCGCGGCCCGCTCGGCGTCGATCTCGGCGGTCCAGGCGATCAGCGCACCCGTCGCCGCCGTGTAGGCCCAGCCGAACGCCGCGCAGGCCGCGAACGCCACCGGCACGACTCCGGGGAGGGCTGCCGCCCCGGCCGTGCCCGCCGCCAGCACGGCCAGCGTGAGAGTCCAGACCGTCCCGGGGGCCAGGCGCGCCAGCGGTCGGGCGGTGACGATGACGGCCGTGCCTCCGGCGCCGAGGCAGACCCAGGCCCCGACCGACAGCTCGGCCGCCACCCCGGCGTCGACCAGCAGGGTGCGTCCGTAGTTCCAGACCGCGGCCGAGGCGGTACCGGCGAGCAGCGCCGCGAGCAGCACCCACCGGTGGGCGACGAACCACGACCGCGGCGGCAGGAGGCCGCGGGGACCGGTCGGGCCGAGGCCCGTCGCGCCGCTCGGGCGGGCGGCGTCGGCGCGTGCGTGAGCGGTGGCGCCGTCCGCGACGAGGGATCGAGCGGAGGAGGCGCGGCGGTCGAGCACGAGGACGGCCCCCGCCGCCACGACGGCTCCCCCGGCGGCCACCAGCCAGGCGAGCCGCCAGTCGGGCAGCAGCACGAACGCCAGGAGCCCCGCCGCCACCAGCCCCGGTCCGGTGCCTGCGTTGACGACCGTCTGGGCGCCCGCCTGCCGCCCGTCGTCGAGACCGCGCTGCAGGACGCGCACCAACGCGGGCGAGGCGAGCCCGGCGCCCGCCGAGCCCAGCACGGCCGCGAGCGCGAACGGGACCACGTCGGGGGCGAGGGCCATGCCCGCGGCCCCGACCCCGGCCGTGGCACCCGCCGCGACGACGAGGGCCCGCGAGTGGCGACCGGCCGCGGCGAACCCCGCCACCGCGCCGGCGACGTAGGCCAGCGACCCGCCCGAGGAGATCGTCCCCGCGACGCCCGCGTCGAACTCGAGGTCCGCCTGCATCTCGGGCAGGTACAACCCGTAGGCGAGGCGGACCAAGCCGTAGGTCACCGCGATCAGGGCCGTGCCGGCGGCGACGAGCCCGACGCCCGTCGACCCCGACGTGGTCCCCGTCGTTCGTGACGTCGCGGGTGCAATCGAAAACGTACGTTTCATTTCGACAGCCTAAGCTGTCCGCATGCCCCTGCGCCCGGCCAGCGAGAAGAAGATCCTCGACGCCGCCGACGAGCTGTTCTTCACGAACGGCATCGCGGCCACGCCCGTCGACGCCGTCCTCGCCCGCGCGGGCGTCTCGGCGGCGACGATGTACCGCGGCTATCGCAGCAAGGAGGCGCTGGTCGCCGCAGCGCTGACCCGTCGCCACCACGACTGGCTCGCCACCTGGGACGCCGCCGTCGCCCGGCACGACGAGGCCGGCCCGCGCCTCCTCGCGGTCTTCGACGCGCTGGACGAGTTCCGGTCACGCCCGACGGGGGCCCGCTGGTGCGCCTTCCTCGCCTCGGCGGCGGAGTACGTCGATCCGCCCGCCGACGTCGCCGAGGCCGTGCGGCTCGACACCGAGACGCTGCGCACCCGACTCACCGACCTCGCCCGCCCGCTCGTCGGGGGGCAGGCCGAGGCGCTGGCCGAACACCTGTTGCTGGTCGTGACGGGCGACCTCGCCATGCGTCTGCGCGAGCCCGCGCGTGACACCACGACCGCCCGTGCCGTCGCCACCGCCCTGCTGGCCGCCGCGGGCCGTCAGGGACGCTGACACCCCAGGAACACGCCGAGACCCTTCCGCGCATCGGAGGGTCTCGGCGGTTTCACGGGGTCTCGGGCGAACCGTTCCGGTCGAAGCCGGTGCGGACGGCGGCGATGTCGTCGTCGCCGTGGCCCTGCTCGGCAGCCGAGGCGTACACACCGGACAGCGCCTCGAGCAGGCCGGTGTCGAAGCGCGTGCCCTGGGCGGCCTCGCGCATCAGACCGAGGTCCTTGCGGATGCCGTCGAGGGCGAACTGGGCCGGGTACTCGCCAGCGATCATCGTCGCGCCCTTGAGGTGCGCGTACGGGGTGTCGGACTGGCCGCCGTCGATCGCGTCGAGGAAGAGCTGCGGGTCGAGGCCGAGAGCCTCCGTCAGCGCGAGCGACTGGGCCGTGGCGGCGGTGATCGTGGCGATCCAGGCGTTGGCGGCGAGCTTCAACGCCGTCCCCTGCCCGACCGTGTCGCCCGCGACGATCGTCTTCGAGCCCATGGCGTCGAGCACCGGACGCACGGCCTCGAGCAGGGCGCCGTCGCCGGCGGCCAGCATGACGAGCTTCCCCGTCGCGGCCGGCTTCTTCGTGCCGAGCATCATCGCCTCGACGAGCCGGAGCCCGTGCCCGTCGGCCGTCCGGACGACGCGGGCCGTGTCGGCCTCGCCGATGGTGCTGGCCTGCACCCAGACGGCGTCGGGACGGCTCGCGTCGGCCGCCTCGTCGAGGACCTCGAGCACGGCGTCGCCGTCGAACAGCACGGTGACGATCACGTCGACGCCCTCGACCGCCTGACGCGCCGTGTCGGCGACCACGGCGCCGTCGGCGGCCAGCGGCTCGGCCTTCGACCTCGTGCGGTTCCAGACCGTGACGTCGAACCCCTCGCGCAGCAGTGTTCCCGCCACGCCCTGACCCATGATGCCCGTCCCGAGCACTGCGACCTTCATGGCTCCGACGCTACGCCCGGCGCGGGCGAGCAGCGCGGCTCAGTCGAGCGGATCGGGCCCCACGGGGTCGGGCCGCATCGCGCGGCGCACCCGCGCGACGACCGACGGGGCGGGCGGATCGTTGTACGAACCCGCCTCGACCTGTCCGCTGAGCCGCTGGATCGCCGCCATCACCTCGTCGGTCGCGTGCCGACGAGCCCGACCCGACTTCGCCTCGCCGTGGCGCGAGAGGTCGATGGGCTCGCCGAACTCGACGGTGACCTTCCGGAGGCGCGGGAGGCGCGCGCCCGCCGGTTGCAGTTCCTGGGTCCCCGTCAGGGCGACCGGCACGACCGGCGCCCCGCTCGTCAGAGCGAGCCAGGCGACGCCCGTCCGGCCGCGGTACAGCCGCCCGTCGAGGGAGCGCGTCCCCTCGGGGTAGATCGCGAACGCGTCGCCGTCCGTCAGCTTGCCGAGGCCCAGGTCGAGGGCGTGCTGCGCGGCGGACCCGGCCCCTCGCTCGACACCGATCGCGCCGATGCCCGTGAAGAAGGCGCGCGATGCACGACCTTTGAGACCAGGGCCGGTGAAGTAGGCGTTCTTCGCGAGGAACGAGACCTGACGGGGTGCCATGAGGGTGATCACGACGCTGTCCATGAACGAGAGATGGTTGCTGGCGAGGATGACGGCACCACGCCGCGGGACGTTGCGGCGCCCGATCACCCGGGGACGCCAGACCACGCGCACGAGGGGTGACAGGGCCGAACGGCTGAGGGTTGTGAGCACGCTCCACTGTGCCCGACGCCACATTCCCCGAGGGGCATGGCTCGCCCCCGCGCCTCACCCGGGGCCCGTCGGCACCCACCCGCACCACCCGATTCGGGGAACAACGGGTGTCCCCCTCAGGGAGGATTGCCGCAGACGGACCCGCGGCCTATCGTCGGAGGTCGATCGAAACAGGACGCTCGTCCGGTTCACGACCCCTCGAGCGAGTCCTCGTCGGGGGATCGACCCGAGACCCGGAACGAGCGCCGCCACGCACCGCCGAACCCGTGGGCGGTGGTCCGGCCGTGCGAGCGGACGGTCCTGAGGGTCTCCGACTCCGACAGCCGGGGACGACCCGGAACGACCCGGGGCGCCCGGCACCATCCCCGACGACAGCCACGACGACCCGACGACCCGAGAGGA
Organism: Frigoribacterium sp. MCBA15_019; assembly: GCF_001864945.1. NCBI lineage: Bacteria > Bacillati > Actinomycetota > Actinomycetes > Micrococcales > Microbacteriaceae > Frigoribacterium > Frigoribacterium sp. MCBA15_019. The sequence continues at coordinate 52,488 of NZ_MJGS01000005.1, read as the reverse complement.
CCGCCATGGACGACGAGACCGTGACCACCCGCCCCTCGCGCCTGCCGTTCGTCTTCGGTGCCACCGCGCTGATCTCCACCTACTTCGCCGTCACCAGCATCGTCGGTGCCGGCACCTCGGTCGGCGTCGGTCTCACCGCGACGGTCGTGGCGACCGGCCTCTACGTGCTGTCGACGATCGTCTGGCTCGCACTCGTCGTCGTGGCCGTCTCGTCGGTCCGCCGGACGCGACGAGGCGCTGACCTCGACCGGACGAGCATGCGCTTCGTCGGACTGGCACCCCCGGCGGGCGGGGCCCTGCTGCTCGCCGCGGCCTACGTCGCCCGCATGAACGGACAGCCCTTCCTCGGCGGGTTCGAGGCCATGGTGATCACGACGGTCGCGCTGGTCGTCCTGTCGCAGGCGTTCCCGCTGCTCGGCTTCGGCCCGTCGGCCCCGGGTCACCGCCAGTCGTCGGGCGGCGGCGGCGCGTCGTCGTAGGGGTCGAACGGAGCGTCGGGCGGCAGGTCGTAGAGATCGTCGGCGGGCACCTCGGGCACCTCGTCGACCGCGGGCGGTGCGGCACGACGGGCACCACGACCGAAGGCCGGGGCCGTCGAGGTCGAGCGGGGCGAGCGGGCCGTGGCGCTGCCCGCCGCGGACACGGACGCCGTCGCAGTGGACCCGGCGGCTGCCGCCTCGGCCGGGGCGGTGCCGCCCACGACCGCGAGGACCTGCTGACCGTAGGTGTCGAGCTTCTTCTGACCGACGCCGCTGATGCCCGCGAGCTGGTCGAGCGAGGTGGGCCGTTCGGACACGATGCCCCGCAGGGTGACGTCGCCGAACACGACGTAGGCCGGGACGCCCTGCGCCCGGGCGACCCCGGCGCGCCACTCGCGCAGGGTCTCGAACAGGGCGGCGTCGTCTCCGGTCAACTCGGCGGCACCCCGTGACGAGCCGCGGCTCGACGAACCCGAGCCACCCCGCGCGCGGGCCGAACGCACCGGGCGCTCGGGCTCGCGTCGCAGCCGGACGGTGCGGCTGCCCGAGAGCACCTCGCCCGCGGCGTCGGTGAGCAGCAGCGTGCCGTACCCGTCGGGCGAGACCGCCAACAACCCCTGGGCGAGCAGCTGTCGGACGACGCCCCGCCACTCGACGTCGCTCAGCTCGGTGCCGATGCCGAAGGTGGACAACTGCTCGTGGCGGTTCTGGAGGACCTTGGGGGTCGACTTGCCGACGAGGATGTCGACGATCTGGCCCGCGCCGAACTGCTGGTTGCGCTCTCGCTTCAGCCGGACGACCGTCGAGAGCAGCTTCTGGGCGGGCACCGTGCCGTCGAGCGACTCGGGCGGCGAGAGGCAGGTGTCGCAGTTGCCACAGGCCGTACTCGCCTGGCCGAAGTAGCCGAGCAGCTGCACGCGTCGACACTCGACCGTCTCGCACAAGGCGAGCATGGCGTCGAGGTGGGCGCCGAGCTTGCGGCGGTGCTCGGCGTCGCCCTCGGACTGGTCGATCATGCGTCGCTGCTGCACGACGTCTTGCAGGCCGTAGGCCAGCCACGCCGTCGAGGGCAGGCCGTCGCGACCGGCACGGCCGGTCTCTTGGTAGTAGCCCTCGACCGACTTGGGCAGGTCGAGGTGCGCGACGAAGCGCACGTCGGGCTTGTCGATGCCCATGCCGAAGGCGATGGTGGCGACCATCACGATGCCCTCGTCGCGCAGGAACCGCGCCTGGTTGCGTGCCCGGGTCTGCGCCTCGAGGCCCGCGTGGTACGGCAGCGCCGGGATGCCCTGCTTCACGAGGAACTCGGCCGTGCTCTCGACCGACTTGCGGGACAGGCAGTACACGATGCCGGCGTCGCCGTCGTGCTCGGTGCGGATGAACCGCAGCAGCTGCTGCTGCGGGCCGTCTTTCGCCTCGATGCGGTACTGGATGTTGGGCCGGTCGAAGTCGGCGACGAAGTGCTTCGCGTCGTCGAGCTCGAGGCGCCGCGAGATCTCGCGGTGGGTGGTCTCGGTGGCCGTCGCCGTCAGGGCGATGCGCGGCACGTCGGGCCAGCGCTCGTGCAACACGGACAGTTCGAGGTAGTCGGGGCGGAAGTCGTGGCCCCACTGCGCCACGCAGTGAGCCTCGTCGATGGCGAAGAGCGAGACGTGGCCCCGGTCGAGCAACGACTTGGTGGACTCGAGCTTGAGCCGCTCGGGCGCGAGGTAGAGCATGTCGAGCTCGCCCTCGACGAACGCCTGCTCGACCGCGCGACGACGGTCGGGGTCTTGCGTCGAGTTGAGGAACGCCGCGCGGACGCCGACGGCCTCGAGGGCGTCGACCTGGTCTTGCATCAGGGCGATGAGCGGCGAGACGACGATGCCCGTGCCCTCGCGGACGAGGGCGGGCACCTGGTAGCAGAGCGACTTGCCGCCACCCGTGGGCATGAGCACGAGGGCGTCGCCACCCTGGACCACCTGGTCGATGATCTGCGCCTGCTGGCCACGGAACTCGTCGTAACCGAACACCCGGTGCAGCACGTCGAGGGCTGCGGTGGGGGCGTCGGGGGCCAGGGCGGGCGAGGCGGTGGTGGTCACGCGACGAGTCTACGAGCGGCCACCGACGCGGTCAGCCGACCCGCGCCTCCTGGGGACGGTCGTCGGCGGGAGGCGCGCTGGGGACGAGAGGAGTGCTGCGGACCGTCACGAGACCGGTTCGTCGAGCGGCCCTGAGCACGAGCCACACGTAGAGCGGCGTCGAGACCACCGTCACGGCGAGGGCGAGGGGGCTGCCGTCGCTCGACTCGACGCCCGCGAACGGTGCCGACAGCAGGAACAGCACGGTGTTGTTGAGCACGTGCGCGACGATCGCCGCCTCGAGTCCGCCGGTGCGCCAGGTCAGGTAGGCCGCGGCCACCCCGAACACGGCGACGTCGAGCATGCCCCAGGGGTTGTAGTCGTGCGCGAACGCGAAGGCGACCGTCGGCAGCACGACGGCCACGACCGGGAACGCCACCCACGATCCCAGGGTCTGCATGGCCAGGCCGCGGAAGGCGTACTCCTCGGCGGTCGCCTGGAACGGCGTCACGACGAGGATCACCACGACGGCCCAGACGAGCGTCTCGCCCGGCGTCGTGACCGGCCCCGTCCCGAGCGACTCGCCGACGACGAGCGGTGCCACGACGTAGCTCAGCCCGACGGTGACCGCCATGAAGGCGAGCCCGGGCACGACGCACCGCACGAGCCACCGCCACCGCAGCCGCCCGGCGACGCTCCAGAGCCCGCCGACCGCCCCCGGCCCGACGATCAGGGCGCCCAACATGATCGCCGGCAGCATGACCGCGATCGAGGCGAGCGTCGTGAAGAGCACGAGCGGGTCGGCCGCGGCCAGGGCGTCACCCTCGATGCCGCGCTGCAGTCGTTCGGCGGCGGCGGTCCCACCGACGGCCGTGGTCACCCCGAGGACGCCCACGTAGACCAGGACCGAGGCGAGCAGATAGGTGACGACCGCCACGACGGCCGCGAGCAGCGGTTTCCACCACCGGTACGAGGGCAGCGACCGGAACAGGCGGTGGTAGGCGAACGTCGTCACGCGACGAGCGTACGGGAGGCGCGGTCCCGGCCCCCGGGAACACCACGAGGAGGCGCGGTGCCGGCCGGTCGCGCCGCCGCCACCATCACCACCGCGCGAGGGTCGCACCACGAACTGAACGTCGCACCGCCGGTTTCGGCGGTGCGACGTTCGGTCGGTGGTGCGATGCCGGGTGGCGTCAGCCCTCGGTGGGCGTCACCGTCGCGTGGGTGCGGCGTCGGCGGGCGACGACCAGAGCCGAGCCACCGGCCAGCATCAGGGCGAGCGCGGCGAGGGCCGCGAGCCCCAGGCCGTCCTGGCCGGTGAAGGCCAGCGAGCCGTCGGCGTTGCGGACCGTGCCGGCGGGCGTGGTGCCCGAGCCCGAGCCGGGGGTGGTGCCGGGCACCGTGCCACCGGGGGTCGTGACCGGGGGCGTGGTGCCCGGGTCGGTCGGCGGGACGACCACGGGAGCGGCCGCTGCGGCGAAGACGAGCGGGACGGATGCCGTCGTGCCGGTCCCGTCGACCGTGAGCACGACCGATCGGGTCACGGGCCCGGCCGCGGGAGCGGTGATGCCCTCGGGGACCACGAAGCTCAGCGTGGCGCGACCCTGTTCGTCCGAGTTGTCGAGGATCGTCTCGTCGATCGGCGCCGAGGCGAGCTCGACACCGTCGAGGGTCGCGGTCACGGTGCCCGACGCGTCCGTGGCAGCCTGCTGCAGGACGAGCGACGACAGGGTCATCGACACCGTGTCACCGGCGACGAACCCGCCGACGGGCGCGGCGGTCAGCCCCGAGACACCGACCGAACGCGACGCGAAGTCGGGGTCGGAGGGGTCGCCGGCCTGGGCGTCGAAGTACTCGAGCTGGCTCTGCAGGTCGACCTTGCCGCTGTCGGCGTGGGCGCGACCGTTCGCGAACGCGGCGAAGCCGTCGCCGCCCGAGGCGAGGAAGGAGTTGACGGTCACCTTGTAGATCGTCGCGTCGTCCATCGGAACGCCGTCGAGCGAGACGGCGGCGATGCGCGAGCCCGCCACCGCCGCGGGGTCGTAGGTGTAGGTCAGACCCTCGGACGTGCCGAGCTTCAAGGTGCTGTTGCGTGCGGCGGTCGGCCACTGCTGCTCGAGCACCTGGCGGATCTCGGCACCGGTCATGTCGACCACGACCAGCGTGTTGGCGAAGGGCTGCACGGCCGCGGCGGCCTTGTAGGTCACGTCACCGTTCGGCGCCACGAAGGGCAGGTCGTCCCGCAGGCCGCCGGGGTTCATGAAGGCGAGCTGGGCACCGCTCGCGGTGGTCGACGACAGCTGGATGTCGGCGACGAAGTTGCCGAGGGTCGACTCACCCGCGCGGTTCGACACAGGCAGCCCGTTGGCGTCGGGGTTGGCGTTGTAGGCCCGGTTGAAGGAGTCGCTGATCGAGCCGATCACTTCGGCACCCCGGTCGGCGGCCACCGCGACGGCAGCCGCGACGATGTCGGCGACGGTGCGGTCGGGCGTGAAGGCGCCGTAGAGCGGCACCAGGCGGTGCGAGGCGATCGTCACCCGGTCGCGGAAGGCGGTGGCAGCGGGGTCGACCGTCATGGTCACCCGGGCCAGGTTCGTCCCGTAGCTGCCCGTCTGCACGACGGCGCGCTGCGGGCCGCCGTCGGAGGGCGACACGAGGTAGTCGTACCCCTGGTGCGTGTGCCCGGAGAAGATCGCGGACACGTCGCCCGAGACGCCGCGGGCGATCTCGCCGAACGCGTTGTCACCGGTGACGGAGTCCAGGCTGCCGGTCTCGGCGCCTTCGTGCAGCAGCAGGACGATCGCGTCGGCGGCGTCGGTCTCGACGATGTCGTCCGCGACCGCGTTGACCGAGTCGACGACGGGCGCGAAGGTGAGCCCCTCGATGCCGGCCGGGCTGACGAGCGTCGGCATGGTCTCGGTCAGGGCGCCGATGAAGGCGACGCGGACGCCCCCGATCTCCTCGACCACGTAGGGGGTGTAGGCGGGCGTCCCGTCGCTCTTCAGGATGTTCGCATTGACGTAGGGGAAGTCGCTGTTCGTCTGGACGCGACCGTTGAAGTCTGCCTGGCCCTTGTCGAACTCGTGGTTGCCCGGCGTGCTGACGTCGAGGCCCATGGCGTTCAGGGCGTCGAGGGTCGGCTCGTCGTCCTGGATGAACGAGGTGAACGTCGAGGCGCCGATGTTGTCACCCGCCGAGACGAAGAGCGTGTTCGGGTTCTGCTGCTCGACCGACTTGACCGCACCCGCGAGGACCGCCGCGCCGGCGATGGACGCGCGAGCACCCGGGGCGTCGGCCTCGAGCCGGCCGTGGAAGTCGTTGATGCCGACGAGGTCGATCGTGACCGGCACGGCCTGGGCGGGTGCCGCGGCGACGAGGCCGAGCAGCAGGGTTCCGGCGGCGACGGACGCGAGGGCGGCACCGCGGACGCGCCGCCGGCCTCCCGTCGGGGTGGACTCGGATGACGGGGGGCTGATGCGCATGGGCGTCGGTGCTCCTGGAGAAGACGGTTCGGGTGGGACGGCACCCCCCGACAGGGGGCACAGCACACGACCATAAGTTCTCGCTGGGGACTCGACAAGAGTCCGCCGAAGATCGTCACATGTTGTTCATCCGACGCGCGACGATCGACCGACGAGCAGGCCGCCGGTCGCCCGCCGCGTGGGCACGACCGCAGCGCCTCAGTCGGCGATCAGCCGCTTCCCCATGCCGAACGCGTCGTCGACCGAGTACCCCAGGTGCTCGTAGAACGCCCGCACCCGCTCGTTGCCGGTGCGCACCTGGAAGTTCGCCTTCGGGCACCCCATCGCCTCGAGCAACCGCTCCACCTCGGCCATGAGTCGTCGGCCGAAGCCCTCCCCCTGGCGATCGGGCTCGACCGCGACGTAGTAGACCCAGCCACGATGGCCGTCGTAACCGGCCATGGCGGTCGCGACCAGCGCCTCCTCGTGGTCGACGCCGACCAGGAACAGCTCGCGCTGCATCGTCAGCTTGCGTTCGATGTCGCGTCGCGGGTCGTTCCACGGGCGGGTCAGCCCGCAGCGCTCCCAGAGCGCCACGACGGTCTCGGTGTCGGCCTCGTCGAAGGGTCGGATCTGCATGCACCGACCCTGCCAGACCCGACGAGCCGAGGAGGCGCGGTGCCGGTCACCACCGCCCCGCACCCCCTCAGGGCCCTCGCGTTAGGGTGGGTCGTCGTCCGAGCCGCGGGCGCAGGGAGGGGCCCACCCGTGACCGATGCTCGCCGACGTCTCGCCGTCCTGGGGTCGCCGATCGAGCATTCGCTGTCGCCGGTGCTGCACCGCACGGCGTACGCGCACCTCGGGTTGCCCTTCGACTACGACCGCGTCGAGGTGGCTTCGGGCGGTCTCGCCGACTTCGTCGGGGGCCTCGACGCGAGCTGGCGCGGGCTGAGCCTGACGATGCCACTCAAGCGCGAGGTGCTGCCCCTGCTCGACACGGTCTCGCCCCTCGCCCGGCGCCTCGGCGTCGCGAACACCGTGGTCCTCGACGACGACGGCCGACGCCACGGGCACAACACCGACGTCGACGGCATCGTCCGCAGCGTCGAGGGGTTCCACGACGCACGGCCCGCCGCGGCCACCATCCTCGGCGGGGGCGCGACCGCCCTGTCCGCCATGGCCGCCGCCTGGGACCTCGGCGCCCGGTCGTTCTCGATCCACCTGCGCAACCCGATGCGGGCCGGCGAGCTGACGTCGCTGGCCGCCGAGCTGGGTGCCGACGTGATGGTCGCCCCGCTCACCGAACTGCCCTCGCTCGGCCCGCTGGACTTCGTCATCAGCACGCTGCCCGGCGGGGCCGCGGACGACCTCCACCTGCGTCCGACCAGCAGCTCGTCGGTCCTCTTCGACGTCGCGTACGAGCCCTGGCCGACCCGCCTCGCGTCTCGCTGGTCGGCCGACGGCGGCATCGTCTTCAACGGTCTCGACATGCTCGTCGAGCAGGCGCTCGGCCAGGTGCGGCTCTTCTCCGGGCGGGCACAGGACGAGCCGGTGGCCGACGAGAGCGTCCTGCGAGACGCGATGCGCGCCTCCGTGGGCTTGCCGATCCGCGGCCGGTCGACGACCGACAGCGTGGCGGGCTGACGGTGGCTACTCCTCTGCCGGTCTCGATCGGCCGGGTCGCGCTCGGGACCGGGCGGCCCGCGGTCTGCGTCCCGCTCGTGGCCCGCACCGCCGACGCACTGGTCGACGCCGCCTCGGCGCTCGACGCGCGGACGGCCGACCTGGTCGAACTGCGCATCGACTTCGTCGACGCCGCCTTCGCCGCGGCACCGGACCCCGACGGGCCCGTGCGCGCCGGTGCCCCGGCGACGGGCCCGGCCGACCTCGACCTGGTGGCCGACGTCGTCCGACGGGTCCGCGGCGCGCTCGACGCGGATCTGCCGCTGATCTTCACCCTGCGCACCGAACCCGAGGGGGGCGAGCGTGACGTCGCCCCGGCGACCTACGACTCCGTGCTGCGCTCGGCGATGGCCACCGGACTGCTGGACGCCGTCGACGTCGAGATGTACACCGACCCCGACCTGCTCGGCGGACTCGTCGACACCGCGCACGACGCCGGTCTGGTCGTCGTGATGTCGTCGCACGACTTCAGCGGCACGCCCACGCAGGGCGAGATCGTGTCGCGACTGCTCGAGCAACAGGAGAACGGCGCCGACGTGGCGAAGTTCGCCGCCATGCCGTCCGGTACGGACGACGTCCTGACGCTGATGCGGGCCACGGCCGAGTTCCGGGCGGGGGCCGGCATCGTGCCCGCGATCACCATGTCGATGGGGCCGCTCGGCGTCGTGTCCCGACTCGCGGGCGAGACGTTCGGCTCGTGCGTCACGTTCGGGTCGGTGGGGGCGTCCAGCGCACCGGGCCAGGTGCCGGCGGTCGGGCTGCGGGCGGCGCTCGAGCTGGTGCACGCGGCACAACAGGGCTGACGGCGTCGTACGGGGCCTCGCACGGGGCCTCGAGCGTCAGGGCTCCGGCGACCCGACCCTCGCAGCGTCCACCACCGGGAAACGAGCGACGGACGTCGCTCAACAGGACCACCGCGGCGGTCGGGTCCACCGGAGTGCGAACAGGTTAGCGGTCGGTGACGCGGCCCCGGAACCCCCTGACGAACGGTCGGTGGCCTTACCCTCAGGCATGGACGAAGCAGAGATCGACGACCACGCCCACCGATTCGTCACGGCCTTCGCGCTGCCGAGCAAGGTCGGACGCCTGAACAGCCTGCGCTCGACCGACGAGAAGCGGACGAAGTTCCGGGCGGGTCTCGGCCTGATGCCGTTCCGATCGGACCGCACCACCCGGCTCAGCCACGCGGACTCGTCACCGGCCGCCGTGCTGACGCGGTTGCGCGACCTCGGCGCGGGCGAACGCTGCGTGGTGTTCGAAGAGAGCAGGGAGTGGGCCGGCACCCTCGACGACGCCGTCGCGGCCGTGGTCGGGCAGGGCTACGGCGCCGTCATCTCGTGCCTGCCCGGCCGCCTCGGCTACGCCGAGTCCGAGTCGGGCGAGCGGCTCGTCCTGTCCCTCGACGAGTGATGCGGAGGCGGACCCGGCTCACACCGGGACCGCCTCCTGTGACCTACAGCAACCGGACGGTCGCGGTCACGAGCGCGACCAAGGCGGTCAGCAAACCGACCACCCCGGCACACGACTCGTACGCGTCGCTCCGGCTGCCACGACGACGGTGTCTTGCCATCGCGGGCCTCCTTGTCCCCAGGGCAGGAGGCTTGCGGTCTGCGCTCCCCCAGCCAGGTGGCCCGGGGATCGCATATACTTGAACGCGTAGCGATCCGAGTGTCAACGCCGCTCAGACCACTGGCCTCACACGAGGCGAGATCAGCCCCTGTTACCGCAGGGGCTTTTCTCTTGCTCATCGAGTCCGGCGCAGGCTTGCCTGGGTTCCCGCGCCGAGACGTCCATTCTGCCTGACCGACATGTCAATGTCGCCCCGAGACGCAACCGGTCAGGCCGGCCCCGGGTACTGCCGCTCACCGCCGGTGTCGAACCGCTCGCCCGAGGCGCGCGAGGGCAGCAGCGACATGACCAGCAAGGTCAGCCAGCCGAGCACCGGCAGCAGGTAGAAGAGCACGTACCAGGCGGTGAAGCCCCCGTCGTGCAGGCGCCGCGACTGCAGCGCGACGGTCGGCAGGAAGCTCACGACCGACCACAGCACGACGACGACGCCCTGGGGATCGATGTAGGTCCAATCGCCGTTGTCGCCCCCGGCCCAGGTCGACGTCCCGCCGCTGCCTGTGGCCCAGGCCTGCAACGCCCCCTGGAACACGAGCGCGATGACGAACCACCACCAGTACTCGCTGCGGCTCGCGCGCCCGTGGAACGTGGCGTACTTCCGCCAGAACCGGACGACCGCGACCTTGGGCGAGGCACGGTGGTACGGCTGGTCGAGGGGCACGGGGCCGGCGGCTCCGGTCATGGGATCTCCTGCGGTGTCGGGTGACGGGCTGCCCCATCCTCTCAGCGCCGTCGACGCGTCGTGGCCGCTCGACGCGGCCCGTCGGTACTGTGGGGCCCGCCGACCCTCGCGTCGGCGCCGTCGCCCACCCCGGGCGGCGCCAGACGAAGGAGACCCCATGAGCATCGGCGGCGGAATCGCCTTGATCGTGATCGGCGCGGTCCTCGCGTTCGCTCTCGACTTCCAGGTCGCGGGCATCGACATCAAGCTGATCGGCTACATCCTCATCGCGGCCGGCGTGGTCGTGACCATCATCGGCATCGCCTTCGCGTCGCGTCGTCGCTCGACGGTGTCCACGACCCGCAGCGCGGTCGACCCGGCCACGGGCGAGCGCGTCGAGCGTCGCTCGACCGACAGCGACCCGCTGGTCTGACCCGAGGGTCCGACGCGACCCGAGAACGCAGGAGGCGCGGTGCCGGCTGGCACCGCGCCTCCCGTGTGTCGGGGCCGGGGCGGCTAGAGCTGCACGCCGTCCTGCAGGGACGCCGCTCGGTGGCGACGGCGCAGCACGAGGGCGGCACCGGTGCCGGCGAGCATCAGCGCGAGCAGCAGGGCGGGCAGGGCGTCGGCGCCGGTGAACGCCAGGGGTCCGCTTCCGTTGCCGGCCGTACCCGCGCCTCCTGCGCTCGTGCCGTCACCGGGGACCGCCGCGGGCGGGGTCGTCGGCGCCGGGGTCACGGCGCCCACGACGACCGCGACCGTCGCGGCCAACGTCGTGCCGCTCTGCGTGCCGGTCAGCGTGATCGTGTAGTCGCCGGGAGCGGTGGGGGCCGTGACCGTGTAGGTCGCGACGCCGTCGATCACGTCGGCGATGCCGAGATCGGTCACCGTGCCGTCGACGTCGAGCGTGCCCGTGACCTGGCGGTCACCCGCGAGGCCGGCGGTGCTGACCGGGAAGTCGGCGCCGGGGGCGACCTCGGTCGGAGCCGAGATCGTCGCGCCGGTGCTGAGGCCGTCGAGGTCGCGGTCGAGCTGCAACGCGTTCACGATGGTGAAGAAGTTGTCGGTCTGGTCGATCAGGCCGACGACGTTCGCGGCGCCCGGGCCGTAGCCCGCGACGCGCAGCTGCGTGCCGGTGTGCTGCTGCGAGCCACCGGCCGCGGCCGTGCCGTAGGCGATCTTCATCGTGGTGCCGTCGACCGTCGTCAGCGCGGTGCTGAGCGTGGCGGGCGGCGTCGAGTCGACGATCTGGCTGGTGTGGGCGTGGTCCGCCGTGACGATGACCATCGTGTTCCCGTCGGCCTTCGCGAAGGCGAGGGCGGACTGGACGGCCTCGTCGAGGTCGAGCACCTCACCGATCTGACCGCAGGCGTCGGCGCTGTGGTCGCGCTTGTCGATCGAGGCACCCTCGACCTGCAGGAAGAAGCCCTGGTCACCCGTGTCGAGCAGGTCGATCGACTTCTCGGTCAGCGACTGCAACGAGAGGTCGGTGCCCAGGCGGGCCGGGTTCGGCTGGCAGGTCTGCGGGGCCAGGTCGGCTCCGCCGACGGTCGCCGTGGTGGCGGCGTACCGGGTCGGGAAGTTGCCGTCGGTGAAGGTGCCGAGCACGGGCTGCGCCTGGTCGGCGGTCGTCAGCGCATCGAGGCCTGCCGCGTCACGCACGACCTGGTAGCCGCGGTCCTGCGCCTGGGCGAACAGGGTGTCGCCCTGCCACTGACCGGCGCGGGCCGACTGACCGAACGAGGTCGCGCCTCCTCCGAGGGTGAGGTCGGCGCGGGTGCCGATGATCTGCTCGCTGATCGAACCGAGGCCGCCCTGGTCGAGGGCGTCGGCACCGCACTGGGTGACGGAGTCGGGGCCGTAGCAGCTGCGGGCGGCGACGTGCGCGGCCTGGACGGCCGGGGTGGCGTCCTGCAGCTCGGCGGTCGAGACGTCGCCGGTCTTCTTGCCGTTGGCCTTGGCGATCTCGAGCAGGGTGTCCTGCGGAACGCCGTCGACGTCGACCGAGATGGCGTTGTCGTAGGTCTTGGTGCCGGTGGCCCAGGCGGAGCCGGTCGCGGCGGAGTCGGGCACGTAGTCGGGCTTGCCCTTGTTCGCGCCGTCCTTGTAGACCGAGTACGTCGTGTACTGGCCGGTCAGGGGCAGGGCGTCGATGCCGGGCAGCGTTCCGCCGGCGCCGTAGGCGTAGTTGCGCGCCGAGGTGATCTCGCTGTCGCCCATGCCGTCGCCGATCAGCAGGATGACGTTCTTGGCGGGCCCGGCCTTCACCGAGTCGAGCAGCAGCTGCGTGCTGTCGTCGATGCTGCGCGCGGCGCCGCCGTTCTGGGCGACGTTCGCGGGGGTGGCCGCGAAGGCGGCGACGGGGCTGAGGGCGAGGGCGGCGACGGCGGCCGTCGCGACGACCCCCGTCGTCAGGGCCGCACGCCGGCGGTTCGGGGTGTTCTTCGACACGGTTCTGCTCCTGTGATCGTGATCGTGATCCGGTCGCCCCGCGACGGAGTCGTCGCGGGGCGGGGATCAGCAGACTCCTGCCGGGTGGCCGCCACGTGAACGAGGCCGTGCGCGCGGGTGAACACCCTCGGATGAGGGCCACCGCCGGCCGGCGAGGGCCGGCGAGGGCCGACGAGCCGACGAGGTCAGCCGACCGTCGAGCGCAGCACCGACGATCCGTCGGGCCGGCGGCGCACCTCGACCCGGTCGGCGATGCGCTGCTTGAGCTCGTCGACGTGGCTGACGATGCCGATCACCCGCCCCGAGGCACTCAGGCGACCGAGCTCGCTCATGACGGCGTCGAGGGTGTCGGGGTCGAGCGAGCCGAACCCTTCGTCGACGAACAGGGTGCCGAGCTCGAGTCCGCCGGCCTCGGCCTGCACGACGTCGGCGAGGCCGAGGGCGAGGCTGAGCGAGGCGTAGAAGGTCTCGCCGCCCGAGAAGCTGCCGGGGTCGCGGGTGGTGTCGGTGGTCGCGTCGCGGATGACGAGCGAGAGCCCGGTCTTGCGCGAGCGCGACCCGACCTCGCGTTCGTCCGACGACGCGAGCTCGTACCGCCCGCTGGACATGACCGACAAGCGCACGTTCGCCGCCGCCACGACCTCGTCGAACCGGCGCAGCAGCACGTAGGTGCCGAGCGTCACGCCCTTGACGTTCTCGCCGGTCGAGGCGCTGGCGAGGTTCGCCATGCGCACCACCGCCCGGGCGTGCTCGACGGCGTCGTCGGCCGCGGCCGCCACGGCCTCGAGGGCGGCCAGGGCCTGCCTCGTCCGCTCGGCCCGGTCGCCGGCGCGTGTCGCCCGGTCGGTGGCCTCGTCGAGCTCGGTCTCGACCAGGCCGAGGGCCTCGACGGCCGATTCGACGTCCGCCGTCTCGTCGCCGGTCAGCACGGCGACCTCGGGCTCGGCCAGCCCGGCCGCGACGATCGCCCGTTCGCGATCGTGGGCCGACACCCGCGTCTCGAGGGCCGCCAGGTCGCCTGCTTCGAGGGCGGCGTCGGCGACCTGGTCGACGTCGTCGAATCCGCTGCGCTCGAGGGCGGCGGCGAGCTCGGCGCGACGGACGGCCGCCGCGCCGGCGGCCACGTCGGCGGCGTCGAGGAGGGTCAGGAGGCGCGTGTCGCGTTCGACGCCGTCACCGACCCATGCGGTGAGTTCGGCGATCGTCGGGGCGTGACCGTCGAGCAGTCGCGCCATCTCGGCCTCGTCGTCGAGCAGGGCGCGCCGGTCGGCGGCGACGCGCTCCCGGCCGGTGGCGGCCCGCTCGCGGAGGTCGTCGAGCTCGTCCCGCAGCCGGTCGACCTCGCGGTCGTGGGCCACGAGGGCCGCGTCGGCCGCCGCGAGGGCGGTGCGAGCCCGGGTGGCCTCGGACACGCGCAGGGCCAGCCGGGCCAGCTCGGACTCGACGTCGTCGCGGGTCAGGTCGCCCAGGGCGCGGCGGGCCTCGGCGACCCGCCCCTCGGCGGTCGCGTGCCGGGCGGCGGACTCGCGCTGACGCGCCTCGGCCGCGCGTGCCGTCAGCGACGCGGCCTCGACCTGCTCGTCGGTGGGGTGCTCGGCGCCGGGAGACGCGGGGGCCGGATGCTCTCGCGAGCCGCACACGGGGCACGGGTCGCCGACGACCAGGCTCGCGGCCAGGTGGCCCGCCATGCCCTCGATCTGCCGACGGCGGAGGCCGGCCTCGTCGTCGAGGGCCCTCAAGGCCGCCGCCGAGTCGTCGGCCAGTCGTCCGGACGCCACGTCCACGGCCCGACCGAGGGCGTCGAGGTCGTCGAGGTCGCGCAGGCGGACCCGTGCCTCGGCCGTCGCCTGCTCGGCGGCGGCGAGGTCGGTCGACGTGTCGGCCAGGGCCTCCCGCTCGACGACGAGCGAGGACCGGACGGCGGGGGCCGCGACGAGGCGGTCGTCCAGCTCTCGGCGCCGCTCGTCGGCGTCGACGAGGGACTGCTCGGCCGCCTCGAGGGCTGCACGACGCCCGGGCAACCCTCTCTCGGTGCGGGCCGCCTCGGCCAGGAGCGCGAGTTCGGAGAGCCGGGCGTCGCGACGCGCGGCGACGTCGGCTCGGACCGGGGCCCCGTCGACGGCGGCGGACCCGGTGCCTTCGCCGTCCGTGACGCCCCGGGTGGCCTCGGCCAGACGGGACGCGGCGTCACGCTCGGCCTCCGCAGCCCGCGTGACCGCGGCGAGGGCGTCGGTCACGGTCGCGGCTCGGGTCGCTGCGGCGACGCGCAGCCGGATCGTGGCGATCTCGGCATCGCCCTCGTCGAGACGCGTCTGCCGGACCATCAGGTCGGTCCGCCGGTCGAGCGCAGCCTTCAGCGCTCGCACGCGATCGAGCGACCGTCGCGCCGCGTCTCGGACCTCGAGCACTCGCGACCGCCGGGCCGCCGCGTCGGAGGCCTCGGTCTCGAGGGCCCCGAGCACAGCCGCCGCGCCGTCGGCGGCCAGGGCCTCGTCGAGGGCGTCGGCGTCGAGTCCGCTCGCCTCGAGCAGTCTCGCGCGGGCCAGCTCGATGTCTCGGTCGGCGGCGGCCACGGCGGCGTTGGCGACCTTGCGCCGTTCGACGAGCTCGGCCGTGGTCCGCTCGTAGATCTCGGTGCCGAAGAGCGACTGCAGGACCTCTTTGCGTTTCTCGCCGGTCGAGCGGAGGAAGGCGGCGAACTCGCCCTGGGGCAGGACGACGGTCTGCACGAACTGCTGGCGCGTGAGCCCGAGGATGCGCGTCACCTCGGCGCCGGCCTCTTGGGTGCTGATCGAGACGATCTCGCCGTCGACGGCGTCGGGCGACGAGAGGCGCCAGAGCTTCGCGGTCGCGTTCGCGGGCGTCGTGCCCGTGCCCCGCGCCTTCGGACGACGGTACGCGGGCGTCCGGCGGATGCGGTGGACGCCCGCACCGTTCTCGAAGACGAGCTCGACGAAGGGCTCGACGTCGGGGGCGGCGTGGTGGCTGCGCAGGCGGTCGGGCGTCGAGGCCGAGCCGGCGAGCCCGCCGTAGAGGGCGAAGACGATCGCGTCGATGATGGTCGACTTGCCCGACCCGGTGGGGCCTTCGAGCAGGAAGGTGCCCGAGGCGCCGAGCGCGGCGAAGTCGATGCTGTGCTCACCCGCGTAGGGACCGATGGCCCGGAGCGTCAGCCGGTGGAGGTTCATTCGCTCGTCTCGCTCGCCCGCGCGGCCTCGTAGGCGCCGCGCACCACGGCCAGCTCGGTCTCGCTCGCGGCCCCGCCGGAGGCGAAGGCGACGAAGTCGGCCGCGACCTCGATCGGGTCGGACTCGGCCGTGACGGCGGCGAGCGCCGGGGCATCGACTGCTCCGACGGGCGTGTGGTGGATCGCGAGGGCGTGCGGGAAGTGCTCGGCCACGCGCGTGTAGAGCCGCTCGGGGTGCACGGGATCGGTGACGAAGACCCGCAGCCAGGCGTCGCGCAGGTCGTCGTGCCGGCCGTCGAGCAGGGCGTCGAGGGTGTCGGTCACCTCGGCGAGTCGACGCGGCACGGGGGCCGGGACGAGGTCGATCGAGACCGAGCCGTCGGCGGCCAGCTCGACGATCGTGGACGACTTGACCTGGTTCCGCTCGCCGAACGAGAAGGCCAGGGGCGAACCCGAGTAGCGCAGGCGACCGGACGAGCCGACGCGTTGGGCGCCGTGCAGGTGACCGAGGGCGACGTAGTCGACACCGTCGAACGCGGTGGCGGGCACCGAGTCGACGCCGCCCACCCGGATGTCGCGCTCGCTCTCGCTGCGCTCGGGTGACGTCCCGTCCTCGACGTCGACACCGCCGCCGCCCGGGATCTCGGCCTCGCGGTCGGCTGCGGGCCCGGCCACGACGAACGCGTGCGCCACCACGACCGACCGGGTGCCGGGCCGCCCGGCGAGGTCGTCGCGCACCCGCTGCATCGCGGCACCCACGACGGCCGCGTGCGACCGGGCCAGCGGCTCGTCGGCGCCCCCGGGCGCGAGCGACCGCCGGACGCTGTCGGGGTCGAGGTAGGGCAACCCGTAGAAGGCGACCGGCCCGTCCGGGTCGTCGACGACCACGGGCTCGTCGAGCAGGTCGACCGACGCCCGCAGGTGCAGCCCGGGTCGCATCAGCTCGGCCGCGAACCCCAGTCGCACCGCCGAGTCGTGGTTGCCCGGCGTGACGATCACGGTGGCGTGCTCGGTCAGCCCCGCGAGGGCCCGGCCGAGGAGGCGCACGCTGGGCACCGCGGGGACGGCCCGGTCGTACACGTCGCCCGCGACCACCACGACGTCGATCGAGCGGTCGGCCACGATCCGCACCAGGTGGTCGACGAAGGCCTGCTGGTGCTCGTGCAGGTCGACCCCGTGCAGCGTGCGCCCCAGGTGCCAGTCGCTGGTGTGCAGGATGCGCACGGCGCCCCTCTCGTGGATGTCGCGGTCGGTGCGGCAACGGGTGCCGGAGTCGGTGCCCCCGACTGTATCGGGGGCCCCCGACAGAGCCGGGTGCGCCTCCTCGGGACCGGCACCGCGCCTCCTCGGGTCCGGCACCGCGCCTCCGGCCGGTCGCCGCCCCGCCCACGGGAGTGAGATGGTCAGATGCCCGCACACCACGGCGGGCCCGACGAGAGCGAGACCGTGAGCAACGACCCCCTGCAGCCCGACCAGGTCACCGCCCTGCGCCGCGAGGTCGAGGCACGCCTCGACGCGATGGTGGCCGACCTGACGACCTACGCGAGCCTCGAGACGCCGTCCGACGACGTCGACCTGCTCGAGGCGGGGCTCCGCTGGATCGAGACCTGGCTCGGCGAGACCGTCGGCCCGCCGGCCGACCGCCGGGTGCACGTCGTCGAGGGGTACGGCGACACGGTGACGCTCGACTACCCGTCGCCGTCGGGGTCGACCGAGTGGGTGTCGGCCCTGTGCCACTACGACACGGTGTGGTCCGAGGGCACGCTGGCCGGGTGGCCCGTCACGGTCGAGGGCGACCGCATGACCGGTCCCGGGGTCTTCGACATGAAGTCCGGGCTGATCCAGCTCGGCAACGCCCTCGCGATCGGCGACCGCCTGGGGCTGCCGCGTCCGAACGTGCGCCTGCTGTTGAACGGCGACGAGGAGGTCGGCAGCATCGCCTCGCGTGAGGCGATCGAGCGCGAGGTCGGACGAGGAGGCGCGGTGTTCGTCTTCGAGTCCGCCGCCGACGGCGCCGTCAAGACCGCCCGCAAGGGCGTCGGCATCTTCGAGGTCGAGGCCTTCGGGGTCGAGGTCCACGCCGGCCTGCACCCGCGCTCGGGTGCGAGCGCCGTCGACGAGATCGCCCGCGTCGTCCTGACGCTGCACGCGGCCGCCGACGTCGAGGCGGGCACCTCGCTCAACGTGGGAGTGCTGCAGGGCGGCACCCGCACCAACGTCAAGGCCGGCTACGCCCGGGCGATGGTCGACGTCCGCGTCACCTCGTCGACCGAGGCCGAGCGCATCGAGCGGGTCTTCGCGGGGCTCGCGGCGCACGACCCGGCCGCGACGCTGAAGGTCACCGGCGGCTGGAACCGTCCACCGATGGAGCGCTCGGCCGCGACCGGTGCCCTCTACGAACGCGCCGCCCGGGTCGCCGCCTCGCTCGGCTTCGAGTTGCGCGAGGTGTCGGTCGGCGGCGCCAGCGACGGCAACTTCGCCGCCGCGCTCGGCCTGGCCGTGCTCGACGGGGTCGGCGGCGTCGGCGGTGGAGCCCACGCCCGCCACGAGTGGATCAGCGTGCACGGCATGGTCGAGCGCACCGAGTTCGTCACCGCCCTGCTCGCCGACCTCGCCTGACCGCCGCCCTCCCCGGCGACCGACGCCGCGCCTCCGCCCGGACCCCAGGAAGTCGCCGAGACCCCGGTGCGCGCGCAGGGGTCTCGGCGACTTCCTGGGGTCTCGGGCCTCAGGCCTCGAGCGTGAAGTCGTAGACGCCGGCGTCGAAGCGGGCGTAGCCGGGGTAGTCGATCAGCTCGTAGAGCTCGGCACGGGTCTGCATCGACGGCACCTGCGACTCGAGCGACCCGTCGGCCGCGAGTGCGTCCAGGGCGCGGGACGCCGCGCCCATCGCGGCGCGCATCAGCGACACCGGGTGGATGACCATGCTGACGCCCACGTCGTGCAGCTGCTGTCGGGTGAAGAGGGCGCTCTTGCCGAACTCGGTCATGTTGGCGAGCACCGGCACGTCGAGTGCCGAGCAGATCGCCTCGAACTCGCCGAGGTCGGCCATCGCCTCGGCGAAGATCGCGTCGGCGCCGGCGTCCACGAGCGCACGGGCCCGGTCGATCGCCGCCTCGAGGCCGTCGAGGGCCCGGACGTCGGTGCGGGCCATGATCACGAGCGCGGGGTCGCGTCGCGCGTCGACCGCGGCCCGGATGCGACCGGTCGCCGTCGCCGAGTCGACGACCTGCTTGCCGTCGAGGTGGCCGCAGCGCTTGGGGTTGACCTGGTCCTCGATGTGCAGACCGGCCACGCCAGCGGCCTCGAGCGCCTGGACGGTGCGGGCGACGTTCATCGGCTCGCCGAACCCGGTGTCGGCGTCGACGAGCACGGGCAGGTCGGTCATCGACGCGATCTGCCCCGCCCGCGTGGCGACCTCGGTGAGCGTGGTGAGGCCGATGTCGGGCAGCCCGAGTTCGTTGGCCATCACGGCACCCGACACGTAGACGCCGTCGAAGCCCTTCTGCTCGATCAGGCGGGCGGTCAGCGGCGTGAACGCCCCCGGGAACGTCAGGGTGCGCTCGTCGGCCAGGCCCGCCCGGAACGCCGCACGCTTGTCGGCCGGCGACACCGTCGAGTACAGCATCAGAACAGCCCGCCCGGCTGGGCGACGGCACCGGCGAGCGCGTCGGGAGCGACGATGCCCAGCTGCCGCACCTCGGCCGCCGTCAAGGAAGGGAGGCGCGTGGCCAGGTCGACGAACCGCTCGACCTCGGCGTCGGGCAGCACGCCCTCGGTCAGCGTGCGGAACTTCCGCACGTAGTCCTCGCGTCCGAAGGGCCGCGCCCCCAGCGGGTGGGCGTCGGCGACGGCGATCTCGTCGACGAGGGTCGTGCCGTCGACGAACTCGACCTCGATGCGGCCGCCGAACGCCTTCTCGGCGGGGTCGGTCGAGTGGTAGCGGGCCGTCCAGGCGGGGTCCTCGGCCGTGGTGATGCGTTGCCACAGCTCGACTGTGTCCGGACGCTGTGCCCGGGCGGGGGCGTAGCTGCGCTCGTGGTGCCACTCGCCGTCCTGCAGGGCGACGGCCACGATGTAGGGGATGGAGTGGTCGAGCGTCTCTCGGCTGGCGGTGGGGTCGTACTTCTGAGGGTCGCCCGCCCCCGAGCCGATGACGACGTGCGTGTGGTGGCTGGTGTGCAGCACGATGCGGCGCACTTGCGCCGGGTCCCGCAGGGCGGGGTGCGAGCGACCGAGCCGACGGGCGAGGTCGATCCACGCCTGGGCCTGGTACTCGGCCGAGTGCTCCTTCGTGTAGGTGTCGAGGATGCCCCGCTTCGACGCCCCCGTCGCCGGCAGGGGCACGTCGTACGACGCCCCGGGCCCGTCGAGCAGCCAGGCGATCACGCCGTCCTCGCCCTCGTAGATCGGGGCGGGGCTGCCCTGGCCGCGCATCGCGCGGTCGACGGCCTCGATCGCGGCCTTGCCCGCGTACGCCGGTGCGTAGGCCTTCCACGACGAGATCGCCCCCTTACGCGACTGTCGCGTGGCCGTCGTCGTGTGCAGCGCCTGACCGATGGCCTGGTGCACCACCTCGGTCGACAGCCCGAGCATCGTGCCGAGGCCGGCGGCGACCGACGGGCCGAGGTGGGCGACGTGGTCGATCTTGTGGGCGTGCAGGCTGATCGCCCGGACGAGGTCGACCTGCACCTCGTAGCCGGTGACGATGCCGCGCAGCAGGGCCGCGCCGTCGAGTCCGCGGTGCTGTGCGACGGCGACAAGCGCCGGGATGTTGTCGCCGGGGTGCGAGTACTCCGCCGCGAGGAACGTGTCGTGGAAGTCGAGCTCGCGCACGGCGACCCCGTTCGACCAGGCGGCCCACTCGGGCGAGACGGGGTGCTCGGGCGCGACGCCCGTGACCTGCGAGCCCGCGCCTCCGGTGGTCGGCGGGTGCGCGAGCGCCTGGTCGCGGGCGACGGCGACCGGCGCGCGCAGCAGCGACGCGGCCGAGACGGCGGCGTTGTCGATCAAGCGGTTGATCACCATCTCGGTGACGTCGTCGTCAATCGGGGCATCGTCGGTGGCGAGCGCGGCGAGGCGCCAGGCGAGCTCGTCCTCGCGGGCCAACGGCTCGTCGCTGCGGTGCACCCGCACCGTGTGCACGACGAGGTCGGCGGCCGGGGCGGTCGGCCCGTCCGGCCCGCCCGTGACCCCGGACGAGGAGGCGCGGGTCGTGTCTGCCCCGCCGCTCGCGTCGGTCGTCGCCCCCGCGTCGTGTGCGTGCTCGGACGCCTGCTCGTGCTGCGTGCCCATCGGCCACCCTCTCTGGTGGGGCGGGCGTCGTCGCGACCCGCCGTGCGCCGTCGTCGGTGACGGCCGTGTCGTTGCCGACCAGTCTCGCACCCCGGACCCCTGCCCCGTTCGGGGGCGGACGCACCGGTCGGCCGCATGGCAGGCTCGGGGCATGACCACCGAGAGCCCGCTGGGGGGCGGCTCCGACGAGCGACGCCCCTCCGCCGACCAGCCGACCACGTCCTACCCCGCGACGGGGACGTCCACCCCGCCACCGCGCTCGGGTCGCCCCGGCGGCCTCGCCCTGGCCGCCCTGATCGTCGGCATCGTGGCCTTCCTGCTCGGCCTGGTGCCGGTGGTCGGCACGATCGTCGGCCTCGCCGCCGTGGCGCTCGGCGTCATCGCATTGGTCCGGCACCAGTCGAAGGTCCTGGCGTGGATCGGCCTCGGGCTGGGAGCCGTCGCCACCGTCGTGTCGATCGTCGTCGCCATCGGCCTCGGCGCGGCGATCGACAGCGTGCAGCAGGACGACCCCGCCGTGACCGCGACGTCCGAGCCCGCCCCTGCCCCCACGTCGTCGACGCCCGCGCCCACCGCGTCGGCCACGCCGACGTCGGCGGCCGCCGACGTGCCGGCCGACTACGCCCAGGCCCTTGAGGACGCCGAGCCCTTCGCGATCAGCCTCGGCAGCAGCAAGGCCTACACGTTCTCGAAGCTCGTGGCCGGTGGCGCGTCCGAGGCCGCGGCGCAGTACGCCGTCGACACGGTCGGCGCCGACTGGCAGGCCAACGCCGTCCGCAAGGCCAAGGCCTACGCGCGGGACGGCATGACCGGCGACGTGCTGCGCAACCAGCTCGTGAGCGAGTACGGCGAGTGGTTCACGGCCGAGGAAGCCGACTACGCCCTGGCGCACCTCGGCGACTGACGCCCCGTGACGTGATCGTGACCCGGGCCGGCCCGACGTCATCCTGTGGGACGACTGCGCGGGCCGGACCCGTCACTAGCGTCGAGATCGGCGAACGGGTGGGACGACCCGACGACCAGGAAGGCACAACCATGAGGAGCACGACCATCAGGGGCACGACCGCGAAGCGGACGGCGACGATGACGGGGGCGACGGCCTGCCTGGTGCTGGCCCTCACGGCGGGCTGTTCGAGCGGTCCCGGCGAGGTGACACCCGATCCCTCGAGCCCCGGCTCGTCGGAGCCGTCCTCGCCCGCGCCGTCGGGCACCGCGACACCCACCCCGATCGCGACCCCCGGGCCGATCGCCCTGCCCACCGATTGCACCGACGTCGTCGACCAGGCGACCTACGCCGCGACCTTCGGCGACAGCCCGCTCAACCCCGTCGAGTTCGGCGGCTCGGGCACCACGTCGGGCCTGGTCACGCCGACCGAACCGCCCACGGGGGCCAGCGCCGTCGAGGTCGTCGGGGCCGCGAACGAACTGAGCTGCCTGTGGCGCGACCCGCGCGCCGACGTCTCGGGCATCTCGGTCGCCATGGGGCACCTCGACCCCGCGGTCTCGGGCCCGGCCTTCGACGGGCTCGCCTCGGCCGGCTTCACGTGCACGACCGTCCACGAGGGCCGCAGCTGCCAACTCGTCACGCCCGACCCGCAGTACCCGGTCGACCGCACGCAGACCTATTGGGCCCGGGACGACGTCGTCGTCACGGTCGACCAGACGAACGTGCCGACGGACGACCTGATCGGCTCGATCGCGACGCGCCTCTGGGGCTGAATCCGCGCCTCCTGCACCTGTCGCACCGTGAACTGAACGTCGCACCGCCGAATTCGGCGGTG
>NZ_MJGS01000005.1:21698-29150 GCF_001864945.1 Frigoribacterium sp. MCBA15_019 | reverse complement strand
GCGGTGCGACGTTCAGTCGGTGGTGCGACGCACGCGCCGCGCAGCGGCGCGGCGCGGCGCGCGCTAGAGCACGCTCTTGGGCACGCGGTGCAGCGTGACCGCGCCGACGGCGTCGAACGGGTGCAGCGGGTCGGGGGCGACCGAGCCGGTCGGGCCGCCGAGCCGCGAGTGCCCCACGGCGCTGAGCACGGCGTAGGCGTCGCCGCGCGACCAGCCGTGGTCGTCCACGAGGAACGAGAACGCGTCCTCGTAGCCGCGACGGATGCTCTCCTGCACCGGGTCGCCGAGGCCGACGAAGATCCAGTCGTCGGCGGTCTCGATGCGCGGAGCCCGCAAGCCGAGGCCCGGCACCAGGTCGATCGAGACGACCGCCGTCCCCTCGGCCTCGATCGCCACGAACGACGATTCACCCTCGGCCATGATCGCGTGCACGTCGCCGATCGACAGGTACGCGCCCTCGACCATGACCGGCAGGTAGACCGTCGAGCCGACCGTGTTCTCGGTGACGTCCATGTTGCCGCCCTGGGCGTACGCGGGCATTATCGTCGAGTTCTCGCCCTCGGCGGGCGCCGTGCCCATGCAGCCGATCATCGGCCGGGCCTCGAACACGTGCCGGTCGGTGACGTGCACCCCGTCGGAGTCGATCGGCACGCGGCGGGTGAACATCTCGTCGCCCATCACGTGCTGCAGGGCTCCGGACCCGGGCAGGCTGACCGACCAGCCGTGCTCGATGAGTCGGATCTCGTGCACCGTGACGGCGAGCGCGTCGCCCGGTTTCGCGCCCTCGACGTACACCGGCCCGGTGACGGGGTTGATCGGCACGGACAGCTTCGCCAGGTCGTGGTGCCGGTGCAGCTCGGCGTAGACGGCGTCGCTCGTCTCGAACCCGATGCGTTCACCCGTGCCGGGTTCGATGCGCAGGGCCGGCGGGGCCGTGGCGGTGAACCCGGGGCGACCGTGCTCCTTGCCGAGGAAGTGGTCGATCCCGTCGTGCCGTGGCCCCGAGGAGGCGCGGGTCGACTCCCCGACGGAGGCGCCGACCCCCGAGCCGGTCACGTCGCCACTCATGCGTCGTGCCGTTCGGAGTCGGTGGCGGGGGTGGACGCGACCGCGGAGTCGTCCGCGCCCTGCCCGAGGGTCGGCGCCGCGCCTCCTCGGCTGCGGTAGTAGAGGAACACGCCCGCACCGAGCACCAGCCAGATCACGCCGCCGATCTTGGCCTCGGGCGCGGCGTTGACCAGCACGTAGCCGATGATCAGGAACCCGACCACGGGCACGACGAGGTGCAGCAGCCAGTTGCGCGACTTCTTCTTCACGACGTAGTGCACGACGACCGAGACGTGCAGCAGCATGAAGCCGAAGAGGGCCCCGAAGTTGACCAGCGAGGCGATCACGTTGATCTGTCCGACGAAGAACAGCACGAGCACGGCCGAGAGCGCCGACACGACGAGGATCGCGGCCTGCGGCACCTGACGCGTGTTGATCTTCGACAGGAACGCCGGCAGCTGCTTGTCGCGGCTCATCGAGAACAGCAGGCGCGAGGTCGCGGCCTGGGCGGCCATCGCGTTGGCGATGCCGACGGCGAGCACGTTGACGACGAAGAACGCCGTCGCCCACCCGCTGTTCGACGCCTCGCGCACGAGGTCGAAGAAGGCGTTGCCGGCCTCGCCCTCGGGGAACGACTCGCGGCCGCCGGCGAGCGCGCTGGCCAGCCAGGTCTGCAGGATGAAGCAGAACGCCACGATGAACAGGGCGATGATCATGGCCTTGCCCGCTCCGCCGCGCTTGCCGGTGCTCTCTTCGGACAGGGTCGAGATGCCGTCGAAGCCGAGGAAGCTCAGCACGGCGATCGACAGGGCCGAGGCGATCAGCGGGGCCGTGACCTTGCTCGAGTCCCAGATGGGGTCGGTCGTGAACTCGGCACCGGGGATCGTGCCGCCGTTCAGCGCCGTCACGGCGATGATGACGAAGATCACGATGAAGACGACCTCGATGGCGAGGAACACCCGGTTCATCAGCTTGATCGAGCTGATGCCGAGCAGGTTCACGGCGGTGTTGATCGCGACGAAGATCAGGGCCCACATCCAGCGGGCGGTGCCCGGGAAGATGCCGATCATCGACTCGGCGGCGAAGACGTAGAGCAGCGTCGGCACGAGCAGGTAGTCGAGCAGGATGGCCCAGCCGGCGAAGAACCCGGCCACGGGGTGGATGCCCCGCCCGACGTACGAGAAGACCGATCCGGCGAGCGGGATCGACTTCGCCATCTGCGCGTAGGCGAGGGCGGTGAAGATCATCGCGACGAGGCCGACCAGGTAGACCAGCGGCACCATGCCCGACGAGGCGTTGTAGACGGTGCCGAAGATGGCCCAGGGCGCGATCGGCACCATGAAGATCAGGCCGTAGATCAACAGGTCGACGGTCGAGACCGACCGCTTGAGTTCTTGCTTGTAGCCGTACTGCTCGAGCTGCTGCTGGTTGCTCAGCTCACCGCCGGAGGCGGCCTTCGTGGGCAGGGACATGGTGTGCTCTCTCGCTCGGGTGGGGATCGGGTCGGTGCGGTGGGGGTGCGGCGGGGTGGGGATCGGGAGGCGCGGGTCGCGCCGGTTCAGGAGGCGCGGCCCGCGCCGGTCAGGAGGCGCTCGCGGCGTCGCTCACCTCGTCGTGCGCCGCCAGGAACGGTGCGACGACGGCCCGGAACTCCTCGGGCTGCTCGAGGTGTGAGCAGTGGCTGGCGCCGGCGAACACGTGCGAGCGGACGTCGGCGATGCCGTCGACGAACGGCTGCCAGGTGGCGGGCGTCGCCTCGTCGAACTCGCCCGCGACGACGAGGGTCGGCGCGGTGATCGACGGCAGCCGGTCGACGATCGTCCAGTCGCGCATCGTGCCGATGACGTGGAACTCGTTCGGCCCGTTCATCGTGTGGTAGACGGTCGGCTCGGCCTCCATCTGCTCCTCGCTGTCGACGAAGTCCTGCGGCATGGGCACCACGCGGCAGACGTGACGCTCGTAGAAGACCTGCGTGGCGGCGAGGTACTCGGGGTCGGTGGTCGTGCCGTCCGCCTCGTGGCGGGCCAGCGCCTCCTGGGTGTCGGTCGGCAGCTGGTCGCGCAGCTCGCCGGCGCCCTCCACCCAGAGCTGCATGGACGCGGGCGAGTTGCAGATCGCCAGGCTCGCCAGCCCGTCCGGTGCGGTCACGGCGATCTCGGCGCCGAGCATCCCGCCCCACGACTGGCCGAGCAGGTGGTACCGCTCGAGACCGAGGTGCGCGACGAGGGCCTCGAACTCGGCGACGAACAGGTTCGGCTGCCAGAAGTCGACCGGGGCGTCGGGCAGGTGGGTGCTGCGACCGCAGCCGAGCTGGTCGTAGTGCACGACGGTGCGGCCTGTCTCGTCGGCGAGGGCCTCGAGGTTGCGCAGGTAGTCGTGGGCCATCCCCGGGCCGCCGTGCACCACGACGAGGGGCAGCGCACCCTCGCGCGGCTCGTCGGGCGTGGTGACCCGGTACCAGGTCTCGGCGTCGTGGAAGGGGGCGGTGCCGGTGGTGATCGTGGACATGCGGGTGAGCATGCACCCGGCTAAGGTCTCGCGACAAGACCTTTCGCGATGCCTTAATCTGCTCGTAACACGACGAGACCTCGACGGCTCCGCGCACGATGGGTCGGCGAATCGGGACGGGGACGCGATGGGCCAGGACGACAGCCGAGGAGGCGCGGGCGGCGCGCGCTCGGACGTCGCGGTCGACGGCGCCCTCGGTGGCGCGCTCGGGGCCCCTCTCGCCCCCACGACCCGGGTCGACGACCTCACCGACCGCCTCGTCACGGCCATCACGATCGGCGAGTACCTGCCCGGCTCACGCCTCCCCGCGGAGCGCGACCTCGCCGCCTCGCTGCGGGTCGGCCGCATGACGGTCCGAGCAGCCCTGGCCCGCCTCGTCGAGCAGGGGTTGATCGTGACGCAGCGCGGGCGCGGTGGCGGCTCGTTCGTCCAGGCGCCGGCCCCGGGGTCGGGCACCGACGTCGTGCGCCGCACGCTCGCCGCGCGGTGGTCCGACCTGCGCGACACGAGCGAGGCGATCAGCCGCCTGCACGGCGTCGTCGCCGAGGCCGCGGCCGAGAACCGCACCGAGACCGACGTCGACCGGCTGCACGACCGACTCGAGGGCTACCGCGACGCCGCGTCGGGGCTCGCGTCGCAGAAGGCCGACGAGGCCCTGCACGTCGCGATCGCCGAAGCCGCCGGCAACGCGACGCTGCGCGGCGTGCTGTTCGACCTCGAGGCCCGGGTGAGCATCTCGGCACCGGCGCACCTCTGGGGCGGGCCGGACGGCATGCGCGAGATGGAGCTTCGCGCCCTCGCCGACCACGAGGCGCTCGTCGCCGCGATCTGTGACGGGCGGGCGGCGGACGCCGCGGCCGTCGCGCGCGAGCACGTCAAGATCGACCTCGAGCTGCTCGAGCGCGAACTCGGCCGCTCCGACGCGACCGGCTGAAGCCTGCCCTGGCGGCCGACCCGCGCCTCCTGAGCCCCCAGACCCCAGGAAGTCGCCGAGACCCCCACGCGCGCACGGGGGTCTCGGCGACTTCCCGGGGTCTCGGCGTCACGGCGCGGCCGTGACAGGCTGGGCGGGTGAGCGACTCGACGACGAACGACACCGGCCCCACGACCGCCCCGCCCGCCTGGTGGACGACCGCGACGGTCTACCAGATCTACCCGCGCAGCTTCGCGGACTCGAACGGCGACGGGGTGGGCGACCTCGGCGGCATCCGGCAGCGTCTCGGTCACCTGCACGACCTCGGGGTCGACGTGATCTGGCTGTCGCCGATCTACCGGTCGCCGCAGGCGGACAACGGCTACGACATCAGCGACTACGACGACGTCGACCCGCTCTTCGGCACGCTCGACGAGTTCGACGCCCTGACGGACGAGGTGCACGCGCTCGGCATGAAGCTGGTCATGGACCTCGTCGTCAACCACACGAGCGACGAGCACCCGTGGTTCGTCGAGGCCCGGTCGTCGCGTGACGCCCCGAAGCGCGACTGGTATCTCTGGCGCGATCCGCTGCCGTCGGGCGAGGGGGCGGACGCCGCGGGCACACCGGGCGCCGGCACCCATCCGACCGCGTGGCGCAGCGCCTTCAGCGGCCCGGCCTGGACGCTCGACGAGCGCACGGGCCAGTACTACCTGCACATGTTCGCGTCGAAGCAGCCCGACCTCAACTGGGAGAACCCCGACCTGCGCCGGGCGGTGTTCGACATGATGAACCGCTGGCTCGACCGGGGTGTCGACGGCTTCCGCATGGACGTGATCAACCACATCGCGAAGGAGCCCTCGTCGCTGGAGCCCGGTGCGTCGCACTTCGTCATGGGCGGGCAGATCCACGACCACCTGCGCGAGATGTACCGCGAGGTCTTCGCGCACCGCACCGACCGCGAGCTGATCACGGTGGGCGAGATGCCCGGCGTGACCGTCGACGACGCCCGGCTGTTCACGGCCGCCGACCGGCACGAGCTCGACATGGTGTTCCAGTTCGAGCACGTCGGCCTCGACCACGGGGCGGCCTCGAAGTTCGACAACCTCCCGTTCGACCTCGTGGCGCTGAAGCGCTCGCTGTCGCGCTGGCAGGACGGTCTCGCCGATCAGGGCTGGAACAGCCTCTACCTCGGCAACCACGACCAGCCGCGGTCGGTGTCGCGCTTCGGCGACGACGGCCGGTACCGGTTCGAGTCGGCGACGTTGCTCGCCACCGTGCTGCACCTGCACCGGGGTACGCCGTACGTCTACCAGGGTGACGAGATCGGCATGACGAACGCCGGGTTCACCTCGATCGAGCAGTACCGCGACATCGAGTCGGTCAACTGGTTCGACGAGTCGGTCGCGGCGGGGGCCGACCGCGAGGCCCTGCTCGAGGCGTTGCGCTTCCGCAGCCGCGACAACGCGCGCACCCCGGTGCAGTGGTCCGGAGGCGCAGCGGCGGGCTTCAGCACCGGCACCCCGTGGATCGAGGTGGTCGCGAACCACGACACCGTGAACGTCGAGGGCGACCGTGCAGCCGGGGACCGCTCGGTGTTCGAGCACTACCGCCGCCTCATCGCGTTGCGGCACGAGTCGCCGGTGGTGGCGCTCGGGTCGTTCGAGCTGCTGGCACCGGAGGACGAGCGGCTGTACGCGTTCACCCGCACGCTCGGTGACGAGCAACTGCTCGTGCTGGCGAACTGGTCGGGCGAGACGTACGAGCTCGACCCCGCCCTGCACCCGGCGCTGCGGCGTCGCTCGGTGCCGCAGGTCGTGATCGGCAACGTGCCCGGCGGGGCCGGGCTGACGCTCGCGCCCTGGGAGGTGCGCGTCCTGCAGGCCTGACCCGCGCCTCGCCGCCCCTCCCCTCGCCCCTCTCACGTGTGCAAATCGCGACAGCGGAGGCGCGGCGCGCCGCTCAGGTCGGAAGATGAGCGGCGCGCCGCGCTCCCCTCGTCGGGTTCGGCACGCTGCACGGGGCGCGGGCGGTCGGGTTCGGCACGCCGCACGGGGCCCGAGCCCCCGACGCGAGCACGCGTCGCACCGTCGACTGAACGTCGCACCGCCCCTGTGCACGGTGCGACGTTCAGTCGGCGGTGCGACTCGTGCCCCGGACCCCACGCCGCGGACCCCGGTAGCGTCGGCAAGGTGAGCGATCCCGACGACGCGCCCGCGCCTCCTGACGGCCCGACCGAGCCCGACCCGACCGACCCGGCACCCGCCGACCCGGCACCCGCCGACCCGAGCGACCCCGACCCCGCAACCGCCGAGCTCCCGCACGGCTGGGTGCGCATCGGCGAGCGCCGCTGGTGGTCGACGTGGGTCGGGGCGACGACGTTCTTCGTCACCTTCTCGGCGCTCCAGGGCGTCAACTTCGTCGCGGGCATCGCCGGGGCGACCGTCCGTTGGGACCTCGCGCTGCTCCTGGGCGTCGGCGTCACGGTCGGGATCTTCGCCGTCATCACGCTGATCCGCAACGCCCGCTCGCCGCAGCCCTGGGTCGACCTCGACTCGGGGCAGTTGCGCGCCGGCACCCGCCGACCGATCCCCCTGGCCCAGGTCGATCGGGCCGTCCTGACGACGGCTCCCGTCGGCACCGGCGGCCGCGTGCTCGTCCTCCGACTGACGGCCGAGGAGGCGCGGGTCGAGTTCATCCTCCGCGACAGGCAGGACGCGACCCTCGACCCGATCTCGACCGCCGTGTTGGCGGAGGCGCTTCGCCGCACCTCCGTCGCCATGCCGACCTCGATCCACGATCCGACCGGCCGGTTCGCCCGCTACAACTTCCCCGGCCACATCGGCCGCGACGACGCCGTCGCCCTCGTCGAGCACCCGCCCGCCGCCGGCGAGCCGTTGCCAGCCGCCTGGTGACCGCGGCCTGGTGACCGGTTCGTCCTCGATCACCCTCGTCCGCGACCACGTCGCACCACGGTCGTGTCG
>NZ_MJGS01000005.1:0-21047 GCF_001864945.1 Frigoribacterium sp. MCBA15_019 | reverse complement strand
CGACACGACCGTGGTGCGACCTCCGGGCAGGTGGCGGCCCTCAGCGCTTCCAGTACCCCGAGAACGTGATGCGGTTCTTCGGCAGTCCCGCCGCGTGCAGGTGCCGCCGCCCTCCGGTCGCCAGCGCGGACTCGCCCACGACGTAGGCGTAGGCCCGGGGGTCGGCCGCCGACCGCGAGAGCAGTGCGGCGAGCGCCCCCTCCCCCGGCGCGGCACCCCCGGCACCGCCGAGAGCCGCGCCGTCCCCGCCGTCGACCGCCCGGCCGCCGACCGCCCGGCCGCCGAGCTCCCGGGCATGGAGCTCCCGGGCATCGAGTTCGTCCCGCACCACCCACGTCACCTCGACGCCGTCGGGCGCGTCGAGCGGACGCACGTCGCCCCGGGTCGGCACCTCCTGGATCACCGATCCCACGGAGGCGCGGTGCAGCGACCGCACGATCCCTTCCGTCCCCGGCAGCCCGGTCTCGTCGGCGACCAGGTGGATCTCGGTCGCGTCGTCGGGGGCGTTGAACAGCACGCCCTGGTCGAGCAGGCCGAGGGCGTCGCCGGGGCGGGCGGCGCAGGCCCAGATCGCCGCGCCTCCTTCGAGTTCGCCGGACTCGCCGCGGTGCAGCACGAAGTCGATGTCGAGCTCGGCGCGAGAGAACCCGACCGCGCCGGCCGCACCTGCACCCAGACCCGCACCCGCCGAACCCGCCGGCCGGAACTCGCGCACCGTGTAGTTCGCGCAGTGCGGCCGCTCGGCCTCGGGGATCGCCAGGTACTGCGCGTACCAGAGCGACGTCGTCGCCCGCGGCAGCCGCAACGAGTCGCTGCCGGGCAGCGGCAGGAACAGCCGGAACCACTGGTCGAAGCCCATGTCGCCGAACTCGTGCAGGTCGTCGCCGACGACGGTGACGCGCTGGAAGCTCGGCGAGACGCGCTCCGAGCGCAGCACCTCGAGACGGTGCACTCGGGGGTCGGCGGGCTTGACGGGCGGGCGGCGGGTCGACATAAGGTAAGGCTAACCTAACGAACTGCGGGCCGCATCCGACGTCGCCGATCACGCCTCCGACGGGCACGCCGACGTCGAGCCACCCGCCCGACCTGTACGACCGCACGACCCGCGACACCGCGCCCTGCCCCACCGCTCCACCACGATCCGAAGGAGACCCGTGTCCGAACAACACGCGTCCGCACTGCTCACCACCGCGACCGCCGACGAGTACGAGCGCCTCACCGGCGCCGCCGTCGCCCGCCTCGCCGACCGCTTCCGCACCACGCGCCAGCCCTTCTCGGGCGCGAGCCGCGCGCACCTGCAGCACCTCGTCGACGCCGTCGACCTCGACGCGCCGGGCACCGGCACCGACGACGCCCTGCGCGAGGTCGACGAGCTCTTCACGGCGAACGCCGTCTGGTTCCACGACCCCTCCTACCAGTCGCACCTCAACTGCCCGGTCGCCCTGCCCGCGGTCGCGGCCGAGGCCGTGCTCGCCGCGGTCAACCCGTCGGTGGACACGTACGACCAGTCGGCCGTCGGCACCCTGATCGAGCGTCGACTCGTCGACTGGACCGCCGGGCGCATCGGCTTCGACCCGGCCACCCGTGACGGGATCTTCACCTCGGGCGGCACGCAGTCGAACCTGCACGCCCTGCTCCTCGCCCGAGAGCACGCCACGGCGCGCGCCCGCGACGAGGCGGAGGACGAGGAGGCGCGGCTGCGGAACGCGGCCGCCCCCGGTCACCGTCCCGTCCCGCGCGCCACGGCTTTGCACGACCTGCTCGGCCGCATGGTCGTGGTCGCCACCGCCGAGAGCCACTTCAGCGTGCAGAAGTCGGCCCGGCTGCTCGGGCTCGGCGAGGACGCCGTCGTGACCGTCCCCACCGACGACGCCGGCCGGATGCTGCCCGAGGCCCTCGCCGTCACCCTGGACGCCCTCGTGCAGGCGGGTCACCTGCCGGTCGCCGTGGTGGCGACCGCCGGCACGACCGACCGCGGCTGCCTCGACCCGCTCGCCGCGATCGCCGAGGTCTGCGACCGCACCGGCGTCTGGCTGCACGTCGACGCGGCCTACGGCGGCGGCCTGCTCGTCTCGCCGACGCGTCGGCACCTGCTCGACGGCATCGAGCACGCCCGGTCGGTCACGGTCGACTTCCACAAGACGTTCTTCCAGCCGGTGTCGTCGAGCGCGTTGATCGTGCGCGACGGGCACGACCTCGACCCGGTCGCCTGGCACGCGGACTACCTCAACCCGCTCTCCGACCCCGAACCGAACCAGGTCTCGAAGTCGCTGCAGACCACCCGCCGGTTCGACGCGCTCAAGCTCTGGGCGACGCTGCGCGCCCTCGGCCCCGACGGCGTCGGCGAGCTGGTCGACCGGGTGGTCGACCTCGCGGCCGAGGCGCACGACCTGCTGCGCGGCGACGACGAGTTCGTCCTGCTGGCCGAGACGCAGCTCAGCACGGCGCTGTTCCGCTGGCAGCCGGCCGGCGTCGACGACGCCACCGCCGACCGGCTCGTCCCGCTCGTCCGACGGGTGCTCTTCGAGTCCGGCAGGGCGATCGTCGCGAAGACCGTGGTCGACGGGCGCCCCTGCCTCAAGCTGACGCTGCTCAACCCCGACGCGGGTCTCGACGACGTGAGGGGCGTGCTCGAGCTGGTCCGCGCCTCCTCGTGGGCCCTGCTCGAGAGCGACGCCCCCACCCTCGTCGCCGCCGGGACGGAGGCCGCCCGATGACCGCCGCCACCGCAGCACCCGCCACCACTGCCGCCACCGCGCACCGAGCCGAACCGCACCTCCTCGACCTCGTCGGCATCGGCCTCGGCCCGTTCAACCTCGGCCTGGCCGCCCTGACCGACCCGCTCGACGACGTCGACGCGGTGTTCCTCGACGAGAACGACGGCTTCGCCTGGCACCCCGGCATGATGATCGAGGGGGCGACGATCCAGGTGCCGTTCCTCGCCGACCTCGTGACGATGGCCGACCCGACCTCGCGCTTCGGCTTCCTGAACTGGCTGAAGGCCACCGGGCGGCTCTACCCGTTCTACATCCGCGAGGACTTCTCCCCGCTCCGGGCGGAGTACGACGCCTACTGCCGCTGGGTCGCGGACCAGCTCGACACCCTGCGGTGGGGTCGCCGCGTCACGGGCGTCGACGAACAGCCCGACGGAACGTACCTCGTGACCTCGCGACGGGGCACCGACGGGGCCGTCGAGACCTGGCACACCCGTCACGTCGTGCTGGGGGTGGGCACCGAGCCGCGCCTCCCCGAGGCGTTGCAGCACCTCGCCGGCCGGGGCGGCGCCCACGGTCCGGTCGTGCACAGCGCCGACTACCTGACGGCCCGCGACCGCCTGCGCGCCGCCGACTCGGTGACGATCGTCGGCAGCGGGCAGTCGGCGGCCGAGATCTACCGCGACCTGCTCGACACGACCCGCGTCGGCGACCGCCCGGGGCACCGACTCGACTGGGTCACCCGCTCGCCACGGTTCTTCCCGATGGAGTACACGAAGCTCACGCTCGAGCTCACCAGCCCCGAGTACACCGACCACTTCCACTCGCTGCCGCGCGAGACCCGCGACCGGCTGGGCCGCGAGCAGCGCAGCCTCTACAAGGGCATCAGCGGAGACCTCGTCGACGACGTGTACGACACGCTCTACCGGCTGAGCGTCGACGGGCCGGTCGACTCGACCCTGCTGACCGAGACCGAGCTCGTCGACGCCCGATGGGTCGACGCCGACGAGCAGATCGAGCTGACGGTGCGGCACGCGCAGCTCGGGACCACGGCCACCCGCCGCACGGACGCGCTCGTCGTCGCGACGGGCTACGTCGCCCGGGTGCCGTCCTTCCTCGACGCGCTCGGCGACCGCGTCAACCGCGACGACCTCGGCCGCCTGGCCGTGGCGCGGGACTACTCGATCGACGGCGGCCGGGGGCGGCTGTTCGTCCAGAACGCCGAGGAGCACACCCACGGCCTCACCGCCCCCGACCTCGGCTTCGGCGCCTGGCGGAACTCGAGCATCATCGCCTCGATCACCGGCCGCGAACCCTACCCGCTCGAGCGCCGCATCGCCTTCCAGACCTTCGGCCACCCCTCGCCCGCCCCCACACCGGCACCGACACCGATACCGACCGAGGAGGCGCGGGTCACCCGATGAGCACCACCCACGACACCGAGGCGCTCGCGCCCGCAACACCGTCCCGCACCGACGACCGGGCGACGGGCGTCGCGTTCTCGCGCCGCGCCTCCTGCGGTCTCGTCACGATCGAGCCGTTCGCCGCCGACCCCTACGCCGTCTGCCTGCGCCGCTGGCTGGCGCACCCGGCGTCGGCCGCCTGGCAGATGGCGGGCCTGAGCACCGACGAGGTGCGCGCCTACCTGGCCGCGATCGACGCCGACCCGCACCAGCAGGCCTGGCTCGGGCGGGTCGACGGCGAACCGACGTTCTTCGTCGAGACCTACGACCCGGCCGAGGTGCTGCTCACCGAGGTTCACGACGCCGAGCCGGGCGACGTGGGCATGCACCTGCTCGTCGCCCCGCCGCGGGGCCAGCGCGTGCACGGGCTGACCAGCGCGGTCATGGCGAGCGTCGTCGACTTCGTCTTCGGGATCGAGCAGGCCCGGCGGATCGTCGTCGAGCCCGACGTGGCCAACGACCGCATCGCGGCAAAGAACGACGAGGTGGGGTTCCGGGCGCTCGGCGAGGTCGAGCTGCCCGACAAGACGGCGCGGCTCTCGGTGCTGACGCGACACGACCGGGCCGCGTCGCACCTCGCCCCCGGCCCGATGGAATGGGCGCATCGCCACCTCGTGGCCAAGGCGCTCGGCGAGTTCGCCCACGAGCGACTGATCGCCCCGGTGGCCGACGGCACCGCTGCCCCCGCAACCGCAACCGCAGCCGCAGCCGCAGCCGACGCGTCCGGCACCGTCGACGGATACTGGCTGGTCGCGCTCGACCACGACGGCCACCGGGTCGAGTACCGCTTCGTCGCCCGCCGCCAGGCCCTCGAGCACTGGTCGATCGACGAGACGACGGTCACGCGCACGGTCGACGGCCACCCCGAGCCCCTCGACGCCCTCGCGCTGATCGTCGAGCTCGACGACCTGCTCGGCATCCCCGAGTCGCTCCTCGCCACCTACCTCGAGGAGGTCTCGTCGACCCTGGCGAGCGCCGCCTACAAGCGTCACCGGGGCGGTCCGACCGCCGAGCAGTTGACCACCGCGGACTTCCAGACCGTCGAGGCCGCCATGACCGAGGGGCACCCGGGCTTCGTCGCGAACAACGGGCGCATCGGTCTCGGACTCGACGAGTTCCACGCCTTCGCCCCCGAGGCCGCGGCGCCCGTGCGACTGGTCTGGCTCGCGGCCCGGCGCTCGGCGACCCACCTGGCGCTCGGCGCGGGACTCGACGAGCGATCGCTGTGGCAGGCCGAGCTGGGCCCCGAGACCGTCGACCGGTTCGACGCGACCCTCGCCGCGAAGGGCCTCGACCCGGCCGCGTTCCACTACCTGCCGGTCCACCCGTGGCAGTGGCAGCACCGCGTCGCGATCTCGTTCGCTCCGGACGTCGCCCGGCGTGACCTCGTGCTGCTCGGCGAGGGCGACGACACGTACCAGGCGCAGCAGTCGATCCGCACCTTCGCGAACCGCAGCCGTCCCGACCGGCACTACGTCAAGACGGCGCTGGCGATCCAGAACATGGGCTTCGTCCGGGGTCTCTCACCGGCCTACATGAGGCCGACGCCCGCGATCAACGACTGGGTGCACGACCTCGTGCGCACCGACGCGACCCTGCAGGAGGCGCGGTTCCGGGTCCTGAGGGAGCGCGCCTCCGTCGGCTACACCGGTGACGTCTACCACCGGACGACGACCTCGTCGCCGCATCGCAAGATGATCGCGGCCCTCTGGCGCGAGAGCCCGGTGCCGCTGGTCGGACCGGGCGAGCGGCTGGCCACCATGGCGGCGCTGCTGCACCGCGACGGGGCCGGCGACGCGCTCGCCTCGGCGCTGGTGAAGGCCTCGGGGGTCGGGGCCGAGACGTGGCTGCGGTCCTACCTGCACGCGTACCTGCGCCCGGTCGTGCACTGCCTGCGGGCGCACGACCTGGCCTTCATGCCGCACGGCGAGAACGTCATCCTCGTGCTCGAGGGCTGCGTGCCGACCGCCGCGTTCATGAAGGACATCGGCGAGGAGATCGTCGTCGTCGCCCCGCGCGCGGTGCCCGAGGCCGTCCGGCGGACCGTGCACCCGGTCGACGACCGCGAGAAGGCGTTGGCGGTCTTCACCGACGTGTTCGACGGGGTCTTCCGCCACCTCGCCGCCATCCTCGACGGCGACGGCGTGCTGCCCGCTGCCCGGTTCTGGGCGCTCGTGGCCGAGTGCGTCGACCGGCACGCCGACGAGCACCCGGACCTGCCGGGGGCCGTCGACCTGCGGGCGGCGCGCTTCGACCACTCGTGCCTCAACCGGCTGCAGCTGCGTGACACCCGGCAGATGGTCGACCTCGCGGCGCAGTCGTCGTCGCTGATCTACGCCGGGACGCTGGCGAACCCGATCGCACGATAGCGAGGCGGCGTCCCCTGGGGCGGAAGCGGTCGGGCCGCCTCCGCCCCCGGGAGGGGGTGGTGGCCGATTCACGGTCGGCCACCACCCGGGGCCGCGTCGAGCCACGGGCCGCGCGGGGCCGCCGCCGGTCACAGGGGGAGAACCACCGGCAGCGGGTCGAGCCGCTCGGCCGACGGTACCGCCGTCGAGTTGCTCTGGTTTCAAGATACTCGTCGAGCGAGGGGATGGCAACGGCGGGTGGCTGGGCATTCGCTGCGCATCACCGAGTGATGCCGACGCTGCGCAACACCGGGTGATTCGAAGCTCGTACAACTCACTCGGCAAGGTATCCTGGACGTCCGTGGCGTCCTCCGCCGCGCCTCCCCGTCTTCGCTCCGTCCTCGCGTCGCCGTCCCGCCAGCAGAGAGCCCGCCATGTCCGACGTCTCGCCCCAGCCGCCCGCCGGCTCCCCTCCGCCCCTCGACGACGAGGGCCAGCTCGACGTGACCCTCGTGCTGACGGCCTACGCGTCGCTGCAACGACAGGGCGAGCGCGTCCAGAAGGTCGTCGCCGACCACTTCGGCATGGGCACCACCGACCTCCGCTGCCTGACCTTCATCGCGACCGACCACGACACGACCCCTAAGCGCGCGGCCGAGTTCCTCGAGCTGTCGACCGGGGCGACCACGAGCCTGGTCGACCGGCTCGAGAGCGGCGGGTACATCACGCGCCAGCCTCACCCCTCCGACCGACGGAGCGTGCTGCTCGAGCTGGCCCCGGCCGGCCGTGAGGCGATCGACCAGATCCACGACTTCTACCGCCGGGCGTTCCGTGACGCGGTCGACCCGAACCACCTCGACTTCCTCGCGGCGGCCATGCGCGCGATCGGTGACTCGCTGACGCGCGCCGCGGCCGGAGACGACGTCGTCGCCTGAGCGACCAGCACCGGGGCGGACCAGCACCGGGTCGGACCACCACCGGGGCTGACCACCGCCAGATCGAACCACCGATGGGGCGTCGAACCCCGCATGTCGGTGGTTCGACGCCACTTCGGTGGTTCGGCGTCGCCTGGATGATCCGCGCGACCCGCACCGGCGCGCGCGGCCGGTCGTAGGGTGGGCCGATGACCCCCTCGGACGTCCTCGTCGAAGCCTTCTCGCGCCTCCCGGCCATCGCCGTCCGGGCGGTCGCCGACCTCTCGGTCGACGACCTCGCCTGGCGCCCGGACGACGAGGCGAACACGATCGCCTGGCTCGTCTGGCACACCGCCCGCGGACAGGACGTCCAGATCGCCGACCTCGCCGCGTCCGACCAGGTCTGGACGGCCGACGGTTGGGCCGAGTCGTTCGCGCTGCCGTTCTCGTCGGCCGAGATGGGCTACGGCATGTCACCGGCCGACGTGGCTGCGGTGCGGGTCGACGCCGAGCTGTTGATCGGCTACCTCGAGGCCGTCACGCTGCGGACGCGCGGCTACCTCGACGACCTCGACGGCGCCTCGTACGACGACGTGGTCGACGAGGCGTGGGACCCTCCGGTCACGGCCGGAGCCCGCCTCGTCAGCATCCTGAACGACTGCGTGCAGCACCTCGGCCAGGCCTCCTACGTCCGCGGCCTGCTCGACCGCCGCTAGCCCCGGCGCCCGCGGCCCGCCGCGCCGAGACCCCGAGCACGACGAAGAACCCCGTTCCGAACGATGAAGCCCCCGAGATGCGGGGTTCGTCGTTCGGAACGGGGTTCGAGACCAGGAGGCGCGGTGCGCGACCCGGGGAGCGCTCGCTACGCCTGCACGCCCGCGAGCTCGTCGATCAGGCGATCGCCCGAGCGGGCCTCGATCATCTCGGCGTCGATCTCGGCGCGGTCGAGCAGCTCTTCCATGCGACGGCGGCGCTGGCGCGTGATGAGCGTGACGACGGTTCCCTCCTTGCCGGCGCGGCCGGTGCGGCCCGAGCGGTGCATGTAGGTCTTGTACTCGTCGGGCATGTCGGCCTGGACGACGAGCTCGATGTCGTCGACGTGGATGCCGCGAGCGGCGACGTCGGTCGCGACGAGCACGTTGACCTTGCCGCTGGTGAGCAGCTGCAGGTTGCGCGTGCGGCGGGCCTGGTTCAGGTCGCCGTGCAGGCTCGTCGAGCGGATGCCGGCGTCCTCGAGCTGGTCGGCGAGCTGCTCGGCGAAGGCGCGGGTGCGGGCGAAGACCAGCGTCTTGCCGCCGCCCGAGGCGAGCTGCTCGATGACGGCCGTCTTGTCGCGCTGCTCGATCAGCAGCACGCGGTGGTCGATGGTGGCGCTGGCCTGGTCCTCGCCGGCGACCTCGTGCACGGCCGGGTCGACCAGGAACTCGTCGACGAGCTTGGCCACGCCCTTGTCGAGGGTCGCGCTGAAGAGCAGCTTCTGGGCGCGGGCGCCGTCGGGGCGGACCGTCGCGGTCTCGCGGATGATGCGCTGCACCGGCTCGAGGAACCCGAGGTCGCACATGTGGTCGGCCTCGTCGAGCACGGTCACGACGACCTCGCTCAGGTCGAGACGGCCCTGGTCGATGAGGTCCTCGATGCGGCCGGGGGTGCCGATCACGATGTCGACGCCGCGATTGAGCGCACCGACCTGGCGCTGCTGGGGCACGCCGCCGTAGACCTGCGTGGTGAACAGGCCGACCGAGCGGGCGATGGGCTGCACGGTGCGGTCGATCTGCATCGCGAGCTCACGGGTCGGGGCGAGGATCAGCGCGCGGGGCTTGCGGCCCATCTTGCGGTTCTTCGCGCCGTTGTTCTCCATCAGCTTCTCGACCAACGGGGCACCGAAGGCGATCGTCTTGCCCGAGCCCGTGCGGCCACGGCCGAGGACGTCACGACCGGCGAGCACGTCGGGGATCGTCGCGGCCTGGATCGCGAACGGAGCCGCGGCACCCATCGTCGCCAGCTGACGCTCGATGTTGTCGCCGAGGCCCAGGTCGCCGAAGCTCACGCCCTCGACGTCGGCCGCGGTGACGACCTCGGCCTTGAGCTTCTCGAGCTTGACGTCGTCCTCGGGCGAGTAGTGCGTGGCCGCGTCGCGCTTCGGGTAGAAGTCGCTCGACCGGTCGCCGACGCGGGCCGGGCGGTCGCCACGGTCGTTGCGGTCGAAGCTGCGGGGGGCGCGGTCGTCACGAGCAGGACGGTCGCCGCGGTCGAAGCTGCGTGCCGGGCGGGCGTCGCGGTCGAAACCGCCGGAGGCGCGGCCACCGCGCTCGGGACGGTCGCCGTACGCACGCGGCGCGCGGTCGTCGCGGGCAGGTCGGTCCGAACGGTCGAAGCTGCGAGGGGCGCGGTCGTCACGCGAGCGATCGTCGCGGGCCGGGCGGTCCGAACGGTCCCACGAGCGGGGTCCGCGGTCCGAGCCACGGACGGCGTCGCGGCCACCGTCGCGGCCGTAGCCACGGGCGGCCTCACGGCCACCGTCGCGGCCGAAGCGGGGCGCGGCGTCGCGGCCACGCTCGCCGTTGCGGCTGTCGAAGTCACGGTTGCCGAAGCGGTTGCCGCCGGCCGGCTTCTCGCGGGGCTCCCAGTTGGGGCGGCGGTCCTCGGAACGCGCGGCGCCGGGGGCACGGTTGCCGCCACCGTCGCGGGTGCCGAACTCGCGGCGTCCGCGGTCTGCGCGCTCGCTGGCGTCCCAGCGCTTCTTGGGGGCCGGGGCCCCGGCCTCGTCGGCGCGGTGGCCGCGGTGCTTGGGGCTCTTCGAGCCGGCCTTGGGCGCACCACCGGTGCGGTCGGTGCGCGGGCGTGAGTTGTCGTAAGGAGACATGGAGGAGTTCTTTCCGGGCTTGTCAGAGATGACGCGAAGAAATACCCGGGCAGCCATTGACCAGGACCGTTCACAATCGTGAATTCATCCCGTCGTGACTCGACGGGAATCCGGCCCACAAGACTTACAAACCCTCGTGCTGTTCAAAGCTGTGCATGATCGGCACCCGCAGGTGCCGATGTGCTCGCGCCGCAGGCGCGGTGTCTTGAGCCGACCCGCCTACGATACCCGAGCCTCCCCCGAACCGGAAGCCCCGCCTCCTCGGATCGATCGGCGGCCGAAGCCCCGCCACCCCGGCTCGATCGTCGACCGGAGCCCGCGCCACAAGGCCGCACGGCCACACGGCCACGCGGCCAGACGGCAGCACGGCAACACGGCAACACGGGCAATTTCGTGCCGGACGGGCCAGCGCATCGGCCCGTCGGGCACGGACACGCCCGCTTTCCGGCACGTGTCGACGCCGAACCCACCGCCTGCCTCGCACATCGCCCGGCCGCCGCGCCGAACCCAACCTGCTGCCGCATCCCCGCGTACCGAACCCGACCTGCCTTCCGCATCCCCGCGTACCGAACCCGACACGACCGGGCCGACATGCCGCTCAGGTCTCGCCCCGGGCGGCGTGTCGACCGCCCGTTGTCGCGAATTGCACAGCCACGACCGAACCCGGCACGCCGACCGAGGTCACCCCCGGGTGGCAGCCTGCTCGGCTGCTTCCGCCGCCCGTCGGTCGGCCCGACGTTCGCCGATGCGCTCGAACAGGTAGTAGATGACGGGCAGCACCACGAGGGTCAGCAGGGTCGACGACACGAGCCCGCCGATCACGACGATGGCGAGCGGCTGCGAGATGAAGCCGCCGTGTCCGGTGACCCCGAGCGCCATCGGGGTGAGCGCGAAGATCGTGGCCGCCGCGGTCATGAGGATGGGCCGCAATCGGCGTGATGCCCCTTCGAGCAGGGCCTCGCGCACCCTCAGACCCTTCTCGCGGTACTGGTTCACCAGGTCGATCAGCACGATGGCATTGGTCACGACGATGCCGACGAGCATGAGCACGCCGATCAGCGACGCCACGCCGAGCGGCACGCCCGAGGCCAACTGCAGCAGGATCGCCCCGGTCGCGGCGAACGGGATCGACACCAGCAGCAGCAACGGCTGGATCAGGCTGCGGAACGTCGCCACCATGACGATGTAGACGATCAGGATGGCGATCAACACGGCGAGACCGAGCTGGGAGAACGCGTTGGCCTGGTCGGCCGTCGCCCCGCCGATCGTGGCGTCGGTCCCGTCGGGCAGTTCGACCGCGGCCACGGCGTCGGACACCTCGGTGCCCGCGGCCGACAGGTCGTCACTCGACGGCGTGATCGTCACGGTCGCCGAACGCACCGCGTCGGTCGTCGTGACCGAGGTCGGTCCGGTCGTCTGCTCGACCGTCGCGATGGAGTCGAGTCGCACGGGCCCGGTCGGGCTCGGCAGCTCGAGGGCCTTCAGCTCGTCGAGGGTCGCCGGCGGCGTCGGGTCGACCGTGTACACGTCGACCGAGCTGTCGTCGATCTCGAG
This sequence comes from Frigoribacterium sp. MCBA15_019, assembly GCF_001864945.1. Lineage (NCBI taxonomy): Bacteria > Bacillati > Actinomycetota > Actinomycetes > Micrococcales > Microbacteriaceae > Frigoribacterium > Frigoribacterium sp. MCBA15_019. The sequence continues at coordinate 9,191 of NZ_MJGS01000005.1, read as the reverse complement.
CGACCCCACCCGGAAGGGCTGGATCGCCTGCGACACGATGCCGCCCACGGCGACCTCGCTGTAGCCGAGCGCCGCGGCGGCGGCACGGTCGACCTGCACGCCGATGACCGGCTGGGCCGCTTGCAGGTTCGAGCTGGCCTCGGCGGTGCCGGGAAGTCCCTGCACCTTCTCGAGCACGGCGTCCGTGGCGGTCTGCAGGCTGTCGGGGTCGGGTGCCGTGACGTCGACGGTGATGTCGTTGCTCGTGCCGAACCCGCTCGACGCCGAGACCTCGATCTCGCCGGCGTCGGTGACTTCGTCGAGCTGCGACCGGACGTCGGCCTGCAGGGCGTCCTGGTCGGCGCTCTCGTCGGTGGTGATCGAATAGGTGACCGTGCTGTCGCCCGAGCCGCCGAGGAAGCTCGCGATCGACGTGCCGCTCGAGCCGATGGTCAGCTGCACCGTCTCGATGCCGTCGACGCCCTCGAGCACCTGCTCGACCCGGTCGGCGGCGTCGGACTGCGTCTGCAGGCTCGACGCGGGCGGCAGGGTCTGCGTGACGGTGAAGGTGTTCTGCCCGCTCGCCCCGAGGAAGTTCGTCTTCATGAAGGGGATGACGGCGCCCGTGCCCACCAGGATCAGCAGTGCCACGAGGATCGTCACGACCGGACGCTTCAGGGTGCCCCGCAGCACGGGGACGTAGGCGCGACGCAGGCGGTCGAGCGGCCGGGTGTCGGACGGGTCGGAGGCGCGGGTCGTCAACGATTCGGTCGTCGCCCCCTCGACGGCGGCGGCCTCGCCTCTGGGAGCGTGCTTGTGGGCCTTCGGTGCCCGGAGGAACCAGTACGCCAGCACCGGCACGATCGTGAGTGCGACGAACAACGACGCGACGAGGGCGATGGTGACCGTCAGGGCGAACGGGCGGAACAGCTCGCCGGTGATGTTGCCGACGAACGCCAGCGGAAGGAACACCACGACGGTCGTGACCGTCGACGCGGTGATGGCACCCGCGACCTCGCGCACGCCGACCTTGATCGCCTCGAGCCGGTCGACACCGGCGGTGAGGTGCCGCTTGATGTTCTCGATGACCACGATCGAGTCGTCGACCACGCGGCCGATGGCGATCGTCAGTGCGCCCAGGGTCAGGATGTTGAGCGTGTAGTCCGCGGCCTGGAGCCCGATGAACGTGATCAGCACGCTCGTCGGGATGCTGATCGCCGTGACGATGGTCGACCGGATCGACAGCAGGAAGATCAGGATGACGATCACGGCGAACACGAGGCCGAGCAGCCCCTCTTCGGCGAGCGCGTCGATCGACTGCTGGATGAACGGCGCCTGGTCGAACACGACCGTGAGTTCGACACCGTCACCCAGGTCGGAGGCGAGGCTCGGGATGGCGTCGCGGACGGTCTGCGACACGTCGACGGTGTTGGCGTCGAGGGTCTTGGTGATGGCGACCGTGAGGGCGTCCTGTCCGTCGACGCGGCTGATCGAGGTGACGGGTGCGCCGGTCAGCTGCACGTCGGCGACGTCGCCGACGGTGGTGGCCGAGGTCCCGCCGAGCAGCGGCAGGGCGCGGATCTCGTCGACGCTGGTGATTCGCTGCCCCGCCTGGATCGACAGGGTCTTGCCGTCCTGCGTGATGGTGCCGCCGGGGATGAGCGTGCCGTTGGCGTCGAGGGCGTCCTGGAAGGCGGCGGTCGTCAGCCCTGCGGCGGTGAGCGCCGTCTGGTCGGGCGAGATGGTGACGCGCTGGCCGGCGTCGCCGTAGATCGAGGCCTCGCGGACGCCGTCGAGCTTCTGCAGGTCGGGCACCGTGACGGTGGTCAGCCGGTCGACGAGGGCCTGCGAGTCCGCGGAGTCGTAGCCGGTGACGGCGATCTGGATGACCGGCAGGTCGTCGAGGCTGCCCGTGACGACCTGGGTGTCGACCGAGTCGGGCAGCGAGAGCCGGTTGATGGCCGACTGGATCTTCTGTTCGGCCGAGTCGAGGTCGGTGCCGTAGGTGAACTCGGCCGAGACCGTGCTCTGCGAGGTGCTCGAGGTCGCCGAGGTGCCCTCGAGGCCGGGGATGATCTGGACGGCCTGCTCGATCGGGGTCGAGACGTCCTCGTTCACGACCTCGGGCGTGGCGCCCGGGTACGAGCTGACGATCGCGATCTGCGGGAACTGAACGTTCGGTGCGAGCTCTTGCTTGAGCGAGGTGAGGGCGATGCCGCCGAAGACGGCGACGACGATGGTGACGAGGGCGATCAGCGCGCGGTTGCGCAGGCTGAAGACGGACAGCAGGTGCACGGTGCTCCGGTGGTGAGAGGGAGAGCGGAGGAGGCGCGGTGAACGACGTGCACCGCGCCTCCATTGTCACCAGCCTCTCTGGGAACTGGCGGCGCTTTCTTACATGATGTGCACGATCCCGGCCGATCACCGAGGTGTGGACGAGCCGTCGTTCTCCCCCTCAGACCACCTCGGCCAGCAGCGGCGAGGCCGGTGCCTGGACCCCGTCGACCCCGTCCCACGCCGCGCGCAGGGCCGCGAGCGCGCGGTCGGTGTCGCTGTCGGCGTATGAGAACGGCACGCGCAGGAACCGCTCGAACGCCCCGTCGATGCCGAACACCGGACCGGCGGCGAGCAGCAGCCCTTCGCGGCGGGCGGCGAGGGTGAGTTGCGAGCTGACCGGCGCCCCGAGTCCGACCCAGGTGGTGAGCCCTCCCGCCGGCGACGGCACCTGCCAGGACGGGAACGCCTCGCGGAGGCCGTGGACGACGCGGTCGCGACCTCTCCTCAGGTGGCCGGCCCGCGCCTCCCGCACGCGGTCGAAGTCGCCGAGCAACTCGGCGACCACCAACTGCTCGAGCACGGGCGTGCCCAGGTCGCCCGCCGAGCGGGCGCGCACGAGCCGATCGACGAGCGGGCGGTCGGCGCGGATCCAACCGATGCGCAGGCCGCCCCAGAGCGACTTGCCGACCGAGCCGATCGTGACGGCCCGTCCGTACGCGGCCATCGGCAGGGGCCGCTCGACGCGCGAGCCCGGACCCACCCCGTCGATCGCCATCTCGGCCATGGTCTCGTCGGCGATCACCACGGTGCCCTCGTCCGCCGCCGCCTCGAGCACCCGCACCCGCTGGTCGGCGGGCATCGTCGCGCCCGTGGGGTTGTGGAAGTCGGGCATCAGGTAGGCCACCGGCGGGCTCGTGCGCCGCAGGGTCTGCATCAGTGCCGCTTCGTCCCAGCCGTCGTCGACGGTCACGCTGACCGGCACGAGGCGGGCACCGGCCCCGCGGAGGGCCTCGAAGGCGTGCGGGTAGCCGGGCGCCTCGACGACGGCCCGGTCGCCGCGCGAGACCAGCACGCGGGCGAGCAGCGCGATCGCGTGCTGGGCCCCGAGGGTGACGACGATCTGCTCGGCGCTCGTCTCGAGCCCGCGCCGTCGGTACCGTTCGGCGATGGCCTCCCGCAGCACGGGCCGCCCGACCGGGTCGTAGCCCGGGTCGTCGAGGTAGGCCCCGAGCCGCCCCGCCGCCCGCTGGGCCGCCTCGGCGATGCCGTCGACCGCGGGCAGGGCCGCCTTCGTCAGGTCGAGCAACCCCTCGGTCGTCGTCGGGCGCGGCACCGAGGCACGGGCAGGCAGACGCACGACGCTGCCGCTGCCGCGCACGCTGTCGACGTGCCCCGAGCCGCGGAGGGCCGCATAGGCCGCGGCCACGGTCGTGCGGCTGACCCCGAGGTGAGCGCAGAGGTCACGTTCGGACGGCAGGCGCGTGCCGACGGGCAGCCGCCCGTCGAGCACGAGCAGTCGGATGCGGTCGGCGAGCGCCAGGTAGCCGGGAGCCGAGGAGGCGCGCCACGAGTCGAGCAGCACCCCGAGCGCTCGCGACGAGACGGTGGTGGCACCGTGGTCTAGGTTGGTCACGCGGCCACCCTAGGCCGATTGGACCCTTGCCACCAGGCCAGTCGGGCGATTGGATCGACCTCATGCTCCTCTCGCGTCGCCTGCTGCAGTTGTTCGTCGGCCTCATCGCCTACGGCTTCGCCATCGCCGTCATGATCCGCGCCGGCATCGGCGTCGCCCCCTGGGACGTGCTCTCGCAGGGCCTCGTGCGGCACACCGGGCTGACGTTCGGCACCGTCACGTTCGTCACGAGCTTGGTCGTGCTGCTGCTCTGGATCCCCCTGCGCCAGCGCCCCCGCTTCGGCACGATCGCCAACACGCTGATGATCGGCCCGGTCGCCGACCTCGGCCTGCGCGTCCTGCCGCAGCAGACCGAGTGGTGGGCACAGGGCCTGACCTTCGCGGGCGGCCTGCTGTTGCTCGCCGTCGCGAGCGGCCTCTACATCGGGGCCGACTTCGGGCCGGGCCCGCGTGACGGCCTCATGCTCGGCCTGCACGCCCGACTGGGCTGGCGGGTGGGCGTCGCCCGCACCGTCATCGAGCTCACGGTCCTGGCCGGGGGGTGGCTGCTCGGCGGCCAGGTCGGCATCGGCACGGCCGCCGAGGCCCTGCTGATCGGCCCGCTCGTGGCGATCACGTTGCCGCTGTTCGCCCGGCGCCGGGTGGCGACCTCCGTCGTCGTCCCGGCCCGCGCCTCCTCACCCGTCTGACGCCGAGCCGGTACGAAGTAGTTCGGACGGACCCGCGCTGACCGGGAATAAACCGCCCGCGAGCGAAGTTGACACGCCCTCGCACGGGAGTAGAGTCGCCGCTCGTGACCAACGACACCCGGTCGCCGAAGCGTTGGCTGATCGGTGAACCCCTGCCCTCGGAGAAGCTCGAGGGGCAGCTGCTGCCGAAGCACCTCGCACTGCCGATCTTCGCCAGCGACCCGCTCAGCTCGGTGGCGTACGCGCCGCAAGAGCTGCTGATGATCCTGCTGATCGGCGGCCTCGGGTTCCTCACGCTCGCCCCGTGGGTCGCCGTCGCGGTGGTCGTCCTGCTGCTGGTCGTGGTCGCCTCGTACCGCCAGTTGATCAAGGCGTACCCGTCGGGCGGCGGCGACTACGAGGTCGCCCACAAGAACCTCGGCGAGAAGGCCGGGCTCGTGGTCGCCTCGGCGCTCCTCGTCGACTACGTCATGACGGTGGCCGTGTCGGTCGCCTCGGGCGTCGACAACATCATCTCGGCCGTGCCCGAACTGGCACCGGTGCGCGTCGAGCTCGCGATCTTCTTCGTCGTCCTGCTGGCCGCCGTCAACCTGCGCGGCGTACGCGAGTCGAGCAAGGCCTTCGCGATCCCCACCTACCTCTTCGTGTCGAGCGTCTTCGTCATGATCGTCATCGCGTTGGTGCGCACCGCTCTCGGCGACCCGCCCGTCGCCGAGAGCGCCGAGTACACGGTGCAGGCCGACCAGCTCACGCAGGCCGCCTTCGTGCTGTTGCTGCTCCGGGCGTTCTCGAGCGGCTGCTCGGCCCTGACCGGCGTCGAGGCCATCGCGAACGGCGTGCCCGCGTTCCAGCGCCCCAAGGTGCAGAACGCCCAGAAGACCCTCGTGCTGATGGGCAGCATCGCGATCGTCCTGTTCGCCGGCCTCGTCGCCGTCGCCCTGATCGCGAAGGTGCACTACGCCGAGGACGCCTGCGACCTGCAGGGCTTCGTGGACTGTGCCACCACGCCGCAACGCAGCCTCATCGCGCAGATCGCGAGCGCGGTGTTCGGCGGGGCGCTGTTCGGCATCCCGTTCTACGTGATCCAGGCCTGCACGGCGGCGGTGCTGCTGCTGGCGGCGAACACGGCGTTCAACGGCTTCCCGCTGCTCGGTTCGATCCTGGCCCGCGACCAGTACGCCCCCAAGGCGCTCAACACGCGCGGCGACCGACTGATCTACTCGAACGGCGTGATCGTGCTGGCCCTCGTGGCGTGCGCCATCCTGCTCGTGTACCAGGCCAGCGTCACGGGACTCATCCAGCTCTACATCATCGGCGTCTTCGTGTCGTTCACGCTCGGGCAGACCGGCATGGTCGTGCACTGGACCCGCATGCTGCGCGAGGGCTGCGCCGACCGGGGCGCCGTGTACCGGGCCCGCGGCATCAACGCGTTCGGCGCCCTGCTGACCGCGTCGGTGCTCGTCGTCGTGACGGTGACCAAGTTCACGCACGGCGCCTGGCTGGTGTTCGTCATCATGCCGATCCTGTTCGTGCTGATGCTCGGCGTGAACCGCTACTACCGCGACGTGCTGGTCGAGATCGAACCCGACGCCACCACGCAGTTCGGCTCGCACGGCGACCACGCGATCGTGCTGGTGGGCACCATGCAGAAGCCCGTGCTCAAGGCACTCGACTACGCCATCGCCGCGCGACACGAGTCGCTCGAGGCGATCCACGTGGGCATCGACGACGAGGCCACGGCACTGCTGCAGCGCCAGTGGGCCGAGCAGGACATCGAGGTGCCGCTGCGCATCGTCGCCTCGCCGTACCGCGACATCAGCATGCCGCTGATCAAGTACATCAAGGCCCACCGCGAAGAGCACGGCAGCGAGGTCGTCACGGTCTACACGCCGATCTACATCGTCGGCCACTGGTGGGAGGCCGCACTGCACAACCACAAGAGCCGCCGCATCCGCCAGAAGCTCATGCTCGTGCACGGTGTCACGATCTCGCTCGTGCCCTGGCTGCTCGATTCGTCCGAGGTGCTCTACGGGCGTCGTTCGCGGCCGATCCCGGGCCAGGACCGTCGTGGCGAGCCGATCCGCCCCCGCCCGGTGCCGCGCCGCGTGCTCGAACCCGCCGGTCGCCGGTCGGGTGCCGCCGGAGGCGCCCTGGGCGCCGACGCGGGCCCGGACGGCCGCGCCGGCGCAGCGGTCGAAGGAGGCGCGGTGCAGCGAGGTCTGGACGTCCAGCCCACCCAGAACGGCGCGACACCCGGGCCGAAGCAGACCCCGCGCGCCCCCGGCTCGGCCACGGGCAAACGAGGAGGCGGCGCCGCCGCCCGCAAGGCCCGCTCGGCCGCCCGCAACTCGACCGGCGCCGCCCCCCGCAAGAAGAAGTAGCCCGCTACCCCTCCGGCCCCGCTCCACCCCCCTCTGTGCAATTCGCGACAGGCGGGCGACGACACGCCGCTCGACGGGCGGGACGGACGGCGTGTCTTGCGCCGATGGTCGGGTTCGGCCCGCCCGACCAGCCCCGCCCAGTCGGGTTCGGCCCGCCCGACCAGCCCCGCCCGGTCGGGTTCGGCCCGCCCGACCAGCCCCGCCCGGTCGGGTTCGGCCCGCCGACGGCCGACGCCGCCGCAGTCGGACCGACCTCAGCTCCGGCTGCGGCGCTCCGCGTCGCTCTCGGAGAGCCGCGCCACGACCTGCCGCGCGATCGCCCGCCCCGCACGGTTGGCCCCGATGGTCGACGCCTGCGGCCCGTACCCCGCGAAGAACAAGCGCGGGTCGAGGGTGGACGCGCCGCCCTCGACGCTCACGCCCCCGTCGGCCGACCGCAGCCCGAGTGGTGCCAGGTGGCGCAGCTCGGGGCGGAACCCGGTCGCCCAGACGATGGCGTCCGCGTGGGCGAAGGTGCCGTCCGCCCAGCGCACCCCGTCCGGCTCGACCGACGCGAACATCGGCCGCTCGACCAGCACGCCGCGCTCGATGCCCGACACGAAGCGCCGGGTGCGCGGGACGCCCGTACCGCTGACGATGCTCGGCAGCGCCTGCCCCGCCCGGGCCGCGCGGTCCTGGGCAGCAACCGCAGCGACGGCCGACTCGACGTCGAGCTCGCCCTGGTCGAGCCAGTCCACCGGTCGGCGCGTCACCCACGTCGTCGACGCCGCGACGCCGTCGAGCTCGAGCACGAACCCGATCGCGCTCGTGCCCCCGCCGACCACGACGACGTCGAGCCCCTCGAGCTCGGACGCCGCCCGGTAGTCCGACGTGTGCAGCTGACGCCCGCGGAAGGTGTCGCGCCCCGGGTACCACGGCACGAACGGAGCGCCCCAGGTGCCGGTCGCGTTCACGACCACCTCGGCCCGCAGCGACCCCGAAGCCGGCCCCGAGCCGGCCTCCGACCCCGTCGCCGAGGCCGTGGCCGTGGCCGCGGCCAGCTCCGAGCCGACACCCGAGGAGGCGCGCCCCGCCCACCGCACCGAGAAGCCGTCCCCCAGCCCGGTCACCCCGGTCACCTCGACCGGACGTCGCACGTCGAGCCCGAGTGCGGCCTCGTAGCGGGCGTACTGGTCGGCGACGACGTCACGCGCCGGAGCCGACCGGTCGGCCGAGTCGAAGCCGAGACCGAGCCCGGCCATGCCCGGCAGGTCGTGCACGCGGTGCGCGGCACCCAGCCGCAGGCTCTCCCAGCGGTGCTGCCACGCGCCTCCGGTGCCGGGCCCCCGGTCGAGCACGACGAGGTCGCGTCCCACCTCGAGCCCGAGCCGTCGCAGGTACCACGAGACCGACAACCCGGCCTGGCCCGCACCGATCACGAGGACCCGCGTCCGCTCGCCTTCGCCCCCAGGAGTCATCCCGACCATCATGCCCGTCCGAGGCGGCAGCCGGGGCTAGGGGTACATGATAAGATCGGTCCAGTTTTTCAACAGCATCCTGTCGGCAGTTCCCGGGTCGTCCGACACCGTTTCCGGGCCGAGTTCAGAGGGGGTCACGCATGGGGCGCGGCCGTCAAAAAGCCAAGCACACCAAGGTCGCCAGAGAGCTGAAGTACTTCAGCCCTGACACCAACTACGGTGCACTCGAAAAAGAGTTGGCGACGAAGAACGACTCCGGCGACGAATACGTCGACAAATGGGCCGACGACTTCGACGACGAATACGACACCGGGCACGACCAGAACAAGAGCGCCTGAGGCCGGTCGGCTGATGACCTCGTCACCCTCGTCCCTCGTGTGGGAGCAGGTCGTTGTCGACTCGAGCGACCCGGTACGCCTCGCCCACTGGTGGGCGGACGCCCTCGGCTGGGTGGTCGTCTCGTCCGACGACGACGAACCCGAGATCCGTCCGACGCCCGACACGCTGCCGGGGCTGCTCTTCGTGAGCGTCCCCGAAGCCAAGACGGTCAAGAACCGTCTGCACCTCGACTTCCGCCCGACCCCGGTCGACGGTCAGAGCCGTGAGGCGACGCAGGCCGACGAGGTCGCGCGACTCGAGTCGCTCGGGGCCGTCCGCGCACGCGTCGGCCAAGACGACTCCGACGTGTCGTGGGTCGTGCTCGCCGACCCCGAGGGCAACGAGTTCTGCGTCCTCTGATTCCGCACGACGCACTCCACACGACGACGGCCCCTCG
>NZ_MJGS01000004.1:73432-83137 GCF_001864945.1 Frigoribacterium sp. MCBA15_019 | reverse complement strand
GAGGCGCGGGTCGCGTTCGTCGGGCGGCGTCACCACCCGGCCGGGTCAGGAGGCCTGCGGCACCCGGTTCGCCTTCGCGAGGTTGGCGACGAGCTCGTCCTTCGTCTGGCGCACGACGTAGGCCGGACGGTCACGCTCGACGCGCCAGCTCTCGGACAGCGGGCTGACGTCGACGGTGTCGAAGCCGAGCTCGTCGTAGAGGTCGGTCATCAGGGCGACGGCCTCGGGCGAGTCGCTCGACGTGGCCAGCGCGCGGCGGTCGGGGGTGCCGGCCGGGGCGACGTCGGTGGTGATGTCCTTGGCCATGATGTGGTTGAAGCCCTTGACGACCTTGCTGGTCGGGAGGTGGCGCTGCAGCATCTCGGACACCGTGTCGGTGCCGGCGTCGAGGGCGGCGATGTGGCCGTCGCGCTCGAAGTAGTAGTTGTTCGTGTCGATCACGGTCTTGCCCGCGAGCGGCTCGACCGGCACCTGGTCGACGTTCTTGAGGGGGACGGTGACGACGACGACGTCGCCCGCCGTTCCGGCCTCGGTCGCCGTGGCGGCCCGGGCCTTCGGGCCGAGGTCGGCCACGAGGTCGGCGAGGGTCTCGGGCCCGCGCGAGTTGCTGATCACGACGTCGTGCCCGTGGGCGATGACCGCCCGGGCGACCTGGCTGCCGATGTTGCCTGCTCCGATGATTCCGTAAGTCGTCATGAGCAACTCAACCGGCGGCCCGCTCGATGCCTTCCCGACGGTGCCGTTCTCCCAGGGCATCGCAAGGTCCGGGCGGCTCGTCCCGTGGTCGCGGGTGGTGGTGGCGGGTGGTGCCCGTGACCCCGTCGTGATGCGATCGTCACCCGCGCCACCGTCACCTGATGGCCCCGCATGCGACAGGATGGACCCCACACGAGTCACGAGGGGGAGGCGATGGCCGCGCCACAGCAGGACGACGCGCTCGATCGCGTCCTCGCCGAGCGCTACCGCCTGCAGTCCGTCGTGGGCCGAGGGGGCATGGCGACCGTCTACAAGGCCGTCGACGAGAGCCTCAACCGCACGGTCGCGATCAAGGTCTTCCACAGTGCGATGGTCGACCCGGCCCGACAAGAGGCCGAGCTCGGCGTTCTGTCCAGCCTGGAGCACCACGGCCTCGTCGGTCTCTTTGACGCCGGGGTCGAGCAGGGGCCGAACGGTCCCCAGCGCTTCCTCGTGATGCCGCTGATCGCCGGGCTCAACCTCGAAGACCGTCTGCGGCACGGCGCGCTCGCCGCGCGGCACATCGCCGAGATCGGCTACGACATGGCCGAGGCGCTCGACTACATCCACGGCCACTCGGTCGTGCACCGTGACATCAAGCCGTCGAACATCCTGCTCGTCGACTACGGCGACCACGAGGCGGCCCGTGCCCGGGCCAAGCTCGCCGACTTCGGCATCGCCCTCACCGAGGACGTCGAACGACTCACCGCCGAGGGGGTCACCACCGGCACCGCCGCGTACCTCAGCCCCGAGCAGGCCGTGGGCGGCGAGGTCGGCCCCCCGAGCGACGTCTACAGCCTCGGCCTCGTGTTGCTGCAGTGCTTCACGCGCCGGCGCGAGTTCCCGGGGTCGCTCGTCGAGTCGGCCGTCGCGCGACTGTCCCGCGACCCGGTGCTGCCCGAGCCGCTGCCCGAGCACTGGCGTCACGCCCTGCGCGCCATGACCAGCCGCGACCCCGCGCAGCGGCCGACCCGCGCCGAGCTCGTCGCGTTGATGCGCGACGTGGTCATCACCGAGACGACGGACCACCGCGACGGCGTGGGCGACCTGTCGACCGGCGACGGTTCGATGCGCGGGGGCGACACCGAGCCGTTCGACCACAGCGAGGTCCTCGACACCCTGCCCAACGAGGCGCTCGACCGCGTCACGGCCATGGCGGCCCGCCTGTTCTCGGCACCCATCGCCCTGGCGACCGTGATCGACGACGACCGCACGTGGTTCACGACCCACTACGACCCGGCCGTGGGCGACATCGCTCGGCACATCGACCTCTCGCTCGGGGCCGTGCACTCGTCCGAGCCCCTCGTCATCGAGGACGCCGCGACCGACCGACGCGTGGCGACCAGCCCGTTGGTCACCGGGCCGCTCGGCATGCGGTTCTACGTCAGCGTCCCGCTCACCCGACGCGACGGCCACACGATCGGCACGCTCTCGGTGATCGGGCGGGAGCCGAGCACGGCCAGCGACGAGCAGGTCGCCAACCTCACCGACCTCGCGGCGCTCGTGGTCGCCCAGCTCGAGCTGCGACAAGAGAGTCTGCGGATCGCTGGCACGACCACCGGCAGCGTGCCGCACGCCTCGCGCGTCGACCTCGACACCCAGGCCTGGAGTCCGACCGACCGCTGACGTGCGGCAGACTTGCCCGGTGACCGTCGAGCTCGTGCCCTCCGTCGCGAGCGAGACCACCGCCCCCGTGGCTGCCGCCGTGCCCGCCCGCGTCACGGCTTTCCCCCGCCTGCGCTACATGGGCTCGAAGTACGCGCTGCTGCCCGTGCTGCACGACGTCTTCTCGAGCGTCGCGCCCGTGCCGGCCCGCGACCCCGACGACGAAGGAGGCGCGGTTCGGCCCTCGACCGCGATCGACGCCTTCAGCGGGTCGGGCGTCGTCTCGTACCTCATGAAGGCGGAGGGTCGCCAGGTCGTGAGCAACGACTTCCTGGCCTTCCCCGCGGTCATCGCCCGCGCCTCCGTCGTCAACGGATCGACGACGCTGTCGGACGACCTCGTCGACGAGATCTGCGGCCCGCCCGCCGACGACCGCGACGTCGTGCGCCGCACCTTCGACGGCGTGTTCTTCTCGGCCGACGACCGGGCGTTCCTCGACTCGGCCTGGTCGCACGTCGACCGGCTCGACGGCGCCGAGCGCGACCTGGCGATCGCCGGCCTCGTGCTCGCCGCGGCACGCAAGCAGCCCCGGGGCGTCTTCACCTTCACGGGCGCGCGGTACGACGACGGGCGCCGCGACCTGCGGATGACCATGGCCGAGCAGTTCCGGGCGGCGGTCCGGGCCTACAGCGCCACCGTGTTCGACGACGGCCTCGCGCACGAGGCCGTCGAGGGCGACGTGGCCGACCTGAGGCGACCGCCCGCCGAGCTGGTGTACCTCGATCCGCCCTACGCGCCTCCTCGGGACGACGCGGACTACATGAAGCGGTACCACTTCCTGCAGGGGCTGGCCGTGTACTGGCGGGGGCAGACGATCATGACCGAGACCAAGACCAAGAAGATCGCCAAGCTGTTCACGCCGTTCGCCTACCCGCGCACGGTCGACGACGCCCTCGTGCGCACCTTCGAGCAGTTCGCCGACGCCGGGGCGCTCGTGCTGTCGTACTCGTCCAACGCCGTGCCGAGCCGCGAGCGCATCGAGCACTTGATGCGCACGGTCAAGCCGCACGTCGAGGTGCGCGTGGTCGACCACACCTACAGCTTCGGGACGCACCGCACGGCGACCCGCACGGCGGCCACCGAGTACGTCTTCGTCGGGAGGGACTGACCGTGACGATCCCCACCTTCGACGAGTACGTGGCGTCGCTCGGCCGCATGACCCCTCACGTCGACCCGACCGCCCCCTCGGCGGCGGCGACCGACCTCGGCCGGGCCGCGGCGAGCCTCGGCGAACTGCCCGTCGTCGACCGCGACCACCTGGCCGAATGGACCCGGCAGCACCCGGCGTGGGTGCCTGCCCTCGGCTTGGCCGTGGGGCTGTCGCAGGAAAAGCTGCGCAACTCGCTGCGGCACGCCTTCGACACCCCGAGCTGGCTGACGCTCGCGCGCGGACGGGCCGACGAGCTGGTCGCCCACCTCGACGACGAGTTCGAACTCGTGCGCCTCGTCGCGTCGCAGCGGCACCGCACCTACGACTTCGGCGACCTGCTCTCGGCGCGGGCCGGCACCCGGGCGTCGGCGATCCGCGCCGGGGTGTCGGGGCGGCGGCTCGAGGACGAGATCGAGGCCATCGCCCGCGACCTCGGGCTCGCCTGCGGCACGCGGACCCGGTTCACCGGTCGGGCGAACCGCACGGCGCCGTGCGACCTGGTGATCCCCTCGGCGGAGGAGCCCGCGATCGTGGTCGCCGCGAAGGGGTTCGACTCGACCGGCTCGAAGCTGACCGACGCCGTGCGCGAGATCGAGGAGATGGCCGACGTCCGGCTGCCGCGACAGACCGTCATGGCCGTGATCGACGGCATCGGCTGGAAGAGCCGCCAGGCCGACCTCAAGCGCATCCACCAGCTCTGGGTCGACCAGCAGATCGACGGGCTCTACACGCTGTCGACGCTCGACCGGTTCCGGGACGACCTGGCCGACGCCGCACGGCTGCGCCGCCTCATACCGTAGGTCGAGGTCGAGGTCGAGGTCGAGGTCGAGGCCGGTCAGGCGGCGGCGGCGGCGGGGGCGGGGGCGGGAGCGACGGGAGTGGCCGGGGCGGCACCGACCCCGTGCCGGTCGAACGCCCGGCCGAGGTCGAGCAGCGTGTCGGCGAGAGTGCCGTGTTGCGACGCCGGAACGACGTCGGCGAACGCGGCGGCGTAGGCGCTCGCGATGGCGGTCGTGACCTCCGTGCCGCGCGGGGTGCGGCTGACGATGACGCTGCGGCGGTCGGCGGGGTTGCGACGGCGGTCGAGGTGGCCGGCCTCGACGAGGCGATCGACGAGGTTGGTCATCGCGCCCGACGACAGGTCGAGGTGGTCGGCCGCGCGCTTGGGGGTGACCAGGTCGCCGGTGGCCCACACGTAGAAGAGGAACCGGATGTCGGTGTCGCCCAGGCCGAAGAGGTCGCCCTGATGGTCGAGCACGCGTGAGTGGTTCAGCATCAACAGCCGGAACGAGTCCAGCAGGCGGGTGAGATCGCCGGGGCCGAGGGCGGCGGGGCCGAGGTCGCCGGGGGCGAGGTCGCCGGGGCCGAGGTCGGCGGGGCCGAGGGCGGCGGGGCCGGGATCGGCAGGGGTCGTGACGAGCATGGGGGTCCTCCGTGACACGTAGAGCGTGCCGTCCGTGGCACCGGCTCAGTCAACAAGAATCTCGACGATCGTGACACCCCCACCACTGGGGACATGCTTCGCCTTGCGTGCCTCTCGGGTCCTGAGTAATTTGATTGTCGTACCACTTGAGAACAACGACCACTCGAAACCAGAACGGTTCGGGAGGTGAGCTTCTCACCGGCGAAGCCCCTGAGCCGCTTCGTCGGGGTGGCCCCCGACATCCCCCTGTTCCCCCTCTCGCCCCTGGAGTCCACCATGTCCCGTCCCACGCCCCGCATCGCCCGCATCGCCGCCTGGATCGCCATCCCCGCCGCCCTCGTCGCCTCGGGCATCGTCGTCTCGACCGCGTCGTACTCGGCCTTCTCGTCGACCACGGTCAACCCCACCAGCAACTGGACCGCCGGCACCGTCGCCCTGACCGACGACGACAGCAACAGCGCGCTCTTCACCGCCACGAACCTGAAGCCCGGCCAGACCGGCAGCAACTGCATCGCCGTCACCAGCACCGGCTCGCTCGCCTCGGCCGTCAAGCTCTACGGCACGGGTGCCGCCACGACCAACAACCTCGCCTCGAACATCACGCTGAGCGTCGTGCAGGGCACCGGCGGCGGCTTCGGCTCGTGCACCGGCTTCACCCCGCTCTCGTCGGGCTCGAGCCTGTACAGCGGCACGCTGGCCGCCTTCGGCACCAGCTACACCAACTACTCGAACGGCGTCGGCACCTGGGCCCCCACCGGCACCGCGTCCGAGACCCGCACCTACCAGGTGACCTACACCGTCTCGAACACCGCCCCCAACACGACCCAGGGCGGCACCGCGAGCCTCGGCCTCACCTGGGAGGCCCAGAACAGCTGAGGCCCGGCCCCCGGCTGAACACCGCACCACCGCACCAGGCGGCCCGACACCGCATCACCCGCACCATCCAGAGCAGAGGCACCCATGAGCACGATCGACCTGAAGCTGCGGCCCGCCGCCGCAGCCGCGGCCTCGATCACCGTGCCCCTGGGTGCCTCTCGTTCGTGGCTCGACTGGACGCGCCTGGCCCTCGGCACCGCGTCACGGGTTGTGCTCTACTCGCTGCTCGGCCTGATGGTCTACGCGGCCGCCCCCGCCGCCCTCGGCTGGAGCCCCACCACCGTGATGACCGGCTCGATGGAGCCCCGCATCCACCCCGGCGACGTCGTCGTCGCGAAGCCCGTCGCGGCGGCCGACGTGCACCGCGGACAGGTGCTGCTCTTCGACGACCCCGACCAGGCCGGGCACCTGCGCCTGCACCGCTACCACGACAACGGCCAGGCCGGACAGATCGTCACCAAGGGCGACGCCAACCCGAGCGTGGACTCGACGCCGATCGACCGCAGCGCCGTCATCGGCGTCGGCTTCCTGCGCGTGCCCTACGTCGGCACGCCCTTCGTCTGGGCCGCGGGCCACCAGTACGGCCACCTGCTGGTCACCGGCGGACTGCTGATCCTCGTCGTCCTGCTGAGCCGCAACGACCGGTACCTGCTGCGTGACGAGCGCCCCGCGTCGCCTCGGGTGACCGCCCCCGCCGGCCGCCGCGTGCAGCGACGACGCGAGCGGCGCCTCCGTCGCCTGAAGACCGCAGGAGGCGCGATCGGCCTGGCAGCGATCGGTGGCGGTCTCGCACTCACCCTCGTCGTCTCGGGCGGTGCGCACGCGGCGTTCGCCGCGCCCACCGCGAACCCGACGTCGAGCTTCGGTGCCGGAAACTACGACTGCCTGCAGGACACCTACAACTCGCAGACCTCGTACGGCTTCCCGTACAACGAGACGTCGGGCACGACCACCGCCGACGGCAGCTCGTTCGCCCGCGTGGGCACCCTGAGCGGCGGGGCGACGTTCGTCGCCGGCTCGTGCGCCACCAACCAGAGCCCCTACCTGCAGCTCGACGGCACCGGCCAGGTCACGACCGCGGTCAACCTCACCGGTCAGGCCGCCTTCACGATCGAGACCTGGTTCCGCACGACCAGCGCCGCCGGAGGCACCCTGGCCGCGTTCACCGCCGCGCAGACCGGCACGAACACGACCGCCGACCGTGCGCTCTACCTGACCACGGCGGGCAAGATCGCCCTCGGCGTGCGCCCCACCTCGAGCACGACCAAGGCTACGACCACGTCGGCCTCGTACAACGACGGTGCCTGGCACCACGTGGTCGCCACCCTCTCGGGCACGAGCACGATCATCTACGTCGACGGTGTCGCGGTCGTGAACGACACGACGAACAAGACCGTGCAGACGGCCGCCGGTTACTGGCGCGTGGGCTACGCGCCGCTCAGCGGCCTGCCCTCGGCTCCCACGAACGGCTATTTCGTCGGCTCGGTCGACGGCACGACGATCTACAACAACTCGGCCCAGACCGCCTCGGCCGTGCAGGCCCGGTACGCGGCCGGCCGCTGACCGACCGCAGTCGCCCGGTCAGCCGGCCAGCGCCTCCTCGATGACCGCGACGACCTCGGGGGCGTCGGGCTCGGTCGTCGGACGGAAGCGGTGCACGGCGCCGCCGGGGGTGATCACGAACTTCTCGAAGTTCCACTTGACGCGGCCGGCCTTGCCCTCGGCGTCGGTGGCCTTCTTCAGCTCGGTGTAGAGCGGGTGCTCGCCCCGACCGTTGACCTTGACCTTCTCCATCATCGGGAAGGTCACGCCCCAGGTGGCCGAGCAGTACTCCTCGATGGCCTCGCCGCTCGAGAGCTCCTGGAAGAACTGGTTGCTGGGGAAGCCCAGCACTGTGAAGCCCTGCTCGCCGTACTGCTTCTGCAGCGCCTCGAGCTTCTCGTACTGGGGGGCGAGGCCGCAGCGCGAGGCCACGTTCACGACCATCACGACCTTGTCGGCGTAGGCGCCGAACGTGGTGGACTCGCCGCGGATCGTGGTCAGGGTGATGTCGTCGAGGCTCATGGGTCGACCGTATGCCCGCCTGCTGCGAGCCCGCTCGCCGCCCCGTTCGCTAGCCTGCCCCCTGGCCCGCTCGCCGGCCCGCTCGCCGGCCCGCTCGCCGGCGCGCTCGCCGGCGCGCTCGCCGGCCCGCCCGTTGGCCCGTTCGCTGGCCCGCCCGCCGGCGCGTTCGCTGGCGCGTTCGCTGGCGCGTTCGCTGGCCCGCCCGCTGGCGCGTTCGCTGGCCCGCCGGCTGGCGCGTTGGCTGGCCTGCCCGTTGGCGCGTTCGCCAGCCCGTTCGCCGGCCCGTTCGTCGGCCTGCCCGTTGGCCCGTTCGCCGGCCCGTTCGCTGGCCCGCTCGCTGGCTCGCCCGCCGGCACGAGCCTGCTCGGTCGCGCCTCCGTTCCTTCCTGCTCCGTCCCGCCCCGAGCTCCGTCCGACGGCCACGTGTCCCCCCGGTCGCCGCCTCGCACCCACCCCCCCCCGCCCTCCCTCGTCAGCCTGCCGCGGTCGGCAACTCCTGACCCGTGTGTCGCCGGGGTGGAGCGAGCCGCCACGCCCTGCGTCCTCGTGGTCCGAGCACTCGCGGCAGTGAGGAGTTCCCGACACCTGCGACGGGTCGCGGACCGCCCGCCGTCCGGATGAGAGCTCTGATCGCGCCGACCGTCACGCCCCACCTGTCTTGCACCATGACCGTCCCCGCCCGGAACGGGACCAGACCGTCGCGGGCGATGTCGGCGTCCTTGAGCCGATCCTTGTCGAAGCGTGTCTCGTGGTGCGCTCGTCCATCGGTCTCGAGACCGATGATCCCGTCGACGACCATGTCGATGATCTTCGAGGTGCCGGAAACAGGCACCTGGCGGGCGACGTGATGCCCTGCCCGCCGCAACCTCGTGCCCGCCGCACTCTCGAGGATGCTCTCGGCGCCCGGATCGCTCCACGCCACGAGGCCGGCAGCGTCGGCACGCCTCCGGGACAGCACCTCGGCTGCGTCGTCGTCGCCCTCGACGATGCCGGCCCGTCTGGCCCAGTCGACGAGGATGACCGCATCCTCGAACGATCGGGTCTCGACGACTGCCCGAGCCAGGGCGTCACGAGGGTCGACGGCCCAGGTCGAACCCCGATCACCGAGTTCGAGTGGGTCCCACACGACGCGGACTCCACGCCGCCGTCGCAGCCGCGAAGCCGTCACGGGTACCGACACCGTGACCGGCGGACGGGTCCACGTCCACGCTCCCAGCTGATGCAACGCGGATGCGCCGGTGAGTCGACCACCCACGGCGACCGCGACGTATCGGGGGTCTCCACGCTCCCAGGTGGAGTACCACCCACGCCGGGGTCTGCTGACAGTGCGTGAACGGACCGCGGCGGTCAGGTGTCGATCGGTGGCGCCCAAGGCGACCAGGTCGTGTTTGTGGAGGAGCCCTCCGGCGGCTGAGACGAGTTCGGCGATCGTTGTCATGGTCCACGAGCGTGTCGACGACACGGGCCTCGGGTGGAGCCGGCGGCCGCGGGTGTTGAGAGTCAGCCCGGCGACGCCGTCCGGGAGGATGCGTCGCCCGGGCCCGGGCCCAGGCGAAGGCCCGACGCGTCGCCCGGGTGACCGGCACCCTTGCTCCGGGTGCCGGGAACGCCTGACGCGCCCTTCGACCTCCGCGGCTTCTGTCGAATGCCGAAGGTGCCGACCGACGCCACCGGTCGACCCCTCGTCGAGAAGTCCTGCCTCCCGCCGCGAATCGCAGTGGAGCGAGGGATGGTCGTGCATGCGTTGCAGCACGGGTCAGGAGTTGCCGCCGGGTGCGAGTGCGGGTGCGGG
>NZ_MJGS01000004.1:62631-72744 GCF_001864945.1 Frigoribacterium sp. MCBA15_019 | reverse complement strand
GCGGGGGCGGGCGCGAGTGCAGGTGCGGGCGGGAGTGCGGGTGCGGGTGCGGGGGCGGGCGCCAGTGCGGGTGCGGGTGCGGGCTCGAGTGCGGGTGCGGGTGCGGGCGGGGATGCGGGTGCGGGTGCGAGAGCGATCGCGGGCGTGGTCAGGAAGGCGAGCTGACTAGACGGGACGGCAGTCGCTGTCAACCCCCTTCGGTCGACTGGTGCGGACTTTGGAGTGCGTGCAACAATTCGCTGAGATGGCTGCCCAGGACGACAAGATCCGCTTCGACGCGCGCGGACGAGATCTGGACGAGGCCGTCGACATCCTGAGCGCCGGCTACAACGGCCGTGGTTTCCACGTCGCCCCCACCGAGGCGCCCTTCGCGTTCCGCCACACCATCGTCGGCGACGGGGCCATGACCCTGCGCTCGACGTTGTTCATGGGTCGCGTCGACGGGCAGGCCGCGGCGGGGGACGAGCACGTCGTGCACTGGCTGCTCGGCGGACGCTCGACCGTCGACAACGGTCGCGACGAGGTGGCCGGCGCCGTCGGGCGACCGATCCTCTTCCCGGAGGGGCGCGAGTTCGAGTTCACCACCGAGGACGTCAACCAGAGCCTGCTGCACCTGTCGAAGTCGGTCGTCGACGAGGTCGCGGCCGAGCGTCACGGCATCATGCCCGGCACGATCCGGTTCGACCACGCCGCCCCCGTCTCGTCCGCCGCCGTGCAGGCCTGGCACGCCACGGTCCGCCTGATCGGTCGCGCCTACCTGGGCTCGGGCGAACCCAGCGACCTGATGCGCACCGAGATGGCCCGCTTGGCCGCCAGCGCCCTGCTCGACACCTTCGCCCACACGTCGAGCCCGATGCCCGCCGCCCTGCTCGCGCCGCGCAACGCGAGCCTCCGCCTCGCCGTCGAGTACATGCACGCCAGCGCGCACCTGCCGATCTCGGCCGTCGACATCGCCCGGGAGGCGGGGCTCACCCCGCGTGGGCTGCAACAGGCGTTCAGTCGTCACCTCGACACCACGCCCACGGCCTACCTGCGCGAGATCCGCCTCGAGCGCGTGCACGAGGCCCTGCGCGAAGCCACCCCGGACGCGACGACCGTTGCCGACGTCGCCCGGCACTGGGCATTCGCCCACCTGGGCCGGTTCTCGGCCGCGTACCAGCAGCGGTTCGGCGAGTACCCCCGCGAGACGCTGCACAGCGGCTGAGGTCGGGGGTGCGCGGGGCGCGTGGTCGCCTCGCTGCCGAGCGCGCCTCCTGGGCTGGTGCCGACGGTCAGCGACCGAGCGCGGCGTAGACGCGCAGCGCGCCGGGGACGACCTCGACCGTGACCGGCAGGGGCCCGACGCGCTCGCCGTCGGCGTAGGCGGCGACCCCGTCGGCCTCGATCACGGCACGACGCACGCGGTGCACGGTCACGTTCGGGTGGCTCAGGTGGGTGCCGCGGAACACGCTCGGGAACAGCCGCACGAACTGCCAGCGCGTGAGTCGCTCGACCACGAGCACGTCGAGCAGTCCGTCGTCGAGCACGGCGTCGGGCGTGACCTTCATGCCGCCGCCGAGCGACTGGCCGTTGCCGACCGAGATCAGGGTGCCCTCGACCGTCGAGGCGACCCCGTCGAGCTCGAGGCGGTACGCGATCTTCGGCAGCCGCACCAGCTCGATGGCGAGGGCGACGTCGTAGCGTCGACGACCCTTGGGCCAGCTCAGCCGGTTGGCCCGTTCGTTGACGACGGCGTCGAAGCCGGCCGAGACCATGCAGGCGAACCAGGTGGCCCGGCCGTCCGCCTGCAGCACGCGTCCGGCGTCGATGGTGGTCGGCTCGCCCTCGAGCAGTCGGACGAGGAGGCGCGTGGCCGCTTCGGCGTCGTCGTGGGGCAGCCCGAAGGCCCGGGCCGTGTCGTTGCCGGTGCCCGTCGGCACCAGTCCCAGCGGCACGTCGGTGCCCGCGACCAGGTTGGCCCCGAGGTTCACCATGCCGTCGCCGCCGACGACGATCAGGGCGTCGGGGCGTTCGCCGTGGTCGGGGTCGAGTTCGCGGCGGGCCGCGGCCACGAGGTCGTCGTAGCTCGACTCGGTGAGCGGCACGACCGTGTGGCCGGCGTCGCGGAGCCCGGCGAGCACCCCGTCGGCGAGGTGCTTCCGGCCGCCGGCGGAGGCGCCGGGGTTGATCGCCACGACCAGGCGGAGGGGCGTCGGGGTCATGGGGTCGATCTTGCCAGCCCCGAGCCCGCACGGCTCGGGCGGCCCGCCGCGGGTGGCGGGCATACTGGACGCTGACCACCTGACGAGAGGCACCCTCACCATGAGCAGCACCCACGGCACCACGACGACCGCGACCCCGGCCCCCTACGAGCCGACGATCCGCGAGTCGCCCAACCGCGGGGCCGGCCTCTTCGTCGGCACGGTCTTCTTGCTGCTCGGCGCCATCGGGTTCCTCGTCGAGGACATGGGCTCGTTCTTCTCCACGCAGGGCGCGTCGCTCTGGTTCGTCTGGAACCTCAACCCCGCGCTGGTGGTCGTCTGGGTGCTGGCCGGTGCCGCGCTGATCATCGCGGGCGCGTCCTCGCGGGCCAGTGCCCGTTACATCAACACCTGGATCGGCCTGATCTTCGTGGTCTTCGGCATCGCCGGATTCTTCCTCGAGGGCACCGACGTCAACTTCCTGGCGTTCAACCTCGGCGACAACGTCACGCACCTCGCCGGCGGCCTGCTGCTGCTCGCGACCGCCGTGGGGGCCGAGCGCCGCCGCCGCTGAACCCCGCAGCGCCGCACCCCGCGGCACCGCACCCCGCTGCGACGCGTCTCGTCGCTCTTCGTCGCGCCTCGCAGGGGGCTGCGGGCTGGCTGCACGTCTGCCGGGATCGGCCCCGGGGGCTACCGTCACCGCGCCTCCCTGGCTAGGGTTAGGGTCACCTAACCCAGGTCACCCAGGAGGTGCGCATCATGACCGTCGTCATCCCCTTCTCCGAGGCGGTGCGCGAGCGCACGGCCGAGCGGGTCCCCGCCGACGTCGGCTGCTCGTTCATGACCGACCTGCTGATCGGTCGGGGCACGCGTGACGACTACGTGCAGCTGCTCGCCCAGCACTACTTCGTCTACGCCGCCCTCGAGGACGCCGCCGTGCGATGGTCGGGCGACCCGGTGGTGGCTCCGTTCCTCGCCCCGGGGCTGACCCGGCTGCCGGCCATCGAGGCCGACCTGGCGTTCCTGCTCGGTGACGACTGGCGGGCCCGCGTCTCGCCGCTGCCGACCACCCGCGCGTACGTCGACCGCATCGAGCAGGCGTCCAGCTGGGCCGGCGGCTTCATCGCTCACCACTACACGCGCTGCCTCGGCGACCTGTCGGGCGGACATCTGATCCGCAGCATCCTGCAGCGCCGGTTCGGGTTCGACACGAACGGCGTCGGGTTCTTCCTGTTCGCCGAGATCGCCGAGCCGAAGTCGTTCAAGACGACCTACCGTCGCCAGCTCGATGCCGTGGCCTGGTCGGCCGACGAGCGCGAGCACGTGCTCGACGAGGTCTGCGCCGCGTACCGCTTCAGCACCGAACTGTTCACCGACCTCGCGGCCGCGAAGGCCGCCGCCTAGGCGAACGCCGAAGGGCCGACGGGCCGACCGGGCCGACCGGACGGGCCCCGGGCTGCGGCCTGGTCGGACCGGACGCTCAGCCCGTGGCAGCAGTCGTCGTGTCGTCGCCGGCGTCGCCCACGCCGGCGTCGGCCGCGGCCTTGATGGCCGGCACGCGCGACGCCTCGCTCATGAAGCGGCGCACGTCGAGGTCGACGATGATGTCGGCCGGCCGCAGCGGGCGCGAGAGGTACAGCCCCTCGAGCGAGGTGATGCGGCTGAGGGCGACGTAGGTCTGCCCCGCGCTGAACACCCGCGAGCCGAGGTCGACGATGGCCCGGTCGTAGGTCTTGCCCTGGGACTTGTGGATCGTGACGGCCCAGGCGAGGCGCAGCGGGAACTGCGTGAACTCGGCCACGACGTCTTTCTTGAGCTGCTTCGTGGTCGCCGAGTACGAGTACTTGTGCTTCTCCCACACGACGGGCTGCACCTCGTGCACCTCGCCGTCGACCTCGACGAAGACGGTGTCGCGCACCCGGGTGACGACGCCCGTGGTGCCGTTGACCCACCGTTGCTCGGAGTCGTTGCGGAGGAACATGACCCGGGCGCCGACCTTGAGCTCGAGGGCCTCGTCGGCCGGATAGGCCCGCCCGCCGAACTCGCCGCTGACCTCGGCCTTGGCGGTCATCACCTTGCCCGACAGGCGATCGAGCTCGACCTTGTTGATGCGGTTGACCGTGTCGTTGCGCGTGGCCAGGGTGATGGCCCCGCCGTCGGTCGGCACGGGGCGGGCCCCGGCGCCGTTCAGTGCCCCGGCGATCTCGGCCGTGACCCGGCCGTGGCGTACGGCGTTCAGCATCTCTTTGAAGTCGCCCTCGGTCTGACGGTGGATGAAGGCCAGCTCGTAGATGCGCAGGCTCGCCTCGGCCCACACCTTGGCGTCGAAGAACCACATCGAGCGGTAGTTGTCGCGGAAGTACTCGCGCTCTTCGGCGTCGCCCGGCACCGGCGGCAGCTGGTACGGGTCGCCGAACAGAACGACCTGCACGCCGCCGAACGGCTCGTGCTTACGCTGCCGGGCCTGGCGCAGCGAGCGGTCGATGGCGTCCATCAGGTCGGCGTTGACCATCGAGACCTCGTCGATGACGAGCGTGTCGATGGTGTTCAGCAGCTTGCGCAGCTCGGCGTTCTGCTCGATGTCGTGGTCGGCGATGAGCCCCACCGAGAGGCGGAACAGCGAGTGGATCGTCTGGCCGCCGACGTTGAGGGCGGCGACGCCCGTGGGGGCGCAGATGACGATCTGCTTCGAGGTGTTCCACGACAGGTGGTTCAGCAGCGTCGACTTGCCCGTGCCGGCCCGGCCCGTGACGAAGATGTGCTCGCGGGTGTTCTCGATCGCGTCGTACAGCGCCTGCTGTTCGGCGGAGAGGGCCACGCTCACGACGACGAGCACCTTTCGGGAGGGGGGTGGGGGAGGCCACCAATCTACCCGCGACGGCGGTGGTGCTCGGGAGTTCGTGACCCGCGCCTCCTATTGTTGTCGTCATGTCGTCGTCTGTGGGGGAGGAGACGCGTCCACCGCTCGGCTGGCCGTTCGTCGCGATCTGGGGCGGGGCGCTGCTCTTCGTGCTGATCGGTTTCTGGGTCACCGTCGTGGCCCTGAACGCCACCGTCTACAGCGCCGCCGGGTTCGCCCGCGGCTACGTGGCGGCGGTGGACCGCGGCGACACGTCGAGCGCGTTGACCCTCGCCGGCGTCACGCCGACCGACCAGCTGGCCGACGCGCTGCTCGAGGTGCCGTCGCTCGGCGGCGTCGACGACGTGACCGAGGTGGGCGACGTCGACCTCGGTGACGACACCCACGCGATCACGCTCTCGTACTCGATGCAGGGCACGTCGGCCACGGCCGAGGCCCCCGCGCAGTCGCAGTTCGTCGTGCAGCGGGTCGGCACCCGGTTCGGCCTGTTCCACTCGTGGCGCTTCGTGCAGGCGCCCACCGCGCAGCTCGACGTGACGCCCCAGCACGACTCCCGCTTCACGGTGGACGGCCGCGACGTCACGACCGACGCCCCCGACGTCGCGACCCGGTTCACGGTGCTCGCGCCGTCGCGGTTCGAGCTCGACCACTCGTCGCGCTATCTCGAGGCGCCCACGGTCGAGGCCGACGTGCTCACCGTCGGGGCGACGTCGGGGGTGTCGATCGACGTCCAGCCCCGGGACGCGTTCGTCGAGGCCGTGCAGGACATGGTCGACCAGCAGCTCGACGAGCAGTGCGTCACGCAGCAGGTGCTGTTGCCGGCCGGGTGCCCCTTCGGCCGCCAGGTCGACGACCGGGTCACCGACGACCCGACGTGGACGGTGCCGGTGCACCCCGTCGTCTCGATCGTGCCGGGCCCGTCGGGCCAGTGGCAGGTGCCCGGGGTGGCCGGCACGGCCCACCTCGTCGTCGGTGCCCAGTCGCTCTTCGACGGCAAGCGCTACACGATCGACGAGGACGTCCCGTTCACCGTCACGTACCTGATGCGCATCAGCACGTCGGACGAGCTGACGTTCGACTGACCACGCCCCCGGGTCAGCGGACGGAGGCGCGGCGCAGGAACGCGAACGTCCCCGCGATCGCCGCCGCCGCGAGCAGCGCTGCGGTGAGCGCCGCCCACCAGCTCTGGTAGTTCGCGAACACGGCGGGCAGCGAGGGGCCGGCGGCCAGGAGCGCGACGGCCAGCACGAGGACGACGCCGATCGAGATGCCCAGCGGGCCCCGAGGCCCGAACCGCAGCCAGGCCGCTCCGAACACCCCGCCGGCCGTCTGGGCGACGAGGGCGCCGAGGAACACGATCGGGACGAGCACGCCCAGGTCACCGGCACCGAGGACGTTGACGTCGAAGACGTAGAAGCCGCCGAACCAGTGGTCGGTCAGCACCTCGAGTGCGAGCAGGGCGGCGAACACCCCGGTCAGGTAGAGAGCGACGAGGGTGTGGGTCACGGCGGTGCCCAGCGCGAACGCCCGCCGCGTCGCCCCGAACGAGGCGGCGAGGGGGAAGGTCGAGGCGACCGAGGCCACGCCCATGGCGACGAGGTACCCGGACTGGGCCCACACGACCCCCGGGTTGAAGCGCGCCCCGGTGGCGTACGAGGCGCCATCGTCGTAGGCGCCCGAGCGCTGTAGCGTGACCTGGATCACCACGGTGACGGCGAACGTGATGGCGACGATGAGCAACGGCACGAGCAGCACGCTGCGCCGACGGGCGAACTGCAGTCGGACGACGGGCAGGATGCGGTTCATGACGTGACTCCTTCGAGTTCGGTGTCGCGCGAGCCGAGGGCCGCGACGACCTGTTGCAGTGAGACCCCCGAGAGCTCGACTCCCGCGGCGTGGGCGTCGGATCGCGTGGTGCGGTCGGCGACGCCGTCGACCACCGCCGTCTTCAGCCCGCCGACCGCGTGCTGCGACAGGAGGCGGCGCCCGGCGGCGAACCGGTCGACGGCGGATGCCGTTCCGGCGACCTGGTAGGCGGAGGCCCGCGCCCGGTCGACGTCGGAGTCGAGCCGCACCCGGCCCTCGTCGAGCACGACCACCCGTTCGAGCAGGGCCTCCATCTCGTCGATGAGGTGGGTCGAGAGCAGGATCGTGCGGGGGTGGGCCGAGTAGTCGGCGAGCAGGCGGTCGTAGAACAGCTGCCGGGCCGTGGCGTCCAGTCCGAGGTAGGGCTCGTCGAAGATGGTCAGCGGGGCCCGCGAGGCCATGCCGATCACGATCGACGCGGCGGACAGCTGCCCGCGCGACATCTTCTTCAGGTCGGTCTTCTCGGGCACCCGCAGGTCGGCGGCGAGGTCGCGGGCGAGCGCGGCGTCCCACCCGCGGTGGAAGGCCGGTGCCACCGAGAGCACGTGCTTCAGTCGGAAGCCGTCCGGGTACCGCTGGCTGTCGCGCACGAACGACACCTGCGACAGGACGTCGGCGTGGTCCGCGGGCTCTCGGCCGAAGACCCGCACCGCGCCTCCGGACGGCCGTTCCTGGCCGGCGACGCAGGCCATCAGCGTCGTCTTGCCGGCGCCGTTGCGGCCGAGGAGACCGCAGATGACCCCTTCGTCGACGCTGAGGTCGACGCCGTCCAGGGCGCGCGAGGAGCCGTAACGACGGCTCAGGTCGGTGATCTCGATCACAGGGCTCATGACTGGTCCTCTTGTTCGATCAGGTGGTGGAGGGCGGCGGCGTCGATGCCCAGCGCGCGTGCCTCGGCCACCAGCGGGCGCACGTACTCGTCGGCGAAGCGAGCCCGGCGGTGTTCGGCCAGGCGCTCGCGGGCGCCGGTCGCGACGAACATGCCGACGCCCCGGCGCTTGTAGAGGATGCCGCGGTCGACCAACAGGTTGACGGCCTTGCCGGCCGTGGCCGGGTTGATCCGGTAGAACGCGGCGAGCTCGGTGGTCGACGCCACCGGTGCCTCGTCGGCGTAGGTGCCGTCGAGCACGTCCTTCTCGATCTGCGCAGCGAGCTGCTGGAAGATCGGCGTCCCGTCGTCGAGCACGACTGCTCCTTTGGTTAGCTACTTGAGTAGTTAACCTAGGAGGCGCGGGTCGGCCTGTCAAGGACCGTCCCGTTCAGGCGCTTGCGGCTCCCGCCCGCTCGAGGTCGCGCACGTCGTCCACTCCGCCGAAGGTCGCGCGGTAGGCGCGCGGGGTCGTGCCGAGCACGCGCGCGAAGTGGTGTCGCAGCACGGCCGCCGAACCGAAGCCGACCTCGTCGGCGATCGCGTCGATGCCGAGCCCGGTCGTCTCGAGCAGCTCTTGTGACCGCAGGAGGCGCTGGCGGGTGAGCCACGCCCCGGGCGTCGCCCCCAGCTCGGCCTTGAAGCGCCGGGCGAAGGTGCGCGGCGACATGTGCGCCCTCGCGGCCAGCCCCTCGATGCTCAGGTCGTCGCGGAGGTGCCCGAGCATCCAGTCGGTGAGCGGCGCGAGCGAGTCGTCGACCTCGACCGGGAGCGGGGTCTTGATGAACTGGCTCTGACCGCCGTCGCGGTGCGGCGGCATGACCATCCGGCGGGCGATCACGTTCGCGGCGGCGGCACCGTGCTCGCGGCGGACGAGGTGCAGGCAGGCGTCGATGCCGGCGGCCGTGCCCGCGCTCGTGATGACGCGGCGGTCCTCGACGAAGAGCACGTCGGCGTCGACCTCGATCGCGGGGTGGTCGCGCTGCAGGGCGTCCGAGTAGCGCCAGTGGGTCGTCGCCCGGCGTCCGTCGAGCAGCCCGGCCTCGGCCAGGACGAACGCCCCGCTGCACACGCTGAGCAACCACGCCCCGCGGGCCTCGGCCGCGACGAGCAGCTCGCGCACGGCCGGCGAGACGAGCTCGGCCTGGTCGGGCCGGTTCCAGAGGGCCGGAACGCAGATGACGTCGGCGTCGGCCGCGGCACCCAGGTCGAGGTCGACCGTGATCGAGAAGCCCTGGTTCGTGCGGACGAGTCCCGGGTGCTCGGTGACGATGCGGTGCTCGAACGGAGGCGCGCCCTCGTCGGTCCGGTCGAGGCCGAACACCTCGCAGAGCACCCCGAACTCGAAGGGCGCGACGCCGTCGGCGACGATCGTGGCGACGGTGCGGAACGGCATGGTGTCTCCTGGGGTGGGGCGAGCTGCACGCCGCCACGAAGTGGACACAGCGCCATCTCTTCTCGTGGCGTCGTGTCCACATCGTGGCGGGGTGCGGGGTGCGGGGTGCGGGTGCGGCGTGGCGGGGTGGCGGGGTGCGGGGTGGCGGGGTGTGGGCTGGCAGTGTGGCGCGATGTCGACGGACGGTGGCAACACTGCCACTCGTGGCAGGACCTGTCCACTCGTAGAGTTCCTGCCATGACCGCCGAGCCCCGCCCGACCATCGAGCCCCGACCGACCGCCGAGCCCCGACCGACCGCCGCCGTCCTCGACGACCTGCTCGCGCCTCCTACGCCCGTGGCCGCCCGCGCCCTCGAGGCGGCCGCCGTCGTGTCGAGTCCGGCCCTGCTCGCGCACAGCCGGCGCTCGGCGGCGCTCGCCGTGGCCCTGGGGCGACGCGAGGGGCTGGAGTTCGACCACGAGCTGCTGTTCGTGGCGGCGGCGCTGCACGACGTCGGACTGGCCGGCCCGTTCGACAGCCACGCCGAGCCCTTCGAGCGGGCCGGGGGCGAGGTCGCCCGTGTGTTCGCGACCGGGGCGGGGTGGTCGTCCGACCGGTCGCAGCGGGTGGTCGACGTCATCGTGCGGCACATGTGGCCCGCGGTCTCGCCCGGCCTCGACGTCGAGGGGCACCTGCTCGAGCGCGCGACGAGCCTCGACGTGTCGGGGGTGGGCGGCGACGACTGGCCGATCGAGCTCGTCGGCGCCCTCGTCGAGCGGGTGCCGCGCGACGGCTTCGGCGTCGAGTTCGGCGGGCTGATGTCGTCGCAGGCGCATCGGAAGCCCGGGTCCGAGGCGGGCCGGACGATCCGGGGCGGCATGCGCGACCGGATCGCCGCGAACCCGCTCGACCGCCTCTGACGGCCTCTGGCGCGCTCAAATCGAACCACCGATGTGGCGT
>NZ_MJGS01000004.1:0-62063 GCF_001864945.1 Frigoribacterium sp. MCBA15_019 | reverse complement strand
ACGCCACATCGGTGGTTCGACGCTACTGTGCGTCGATCCGGCCGGCCACCGGCCCGGCCCCCTCCCGCGATCGCCCTCCATCGGTTAGAATGATGCAAACGTATGAATTTGGAGAGCACCCGCATGGCACACCCCCTCGAGTTCGGCCTCGACAGCTTCGGCGACATCACCGACCGCCTCGACGGCAGCCCGGTCACGCACGCCCAGGCCATCCGCAACCTGGTGGAGCAGGCCGTGCTCGCCGATCAGGTGGGCCTCGACTTCATCGGCGTCGGCGAGCACCACCGCAAGGACTTCGCCGTCTCGGCCCCCGAGGTCGTGCTCGCCGCGATCGCCGCCCGCACGAAGACGATCCGCCTGGGCTCGGCCGTCACCGTCCTCAGCTCGGACGACCCCGTGCGCGTGTTCCAGCGCTTCGCCACGGTCGACGCGATCTCGAACGGCCGCGCCGAGGTCATCCTCGGCCGTGGCTCGTTCACCGAGTCGTTCCCGCTCTTCGGCCTCGACCTGCAGGACTACGAGGTGCTCTTCGAGGAGAAGATCCAGCTCTTCGCCGAACTGCTCAAGGAGGGCCCGACGACCTGGTCGGGCACCGTCCGGGCCGGTCTCGACTCTCAAGAGGTGTACCCGAAGACCGAGGGCGGCTCGATCCGCACCTGGGTCGGCGTCGGCGGATCGCCGCAGTCGGTCATCCGCGCCGCGCACTACGGCTTCCCGCTCTTCCTCGCGATCATCGGCGGCCAGCCCGCCCAGTTCGCGCCCTACGCCGACCTCTACCGACGCGCCCTCGGCGAGTTCGGCCACGACTCGCAGCCGATCGCGATGCACTCGCCCGGTTTCGTGGCCGAGACCGACGCCGAAGCCAAGGAGGCGCTGTTCCCGTACCAGGAGGAGCAGACGAACCAGCTCGGTCGCGAACGCGGCTGGCCGCCCTACAGCCGTGCGCAGTACGAGGCCAGCGCCAGCTCGACCGGTGCGCTCTACGTGGGCTCGCCCGAGACCGTCGCCACGAAGATCGCGCAGAACATGCGCCTGCTCGGTGCGACACGCTTCGACATGCGGTACAGCATGGGCCGCCTGCCGCACGAGCTCATGATGCGCAGCATCGAGCTGTACGGCACGAAGGTCGTGCCGCTGGTGCGCGAGATGCTCGCCTGACCCGACCCGCGCCTCCTCGGGGCGTCAGCGGGTGCGCTCGCGCTGGTGTGACAGCGCCTCGAGCTGCTCGTTGTACGCCCTGAGTTCGGCGTCGTCGTCGCGCTCGGCCTGGCGGTCCTTGCGGACGGCTTCACGACCGTCGCTGCGGCTCCACATGATCGCCACCGCGATGGCCATGACGATCGTCGGGATCTCGCCGACGCTCCAGGCGATGCCGCCGGCGACGTACTGGTCCTGCATCGGGGTGGGCCCCCAGGTGCGACCCATGGCGCCGTACCAGTCGGCGAGGAAGAGCCCCGTGGCGCTCATGATGCCCAGGCCGAAGAAGGCGTGGAACGCCATGGTCCCGAGCAGCACGACGAGTCGGGCGGGGTAGGGGAGTCGACCCTTGACCGGGTCGATGCCGATCATGGACTGCACGAAGAGGTAACCGGTGATCAGGAAGTGCACGATCATCCAGTAGTGGCCGATGTGCGTGGTCGTCGCCCAGCTGAACAACGGCGTGTAGTAGAACGCCCACAGCGAGCCCGCGAACAGCACCGCCGAGATGATCGGGTTGCTGACGAACGTCGCGAACCGCGAGTGCACCAGGATCATGATCCACTCACGACCGCCCCGCGTGCCGTCGCTGCGCTTCTTGATGGTGCGCAGCGCGAGCGTGACCGGGGCGCCGGGCACGAGCAGCACGGGCACGAGCATGCCCAGCGCCATGTGCGCGAGCATGTGCGTGCTGAAGAGGTACTCCTCGTAGACGTTCGGGGCACCGCAGGTGATGTAGAACAGCACGACGAGACCCGCCACCCACGAGACGGTCCGGCCGACCGGCCAGCGGTCGCCGCGGCGGTGCAGGCGCACGACGCCGGCCAGGTAGAAGAAGACGCCGAAGGCGCAGAGCAGGCCCCAGAGCAGGTCGACGTTCCACTCGGTGAGGTAGCGCAGGGGCGTCAGCTCGGGCGGCAGGGCCTCTTCGGTGAGGATGACCGCGGGGGTCGGATCGGCCAGGTCGGCCGCCGCGACCTGCTCCACCGGGGTGGCCGTCCGGGCGAGGGCGGCCGCGACGCCCGAGGCGAGCCCCATGAACGCCAGCTCGGCGGTGACGAACCACCAGAAGAGCTTCGCCGTCGCCTTGGGGTGGGTGGCGAGGCGGCCGACGAGCCAGCGGCGCTGCACGACGCCGAAAAGGCCCAGCGCGACGAGGGCGAACGTCTTGACCAGCACGAGCACGCCGTAGCCCGACGTCAGGGCCGACCAGTCGCCGATGCGGATCGCGGCGCTGCCGATGCCCGACACCGCGACGACCACGAAGCAGACGATGGCCACGCTCGAGTAGCGCGCGAGCACGATCGCGAGCCGGCCGCTCGAGAGGTGGCCGCGCAGCAGCACGATGGCGAGCAGGCCGCCCAGCCAGACCGAGGCCCCGACCAGGTGCAGGGCGAGGTCGGTGACGGCGGCGTCGTGCCCGCTCGTACCGGCCGCGTGGCCCTGCTCGGCGATGGGGATGAGCCCGCCGGCGGCGAGCACCGTGACGGCGACGATCAACCAGATGTTGCGGACGATGAAGCAGAGCACCGTGACGGTCGCCGCGACGAGCGTCGTGATGAGCCAGGCGGTGCCGAGCTCGGTGTTCGTCAGGAAGAACGCGAGCGTCCGCCCGAACTGGTCGTCCAAGGTGACCGGGACGTTGGCGACGCTGAGGAAGGTGAAGAAGGTGGTGATCGCCGAGGCGACGGCCCAGAAGCCGGCGGCGGCCGCGGCGACGTCCATGGCGCGGTCGTACTCGGCCTCGCGTCGGGTGAGCGCGAAGCAGGTCAGGAAGAGCGTGCCGATGGTGAGGGCCGCGCCGATGTTGCCCAGCATCTTGGCCATGGGCAGGCCGTAGCGCACGACCTCGCCGGGGTCGACGACGAGGGGCGCGTCGGCCGCCCCGCCGAACTTCAGTGCGGCGAGGAGGGACACGAACGCCACCAGCACGAGCAGTGCGGGCGCCGTGGTGCGAGCGAGTCTGGGCATCGTCTACCAGGGTAAGTCGGATCGCCTGGTGAACAGGCGGGGGTGTGGGGCGTCGCTCGACGTCGAGTGATCGGAACGAGAGAAGGGGCGGGACGACCGATGGTCGTCACGCCCCTTCTCGGGTGCTCGTGAGAGCGAGGACTACTTGACGGCAGCCTTGAGCTTGCTGCCGGCGCTGACCTTGACGCTGTCGCTGGCGGCGATCTCGAGGGCCTCACCCGTCTGGGGGTTGCGGCCGGTGCGAGCGGCGCGGTGCGTCTTCTCGAAGGCGATCCACCCGGGGATGGTGACCTTCGTGCCGTCGGCGACCGACTTCGAGACGACGGAGAAGAACGCGTCGACGACGCCGCTGACGGCGGCCTGGCTCTGGCCGGACTCGGATGCGACAGCTGCGACGAGCTCGGTACGGTTCAGTGACTTGTCAGCCATGTAAATGTCCTCCTCGGACTTCATTCGGTGTGACGAGACACGGCGTTCACCATGCCTGTGCGATCGAGACCAGAGAGCCGAGGGCCCTGTGGAACCGGTTGAAACCTACCAGGAAGACTTCGTGATGCCCGGCAACTCGCCACGGTGGGCCATGTCGCGGAAACGCACGCGGCTGATGCCGTAGGCCTTGAGGTGACCGCGGGGGCGGCCGTCGACCGAGTCGCGGTTGCGGAGGCGGACCGGCGACGCGTTGCGCGGCAGCTTCTGCAGACCGAGGCGAGCGGCCTCGCGGCTCTCGTCGGAACCGTTCGGGTCGATCAGGGCCTTCTTCAGCTCGAGACGCTTCTCGGCGTAGCGGGCCACGATCTCGGCGCGCTGGTTGTTCTTGGCGATCATGCTCTTCTTGGCCATTTTTAGCGCTCCTCGCGGAATTCGACGTGCTTGCGAATCACCGGGTCGTACTTCTTCAGCACGAGACGGTCGGGGTTGTTGCGACGGTTCTTCTTGGTCACGTACGTGAAACCGGTGCCCGCCGTCGAGCGGAGCTTGATGATGGGACGGACGTCCTGTTGACGAGCCATTAGATCTTCTCCCCACGAGCGAGCAGGTCCTTGACGACCGACTCGATGCCACGAGCGTCGATGACCTTGATGCCCTTGGCGCTGAGCTGCAGCGTCACGTTACGACGAAGCGACGGCACGTAGTACGTCTTCTTCTGGATGTTCGGGTCGAAACGACGCTTGGTGCGTCGGTGCGAGTGCGAGATGTTGTGTCCGAAGCCGGGAACGGCTCCGGTCACCTGGCAGGTTGCTGCCATGGTTTTCCTCCGTAGATACCGTGAGGGCCGGAGCCCTCACCCAAGGTCACTTGTCGGCGCGCCGGTCCCCCTTGCCCGATCGAAGGATCGGGCGATGGTGCCGGGAGGCGGTGCACATGGGCGCAGAGAGCGCCCAACCAAAGGGAGAGCTTACGCGACACGCCCGGACCCACGCAACCCGCGCCTCCTCGGCGTGACGGATCGGGGACGAGGAGGCGCGGCTCAGCGGATCGCGGAGGCGTCGGCGGCCACGCGAGCCTCGGCCGTGCACGCCGGGCACAGGCCGAACACGTCGACCACGTGCTGCGCCTCGGTGAACCCGTGCGTCGCGGCGACGTGCTGGGCCCAGGTCTCGACCTCGTCGGCCTCGATCTCGACGGTGGTGCCGCAGTTGCGGCAGATGAGGTGGTGGTGGTGCGTGCCCGGGGTGCAGGCGCGGTAGAGGCTCTCGCCTTCTTGCTGCAGCGAGTCGGCCGAGCCGTCGGCGGCGAGGTCGGCGAGGGCCCGGTAGACCGTGGCCAGGCCGATGCCGGTCTCGCGCAGGTGGGCGTGCAGCGCCTGGGCGCTGACGAACCCCTCGCTCGTGCCGAGTGCTTCTCGCACGGCCTCGCGTTGCCACGTGTTGCGTCGGACCACCACGTCGTCCTGCCTCTCTGTGTGTCAGACCCCGGTCGAGGCCAAGGGTACCCGCGGGCCCCTGCGCGGCTTCCCGGCGGCGGTCGTGCGGCGCCAGCTGATCAGACGGCAGACGAGCCAGATCGTGAACGAGATCGTGGTGACGTAGGGGCTGATCGGCAGGCCGCCGCCGAGGGCGAGCAGGATGCCGCCGACGACCGAGACGACGGCGAACGTCACGCTGAGCACGGGCACGAGTCGGGGATTCACGGTCAGCCTCAGCGCGGCGGCGGCGGGCGTCACGAGCAGCGAGAGGACGAGCAGTGCCCCGATGATCTGCACCGACACCGCGACCGACAGGCCGAGCACGAGCATGAACACGATGCCGAGCGTGCGCACGGGCACGCCGGCCGCCGCGGCGACGTCGGGGTCGACGCTGGCGAAGGTCAGCGGACGCCAGATCACGATCAGCGTGACGATCACGACGGCCGAGATGGCGACGAGCCAGCCCAGCTGCGGGTTGTCGACCGACACGATCTGGCCGGTCAGCAGCCCGAACTTGTTGGCCGACCGCCCCCGGTAGAGCGCCAGGAAGAGGATGCCGAGGCCCAGGCCGAACGGCATGAGCACCGCGATGATCGAGTTGCGCTCGCGCGCCCGGGTGCCCAGCAGCCCGATCAGCAGGGCCGCGAGCAGGCTGCCGACGAGCGAGCCGCTGACGACGTTGACGCCGAGCAGCAGGGCGGCGGCGGCGCCTGCGAACGAGAGCTCGCTGATGCCGTGCACCGCGAAGGGCATGTTGCGCGTGATGACGAACGGGCCGATCAGGCCGCCCACCAGGCCGAGCACCGCGCCCGCGACGACGCTGTTCCGGACCAGCACGAGCAGCTCGCCGAAGTCCTGGAAGCTGAACAGCTGCGACCACAGGTCGGTCATCGGACGAGCCCTTCGTCGTCGCGGTGTTCGTCGACGTGGTGGTCGTGGCCGTCGTGGCTTCCGACGATCACGACGCGGCCCATGGTGCGGATCACGTCGACCGGGGTGCCGTAGAGGTCGCTCAGCACGTCGGCGCGCAGCACCTCGTCGGGCGTGCCGATGCGGAACCGGCCGCCGGCGAGGTAGAGCACCCGGTCGACGACGTCGAGGATGGGGTTGACGTCGTGCGTGACGAACACGACCGCGGCGTTGCGGGCCCGCCGCTGCTCGTCGATCAGCCGGGTGACCTCGCGCTGGTGACGCAGGTCGAGCGAGATGAGGGGTTCGTCGCAGAGCAGCAGGGCCGGTTCGGCGGCCAGGGCCTGACCGACGCGCGTGCGCTGTTGCTCGCCGCCGCTGAGGCTGGCGACCGGCGAGGTCGCGAACGACGTGGCGCCGACGTCGTCGACGAGGGCGTCGATGCGCGCACGTTCGGCGGCCGATTCGCGGCGCAGCCCCCAGCGGTGACCCGTGACGCCGAGCGCGATCATGTCGCGGGCGCGCAGCGGGGTGCCGGACTCCATCAGTCGTTGCTGCGGCACGTAGCCGATGCGGCGGTGGCCGCGACCGACCGGTCGGCCGAGGAACTCGATGCTGCCCTCGGTCAGCTGCTGCTGGCCGAGGATCGTGCGCAGCATCGTCGTCTTGCCCGCGCCGTTCGGCCCGAGCACCGCGATGAACTCGCCCGGCTGCACGTCGAGGTCGAGCCCCGACCAGAGCGTGCGGGCGCCGAACGAGACCCCGGCGTCGCGGAGGCGCAGCACGGCGTCGCCGCCGCCACCGGCCGAGGAGGCGCGGGTGGCGGCGGCGACGGAGGTCGCGCCGGACGGGTCGGTCACTTGCCGAGCGCCTCCGAGATCGCGTCGATGTTGCTCTGTTGCCATGCCACGTAGTCTTCCCCCTCGGGCAGCAGCTCGGTGACCGGCACGATGGCGACGCCCGCGTCGGTCGCGGCCTTCTCGACCTGCTCGGTCTCGGGGCTCGAGGTCTGCTCGTTGTAGGCGAGCAGGTCGACCTTCCCGTCGGTGAAGAGCTTCAGGGTCTCGTTGAGCACGGCGGGCGAGACGTCGTCGCCCTCCTCGATGGCCTCCGAGAACTCGGCGGGCGTCACGTTGACCAGGCCCATGGCGTCGAAGAGGTAGCCGGGCACGGGCTCGCTGTAGGCGACGGGGTCGCCGTCGTGGGCCGTCTTGATCGACGCGGCCTGCGCCTCCAGGTCGGCGATCTTCGTGCCGAAGGCCTCGGCGTTGGCGGTGAAGGTGTCGGCGTTCGCCGTGTCGACCCGGCCGAATTCGTCGGCCAGGGCCGT
The DNA here is from genome assembly GCF_001864945.1 of Frigoribacterium sp. MCBA15_019. NCBI lineage: Bacteria > Bacillati > Actinomycetota > Actinomycetes > Micrococcales > Microbacteriaceae > Frigoribacterium > Frigoribacterium sp. MCBA15_019. Next base: position 54,750 of record NZ_MJGS01000004.1, on the reverse strand, counting down.
GGCGAGCTTCGCCATGCTCGGCAGGCTGTAGAAGACGTGCTCGTTGAACGCCGCGTGGTCGTGGTCGGCGTGGTCGTCGGCCTCGGGGGTGGCGTCGTCGCTCGCGGCGTCGGTGGCCTCGTCGGCGTGCCCGGCCTCGGGGTCGAGCCCCGAGACGTCGACCGCGTTGATCACGGTGGCGTCGGTGCCGCTCGCGTCGACCATCGTGTCGACGAACGAGTCGTAGCCGCCGCCGTTCTCGACGACCACGTCGGCCTTCGAGACGGCCAGCTGCGTGCGGGCGTCGGCCTCGTACGAGTGCGGGTCCTGCGAGGGGTCGCTGATGATGCTCGTGACGTCGACCAGGTCGCCGCCGACCGTCCGGGCGATGTCGCCGTAGACGTTGGTCGACGTCACCACCGAGATCGCGCCTCCGTCGGCGGCCTCGCTCGAGCCGGAGGCGCCCGTGGCGCAACCGCTCAGCACGAGGGCCGCGGCGGCGGGCAGGACGAGCAGGGTCGGCAGCGAACGCTTCTTCATGTCGGTCACGCTATTGCTACTGATAATGATTGTCAAAACGAGGAGGCGCGGCCCGGTCGAGCGCGCCTCCTCGCCTCGCCGAGACCCCAGGAATGCGCCGAGACCCCCGTGCGCGCACGGGGGTCTCGGTCACTTCCTGGGGTCTCGCCGGGTCTAGGCCTTCGTGGCGGCCTCGACGGACTCGGCGCCGGCCGCGTCGTCGTCCTCGCGACCGGGTGTCTTGAGGTTCCACTTCTTGATCACGAAGCTGAACAGGACGTAGTAGACGACCGCGTAGCCGAGCCCGATCGGGATCAGCCAGATCGAGTTCTGCGAGATGTTGAAGTTCAGCACGTAGTCGATCAACCCCGCCGAGAAGGTGAACCCGGTGTGGATGTCGAGCGCGTTGACCAGCATCATCGACGTGCCGGTCAGCACCGCGTGGATCACATACAGCGGCCAGGCGACGAACATGAACGAGAACTCGAGCGGCTCGGTGATGCCCGTGATGAACGCGGTCAGCGCGGTCGACAGCATGATGCCGCCGATCAGCTTCTTCTTCTCGGGGCGGGCGTGGCGCCAGATGGCCAGGGCCGCAGCGGGCAGGGCGAACATGAAGATCGGGAAGAACCCGGTCATGAACACCCCGGCGCTCGGGTCGCCGGCGAAGAAGCGGTTCAGGTCGCCGCGCACGACCTCGCCGCTCGCGTTGGTGTAGTCGCCGACCAGGAACCAGACGACCGAGTTAGGGATGTGGTGCAGGCCCGTGGGGATCAGCAGGCGGTTGGCGACGCCGTAGACGCCGCTGCCGACCACGTCGTTCGACGCCACGGCCTGGCCGATGCCGGTGAGGGCGTTGTTGAAGAGCGGGTAGATGAACGACATGACCACGCCGACGACCAGGCCGGTGACGGCCGTGAGGATCGGCACCATGCGGCGGCCCGAGAAGAACCCGAGGAAGTCGGGCAGCTTCGTCCGGTGGAACCGCTGCCAGATGATCGCCGACAGGATGCCCATCACGATGCCGGCCAGTACGCCGTAGTTGATGACCTCGGGGTCGCCCGTGGGGGTCTCGCGACCGGCGAGCACGACCGGGGACATGGCCTTGAAGACGCCGTCGATGACCATGTAGCCGACGACCGCGGCGAGGGCCGTCGAGCCGTCCGACTTCTTCGCCCAGCCGATCGCGATGCCGACCGCGAAGATCAGCGGCAGCCAGGTGAAGACCGCCTGTCCGGCCGCCCCGATCACCGAGGCGCCGGTCTCGAAGCCCGGGATCGCCCCGAGCAGGTCGTCCTGCCCGAGTCGCAGCAGGATGCCCGCGGCGGGCAGCACGGCGATCGGCAGCATGAGGCTGCGCCCGAGGCGCTGCAGCACCGCGAACGCGGCCGAGCCCCTCTTCTTGGTCGGGGCCGACTCGGTCGTCGTCGTCGTCATCAGGTGGTCCTCTCGTCGGTGAGCAGCCGTGGTGCGGGGGTGGGTGTCGTGCAGGTGGAGGCGGTTCGGGAGGCGCGGGTCACGTCGAGCGTGGAGCCAGCCCGGTCCTGTCCGGTCATGACCAGTGAGTGGTAGTTTCCTCAGACCGACGGGTGGTGTCAACTAGGACGACACCCTCGTCACCGCGAGCGACCGACCCACGGAGGAGAACAGCTCATGTCGAAAGCACAGGCCATGATCGACGGACTCGGCGGCGCCGACAACATCGAGGAGATCGAGGGCTGCATCACGCGCCTCCGCACCGACGTGCGGGACATCTCGCTCGTCGACGACGCCGCCCTGAAGGCGGCCGGTGCCACCGCCGTCGTCCACGCGGGTGGCAGCGTCCAGGTGATCGTCGGCACCATCGCCGACTCGCTCGCCGAAGACATCAACGACCTGCTGCCGTGACCACGGTCGTCTCGCCCGTCGCCGGCCGGGTGACGGGGCTCGCCGAGGTGCCCGACGCCGTGTTCGCGGGGCAGCTCGTGGGCGCGGGCGTCGCGGTCGAGCCGAGCGCGCCTCCTGCCGGTGGCCTGGTCGCCGTCGTCTCGCCCGTCGCGGGCGAGATCGTCAAGCTGCACCCGCACGCGTTCGTCGTCGTGGGCGAGTCGGGCAGGGGCCTGCTCGTGCACGTCGGCATCGACACCGTCAAGCTCGGCGGCACGGGCTTCGAGCTCGTCGTCGCCGAGGGCGCGACCGTCGCGGCGGGCGACCTCGTCGTCCGCTTCGACCCGGCCGTCGTGGCCGAGGCGGGCTACTCGGCCGTCATCCCGGTCGTCGTGCTCGACAGCGCCCCCGACAGCGTCTCGCAGCAGGCCGTCGGCGCGACCGTCGCATCGGGCGAGCCCCTCTTCGACCTCTGAGGCCAGCACCACGGTGCTCGCGGCCCGACAGGGCGCCGCGTGTCGTGCACCACACCCGGTCTAGATGCGGTGCGGTGCACGAGACGCGGTGCCGTGCGGCCGTGGCCGGGTGTCACACCGGGGTGGTGCCCGACTCGACCTGCATCTTCAGGCGGTAGCGGTCCGAGCGGTACCAGCTCTTGGCGTGTTCGAGTGGGACGTCGCCCGCGAACGAGATCCGGTCGAAGTACATCACCGGGGCGCCTTCTCGCGTGCCGAGCAGGGTCGCGACGTCGGCGTCGGCCCCCTCGGCGCTGACCGTCTGGGTCGCGCGCGTGATGGGGGTCGCGTAGTCGCCGTCGAGCGTGCGGTACAGCGACCGGCTCAGGTCGTGGTCGAGCAGTCCGGGCAGGCGCTCGGCGGGGTACCAGCCGTCGTCGATGCTGACCGGCACGCCGTCGGCCAGGCGCAGGCGCTTGACGCGGAACGCCGAGGCGCTGGCCTCGAGTCCGAGCGCGGCGGCCGTCTCGGGCGGGGGAGTCGTCTCGGCCTTCACCAGCACGACCGTGCTCGGCACGTGACCGAGCTTGGTCATCTCGTCGGTGAACGAGGCGAGGTGCAGCGTCGACTGCACGACACGGTGCGCCACGAAGGTGCCCTTGCCCCGCACGCGGGTCAACCAGCCCTCGTTCACGAGTTGCCCCACGGCCTCGCGCACGGTGATGCGGCTGACGCCGTACTCGAGCATGAGCTGGCGCTCGCTCGCGATCGCCGAGCCGGGCTGCGAACCGGCCGCGAGCCGCTGCACGATGGAGCGCAATTGCTCGTGCTTCGGCACGGCTCCGTCGGTGATGTGGTCGGTCATGGGCCCCTCGTCGGTCACGCCCGAGGGTGGTCCCATCTGGTCATGACCGGTCGTCCTGCACTCGACGTTAGTCCACGGCGCCCGTCCCCAGCCAGGCGAGGACCCGGCTGGGGGTGCGGTTCACAGGAACGGACGAGGAGGCGCGGCTCAGTCGAGCAGGAGCGCGGGCTCTTCGAGGACGCTCGCCACGTCGGCCACGAACCGGCTGGCGACGTCGCCGTCGACCACGCGGTGGTCGAAGCTCGCCCCGATCGTCGTCACCATGCGGGAGCGCACCTCGCCGTCGACCACCCAGGCCTTGGGTTTGATCGTGCCGAGGGCCACGATCGCGACTTCGCCCGGGTTGAGGATCGGCGTGCCGGTGTCCATGCCGAAGACGCCGATGTTGGTGATCGTGATGGTGCCGTCCCTCATGTCGGCCGGCGTCGTCTTGCCGTCGCGCGCCGTCAGCGTCAGCTGCTCGAGGGCCTGGGCCAGCTCGAGCAGGCTCATCGACTGGGCTTCTTTGACGTTCGGCACGATCAGGCCACGCGGGGTGGCCGCGGCGATGCCGAGGTTGACGAAGTGCCGTACGAGGATCTCGCGGTCGGTCCAGGCCGAGTTGACCATCGGGTTGCGACGCACGGCCCAGATGATCGCCTTGGCCATGATCAGCAGCGGCGAGACCTTGACGCCGGCGAACTGCGGCGACGCCTTCAGCCGCTTGACGAACTCCATCGTGCGGGTGGCGTCGACGTCGACGAACAGGCTGACGTGCGGGGCGGTGAACGCGGACGACGTCATGGCCGCCGCGATGGCCTTGCGGACGCCCTTGACCGGGATGCGCTCGACGCGCTCCTCGCCCCACTCGGGCGTCTCGATGTTGCGGAACACGCTGGCCTGCTGGGCGTGACGGATGACGTCGTCGCGCGTGACCTCGCCGGCGAGGCCGGTCGGCTGGACGACGGCGAGGTCGACCTCGAGGTCTTTGGCCAGCTTGCGGATCGGCGGCTTGGCGATGATCGGCAGGGCCTGGGCGGCGGGCACCGACGTGGTGGGGCGTCGCCGGGCCTGCTCGGCGACGCGCAGCTGCCGGGCGTCGACCTCGGTCTGCGACGGACGACGGCGGCGGGTCGCGCCGTGACCGCCCGCGGCGCCGTAGCCCACGAGCACGGCACCCGAGCCGGAGTCGGCGGGGGCCTCTGGCGCGGCCTCGGGTGCGTGCGCCACCGAACCGGTGTCGCCGTCGGCACTGACCGCGTCGGCCGAGCGGACCGGGGCGACGGGGGTCGAGCCCTGCGCCGGCACCGAGGCGGTGACTGCCGCGGGTTCGGCCTGACGGGCACGCTGCGCCGAGAGCGCCTCTTCGTTCTGCGACACGACCTGCGCCGTGCGCGCGAGTCCGCCCGATTCGAGCGACTCGGACTCGGCAGCACGACCCGACGGGGTCGCGGGGGCCGCCGAGTCGCCGACCCGGATGATCGGGGTGCCGACGTCGACCGTGGTGCCCGGTTCGACGAGGATGCTCTCGACCACGCCGGCGTAGGGCGACGGCAACTCGACGAGCGACTTCGCGGTCTCGATCTCGACGAGCACCTGGTTGATCTCGACGCTGTCGCCGGGGGCGACCTTCCACTCGACGATCTCGGCCTCGGTCAGGCCCTCGCCGACGTCGGGCAGGGTGAATTCGCTGGTCATGTCGTGACTCCTAGTAGGCCAGGGCCCGGTCGACCGCCTCGAGCACGCGGTCGGCGTCGGGCAGGTACTGCGTCTCGAGCTTGGCAGGAGGGAAGGGAGCGTCGAAGCCGCTGACGCGCAGCACGGGCGCCTCGAGCGAGTAGAAAGCCTTCTCGGCGACGGTGGCGGCGATCTCGGAGCCGACCGAGACGAAACCGGGGGCCTCCTGTGCCACGACGAGGCGTCCGGTCTTGCGGACCGACTCGAGGATGGGCCCGTAGTCGACCGGTGAGAGCGACCGCAGGTCGACGACCTCGGCCGAGACGCCCTCGGCCGCCGCGATCTCGGCCGCCTGGAGCAGTACGCTGACCATCGCGCCGTGCCCCAGCAGGGTGACCTCGGTGCCCGTCCGGACGACGCGGCTCGCGTGCAACGGCGCCTGCGGGTCGCTCAGGTCGACCTCGCCCTTGGGCCAGTAGCGGCTCTTGGGCTCGAAGAACATGACGGGGTCGTTCGACGCGATCGCCTCCTGGATCATCCAGTAGGCGTCGTGCGGTGTGCTCGGGCTGACGACGCGCAGGCCCGCCGTGTGGGCGAAGTACGCCTCTGGGCTCTCCTGGTGGTGCTCGACCGCGCCGATGTGTCCGCCGTAGGGCACCCGGATCACGACCGGCATCGTAACGGCACCCTCGTGACGGTTGGTCATCTTGGCGAGCTGCGACGTGATCTGGTCGAAGCCGGGGTAGATGAAGCCGTCGAACTGGATCTCGCAGACCGGGCGGAAGCCGCCCATGGCGAGTCCGATCGCGGTGCCCACGATGCCCGACTCGGCGAGCGGGGTGTCGATGACGCGCTTCTCGCCGAACTCGGCCTGCAGCCCCTCGGTCACGCGGAAGACGCCACCGAGCGTACCGATGTCTTCTCCCATCAGGAGCACGCGGGGGTCGTCGGCCATTGCCTTGCGGAGTCCGGCGTTGATCGCCTTGCCGAGCGGCATGGTCTGCACGGAGGAGCGGGTCGGCTCGATCGTGCCGGTCGGGTTCTCGACGGTGTCGGTCATGCTGCCCCCTCGTCGGTGGCCGCGGTCTCGCCCGCGCCGCCGAAGCTCTGCTCGTAGGTCGCCAGCCACTGCTTCTGTTCGGTCATCAGCGGGTGCGGCTCGGAGTACACGTGGTCGAAGATGAGGCCGCGGTCGGGGTTCGGCAGCGAGACCGTGCGCCGTCGCACGTCGGCTCCGAGGTCGTCGCCCTCGGTCTCGAGGTCGGCGAAGAACGCGTCGCCCTCGCCGCGGTTCCGCAGGAAGGCCTCGAACCTCGTGATCGGGTCACGGGCGATCCAGGACTGCAGCTCGTCGTCGGTGCGGTACTTGGTGGGGTCGTCGGACGAGGTGTGTGCGCCGACGCGGTAGGTGAGCGCCTCGATGAAGCGGGGCCCGCCGCCGCCACGGGCGGCATCGAGGTCGCGGCGGCTGACGGCGTAGCTCGCGAGCACGTCGTTGCCGTCGACCTGCGTGCCGGGGATGCCGAAGCCGCCGGCTCGGGCGACGAGGGGCGTGCGCGATTGGCGCGCGACCGGCACGCTGATCGCCCACTGGTTGTTCTGCAGGAAGAACAGCTCGGGGGTCTGGAAGCTCGCGGCGAACACCAGGGCCTCGCTGACGTCGCCCTGGCTGGTCGCGCCGTCGCCGAAGAACGTCACGACGGCCTGGTCGACCTCGGGATCGCCCGTGCCGCTCTTGCCGTCGAGGCCGAGCCCCATGGCGAAACCCGTCGCGTGCAGCGTCTGCGAGCCGATCACCAGCGTGTAGATGTGGAAGTTCTGGTGCTCTGCGGGGTTCCAACCGCCGTGCGTGTGCCCGCGCAGCAGGCGCAGGATGTCGACCGGGTCGATGCCGCGGGACAGGGCGACGGCGTGCTCGCGGTAGGACGGGAAGAGGTGGTCCTGGGGGCGGGTGGCGTGGGCCAGGCCGACCTGGGCCCCCTCTTGGCCGTGGCTCGGCACCCACAGGGCGAGCTGGCCCTGGCGGGCCAGTGCCGCGGCCTCGCGGTCGAACCGACGGGTCAGCACCATGTCGCGGTGGAGGGCGCGGAGTCCGTCGTCGCCGAGGGCGTCGACGTAGGGGCGGAACTCGTCGGCCGCAGCCGACTCGACCACCTCGCCCGACGGCGACAGGAGCTGGACGGGCGGGGGCGCGTCGGTCGCTTCGGAGGAAGACATGGCGTCCAATCTATTCCGCGGCATATGCCGTCACCGGGATGTGAGGTCGACGATCTGCTGGGCGGCGTGCAGCAGCTTGTCGACCGACGACGGCTCGCCGATCGTGACGCGGACGCCCTCGCCCGCGAACGGCCGGACGACGACCCCGTGGTCGGCGAACACCTGGGCCGCGGCGGCCGTGTGCTCGCCCGTCGCGAGCCAGACGAAGTTGCCCTGGGCCTCGGGGACCGTCCACCCCTGGTCGATCAGGGCGCGTCGCACCTGGTCGCGGAGCAGGACGATGCGATCGACCCTGCCGAGCAGTTCGTCGGCGTGGTCGAGCGAGGCGAGGGCCGCGGCCGCGCCCTGTTCGGTGACGGCGAGGGGGATGGCCGTGGCCCGCGCGGCGTCGAGCAGGTAGGAGGCGCCGATCGCGTACCCGACGCGGAGTGCGGCCAGCCCGTACGCCTTGGAGAAGGTGCGGAGCAGGACGAGGTTCGGGTGCAGCTCGGTGAGCGTCTCGCCGTCGACGGCCGTGCTGTCGGTGACGAACTCGGCGTACGCCTCGTCGAGCAGCACGAGCACGTCGTCGGGCACCGCGGCCATGAACGACTCGAACTCGCTCGTCGAGACCGTGGTGCCCGTCGGGTTGTTGGGGGAGCAGACGATGACGACGCGGGTGCGGTCGGTGACGGCCGCGGCCATGGCCTCGAGGTCGTGGCCGCCGTCGGCCCGCAGGGGCACCTGGACGCTCGTCGCACCGGCCACCGTGACGAGCCCCGGGTAGGCCTCGAACGAGCGCCAGGCGTAGACGACCTCGTCGCCGACCGAGGCGGCGGCGAGCACGAACTGGGCCAGCAACGAGACGGAGCCCGCGCCGACGTGGACCTCGTCGACGGTGACGCCGAAGCGCGTCGCGAGGGCCGTCCGCAGGGCCGTCGCCGAGGCGTCGGGGTAGCGGTTGAGCGAGACAGCTCCACGGACGGCCTCGACGACCGAGGGAAGGGGCTCGAACGGGTTCTCGTTCGACGACAGTTTGAAAGCGTCAGGGGACGCCTGCTTGCCCTGGCGGTAGGGCGGCAGGGCGGCGATCTCGGGACGGAGTCGGACGGGAGTGGTCACGCGACCAGCCTATGGGGCGGGGGCCGCGTCGCGTCAGGGCACCGCGCCTCCTCGGGGGGATCTGCTCGGGCACTACCGCCCGTGGACGAGAGGTCGGCATGATGGGGACATGACCCGATTCGTCGTGAGGCTGCTCATCAACGCGGTGGCCCTCTGGCTCACCACGCTGCTCGTGTCGGGGGTGACGGTGACGCCCTACGGAGCCGGGGGCACCCTCGAGACGATCGTGACCTTCCTGCTGCTCGCCCTGGTCTTCGGCATCGTCAACGGCGTGGTCGGCACGGCGATCCGCGTCGTGGCGTTCCCCTTGTACATCCTGACGCTCGGCTTGATCGCCCTGGTCGTGAACGGCCTGCTGCTGCTGATCGTGGCGTGGATCTCGGGCCTGTTCGGCTTCGGGCTGACCGTCGACGGCTTCTGGTGGGGCGTGCTCGGCGCCGTCGTGCTCGCCGTCTTCGCGTGGGCCATCGGCGTCGTCGTCCGCCCCGTGGTCGGGCGGGGAGACCGTCAGCGGTGAACCGGTTCCGCATCTGCTTCGTCTGCACGGGCAACATCTGTCGCTCGCCCATGGCCGAGACCGTCCTGCGCTCGCTCGTCGACGACGCGGGCCTCGGCGACCGGGTCGAGGTCACGAGCGCGGGCACCGGCGACTGGCACGTCGGTGAAGGGGCCGATCCCCGCACCGTCGAGGCCCTCGAGCGCCGCGGCTACGATGGTTCGCGGCACCGGGCGAAGCAGTTCGAGGCCGACGACTTCGCGCGCTACGACCTCGTGGTGGCGTTCGATCGCGGCCAAGAACGCATCCTCCGGGCCTGGGCAGGCGACGACGCCGACCGCTCGAAGGTGCAGCTGCTGCTCACCTTCGCTCCCGACGCGGCGCCGGCGGGCGGCGGTCTCGACGTCCCCGACCCGTACTACTCCGACGCAGGACTCTTCGACGAGGTGCTCGACATGGTCGAGCGCGCCTGCTCGGCCCTCTTCCGCCAGATCGAACCCGCACTCCGCAAGGGACAGTCATGACGTTGCCTCCTCAGCCCCTCAGCCCGCTCGACGGCCGTTACCGTTCGTCGGTCGGCACGCTGGGGGACCACCTCAGCGAGGCGGGGCTCAACCGGGCCCGCGTGCACGTCGAGGTCGAGTGGCTGATCGCCCAGACCGACCGCGGCGCGTTCGGCTCGACCCCGCTCGACGACGAGCAGAAGCGGGCCCTGCGGGCCGTCGTCACCGACTTCGGCCAGGCCGCGATCGACGAACTCGCCGGCCTCGAGGCGACGACCCGACACGACGTCAAGGCGGTCGAGTACTTCGTCCGGGCCCGTCTGGCCGAGCTCGGGCTCGACGGGATCGCCGAACTCACCCACTTCGCCTGCACCAGCGAGGACATCAACAACCTCTCGTACGCGGTCACCGTCAAGGCGGCCCTGTTCGACGTCTGGCTGCCGGCCTTCGACTCCGTGCTCGCCGCCCTCACCACCTGGGCGACCGATGCCCGCGACGTGCCGATGCTCGCGCACACCCACGGGCAGCCGGCGACGCCGACCACGGTCGGAAAAGAGTTCGCCGTCTTCGCGCACCGCCTCCAGCGCCTGCGCTCGCAGATCGTCGGCACCGAGTTCCTCGGCAAGTTCAGCGGGGCGACCGGCACGTTCTCGGCCCATGTCGTGGCCGACCCCGGGCTGGACTGGCCCGCGACGGCCCGGGCCTTCGTCGAGGACGCCCTGGGGCTGACCTTCAACCCGCTGACGACGCAGATCGAGTCGCACGACTGGCAGGCCGAGCTCTACTCGCGCGTCGCCCACGCCAACCGCGTGCTGCACAACCTCGCCACCGACGTGTGGTCGTACATCTCGATGGGCTACTTCACGCAGATCCCGCAAGCGGGAGCGACCGGGTCGTCGACCATGCCCCACAAGATCAACCCGATCCGCTTCGAGAACGCCGAGGCGAACCTCGAGATCTCGTCGGCGCTCTTCGACTCGCTGGCCTCGACCCTGGTCACCAGCCGCCAGCAGCGCGACCTCACGGACTCGTCCGCCCAGCGCAACATCGGGGTCGCCTTCGGCCACTCGATGCTCGCGCTCGACAACCTGCGCCGCGGCCTCGGCGAGATCGCCGTCGGCACCGTGACGCTCGAGTCCGACCTCGACTCCAACTGGGAGGTCCTCGGCGAGGCGATCCAGACCGTGATCCGCGCCGAGGTCGTCGCCGGACGATCGTCGATCGACGACCCGTACGCGATGCTGAAAGAGCTCACCCGTGGCAAGCGCGTCGGGCAGGCCGAACTGGTCGCGTTCGTCGAGGGCCTCGACGTGTCCGACGAGGCGAAGCAGCGCCTCGTGGCCCTGACCCCGGCGACCTACACGGGCATCGCCTCGCAGCTGGTCGACCACCTGGCCTGAGCCCGGGAGGCGCGGGTCGGCCCGTCCGGACGACCCGCGCACCAGCGTGCCCCGGCCCGCAGGCCACGGCCGAGGGTCAGGCGTGCGTCAGTGGCCGCGGGGCTTGTCGGCGTCGTCGATCTCGTGTCGCTCGTCGTCGTTGGGCTTGGCCGCGAGGGCGAGCATGGCGATGGTGACGAGCGCGACGATGAAGCCGATGCAGAGGAAGATCAGCGCGAGTTGCAGGTCGCGCGTCGTCATGAGGACGACGAGGCCGACGAAGGCGGCGAAGACCCCCGACAGTCCGAGGAACTCGGCGGGGCGGAACCGGTCGCGCCAGGTGGGGTGGGTCATGACGTTCGTGCCTTGTCGTCAGGGGTGTCGGCAGCGGCCGGGTGCCCGGTCTGCCATTTGAGCGAGAGGCCGGCGATCACGAGGAACACGCCGACCAGGGCGCCGTAGGCGCCCAGGATGCCGACGAGCACGGTCGAGGACGTCAGTTCGCCCTCGATCTGCTCGATGCCGCCGAGCTGCTGGCTGTAGTCCGGCGGGACGACGAGGAAGACCACGGCCAGGGCCAGGGTCAGCACGCCGACGGTCGTCCAGTCACGGGCGAGCGGTGAACGACGACGACGGCGCAGGCCGGTGAGCAGTTCGAGGACGCCCGTCAGCACGGCCCAGGCCGTGACGAAGGCGACCAGCACGGGCAGCTGCCCGTGCGAGAAGACGAGGCAGAGAGCGCCGATCACGGCCCCGACGACGCCCTGCAGCACGGCGATGGTACGGCTCGAGCGGTCGGACAGGCGCAGGGCCGACCCCACGGCGAGCACGACGCCGCCGACGACCGCCGCCGAGCCGAAGGCGAGCAGGCCGACCTGAGGTGAGTGGTCGGGGGTGAAGGTGATGGCCGCGGCGGCCGCGAGGGCGGGGACGGCACGCAGCACGGGGACGGGCCAGTACGCGGAGAGCGACGGGTCGACGCCCCGGTCCGAGGGGTCGGGCGACGCCACGGGGGCGGTCGCGCCGGAGTCGTGGTGCGCAGGCGTCACGAGACCTCTTTCACGGGTGGGGGACCCGCCGAGTTTACCGCGCGCTCCTGAACGCCAGGCGGCGGGCGGTACCGAAGGTCAGCGGCCAGCCGCGGCCCTTGAGCGTCGTGAGCTGACGCGCCATGCCGGAGGGCGTCACCCGCAGCACCCCCTCGGACTCGAGCGACAACCCGGTGAGCACGCCGTCCATCACGCGCCGGGTGGAGGCCAGGCCCGCGCCCGTGCCGAGCTCGGCCGCGATCAGCACGCCGGCCGGCATGCGGCTGACCCGGGTGTAGGCGGTCGTCGTGTCGGCCCAGGTGGACCGCCAGTCGGGTCCGACCTCTTTGACGCACTCGATCAGGCGGACCGTCGCGACGTCGGGGTCGGGGTCGTCGACGGTGAGCAGACGGTAGTACGTGCGTCGAACGCCCTCGGTGCTCATGAAGAGCAGGTCGACGTAACCCGCCACGACCGAGGCGGGCCGCGGCCCGGTGCCGACGACGGTGCCGCCCGTGACCCGCGAGCCGTGGCCGTCCTTGGCGTCGGGCCAGATCTCGACGAGCACCTCGAGCCCCGAGATCTCGATCTCGCGTGCGGGTGCGTCCGATGCTGCGGCCCCGAGGGCGCAGTCCCGCAGCCCGTACCCCTGGCGGGCGTCGCGCTCGCCCGTGCGGTACGGCACCTGCTCGAGGTCGTGGACCACCCCGCTGAGTCGCTCGACGAAACTGGCTGTCACCTGCGACAGGTTACGTGTGAAATATGGGAGAGGACAAACGCGGCAGGACCCGACGATCTCCCGACACCTTCCCAGCCCGCGCCGTTACGTTCGCAGCATCTGCGGGCCGCCTCCGGCCCCTCCACCCGGCTGAGAAGTCGACCAGCCGCGGGAGCCCGATGACCGCCACCGTCCCCACGACCACCCGAACCGCGCAGCCGCGCATCGTCCATGCGCCGGCAGGTGCGGCGCCCGCCGGGTTCCGTCCCACCGTCGCCGGCCAGGTCGGCAAGCCGACCAGCACCTACTCGAGCTTGCTCAAGTCCGTGCGTGAGGCAGGCCTGCTGCAGCGTCGCACCGGCTTCTACGTCACGGTCTTCGTCGTGCTCGTCGCCTGTCTCGGCGGCGCGGCCACCGGCTTCGTCCTGCTGGGCTCGAGCTGGTTCCAGTTGCTGATCGCCGGGGCCCTGGGCATCATCCTCACGCAGTTCGCGTTCCTCACGCACGAGGCCGCGCACCGCCAGGTGTTCGAGTCGGGCACGCGCAACGACAAGGTCGGTCGCGTGCTCGCCGCCGGCGTCGTGGGCATCAGCTACGCGTGGTGGATGACCAAGCACAGCCGTCACCACGCCAACCCCAACACCAAGGGCAAAGACCCCGACATCGCGTTCGACACGATCTCGTTCCTCGAAGAGGACGCGGCGAAGCAGCGCGGCGTGCTCGGCTTCATCACCCGCCGCCAGGGCTACTTCTTCTTCCCGCTGCTGCTCGGCGAGGGCGTCAACCTCCACGTGACGTCGTTCCGCACGCTGCTCGGTCGCGACAAGGTCGAGGGCCGGGCGCTCGAGATCACGCTGATCGCCGTCCGGCTGGTCGCCTACTTCGGCGTCGTCTTCTGGTTCCTGCCGGTCGGCATGGCCTTCGCCTTCATCGGCGTGCAGATGGCCGTCTTCGGTCTCTACATGGGGTCGTCGTTCGCCCCGAACCACAAGGGCATGCCGATCATCCCCGAGGGGGCCAAGGTCGACTTCCTCAGCAAGCAGGTCCTCACCTCGCGCAACATCACGGGACGGCACTCGACCGCGTTCATGGGTGGGCTGAACTACCAGATCGAGCACCACCTCTTCCCGAGCATGGCGCGTCCGAACCTGCGTGCGGCCAGCGCCCTGGTCAAGGCGCACTGCGCCGAGCACGGCATCCCCTACACCGAGGCCACGATCGGCAAGTCGTACGCGATCGTCATCCGGTACCTCAACCGCGTCGGCCTCTCGGCCCGCGACCCGTTCGACTGCCCCGCGGCGTACGCGCTGCGTCCCCGCTAGTCGGCGACGAGCACGACGAGCGCAGGAGGCGCGGGCCGGGTCAGGCGGACCGGCTCGCGCCTTCGTCGTCCTCGAAGAAGTCCTCGTAGCGGACGGGACGTGCGTCGCCGGACGCGGCCCGCGCCTCCCGGGCCGGCGAGGGGCGGTCGCGGCTGCCGGCCGGCCGGGACTGTTGCTTGGGGTACGGGTGGATCGCGAGGGGGGACGCCGTCGCGTCCCTCGTGTAGCTGGAATCCACGGTCGCCTCCCGTCGCGGGCCGGACGTCGCATCCGGTGCCTCGACCGCCACGATACGAGTGGTCGACGGTGCTCGCGAGGGGCTTGTCAGGCCCTTCGGCGAGGGCTAGCGTCGAGGGTTCGGCGCTCTCAGGCGGGCCAGGCGGCCAGCTGCCAGCCCAACCAGGGCGAGAAGGCGAACGGCGCGGCCGCGACGGCGTCGCGCAGCTCGGCGGGCTCGACCCAGGCCCATTCGGCGACCTCGTCGGGCGAGGGGTCGGGCAGGCCGACGGCCCGGGCCGTGAAGACCGGGCAGATCTCGTTCTCGACCACACCCGAGGCGTCGGTGGCGAGGTACCGGAACTCGGGCAGGATCACCTCGACGTCACGGACCTCCATGCCGAGCTCTTGGTGGGCGCGGCGCATCAGCGCCTCGGCCGGCGTCTCGCCGGGTGCGGGGTGGCCGCAGAACGAGTTGGTCCAGACGCCGGGCCAGGTCTTCTTCGACAGGGCGCGGCGGGTGACGAGGACGCGGCCGAGGTCGTCGGTGACGTGGCAGCTGAAGGCCAGGTGCAGCGGCGTCGTGGCGGTGTGCACGGTCGCCTTCGCGGTCGTGCCGATGGGCGTGCCCTCGTCGTCGAGCAGCACCACGAGCTCGTCGTGCGCGCCGGGGCGGTCACCGGACGTCGGCTGGGGATGCGTCGAGATCTCACGGGTCATGAGAGGTAGTCTGCCCTGGTGGACGGTGATCACCTGCACGCAGGCACGCGGGCGAGACACGATCGTGTCGACGCCGTCCTCGACGACTTCTTCGCGTTGGCCAAACGCCGGGCCGAGTCCGTGGGGTGGCGCTACGTCGACCTGTGGTCTGTGCTCGAGCGCAACAGCGCCGGGGGCAAGCGCTTCCGGCCCCGCATGGTCTTCACGGTGTACGACGCCCTCGGGGGCGCCGACGACGAGGCCGTGGCCCGCGTCGGCGCGGCCTTCGAACTGCTTCACACGGCGCTGATCGTCCACGACGACGTGATCGACCGTGACTTCTCGCGACGCGGCATCCCCAACGTCTCGGGCAGCTACCGCGACACCGCGACGACGGCGGGCATCCCGACCCCCGCGGCCGAGCACCGGGGCATGTCGGCCGCCGTCATCGCCGGTGATCTCGCCCTGACCGGTGCCAGCCGCATGCTGCTCGGCATCGGCTGCGCCGACCACGTCCGCACGCGGCTGCTCGACCTGCTCGACGAGGCGATCTTCGTCAGCGCGGGTGGAGAGATGGTCGACGTCGAGTTCTCGCTCTCCGCCGACCTGCCGACCGTCGACGAGATCCTCGACATGGAACGCGCCAAGACGGCCGTCTACTCGTTCGAGGCGCCGCTGCAGGCGGGCGCCGTCCTGGCCGGGGCAGGCGAGGCCGTCGTGACGGCGGTCGGCGACTTCGGCCGCGAGGTCGGGGTCGCGTACCAGGTGGTCGACGACCTGCTCGGGGTCTTCGGCACCGAAGAGGCCACCGGCAAGACCACACGCGGCGACCTGCGCGAGGGCAAGCGCACGGTGCTCGTCGCGCACGCCGCGACCACCGATGAGTGGTTCACGATCCAGCCGTTCATCGGCAAGGCCGACCTCAGCGAGGCGGAGGCCGAGCACGTCCGCGGCCGCCTCGAGGTCTGCGGCGCCCGCGCCTTCGCCGAGGGGCTCGTCGAGCAGCACGCCCGCCGCGCTCTGGACGTGCTCGACCGTGCCGAGGTGCCCGAGTCGCTCCGCGAGGCGCTGACGCCGGTAGTCCAGGACGTCCTCGAGAGGGTGCGATGACGGGCCTGTCGCTGTACGACTCCGTGGCCGACGCGACCGCGGGCGGCGTGATCCGCCGCTACTCGACGTCGTTCGGCCTGGCCTCCCGCCTGCTGGGCGGCGAGGTGCGGCAGCACGTCGAGAACGTCTACGCCCTCGTGCGCGTCGCGGACGAGATCGTCGACGGTCCCGCCACCGAGGCCGGTCTGAGCACCGAGGCCGCGGGCCGGTTGCTCGACGGCTTCGAGGCCGAGACCGAGCGGGCCCTGGCCGAGGGATTCAGCCCCAACCTGGTCGTGCACGCCTTCGCCCGCACCGCCCGCGCCACCGGTTTCGGTGCCGAGCTGACCGCACCCTTCTTCGCCTCGATGCGGGCCGACCTCAGTGCCCGCGAGCACGACCAGGCCTCGTTCGACGCCTACGTGTACGGCTCGGCCGAGGTCGTCGGACTGATGTGCCTCAAGGCGTTCCTGCAGGGGCACGCCTTCCCGCCGAGCACGGTCGCCGAGCTCGAAGAGGGGGCCCGCCGTCTGGGCGCCGCCTTCCAGAAGGTGAACTTCCTGCGTGACCTCGCGGCCGACTTCGAACAGCTCGGCCGCAGCTACTTCCCCGGGGTCGACGTGACCACGTTCGACGAGCAGACGAAGACGAGACTGGTGCGAGACATCGACGACGACCTCCGCGTGAGCGGCGAGATCATCCCCGTGCTGCCGACGACCTCGCGTCGGGCGGTGGCCCTGGCCCACGGCCTGTTCGCCGAGCTGAACCGGCGTCTCGAGGCGACCCCCGCCTCCTCGCTGGTCCGGGCGCGCGTGCGCGTGCCGAACCCGGTCAAGGTGCGCATCGCCGCGGGGGCCGCGGCCGGCCGCGTCACGCGCCTGCCCGAGGCCCGCGCATGAGCCGCGACACGGTCGACCGCGGGGCCACGGGCGCCGCCACCGGTGCGCCCGACGAGTCACACGGCCTCAGCGTCACCCGCCACGGTCGCCGCGTCGTCGTGATCGGCGGCGGCATCAGCGGCCTGGCCTCGGCTGCACTGCTGGCCCGCGAAGGCCACGAGGTCACCCTGCTCGAGAAGAACGACGAGGTCGGTGGCCGCGCCGGGTCGTGGAGCCACGAGGGCTTCCGCTTCGACCTCGGCCCGAGCTGGTACCTCATGCCCGAGGTCTTCGACCACTTCTTCCGCCTGATGGGCACGTCGGCGGCCGAGCGCCTCGACCTCGTCGAACTCGATCCGGGCTACCGCGTGCTGTTCGAGCCGACGCCCGACGACCCCGCGGCCAGCGCTCCGATCGACGTGCCCCGCGGGCTCGAGCAGAACGTCGAGCTCTTCGAGCGCGTCGAACCCGGCAGTGGTGACCGCATGCGCCGGTACCTGCGGTCCGCCCGCGACACCTACGAGATCGCCAAGCGGCGGTTCCTCTACACGAGCTTCGGCAGCCTCGCACCCCTGCTGCGCGGCGACGTTCTCGTGCGCCTACCCAAGCTGGCGCGGCTGCTGTTGACGAGCCTCGACTCGTTCGCCTCCCGCACGGTGACTGACCCGCGCCTCCGTCAGATCCTGGGGTACCCCGCGGTCTTCCTCGGCTCGTCGCCGTTCGACACCCCGAGCATGTACCACCTGATGAGCACGCTCGACCTCGACGACGGCGTGCTGTACCCGCAGGGCGGCCTGATCTCGGTGATCGAGGCGATCCGCGACGTGGCCGTCGAGGCCGGGGTGACCGTCGTGACCGGCGCGGCCGTGACGCAGATCGTCACGCAGCCGCTCGCGGCCGAGGGCGCGGCCCTGCCGCGCGGCTCGAAGGCGACCGCCGAGGCGACCGGGGTCGACTGGGTCGACGCCGAGGGCGCGACGCACCGCGTCGACGCCGACCTCGTGGTCAGCGCGGCCGACCTGCACCACACCGAGACGCAGCTGCTGCCGCGCGAGTTGCGCACCTACGACTCGTCGTACTGGGCGAAGAAGAACCCCGGGCCGAGCGCCCTGCTGCTCTACCTGGGCGTCGAGGGCGAGATCCCCGAGCTCGAGCACCACACGCTGCTCTTCGCCCGCGACTGGCACGAGAACTTCGACCGGATCTTCGGCGCCGACAAGCGCATCCCCGACCCGCCGTCGCTGTACGTCTGCAAACCGAGCACGGTCGACCCGTCGACGGCGCCCGCCGGTCACACGAACCTCTTCGTCCTGGTGCCGCTGCCCGCCGACCCGGCGCTCGGCTCGGGCGACGTCGACGGTGACGGCGACCCGATGATCGAGCGGCTCGCCGACGGCGTCATCGCCCAGATCGCCGAGTGGGCGCACGTGCCCGACCTCGCCGACCGCGTCGTCGTCCGACGCACCCGCGGACCGCGCGACTTCGTCGACGACGTCAACGCCTGGAGCGGCAGCATGCTCGGCCCCGCGCACACGCTCGCCCAGAGCGCCCTGTTCCGCACCGGCAACGTCTCGACCCGCGTCGACTCGCTGTTCTACGCCGGCGGTTCGGTCCGCCCGGGCATCGGCCTGCCGATGTGCCTGATCAGCGCCGAGGTGCTGCTCAAGAACCTGCGCGGCGACACGAGCACCGAGCCGCTCCCCGAGCCGTCGGCGGCCCGGCCGACGCCGTCCGAGCCCGCCGCCGGCTGATGGGGTTCCTGTACCTCGCGGCGCTGCTCGTCTCGCTGTTCGGCATGGTGATGCTCGACCGCAGGTTCCACCTGTTCTTCTGGCGCGACGTCCCCCGGGCGGCGGTGACGCTGCTGGTCGGCGTCGTGTTCTTCCTGATCTGGGACGTCGTGGGCATCGACCTCGGCATCTTCTTCCGTGGCGAGACCTCGTTCATGACCGGCGTCCTGGTGGCGACCGAGCTGCCGCTCGAAGAGGTCTTCTTCCTGACGCTGCTCTGCTACCTGACGATGAACCTGCTGGCCGGAGCCCGGATGACGGCGGCGGTCGTGCTCGACCGGCGTGACGCGAGCCGGGCCGGTCGCCCGGTGGACGGCGTGACGTCGTGACCTACTGGGCCGTGAACGCGGTGTTCCTGTCGATCGTCGCCGTGCTCGGAGTGTTGGCACTGGTGGCCGCAGGGGTGCGTGGCCGGGCCGCGCGCGCCTCCTCGTCCCCGGCCGAGACGTCGCGTCGCCGGCGCGAACGGCTGCTGGGCGCAGGCCTCGCGACCGGCGTGCTGCTCGTGATGACCGCCGTGTTCGACAACGTCATGATCGGCATCGGGCTGGTCGGCTACGACGCCGCCCGGATCAGCGGGGTGTTCGTCGGCATC
Organism: Frigoribacterium sp. MCBA15_019; assembly: GCF_001864945.1. Lineage (NCBI taxonomy): Bacteria > Bacillati > Actinomycetota > Actinomycetes > Micrococcales > Microbacteriaceae > Frigoribacterium > Frigoribacterium sp. MCBA15_019. The sequence goes on along the minus strand of NZ_MJGS01000004.1, from coordinate 35,379 downwards.
GCCCCGCTCGAGGACTTCGCCTACGCGATCGCGGCGCTCGTGCTGTTGCCGTCGGTGTGGGTGCTCCTCGGCGGGCCGAAGACGCCCCGGGTGCCCGCTGCGCCGGCGGCCGGCGGGTCGACGCCCGTGAAGGAGGCGCGCTCGTGAACACGATCAAGGCCCTGTTCGTCTCGTCCCGGCCCCTGAGCTGGATCAACACGGCGTTCCCGTTCGCGGCGGCGTACGTGCTGACGTCCCTGCTCGGCAGCCGTGACGTGAACTGGCTCGTGCTGGTCGTCGGCGCCCTCTACTTCTTGATCCCCTACAACCTCGCGATGTACGGCATCAACGACGTCTTCGACTACGAGAGCGACCTGCACAACCCGCGCAAGGGCGGCGTCGAGGGCGCGCTGCTCGACCGCAGCCTGCACCGCACGACGTTGCGCGCCGCGGTGATCACGAACGTCCCGTTCCTCGTGTTCCTCGTCGCGGTGGGCGACCCGCTGAGCTGGCTCGTGCTGGCCGTCAGCGTCTTCGCCGTGATCGCCTACTCGGCCCCCGGCCTGCGCTTCAAGGAGCGCCCCTTCGTCGACTCGATCACCTCGAGCACGCACTTCGTCAGCCCCGCCGTCTACGGTCTCGTGCTGGCCGGGGCGACCTTCACGCCCCAGCTGTGGGCGCTGCTCGGCGCGTTCTTCCTCTGGGGCGTCGCGAGTCACGCGTTCGGTGCCGTGCAGGACGTGCTGGCCGACCGCGAGGGCGGCATCTCGTCGATCGCGACCGAGATCGGGGCCCGCGCGACGGTGCGCCTCTCGGTGGTGGCCTACCTGCTGGCCGGCGTGCTGCTGACCTTCACCGAATGGCCGGGCGCGCTGGCGGCCCTGCTGACCCTGCCCTACGCGATCAGCTGCGCCCCGTGGTGGAACGTGACCGACGACCGGGCCGAAGAGGTCAACCGCGGGTGGCGACGCTTCCTGGCGCTCAACTTCGTCAGCGGGTTCGTCGTGACGATGCTCATGATCTGGTGGGTCTTCTTGCGGAACTGACGCCGCGCCTCCTGCGCTCGTCGCCCCTCGGCCCGCCGGGTCGGGCGGGCCGGACGCTCAGGGGCGCCAGCCGAGGTTGAGCGCCGCCGTACGGAGGAACCGCACGGTGGTCGAGTAGGCGCCCGGCTCGGCCCCCCGGACCGTCTCGTCGCGGAGGCCCTCGACGACGCCGACGAGTTTGCGGTGCGCCAGGCTTCCGCGCTCGGTGAGCGCGTAGCGGTCGTCGCCGACCCCGTCGGTCGCGAGGTCCACCCAGCCGCTCTCCACCAGCTCGGCGAGGTGGTCCGAGCTGGACTCACCCGTGGCCGGGTCGAGGAAGGGCGCGACGGCCCCGTCGAGGGCGGTGCGGGTCGCCGGGCCGCGCTCGAGCAGGTTCAGGAGTTGCCACTGCCGGCGCGTGACCCCGTGTTCGTCGAGGACCTCGTCGAAGCGCCGGTCGATCAGCCCGTCGACGAGCTTCAGCCAGAAGCCGATCGGGCGCCCCCGGTCGACGGCCAGGTCGTCGTCGACGCTGCCCAGGTCGAGAGGTGCGTGCGTGTCATCGGTCGGCGGGGTGACCTCGCCTCCGTCTTCGGAACGTCGTCGGTCCATGGACGGCACCGTACACCGGTCGTACCTCCGTCTCGAGAGGGATCTTCCGATGGATTCACCTGCCGGAAAGACAACGGCAAGGCCGCGGCCGTACATTCGAGGCGTGACCACCTCGAGCGCCGTCGCGCCTGCGCCCCTCCCCACGCGACTGCGCCGTACCTGGTCGCGCGTGCAGGCGCATCCGCGTGGCCTGCTCTACGGCTTCGTCGCCGTGCACGCCGCCGTGTTCCTGGCGCTCACGCCGCTGATGATCGGCGGCGGGGTCAGCGGCGACCTGCCGCTGTACCGGCTCTGGGCGACGGGGGCCCTGAGCGACGGGGTCTGGCCCGTCCTCGACTTCTCCTGGGTCTACCCGGCCGGGGCCGTCGTGCCGATCGTGCTGCCGAACGTCTTCGGCGAACAGCACTACCAGTTCGTCTGGCTGGCGCTGCTGACCGCCCTCAACGCCGTCGCGCTCTGGCTGCTGACCGACCGTGGTCGTCACACGGTCGACAACCGGGCCGCCTGGTGGTGGCTGCTCGTGACGCTCCTGCTCAGCCCCGTGGCGTTCCTGCGGCTCGAGGGGTTCAGTGCGCCGTTGGTCGTCGCCGCCCTGATGCTGCTGTCGACGCGTCCGCGGGTGGCCGGGCTGCTGCTCGCCGCGGCGACCTGGATCAAGGTCTGGCCCGCCGCCGTCATCGCGGCGGTCGTCGTCGGGTCGCGTCACCGGGCGGTCGTGCTGCGCGGGGGCGTGCTCGTCACCATGGTCGTCGTGTCGTGCGTGTTGCTCGGCCGGGGGGCCGACGACCTCACGAGCTTCGTGACGATGCAGTCGGGGCGGGCCCTGCAGCTCGAGGCGACGCTCTCGACGCCCTGGCTGTGGATGGCCATGCTGCGCGTCCCCGGCGCCTCGGTCTACCAGAACGTCGCCCTCGCCACGCGCGAGGTGATGGGCCCGGGCGACACCTGGATGATCAACGAGAGCACCCAGGTCATGCTCGCCGTCCTCGTGCTCCTGGCCGGCGTGCTGGCCGTCGCCAGCTTCGGCCTGCCCCGGTGGGGTTCGTCCAGGAGGCGCGGGTCGGCAGCGTCCGCCGACGCCGTGGCCGTCGTCCCGGCTCGTGCCCGCGGCGACGAGTTCGACACGGTGCTGCTCGGCGCCCTGACCCTCACCCTCGCCTTCGTCGTCTTCAACAAGGTGGGCTCGCCGCAGTACCTGCTCTGGATCGTCCCGATCGTGGCCGTCGGGTACGCCGCGCGTCCCGAGACGTTCCGGACGCCGGCCGTGTTGACCGCCTGGGCCTCGGGGCTCACGACGCTGGTCTTCCCGATCCTCTACCGGCCGCTGATCGAGCTCAACCCGGTGGCCGTGCTCGTCCTGGGCGCCCGCAACGCCCTGCTCGTGGTCCTGTTCTGCTGGTGCACGGCCCGACTCGTGCGGCTGGCGGTCGCCACGGTGCGCAGCGACGCGCTCGAGGTGCGCGTCCCGCTGGTGGCGACCCGCGCCTCCTGACCGCGGCGTCGGGGCGGCTCGTCCCCCGCGTGCCGACGGGTGGCGTCGTCCACGGATGCCCGGCCAATCTGGGCCGCGTGCTCCGTCTCGTGCCACCGTGGGAGGCCTACCTGCCACCACGAACCAAGGAGCACTCATGAAAGGCAAGATCCTCTTCGTCGCAGGAGCGGCCGTCGGGTACGTCCTCGGAGCCCGCGCGGGCCGCGGCGCCTACGTCAAGATCAAGAACCAGGCCGAGAGCCTGTGGGAGAACCCGACCGTCCAGAAGGGCGTGCAGCAGGCCGAGGGCTTCGTGAAGGAGAACGCTCCGGTCGTCGCCAAGAAGGCTCAGGACGTCGCGAACGACGCCGCCCACGCGGTCGGCTCCAAGGCGAAGTCCGTCTCGGGCAAGGGCTCGGACGCCACCGACAAGGCCGCCGCCAAGGCGACCGAGGCGGCGCACAAGGCTGCCGACAAGGTGAACGAGAAGGCCGACGACGTCAAGAAGCAGACCCTTGGCACCAGCCCCGACGACGACAAGCTGCCGGGGGTGACGGTCGGTGAGTGACCTGAAGGCACCCGAACAGAGCACCAAACGTTCGCTCGGCTCGCTGATCGGCAGCCTGCCCGAGCTGATCTCGCGGCTGATCCGCGGCGAGATCGCGCTCGCCAAGACCGAGCTCGCCACCAAGGCCAAGGAGGCCGGGGTGGGCGTCGGGTTGTTGGTCGGCGCCGCCCTGTTCGGCTTCTTCCTGCTCGCCGTGCTCATCACGGCCGGCGTGCTCGGGCTGGCGACCGTCGTCGCTCCCTGGCTCGCGGCGCTCATCGTGGCGGCCGTCCTGCTCGTGATCACGGCCGTGCTCGCGCTGCTCGGCATCAAGGCCTTGAAGAAGGGCGTGCCGCCGACCCCCGAGAAGGCCGTCGCCAGCGTGAAGGCCGACGTCAGCGCGTTGAAAGGGCAGGGCAGCTATGACTCCGAGAAGCACTGACGCGAGCGATCACGAGAAGCACGGCACGGCGAAACGCGGCAAGGGCGACGAGCCCGACCCCCGGGCCGAGCTCGCCGAGGCCCGTGCGGCCGAGGAGCGCGCCGACGCCCACGGCAGCACGTCGCCCGACAAGGACGCCGAGAACGCCACCGGGCCCCGCCCCGGCGCGAGCATCCCCGAGATCGAGCTCGACCTCGCCCGCACGCGTGAAGAGTTCGCGGCCACGCTCGACGCCATCGAAGACAAGTTGAGCGTCCCCGCCCACGCCCGTCGGCTGAAGGCGAGCGTCAAGCGCCGCCTCGACAGCGACCCGAAGCCCGTCGTGGCGGCCGCCGCGGCCGGCACCGTCGGCGTCGTGGCGCTCGTCGCCGGCATCGTCAAGACGATCAGGCGCTGACCCGTGGCCCAGAAGAGCACCGAGCGCGAGCAGCAGTCACCCGACGAGGACGACTCGCGCAAGCCACAGGACCTGACCGACGTCTCCAAGCCCTCGTGGGGGTACGTGCTGGGCAAGACCCTGCGCGAGTTCACCCGCGACCAGTGCACCGACCTCGCCGCCGCGCTCACGTACTACGCGGTGCTGGCGATCTTCCCGGCGTTGCTGGCGATCGTGTCGCTGCTCGGCGTCGTGGGGCAGGCGGACTCGACCGCCAAGACACTGCTCGACCTCGTGTCGCAGTTCGGGTCCGAGGACGTCGCCGCCCTACTACGGGAACCGATCATGCAGCTCACCGGTTCGCCGGCCGCCGGGGTCGCCCTGATCGTCGGTGTACTGGGTGCCCTCTGGTCGGCCTCCGGTTACGTGGGCGCTTTCGGGCGGGCCATGAACCGCGTCTACGGCATCGACGAGGGGCGTCCGATCTGGAAGCTCCGTCCGACCATGCTCGGCGTCACGGCGTTCACGGTCGTGCTCATCGTGGTCGCGGCGCTCATCCTGGTCATCAGCGGCCCCGTGGCCGAGACGGTCGGCGACCTCGTCGGACTGGGCAGCACCGCGGTCTTCGTCTGGGACATCGCCAAGCTGCCGATCCTGGCGATCATCGCCATCGTGATCGTCGCGGTGCTCTACTACTGGGCTCCGAACGTCAAGCAGCCGAAGTTCAAGTGGATGAGCCTCGGGTCGCTCGTGGCCCTGCTCATCTGGTTGGTCGCGTCCATGGGGTTCGCGTTCTACATCGCGAACTTCTCGAACTACAACAAGACGTACGGCTCGCTCGGTGCGGTCATCGTCTTCCTGTTGTGGCTCTGGATCACGAACAACGCCCTGCTCTTCGGGGCCGAGTTCGACGCCGAGCTCGAGCGCGGTCGTGAGCTGCAGGCCGGCCTCCGGGCCGAGCGCGACATCCTGCTGCCGCCCCGCGACACCGCCCAGAGCGAGAAGAAGGCCGCGGCCCTCGCCAAGGACGAGCTCGCCGGCATGCGCCTGCGGCAGGCGGCCGCGGCGACCATCGAGAAGAACGGTGACGAGGTGCCCGAGCCGGACGGCGAGGGCGGCTCCGAGGCGTCCGCATCCGATCGGAAGAAGGACGAGCGCGCCGAGGACGGGCCCTCGAAGGGCGACCGCTCGAAGGGCGACCAGGACGACTAGGTGACGTCCCCGCACGACGCGACCCGCGCCTCCTCGGCTCTCACGAGCTCGGGAGGCGCGGGTCGCGTCGTTCGTCAGGGGGCGTGGACGACGTGCCCGGCCCGGTCGTCCGTCAGAACGAGAAGCCCAGCTCGGACGGGTAGTCGCCGCGCGCGGTGAGGGTCGTGGCGGCGTCGCGCAGGTGCGACAGCGTCAGGCCCATCGTGGTCGGTCCGAAGCTGACCCGCGAGACGCCCAGCTCGGCCAGACGGGCGAGCGGGACGGACGACGGGTTCGAGATGACGCTGACCTTGCCGTGGATCTGCTCGAGGGCGGCCTTGACGAGGTCTTCGGTGCCGAGGCCGAGGACGAAGGCGCAGTCGGCGCCGGCGTCGAGGTAGGCGTTGGCCCGGGTGATCGCGTCGTCGAACGAGTCGGGGTCGCCGGCCAGGGCGTCGACGCGGGCGTTGATGACGATCGGCACCCCGGCACGGTCGCCGGCGCGGCGGGCGGCCGCGATCTTCGAGACCTGGGTGTCGATGTCGTACAAGGGTGCCTTGGCCTGGCCGATGCTGTCCTCGATGTTGAGGCCGGCGGCCCCCTCTTCGATGAGGCGGAAGACGTTGTCGAGCGTGCCGGCGGCGTCGGTCGCGTAGGCCTTCTCGAAGTCGACGGAGACGGGCAGGTCGACCGAGCGGATCACGATGCGGGCGGCGGCCAGCATGTCGTCGACGTCGAGCCCTTCGCCGTCTTCCACGCCGTGGGCCTCGCTGATCGAGTGGGAGGCGGTGGCCAGGGCCTTCACGCCCGGTGCGCCCGCGACGATGCGCGCGGTGATGCTGTCCCAGACGTTCGTCACGATCAGCGGGTCGCCGGGGACGTGCAGGGAGCGGAGGAGTTCGGCCTTCTCGGCCGTGCTGGAGATCGACATGCGCCCAGCCAACCAGCCCGGGCTGGCAGGCACCAGCCCGGGCCGATCTCGGCGGGGACTAGTCGCGCCGAAGGACGAGCTCGCTGAGCGGCAGGCGCTCGCGCGGGGCGGTCTCGCGCTCGGCGAGGGCCTCGATCAGCTTGTCTGCCTCGTCGACGACGCCGACGGCCGTGACGGTGACGGGCTTGAGGTTGTCGGTCAGGCCGAAGGCGGAGACGATCTTGTCCCACTCGACGCCGGCCATCTGGTGGGTGTGGAAGCCCTCGGCGTGGGCCTGCACCGTGAGGTGGGCGACGGCCTGGCCGAGGTCGTACTCGGCGGTCGGGCGGGCGTCGCCCTCGACGGTCGACGTCTCGGCGACGGCGACGATCAGTGCCGCGGCGTTGCCGGCCCACATCGCGTTGAAGCTCATCAGGGTGCCGACGATCGTGTCGAACGACTCGCTGCCGCGGCGGGCCACGATGAAGCGACGGGGCTGGTGGTTCTGCGCCGACGGAGCCCAGCGGGCGGCCTCGAGCAGGGCGTCGAGCTGACGGTCCGAGATCTCGGCGGTCGGGTCGAACGAGCGGGGGCTCCAGCGCTCGTCGAGCAGCGACACGATCGGGACGCTGGTCTCGGCGGTGCGGACGGTGGACGGGGCGGTGGACTCGGAGATCGACATGGTGCCGCTTTCTTCTCGTTGACAAGGGTGTGGGCGCGCCGTCGAGCCACGGTCACGACAACTCCGCCCGCCCCCACGGGATTCCCGACGTCAGGAGGCGCGGGTCGCCTCGGCGAGGACGGCCGCCACCCGGCCGGGCACGGTCTCGTCCTGCAGGCTCGTCGTATCACCGAGCGGGCGCCCGTCGACGATGTCGGCCAGCAGCCGCCGCATGATCTTGCCCGAGCGCGTCTTGGGCAGGTCGGGCACGACGAGTACGGTGGCCGGCTTGGCGATCGGCCCGATCTGATCGGCCACGTGGGCGCGCAGCGTCGGCGAGAGCGACCCCGCGAGCGGAGCCCACACCGACGGCTCGGTGGCGTCGCCGGCGTCTCGCACCGCGCCTCCTGCCGGTCGCGTCGACGGCACCACGAACGCGGCGATCGCCTGGCCGGTGCGCTCGTCGGTCACACCGACGACGGCCGCCTCGGCGACGGCCGGGTGCGACACGAGCGACGACTCGATCTCGATGGTCGACAGGCGGTGGCCCGACACGTTGATCACGTCGTCGACCCGACCGAGCACCCAGATGTCGCCGTCGGCGTCGTACTTCGCGCCGTCGCCCGAGAAGAACCAGCCCTGCCGCCAGTAGGTCGCCCAGTAGCTGTCGCGGTAGCGCTCGGGATCGCCCCAGACCGTGCGGGCCAGTGCCGGCCCGGTCTGCTGCACCACGAGGTAGCCGCCGCTGCCGTTCGGGACGCGCTCGCCGGCGTCGTCGACCACGGCGGTCGACAGCCCGGGCAGGGCCCGCAGCGACGAACCCGGCTTGAGGGTGTCGGCCCCGGGCAGCGGGGCCATGACGGCAGCCCCCGTCTCGGACTGCCACCAGGTGTCGACGATCGGGCACTCGCCCCGGCCGAACTGCTCGTGGAACCAGACCCAGGCTTCGGGATTGATGGCCTCGCCGACCGTGCCGAGCAGGCGCAGCGACGAGAGGTCGTAGGTGTCGGGCAGCCCGTCGGGGAACCAGGACGACAGCGTGCGCACCAGCGTCGGGGCCGTGTAGTACGTCGTCACGCCGTACCGCTCGATGATCTCGAGGTGTCGGGCCGGGTGCGGGGTGTCGGGAGTGCCCTCGTAGATCACCTGGGTCAGCCCGTTCGAGAGCGGGCCGTAGATCTCGTAGGTGTGCGCCGTGACCCAGGCGAGGTCGGCCGTACACCAGTGCACGTCGTCGGGCTTGGCGTCGAAGACGGCCCAGTGCGTCCAGTTCGCCTGGGTGAGGTAGCCGCCGCTCGTGTGCACCAGGCCCTTCGGCTTGCCGGTGGTGCCGCTCGTGTACATGATGAACAACGGGGTCTCGGCACCGAAGAACTCGGGTTCGTCGGTGTCGGGCTGCGGGTCGACGACGTCGTGCCACCAGAGGTCTCGTCCGTCCGTCCACGGGACGTCGGGCGTCTGCTCGCCGGTCCGTCGCACGACCAGCACGTGCTCGATCTCGTTCTCGCCGCTGACCGCGTGGTCGGCGTTCGCCTTGACCGGCACCGCGCCTCCGCGTCGGAACTGCCCGTCGGTTGTCACGAGCAGCTTGGCGCGGGTGTCTTCGACCCGGAACTTGAGTGCCTCACCCGAGAAACCGCCGAAGACGAGCGAGTGGATCGCCCCGAGTCGCGCGATGGCGAGGGTCACCACGATCGTCTCGGCGATCACCGGCAGGTACACGACGACCCGGTCGCCCTTTCCCACGCCGAGCGACCGCAGGCCGTTCGCCGCCTTGACGACCTCGCGCTGCAGCTGCGCATAGGTGACGTCGCGGCGGTCGCCGGGCTCGCCCTCGACGTGCAGGGCGACCTTGTCGCCGCGGCCGGCATCGACGTGCCGATCGACGCAGTTGACGGCGACGTTGAGCGTGCCGTCGGCGAACCAGGTGGCCTCGGGCACGGTCAGTTCGCCGTCGGGCCCCTCGGTGACGGGCTTCCAGGTGTGCGCGACCGTCCACGGCGTGTGCCAGTCGAGTCGCTGCGACGCCTCGGCCCAGAACGCGACGGGGTCGGCGGCCGCCCGCGCGTGCTCGGCGGACGTGACGTTGGCCCCCTCGACGAGCGCAGGAGGCGCGGCGAAGGTCCGTCGCTCGTCGAGCAGGTTCGAGATGGTGTCGCTGGTGGCCATGCGTCCCACGCTACGGGCGGCACGTCGGCGACGGGCGCCGCGGGGCAACGCTGCGTAACGCGCGGGCGATCGGGAGGGTGGGGACGAGGCGTACGACCAGGTCCCCCCGGGATCGGTGGAAATCGTCATCCCGTCGTAACACGTCGGCCCCTAAAGTGGTGACATCCGGCTGAGGGGCCGTCCGATCTCGGGGGGCCGAGCGGGGTGATCCCCGGCCATCGCGATCTCGCCCCGTCGCTCCGTGCCCGTGGCGAGACGACCCGACCCGCAGGAGCACGTCCGTGATCAGGAACACCGCACGCCGGGGGCCGCGCATCGCGACCTCGCTGGCGCTCGCCGGGGCCCTCGCCCTGGCACCCACCGCCGCCTTCGCGGCCGACGGCGACGACGCCACGGTCGACGGCTCCGTCGCCGGCCAGGCGACCGAGACGCCGACCGCCACCGCCGAGTCGACCGAGGTCGTCACCGAGGCGCCGTCGACGGACGCCGCCGACGCCGCGGTCGAGATCGCCGACCCGGCGGGTCAGGCGCCCGCCACGGACGCGACCGATGCCGTGGACGCGACCGAGACCCCGGACGCGGTCGAGGCCCCGGCCGCACCACTGCCCGAGGCCGACGCGCAGGTCGCGGACGGCGTGGTCATGAACTACGTCGTCAACACGGCGGCCACCGGCCAGGCGGCGGTCAACGTCGCGGCGGCCGCAGTCGTCGCCGACGGCGGGACGGTCCTCAGCCGGTACCCCGAGATCGGCGTCCTGACCGCCCAGTCGTCCGACGGGGACTTCCTCACGGCCATCCGTCTGGCGGCGGGCGTCGAGTCCGCCGGCCCGACGCGCACCGCGGCCGTCGGTGCTGCCGAGACGGTGGCCCCGGCCGGCGCCGGCACCCAGGGCATCGACCGCCCCCTCGGCGAGCAGGTGGCCCCGGTCGACCCGCTCGAGGCCGAGCAGTGGGACATGAGCGCGATCGGTGCGCCCGAGGCCCGTGAGATCACGCCCGGCGACCCCGACGTCGTGGTCGGCGTGCTCGACAGCGGCATCGACGTCTCGCACCCCGACCTGGCCGGACAGGTCGACCCCGCCCTCTCGGTCGGCTGTGCCGTCAACGGCGTTCCCGACCAGGACCAGTCGGCGTGGGTCCCCGTCGACGACAGCGAGTCGCACGGCACGCACGTCGCCGGCACGATCGCGGCCGCCGACAACGGCGTGGGCATCGTCGGCATCGCCCCCGGCGTCACGCTCGCCAGCGTCAAGGTCGTCAACTACGACGGCTACATCTACCCGGAGTACGCGCTCTGCGGCTTCATGTGGGCCGCCGACAAGGGCTTCGACGTCACCAACAACAGCTACTACGTCGACCCCTACGAGTTCTGGTGCCAGGACGAGGCCGATCAGGCCCCGGCTCTCGAGGCCGTGACCCGTGCCGTCGAGTACTCCGAGACGCAGGGGGTGCTGAGCGTCGCCGCCGCCGGCAACTCGGCCTACGACCTGGCGAACAAGACCACGAACGACACGAGCCCCAACGACTCGACCCCGGTCGAAGGCCGTGACGTGTCGCAGGGCTGCATCGACATGCCCGCCGAGATCGACGGCGTGATCACGGTCTCGGCCCTGCGCGAGGGTGCCGACGGCCAGCCCGTCTTCGACGCGCGCTACTCGAACTACGGTGCCGGCGTCATCGACCTCGGAGCGCCCGGTTCGGGCATCCTCAGCACCGTCTTCGGTGGTCGCTACGAGGTCTACAACGGCACCTCGATGGCCTCGCCCCACGTCGCCGGCGTGGCCGCGTTGCTCGCCTCGACCCACCCCGACGCGACGCCGGCCGAGCTGCAGGCGCTGCTGAAGAGCCAGGCCGACGGCGGGGGTGACCCCGCCCTCTACGGCGCGGGCGTCGTCGACGCCTTCGCGGCCGTCACCGAAGACCTCGGCGGCGACCCGGTCGTGGCCGTCGCCGACGGCACCGTCCAGGCGGGCAAGCCCTTCCGCATCCGCGGCGCGAACTTCGTGCCCGGCGAGACCATCACGATCGACGGTCTCGACGGCGAACTCGTCGCCGACGAGCGGGGCCGGGTCGACGACCTCGCCCAGCTGCCGTCGACCGTGCCCGCCGGGGTCACCACGCTGACCCTCGTCGGTTCCGAGGGCAGCGAGGCGACCCTCGACCTGCTCGTCGAGGCCGCCATCTCGGGCCCGGCCATCACGGCCCCCGTCACGGGTGCGGTCCTCGAGCCGGGCACCGTCACCGTGACCGGCACGGCCCAGCCGAACGCCCTCGTGACGGTGGTGTTCGCGACCGCCGACCAGCTGGCCGACCTCGACCAGACCATTCCGTCGGCCTCGGCCCGGTCCGCCCGGGTGGCGGCCGACCCCGTCGCGTACGATCCCGCGATCGGTGGTGCGTTCGCCTTCGTGCAGACCGACGCGACCGGAGCGTTCTCGCTCCCGGTGACCGGCGTCCCCGTCGGTGACTTCGGGGTGACCGCCGTCCAGACCCTGACGGACGGGACGACGTCGGCCTTCACGACGCCGGTCCTCTTCTCCGTGGCCGCCGTGGTCGTGGCACCCGCGCCTCCCGTGGTGACGCCGGTCTCGACGGGTGTCGTACCGGTCTCGACCGTCCGCGCCACCGGGGCGCTCGCCTACACGGGCAGCGAGCCGACGCCGTTCGCGGCGGCGGCACTGCTCATGGTGCTCGTCGGGGCGGCCACCGTCGTCGCGACCCGACACCGTCGCCGATCGACCGCCGGCCCTGACGGGGAGTGACCGACGGCCCTGCCGGGCCACCTCCGAACGCCGCTCGTCCACGACAGGACGGGCGGCGTTCGTCGTCCCACCGCTCGGGCGGTGCCCTCGGCTCGTGCCGTCGCCGACTGCACTCACCGGCGCCGACGGCCGACGAGCACGGGAGGCGCGGCCCGGCCTCGGCCACCGACCGACCGTCCGACCTAGGATGGTCCGCGACCCGCCGCCGCCCGCCTGGAGGACCTCTCGTGACCAAGGCCCCGACCGTGTACGACGTGGCCGCCCACGCCGACGTGTCGATCGCGACGGTGTCGAGGGTGCTGCGCCGTCCCGACGACGTGCGCCCCGAGACCCGCAGCCGGGTGCTCGAGTCGGTGCGTGCCCTCGGCTACGTGCCGAGCGGCGCGGCCCGCGGCCTCGCCGGGCGACGCACGGGCGTGCTCGGGCTCTTCCTGCCGGGCCACGACGGCATCGACGGCCCCGAACCCGACTGGGCGCGGGTGGCGGATGCGTCGCGCATCCCGCTGATCGACGACCGTGAGCGGGTGGAGGCGCCGGCCGTCCTCGACCCGGGCCGCGGTTCGACGACCCCCACCGCGCCTCCTGCATCCGACCACGGGTCGAACCCGGCGAACCTCTACTTCGACGAGGTGCTGCGCGGCGCCGAGGTCGAGGCCTGGCGACGCGGATTCGCCCTCATGGTCGCGGCCGGCCGGGGGTCGAGCCGCGAGGTGATGGTCAACGACATCGCGGGCCGGGTCGACGGGCTCGCGGTGCTGGCCCAGACGGTGCCGGGCGACCTGCTCGCGCACGTCTCGCGACGCATCCCCGTCGTCGTGCTCGCCGACTCGAGGCCGGGTGACGACCTCGACCACGTCGGCGTCGACAACGTCGCCGGCATGCACGCCCTGACGGACTTCGTGCTGGGAACGCGAGGCGTGCGCGACGTCGCCTACGTCGCCGGACCGTCCGACTCGCCCGACGAACTCGACCGTCACGCCGGTTTCGACCGGGCCGTCGAGGCGCACCGCGCCGCCGGGGCGCGCGTCACGGTCCGGGTCGAGCCGGGCGAGTTCTCCCGCGCCGGCGGTCGTCGCGCCGCTGCGGCCCTGCTCGAGGCCGGCGACCTGCCCCGGGCCGTCCTCTGCGCGAACGACCAGTCGGCGCTCGGCGTCCTCGACGTGTTCGGCGAGCAGGGCGTCGACGTGCCCGGTCGTGTGCTCGTGACGGGGTTCGACGGCATCGACGCCGGCCGGTTCTCCCGGCCCCGGCTCACCACGGTGCGCCAGCCGATGGGCGAGCTGGGCCGCATCGCCGTCCGTACGGTCGTGCGACGGCTGACCGACCCGGGTGCGCCCCCGCAGCGGGTCACCCTGCCGGTCGAGGTGCTGCTGCGCGAGAGCTGCCCCGCGCTCTGAACCCCGAGCCTCCTCGCCGACCGGCCCCGGCCCTACCCGAGCCCGCCCTGCCCGGTGTCGGCGCCGGTGACGCTGCCGTCGTCCGGCCCGAAGACGAAGTAGTGCACGCGCTCGGCGTCGACCCCGTGGCCGATCAGGGCCGCCCGGGCGATCGCCATGAACGGCACCGGTCCGCACAGGAACACCCGGTGCGACGCGGTCAGGTCGACCCGGGCCAGGTCGATCGGGTCGAGGTAGACGCCCGGCCCGTCGATCGACGCCTCGGCCAGCGCGCTGAGCGCCGACAGCGACCCCTGCGTGTAGCTGACCCGCAGCGTCGCGTTCGGCATCGACGCGACCAGTGCCTCGAGCTCGACGCGGTGCGCGTGCCGCTCGGGCGTGCGCTCGAAGTGCAGCGCCGTCACGACGCGGTCGGGCTCGGAACGGGCCAGGTGGTCGAGCATGCCGAGCACGGGCGTGCAGCCGATGCCCGCCGAGACGAACAACAGGGGAGCGTCGTCGAGGTCGTCGATCGTGAGCGACCCGATCGGGGGCGAGACGCTCACCACGTCGCCGACCTGCAGCTCGCCCATCAAGTGCGACGACACCTCACCGTCGGGCGCGGGCGGTTCACCGAGCAGCAACCGTGCGCTGATGCGCCATTGCTCGTCGGGCCCGCCGCGCAGGCTGTACTGCCGGATCTGCCGGGCCCCGTCGGCCAGCCGCACCTGCACCGACGCGAACTGGCCGGCGCGATACCGGGGCAGCGCTTCGCTGTCGGCCGAGACCAGGGTGATCGCGACCACGTCCTCGGCCTCGACGCGGAGCTCGGTGACGAGGGCCTCGCGCCACTCGTCACCCGGCTCGAGGTCGGCCTGCCGGTAGATCGCCTCGACCGTCGCCGCCATCTCGTCGCGGGCCTGACGGTAGACGGCCGCCCAGGCGTCGGCGACCTCGGCTGTGAAGTCCGGTCCGAGGGCGACCGCGAACGCCTCGCCGAGGTGCCGCTCGAACAGGTCGTACTCGTCGCGGGTGACGCCGAGCGCCGCGTGCCGCTGGGCCAACCGCGAGACGATCTCGCCGGGTGTCGCCGGCGCGAGGGTCGGCGCCCCGGCCTGGCGGGCGGCGTCCCCGCCCGGCGCTCGGCCCCCCGAGGAGGCGCGGTGCCGGTCGGCCCCCTCGCCTCGCGTCGACCCCGGGGCCGCGTCGAGGACGGCCTGCGCGAGCGCCACGATCGTGCGGGCGAGCTCACGCTGCTGCCGCCCCTGCGCGAGGTCGCCCCGGTTGAACTGGTCGCGCAGCAGGTCGGGTCGCGTGGCGAACAGGCGACGGTAGAAGTCGTCGGCGATGTCGTGCGCCCGCTCGGCGACCACGGGCAGCGAGGCGCGGAGTGCTCGCAGCTGCGTCGTGCTGGCCATGCGGGTCCCTCCGGTCGGCCGGGGTGCCGCGACCGGCACCCGACGCCGATTCTGGCGTGCGGGCCCGGGCGTCCCCTGACGGTTGGCTCGGCGTCGAACGACCTCGCGCCTCCTCGTCCCCGGGGGCTCGCGACCCCGAGACGTCATGACGTGCCGCTCACGTCCGGACCTGAGCGGCACGTCGTGCCGTCTCGCCGAGCCCCGCTGCTTGCGCACACGCGATGTATGCGCTTACAGTGGGCCCAGCTCACCTCGACGACGAATGAGAGAACGTGGCGATGACGCACGCGACACCCCCTCGGCGACACCCGCGCCGACGCTTCCGCACGCTCGCGGCCCTGGCAGCGGCCACGGCCGCCGTGCTCGTGGCCACCGGCTGCAGCATCCAGATCCGCAGCCAGCCGGACCCCAGCATCGGGGCCGACACGATGCTGATCAACGCCGACAAGGGCAATCCGCAGTTCGAGCGCAACTTCAACCCGTTCCTCACGAACAAGCGCACCGCCTCGACCTGGATCTACGAGCCCCTGCTCGAGATCAACCCGCTCGACGGCGAGATCACCCCCTGGCTCGCGAGCGAGACCGTCCTGCCCGACGCGCGCACGATCGACATGACGATCCGCGACGGCGTCGAGTGGTCCGACGGCACGCCGATGACCCCGGCCGACGTGGTCTACACGTTCGACCTGATCAAGGCGAACCCGTCGCTCGACCTCAAGGGCGCCTGGCAGCACATCGACACGATCGAGCAGCAGGGCGACCACGTGGTCTTCCACCTGCAGACCGACGACGTGCCCGCGATGGAGATCATCGGCCAGACGACGATCGTGCCCGAGCACCTGTGGAAGGACGTCGACGACCCCACGACCTTCCGCAACCCCGACCCGGTCGGCACCGGACCGTTCACGCTCGGCAACTACTCGCCGCAGCAGTACTCGATGGACAAGAACCAGACCTACTGGCAGGCCGACAAGATCGAGATCGGGCACCTGATCCTGCCCGCGACGAACAATCAGCTCGACACCGTCACGCGCGGCTACGACTGGTCGTACTCGTTCATCAGCGACGTCGAGGGCACCTGGGGCGCCGCCAGCCCCGACAACCAGTTCTGGTTCCCGCCGGGAGGCGTGATCGGCCTCGTGCCGAACCTCACCAAGGCGCCGTTCGACGACGTGAACGTGCGGCGCGGCATCGCGCTGGCGCTCGACCGCGGGCCCATCGCCGAGTCCGCCACCGAGGGGTATCTCGAGCCGGCCGGTCAGACCGGGCTCATCCTGCCGAACCAGCAGGACGACCTCGACCCGTCCATCCCGAACGCCGGCATCCTCGAGCAGGACGTCGACGGCGCCCTCGCGGCCTTCGCCGAGTCGGGCTACACGCAGCGAGGCGACGAGCTGGTCGGCCCCGACGGCAAGCAGCTGAAGATCACGATCCTCACCGCCAACGGCTACACCGACTGGCTGCGGGCCGTGCAGGAGGTGCGGAGCCAGTTGGGCGCGATCGGCATCGACGTGCAGATCCAGGCTCCCCAACCGGCCGGCTACCAGTCGGCCATCGCGAACGGCGAGTTCGACATGGCGATGGGCGGCATGGGCAACGGCAACGTGTACCAGGCCTACAACAACCTGCTCAACAGCGACTTCGCGACCCCGGTCGGCGAGACCACGGCGGCCAACTTCGAGCGGTTCAGCGACCCGGCGGTCGACCAGCTGCTCGACGACTGGAAGGCCACGACCGACCCCGAGCAGCAGAAGCAGTACGCGTACCAGCTGCAGAACGTCGTCTACGACCAGCTGCCCGTGATCGGCCTCTACTACGGCGGGCTCTGGGGTCTGTTCAACGACTCGAAGTTCACCGGCTGGCCCACTGCCGAGAACCCGTACATGGCACCGCAGAACTACGACCAGGCACCGCTGCTGATCTTCACGAAGCTCAAGCGCGTCGACCAGAAAGAGGGCGACCAGTGAAGTACGCAGCCCAGAAACTCGGCCTGTTCGTGCTCACCCTGTGGGCCGCGGTCACCCTGAACTTCATCCTGCCGCGGCTGATGCCCGGCAGCCCGACCGACGCCGCGATCGCGAAGCTGTCGCTGAACGGTCCGGTCAGCGCGGCGACCCGTGCCGCCATCGAGGCCCAGCTCGGCGTGCCGGACGGCAACGTGCTGCAGCAGTACGTCAGCTACCTCGGTCAGGTGGTGCGTCTCGACTTCGGCACCAGTTACACGTTCTTCCCCGAGACGGTCGGCCACCTGGTCGGCCAGGCCCTGCCGTTCACGCTGATCCTCGTCGGCGTCTGCACGGTCATCGCCTTCGTGCTCGGCACCCTGATCGGTGTCGCCGCGGCGTGGAAGCGCGGCACCTGGCTCGATTCGCTGCCCACCCTGTCGGGCAGCTTCATGAGCACGTTCCCGTACTTCTGGACGGCCCTGCTGCTGCTGTTCTTCCTGGGCTACGTGCTGCACTGGTTCCCCACCACGGGGGCCTACGGCGCGACGACGACGCCCGGGTTCACGCCGGCCTTCGTCGGCGACGCGCTGCAGCACGCGGTGCTCCCGGCCATCACGATCCTGCTGACGAGCCTCGGCGGCTGGATCCTCGGCATGCGCAACGCGATGATCTCGACGCTGGGTGACGACTACGTCACCTTCGCCGAGGCCAACGGCCTGAAGGGTCGCACGGTCGCCGTTCGCTACGCCGCCCGCAACGCCATCCTGCCGAACCTGACCGGCTTCGGCCTCGCCCTCGGTGGCGTGGTCGGCGGCTCGATCCTCGTCGAGCAGGTGTTCGGCTACCCCGGCATCGGCTACCTGCTGTTCAACGCCGTCATCGGCCAGGACTACCCGCTGATGCAGGCCCTCTTCCTGATGATCACGGTCAGCGTGCTCGTCGCCAACTTCCTCGTCGACATCTTGTACGGCGTGCTCGACCCAAGGACCCGCCGATGACCTCCACCGTGTCCGTCCACCTGCCCGAGGGCGCGCCCCCCAACGGGGCCGCCGAGCAGAAGGCGCCCAGTCGCTGGCTCACCATCGGCCGCATGGCCGCGACCATCTGGTCGAACCCCAAGGCGAAGATCGGCGTCGTCATCTTCGGCCTGTTCGTGCTCGTCGCGATCTTCGCCCCGCTGCTCGCCCCCTACGGCGGCAGCGAGAACGGCTTCGAGCGCAACGCCGACGCGAGCTGGGCCCACTGGATGGGCACCACGGCCGCCGGTGAGGACGTCCTGAGCCAGCTGATCTACGGCGCCCGCATCAGCGTCTTCGTCGGCGTCGTCGCCGGCGTGCTGTCGACGCTGGTCGCCGTCGCGATCGGGCTGAGCTGGGGCTACATGAAGGGCTTCGGCGGCGACGTCGTCGGCTTCGTCGTGAACCTGTTCCTCGTGATCCCGGGTCTGCCCCTGATGATCGTCATCGCGGCCTACCTGCAGAACGGCGGCATCACCGTGATCCTCGCGGTGATCGTCATCACCGGCTGGGCCTGGGGTGCGCGCGTGCTGCGCAGCCAGACGCAGTCGCTGCGTTCACGCGACTTCGTCACGGCGGCACGCTTCTCGGGCGAGAGCGCGGGGCGCATCGTGTTCCGCGAGATCCTGCCCAACATGACCTCGCTGATCACCGGCTCGTTCTTCGGCGCCGCGACCAGTGCGATCCTCGCCGAGGCCGGCCTCGAGTTCCTGGGGCTCGGCGACTCGTCGATCGTCAGCTGGGGCACGATCCTCTACTGGGCGCAGAACTCGAACGCCCTGCTCACCGGCCAGTGGATACTGCTCTTCGCGCCCGGCCTCTGCATCGCCCTGCTGGCGATGAGCCTGACCTTGATCAACTTCGGCGTCGACGCCGTCGGCAACCCGCGACTTCGCGAAGGTGCGAAGCAGAAGAAGGAGGCGCGCAAGTGACCGCCACGGATCTCACCGACCAGCCCACTGCCTCCTCGCCCTCGTCCTCCGACGACGTGTTGCTCGACGTCCGCGACCTCAGCGTCGTCTACGAGAGCGCCGGCGCCGAGCCCGTGCAGGCCGTCGACCACGTGTCGTTCCGGCTGAAGCGGGGCGAGTTCGTCGGCCTGGTCGGCGAGTCCGGCTCGGGCAAGTCGACCCTCGGCTACGCGCTGACCCGGCTGCAGAAGCCGCCGGCGCGCACCAACGGCGGCAGCATCTGGTTCGACGGCGCCGACGTCCGCGACCTCGACACCGAGGCCCTGCGTCAGCAGCGGCAGGGCGGCTTCGCGATGGTGCTGCAGTCGGGCATGAACGCGCTGAACCCGGTGCGAACGATCCGCAACCACTTCGTCGACGTGTTCAAGGCCCACGGCCACGTGCCGCGCGACCGCTGGCACGCCCGTGCCGCCGAGCTGGTCGCCAAGGTCGAGCTCGACCCAAGCGTCCTCGCGCGGTTCCCCGGCGAGCTGTCCGGCGGCATGCGCCAACGCGTCTCGATCGCCCTCGCCCTGTCGCTCGAGCCGCAGCTGATGGTCTTCGACGAGCCGACCACCGCGCTCGACGTGCTCGTGCAGCACGCGGTGATGGACACGATCATCTCGCTGCAGCAGAGCGAGGGCTTCACGGCCGTGCTGATCAGCCACGACCTCGGCATCGTGCTCGAGTCGGCGCAGCGTGTGCTCGTGATGCACGAGGGCCGCATCGTCGAGGACGGCCGCTCGGCCGACGTGCTCGCCGACCCGCAGGACGACTACACGCGCATGCTGCTGTCGCACTACGCCGACCCGCGCGCCGAGGTCGTCTCGCTGCCCGGCTTCGAGGACCGATCGGTCCGCCGGGCCCGGGGTGACCGCCGCGTCGACACCACGACCTCGGTGCCGACCGTGGCCACGCGCGGACAGCGCACGGCGCAGCACGCGATCACCGTGAGCGGCGTGACCAAGACCTACGCGCCTCCTCGTCGCGGGGACGACCCCGTACGGGCCGTCCGCGACGTGTCGTTCACGCTCGAACCGGGACAGTCGCTCGCCCTCGTCGGGCAGAGCGGCTCGGGCAAGAGCACGATCGCCAAGCTCGTCACGGGCGTCGAGAAGCCGACGAGCGGCAGCGTCACGTTCGGCGACACCGACGTCACGAGGTTGCGCGGCCGCGCCCTCCGCAGCTTCCGCAGCGACGTGCAGATGGTCTTCCAGGACCCCTACGCCGCGCTCAACCCGCTGCACACGGTCGAGTACACGCTCACGCGCCCCGTCGTGAACTACACCGGCCTGACCGGTCAGGAGGCGCGGCGCCGGGTGCTCGAGCTGCTCGAGACGGTCGGTCTGACGCCGGTCGAGCAGTTCGCGGCCAAGCTGCCGCACCAGCTGTCGGGTGGCCAGCGGCAGCGCGTCGTGATCGCCCGGGCGCTCGCGAGCGACCCGCAGGTGATCATCGCCGACGAGCCCGTCTCGATGCTCGACGTCTCGCTGCGGGCCGGCGTGCTCGCGCTGCTCGAGGACCTCCGCGAGCAGTGGGGCGTCTCGATGCTCTACATCACCCACGACCTGCTCAGTGCCCGGCTGATCACCGACGACATCATGGTGCTCAACCAGGGAGCCGTGGTCGAACGGGGGCACACGGCCGAGGTGCTGCAGCGTCCGACCGACCCGTACACGGTGAACCTGCTCGACGCGGTGCCGAACCCGCGCCGCACGCACCGCGCCTCCTGACATCCCCTCTCGCTCCACCCGAAAGGAACCACCCTGTGCTGACCTTCCCCGACGGCTTCCTGTGGGGAGCCGCCACCGCCGCCCACCAGATCGAGGGCAACAACGTCAACAGCAACTGGTGGGTGCACGAGAACGCCCCCGGCACGACCATCGTCGAACCGAGCGGTGACGCGGCCGACAGCTACAACAGGTTCCGCGACGACATCCGGCTGCTCGCCGAGCTCGGCCTGAACAGCTACCGGTTCAGCATCGAGTGGGCCCGCATCGAACCCGAGCGCGGCATGGTGAGCAAGGCCCAGATCGCGCACTACCGCCGCATGGTCGAGACCTGCCACGAGTTCGGCATCGAGCCGATCGTCACGCTGATGCACTTCACCGTGCCGCGCTGGTTCGAGCGCGACGGCTTCTGGCGCGCGCCCGACGCCGCCGACCTGTTCGCGCGCTACACCGAGCTCGCGTTGCCGGTCGTCGCCGAGGGCGTCCGGTACGTGTGCACCATCAACGAGCCGAACATCGCCGCGATGCTCGCCGGGGGAGAGGACGCCTCGAACCTCGTCGCCTACGGCCTGCCGAACCCCGACCTCGAGGTCGCCGACGCCCTGCTCGCCTCCCACAAGCGCAGCCGCGAGGTGCTCTCGCAGCTGCCGCAGGTCAAGTCGGGCTGGACCGTCGCGACCCAGGCGTTCAAGGCCCTGGACGAGCCCGGTGCCGCCGAGAAGACCCGCGAGTACGGCTACGTCCGTGACGACTGGTACAGCGAGATGGCGGCCGGCGACGACTTCGTCGGGGTGCAGGCCTACACGCAGACGTTCGTCGGGCCCGAGGGGCCGCGTCCGGTCGCCGAGGGGCTCGAGACGACGCTGACCGGGTGGGAGTTCTACCCGCCGGCCGCCGCCGAGGGCATCCGCAGCGCGTGGGAGCTGTCGGGCCACGTGCCCGTCATGGTCACCGAGAACGGCATCGCGACCGCCGACGACACCCGACGCATCGCCTACACGCAAGGCGCGCTCGAGCACATCCACGACACCATCGACGAAGGCATCGAGGTGCTCGGCTACCAGCACTGGAGCGCCCTCGACAACTACGAGTGGGCCAGCGGCTTCCGCCCCACGTTCGGCCTGATCGGGTGGGACCGCGAGACCTTCGAGCGCACGCCCAAGCCAAGCGCCCGGTGGTACGGCGGGGTCGCCCGGGCGAACGGGCTGGCGCGGGCGTAGCTCTCGCAGGCTCAGCCGAGCTGTCACGACCGGCCGCTCACGTTCGACCGTGACCGGCCGGTCGTGACAGCTCGACCGGGTGCGGCGGGCGCAGGCCCGCAGGAGGCGCGGGTCGGGTGACCCGCGCCTCCCGCGTCTCGGCCCCGGGGCCGATGCCGTGCCTAGAAGTAGGTGATGCCGTGCAGCGGGCGGTCGGGCAGCAACATCGCGCGGAGTTTCTGCACGGCCCCCTTGCGGCGCTCGCGGACGAGGCCCGCGGCGGCCAGCGTGACCGGGTCGAAACCTCCGAGCCAGAGCGAGCCGAGCGTCGCGACGTCGAGTTCGAGGTCGGCGCGACGCACGGCGGCCTTCTTGACCGTGGCCCCGCCCGCCTCGCTCGTGACGCGGTACGTGCCGGCCGCGTGGCCCAGGGAGTCGCCGATGGCGATCGTGACGACGCCGTCGGCGGCCCAGGGGCGTGCCTGCAGGGCGGCGACGGGGTCGAGGATGCGGAACCACACGTGGTCCTCGTCGTGGCTGATCGTCAGCGCGCGACCGTCCACCAGTGCATGGGGCAGCGGGTCGTGTTGCGGGGCGTTCGAGTAGCGGACGGCCTGGACCAGGTCGACCGCGAGCAGCAGCTGCCAGAGGCCGAGGTAGGCGTCGTCGGTCGCGGCCACGAGGTCGACGACGACGAGGGTCTGCGTGCCGGTGGAGCCCGGGCCGCCACCGGTCGCCTCGACCCGGTAGGTCACGTAGCCGTCGACGGTGCCGGTCGCGTCGCGGTGCACGGCGGCTCGGACGGTCGGGTCGGGCGTGCCGTCGGCTCGCTCGCGGCCGAGGGCGTGGTTCCACGCGCCCTCGTGGCGATCGATCGATCCCGGGCTGCGGACGTGGAATCGGGCGAAGACGTCGGGGGCGACCTCGGCGAGCGAGGCGGTGGTGACGAATTCGGTGCTGCCCTCGGGTTCGCTCAGCAGGCCGCCCGCACGTCGCACGTCGACCTCGATCGTGCGCTCGCGGACGCCCACGCCGAACCCGAAGCGCCGGTAGATCGACGCCTCGCTCGCGGTGAGCGCGGCGACCGGGGTGCCGGCGGCCTTGGCGCGGGCGAGGTCGTCGGTCATCATGCGGCGGAGGATGCCCTTGCGTCGGTGGGTCGGCTGCACGGTCACGCCGGCGACGAGGTCGGCCTCGATCAGGCGGCCGCCGCCGACGTGCAGGGTCTTGTCGAACGAGGCGAAGGTGCCGACCGGGCGGCCCTCGGCGTCGAGTGAGCCGGGGTTCGCCTCGCGGCGGTACACGCCGGTGAGACGGCGGCCGTCGGTGGCGAGGCGGCGGGCGGCCCGGCCGAGGGCCGCGTCGTCCGCGGAGGCTTCGTGGAAGCCCTGGGACTCGGCGGCGACCCAGGCGGCGGTCGCGGCATCGGCCCGCGGTGCGTCGCCCGGCGCCTCGGGGTCGAGCGCGGCCGCGAACGTGCGGAGGTCGTAGTCGTCGTCGAGGGTGCTCACCGGACCAGCCTACGGACCGCCACCGACGTTGTCGTCGTCCGTCAGGCGGAACCTGCGCGGGCCGCACGCCCTCCTCGGGAGACCTTGCCGTCGTGACAGATGTGAAATATCATGTGAGGATGATTCCGGAACAGCGACCACCCGAGCCCGACCTGCCCGCGGGTGACGCCCTCACCCGATTGGGGCTCGACGGGCCGACGAGATCGAGCCGTGGCGTGGCACGAGACGTCCCACGCCCGACGGTCCACCGGTCGAGGCGTCGGCGACGGCGAGGCCGACGGCCGGCCGTCGTCACCCTCGCGGCGGCCCTGGTGGTCTTCGTGGGCCTGCCGGCCCTCGTGATCGGCGTCGGAGCCGGGTACCTCGGCCACCTCGCCCGCACCTGGGACGACGGGGCGAGCACGATCCGGGCCGCCTTCCCCGACGAGGCCGACCGACCGGCTGCGGTCGACGACGGCGCTCTCGACGTCCTCCTGCTGGGCTCCGACACCCGGCAGGCCGGGGCCTCGGGGCGATCGGACTCGATGATGCTGGTCCACCTGCCGGCCGACCGACGTGACGTGTACGTCATGTCGATCATGCGTGACACGTGGGTCGACGTGCCGGGCCACGGGATGGCCAAGATCAACGCCGCCTACAGTTGGGGAGGGGTCCCGCTGACGGTGCAGACGGTCGAGCAGCTGTTGCAGACCCGCATCGACCACGTGGCCGAGGTCGACTTCACCGGGTTCGAGGGCATGACCGACGCTCTCGGTGGTGTGGACGTGGTCTCCGAGCGGACGTTCCGGGCGGGGGGCCACGACTTCGTCGCGGGCCCCAACCACCTCGACGGCGAGCAGGCCCTCGACTTCGTCCGCGAGCGGAAGTCCTTCGCCGAGGCCGATCACCAGCGGGTGCGCAACCAACAGGCCTTCGTCCGGGGTCTCGTCGACGGTCTGCTGGATCGCCGGACCCTCACCGATCCCGCGGCGGTCTCGTCGTTCGTCGCCGCGACGGCCGACCACGTCGCGGTCGACCCCGGCCTGACCCCCACTCGCATGGCGGGGATCGCGTGGAGTGCTCGTGAGCTGAGGCCCTCCGGTCTGCACGCGTTCACGATGGCCACGGCGGGCGGCGGCACGTCCGCCGACGGGCAGTCGTACCTGGCGTTCGACGTCGATCGGCTCTACGCCCTGCGTCAGGCCCTTCACGACGACACGGTCGGGGACTACCTCGACCAGACACGCGGCGTCCCGGTCGGTTGATCGCGGTCGGGCCCGGTCGTCGGAAGGTTCCCGGCTCAGTCGATGGTGCGTTGCACCGCCTTGACCGGCAGCATCAGCACCAGGCCGGCCAGCAGCACGAGGGCGATGCCGACGATGCCGAAACGCGTGTCGCCGGTCACCGAGACAAACAGGGTGAACAGGCCCGGTGCCAAGAAGCTCACGGCGCGACCGGTCGTCGCGTAGAGCCCGAAGATCTCACCCTCGCGCCCGGGCGGGGTCACGCGGGCCAGGAACGATCGGCTGGCCGACTGGATCGGCCCGACGAAGAGGGCGAGGGCCAGCCCGAACACCCAGAAGAGGTTCGTCGCGGTCCCGATGGCGAGCACCGCGAAGGCGGCGACGACGAGCCCCACCAGCGACCCGACGATGATCGTCTTGGCCCCGAGTCGGTCGTCCAGCCAGCCGCCGACGAACGTGCCGATGCCGGCGACGAGGTTCGCCCCGACGGCGAAGTAGATGACCATGCTCGGCGAGAAGCCGAACACCTGCGCGGCGATGATCGCCCCGAAGGTGAACACGGCGGCGAGGCCGTCGCGGAAGACGGCACTGGCCACGAGGAACAGCAGCACCTGCCGGTTGCTGCGCCACAGCTTGGCGATCGTGGAACCCAGGAGGCGGTACGAGCGCCACAAGCCCACCCGGGCCCGCGCGGCGGTGGCGGGCGGCTCGGGCACCGACAGCAGGACCGGCACCGCGAAGACGGCGAACCACACCGCGGCGACGACGATCGACAGGCGGACGTCCCAGGCGCCTCCGGCCGTTCCCGTGGCGACGCCGAACAGGCCGCCGCGTCCCTCGACGCCGAAGCTCTGCAAGAAGGCGACGAGCAGCAGGAGCAGCAGGACGATGCCGCCGACGTAGCCGAGGCCCCAACCGAAGCCCGACACCTTGCCGATGGTCCGCGGCGTCGAGACCTGCACGAGCATCGCGTTGTAGTTCACGCTCGCGAACTCGAAGAAGATGTTGCCGGCGGCGAGCAGTGCGGCACCGAAGACCAGGTAACCGGGCACGGGGGCCACGAGCACCATCGCGGCCATGGCGAGCACGACGAGGCCGGTGTTGATCGCGAGCCAGAGCTTGCGCCGACCCGAGCCGTCGCTGCGTTGGCCGAGCACCGGGGCGAGCAGCGCGATCAGCACGCCCGCGATCGTCAGGGCCGTCGAGATGACCGTCGCGTTCTCGGCCTTCGCCAGCACGAGGGCCGGGTTGCGGGTGTCGTCTCCGGCTGCCGCGACGATCGCCGGGTCGACGAACGCGCCGCTCGCCAGGTAGGTGCTGAAGACGAACGAGGTGACGACGGCGTTGAAGGCGGCCGAGCCCCAGTCCCAGAGGGCCCACGAGACCACGCGGCGGCGCGGGATCGGGGTGCTGTCGGCGAGCGTCTGCGCTGCGGTCATGGGGGTCAACCTAGTGGGCGTCCGTGGCCGACGGGGGTCGCGCCTCCTCGTCCGCGTCGATCGCGGTGACCCCCGTTCGAGAGTTGAGTCATTCTGGCTCAACTTTCAGGTTCACAGCTTGACGTCGGCGGCAGCGTGAGTAAAGTTGAGCCAGGCCGACTCAAGGCCGGCCCCCAAGGCTTTCGTCACACCGCACCACGAAGGAGAAAAGCACATGGCACGTGCAGTAGGAATCGACCTCGGTACCACCAACTCGGTCGTCAGCGTCCTCGAGGGTGGCGAGCCCACCGTCATCGCGAACGCCGAGGGTCTGCGCACGACCCCCTCGGTCGTCGCCTTCACGAAGGACGGCGAGGTGCTGGTCGGCGAGACCGCCAAGCGCCAGGCCGTCACCAACGTCGACCGCACCATCGCGTCGGTCAAGCGCCACGTCGGCACCGACTGGAAGGTCGAGATCGACGACAAGAAGTACACCCCGCAAGAGATCAGTGCGCGCATCCTCGGCAAGCTCAAGCGCGACGCCGAGCAGTACCTCGGCGAAGAGGTCACCGACGCCGTCGTGACCGTCCCCGCGTACTTCAACGACTCCGAGCGCCAGGCCACCAAAGAGGCCGGCGAGATCGCGGGTCTCAACGTCCTGCGCATCATCAACGAGCCGACCGCGGCCGCCCTGGCCTACGGCCTCGACAAGGGCAAAGAAGACGAGCTCATCCTGGTCTTCGACCTCGGTGGCGGAACGTTCGACGTCTCGCTGCTCGAAGTCGGCAAAGACGAAGACTTCTCGACCATCCAGGTGCGCAGCACCTCGGGTGACAACCGCCTCGGTGGCGACGACTGGGACAACCGCATCGTCGAGCACCTGATCAAGAAGTTCAAGGACGCCCACGGCGTCGACCTGTCGACCGACAAGATCGCCAAGCAGCGCCTCAAAGAGGCTGCCGAGCAGGCCAAGAAAGAGCTGTCGTCGAGCACCTCGACCAGCATTCAGCTGCCCTACCTCACGCTGACGGCCGACGGCCCGCTCAACCTCGACGAGACCATCTCGCGCTCGCAGTTCGAGCAGTGGACGAGCGACCTGCTCGACCGCACCAAGAAGCCGTTCAACGACGTCATCAAAGAGGCGGGCGTGAAGGTGGGCGACATCGCCCACGTCGTGCTCGTCGGTGGCTCGACCCGCATGCCGGCCGTCACCGAGGTCGTCAAGCAGCTCACCGGTGGTCAGGAGCCCAACAAGGGCGTCAACCCCGACGAGGTCGTGGCCGTGGGCGCCGCCCTGCAGGCCGGCGTGCTGAAGGGCGAGCGCAAGGACGTCCTGCTCATCGACGTCACCCCGCTCAGCCTCGGCATCGAGACCAAGGGTGGCGCGATGACCAAGCTCATCGAGCGCAACACGGCCATCCCGACCAAGCGCAGCGAGACCTTCACCACGGCCGACGACAACCAGCCGTCCGTCGCGATCCAGGTGTTCCAGGGCGAGCGCGAGTTCACCCGCGACAACAAGAACCTCGGCACCTTCGAGCTGACCGGCATCGCCCCGGCCCCCCGCGGCGTCCCGCAGATCGAAGTCACCTTCGACATCGACGCCAACGGCATCGTGCACGTGTCCGCGAAGGACAAGGGCACCGGCGCCGAGCAGTCGATGGTCATCTCGGGCGGCTCGTCGCTGTCGAAGGACGACATCGAGCGCATGGTCCGCGAGGCCGAAGAGAACGCCGCCGAAGACAAGGCACGTCGCGAGGCCAACGAGACTCGCAACTCGGCCGAGCAGCTCGTCTACTCGATCGAGAAGTTGATCAAGGAGAACGACGAGAAGCTGCCCGCGGACGTCAAGTCCGAGGTGCAGGCCGACGTCGACTCGCTCAAGTCGGCCCTCGCCGGCGACGACGAGTCCGCCGTCAAGCCCGCCTTCGACAAGCTCAACGAGAGCCAGCAGAAGCTCGGCCAGGCGATCTACTCGCAGAGCCAGGCCGACCAGGCCGGTGCTGCCGGAGCCGCAGGCCCCGATGGTGCTCCCGCCGACGGCCAGGCCCAGGGTGACGACGAGGACATCGTCGACGCCGAGGTCGTGGACGACGACGACAACGACAAGAAGTAGAGGCGGTCGGCATGACTGACGACAACAAGACGCCCGACGACGAGCCGCGTCCCGCGACCCCGTCCGAAGACGGCGGCACGGCCGACGTGGTCGAGCCCGACGAGCTCGTCGACGCCGAGGCCCCCGACGTCGAGGTCCCGGCCGACGCCGAGGCCCCGGCCGGAGCCAAGGCCGCCGCCGAATCGATGGCCCAGGCGCCCGAGGGCACCGA
Source organism: Frigoribacterium sp. MCBA15_019 (assembly GCF_001864945.1). Classification (NCBI taxonomy): domain Bacteria; kingdom Bacillati; phylum Actinomycetota; class Actinomycetes; order Micrococcales; family Microbacteriaceae; genus Frigoribacterium; species Frigoribacterium sp. MCBA15_019. Next base: position 7,120 of record NZ_MJGS01000004.1, on the reverse strand, counting down.
GACGCTGAGCGCCGACGACGAGGCCATCCTCGACGCGGCCAGTGCCGACCTCGTGGCCGACATGCGACAGGACATGCTGCGGGCCCAGGCCGAGCTGGTGAACTTCCGGAGGCGCGTCGAGCGTGACCGTGAAGCCAACCGCGAGGCCGTGGTCGCCGAGGTCGTCCGCTCGCTGCTGCCGGCGCTCGACGACCTCGCCCGTGCCGAGCAGCACGGCGACCTCGCCGAGGGCCCGATGACCGTCATCGCGCAGAAGATCCGTGGGGGGCTCGACAAGTTCGGCCTCACGCAGATCGGCGCGAAGGGCGACGTCTTCGACCCCAGCAAGCACGACGCACTGGTCCAGTTGCCGAGCGCCGACGTCACGGTCAACACCGTGGCCGACGTGATCGAGCCGGGCTACACGATCGGCGACCGGGTCATCCGCGCCGCCAAGGTCGCGGTGCACACCCCGCAGTGACACCCCGGTGACGGGCGGCCTCGAGGCGGCCCGTCACCACCCCCTTGCGACGCGAGTCGCGACCGGCGGTGGGCTCCTCGACGAGGTGCCCACCGCCTCCCCCGTTCTCTTCCGGTCGCTGCCAGGCAGCGACCTCCAGTCAAGGAAGGAGGTGCCGCATGGCGAGTCAGGACTGGTTCGACAAGGACTTCTACGCCGTCCTCGGTGTCTCCAAAGACGTCACGCCCGCCGAGCTGAAGAAGGTCTACCGCAAGCTGGCGCGCAAGTACCACCCCGACAGCAACCCGGGCGACGCCGCGAGCGAGGCGAAGTTCAAAGAGATCAGCGAGGCCAACTCGGTGCTCTCCGACCCCGAGCAGCGTCGCGAGTACGACCAGGTGCGTGCCATGGGCGGCGGCGCCCGGTTCGCGGCCGGCAGCGGTGGCCCCGGAGGCGCGGGTGGCGGCTTCGAGGACGTCTTCGGCGGCATGTTCAACCAGGGCGGCCAGCGCACGCAGTTCCGCCAGGGCGGCGGCGGCGGCTTCGACGACATCTTCGGCGGAATGTTCGGCGGTGGCGGCTTCGGTCAGACCAGCGGCGGCTACCGCGGCTTCGGCGGTCCGCAGAAGGGCCGCGACATGACGGCCACGACGACCCTCGACTTCCAGACCGCCATCGTCGGCGAGACCATCACGCTGCAGGCGTCGAACGGCAAGCCGATGAAGGTCCGCATCCCGGCCGGCGTGCACGACGGGCAGAAGATCAAGCTGCGCGGCCGGGGCGAGCAGAGCCCCGACGGCGGCGAGGCCGGCGACATGGTGCTGACCGTCGCCGTCCGCAAGCACCCCGTGTTCGAGCTCGACGGCAAGAACCTGCGGCTCGACGTGCCGGTCACGTTCGCCGAGGCGACCCTCGGTGCCACCATCGAGGTGCCCACCCTGGGCGGCGACCCCGTGCGACTGCGCGTCGCGCCGGGCACGCCCTCGGGCCGCGTGCTGCGCGTCAAGGGGCGCGGCGTGCACGCGAAGGACGGCGTCGGCGACCTGCTCGCCACCGTCCAGGTCGCGGTGCCCGCCCATCTCAACGACAAGGCGCGAGAGGCCGTCGAGGCCCTGGCGGCCGCCCTGCCCTCCGAGAATCCCCGCGACGACCTCATCGCCCGGGCGCGGGCCTGACGAGACCCACCCGACCCGCGCCTCCTCGGCGGCAGGTCCCGAGCGACGAGACAGGAGACGAGATGGACCGACCCGACCCCACCCAGTGGCCGATGGACGAGCACTCGCCTCTGTTCGCCATCGCGACCGCCGCCGAGCTCTCGGGCCTGCACGCACAGACCCTCCGGCAGTACGACCGGCTCGGGCTCGTCGTGCCGCAACGCACGGCCGGCAAGTCGCGCCGCTACTCGATGCGCGACGTCGTGCAGCTCCGCGAGATCGCGCGACTCGGCGGCGAGGGCATCTCGCTCGAGGGGATCAAGCGCATCCTCGAGCTCGAGAACCAGGTCACCGCCCTGCAGTCCCGCGTGCGCGAGCTCGAACGAGCGTTGGCCGACGAGATGGTCAACCGGCCCGGGGCCCGGGTCTTCGCCGCGGGTGAGAGCGGCGTCGTGCCGTTGCGGCACGGAACGCGCCCGTCGCGGCAGACCTCGGTGGTCGTCTGGCGGCCCCTGCGCTGACGGCGGCCCTTCCCGTCCGCTCTCACGTCGTCGAGATGGCGCGCCCCCTCGACCGGCACCGCTAGCGTGTCTCCGTGATCGACTTCGCGCAGCTCCGCCGATGGCCCGACGTCGAGGCACCCGAACTCGTGGCCCACGACGCGACCGACCGGCTGCTGCTCGACACCGCCGAGGAGGCGCTGGTCGCCCACCCCGGGCACGTCACCGTGATCGGCGACCGCTACGGTGCCCTGACCCTCGGGGCCGTCTCGATGCTCGAGCCCGTCGGCGGAGGGTCCGATCACCTCGTGGGTCCCGTGCGGGTGCACCAGGACGCACGGTCGGGCGAGCTCGCCCTGGTCGCGAACGCCGCACGGCTAGGCCTGTCGACGCCCACCCCCGGTCGGCCCGAAGCTCCGTCGGCCTGGGTCTCCGGTCCGCTCGACGCGAGCCTGCTCGCCGGCGCCCGGGTGGTCCTGCTCCAGCTGCCTCGGGGGCTCGACGCCCTCGACGAGATCGCCGAGCTCGTGGCCGCTCACGCCGATCCCGACGTCCGCCTCTTCGCGGGTGGGCGGGTCAAGCACATGGCCGTGGCCATGAACGACGTCCTGCGGCGCCACTTCGGCGAGGTGCAGGCCGGGCTCGCGCGTCAGAAGTCCCGGGTGCTCACCGCGTCGGCACCGCTGACCCGTTCGGGGCCGTCGTGGCCCCGGTCGGAGCGGCACGACGACCTCGTGGTCGTGGCGCACGGGGCGGCGTTCGCCGGGGCGTCGATCGACATCGGCACCCGGGCCCTGCTCGAGGCCTTGGCCGTCGAGGACCCGCGGGCCGACCACGTCGTCGACCTCGGCTGCGGCACCGGCGTCCTCGGCGTGACGTACGCACGGGCCCACCCCCGGGCGCGCCTCGTGGCCACCGACCAGTCCGCGGCCGCGGTCGCGTCGGCCGTCGCGACCGCCGAGGCGAACGGCGTCGCCGACCGGATGGAGGTGCGGCGCGACGACGCAGGCGCCTCACTGCCCGCGGGCTCCGCCGACCTGGTGCTGCTCAACCCGCCGTTCCACGTCGGTGCGACCGTCCACGCCGGCATCGCGTACAAGCTGTTCGACGCGGCCGCCCGGGTACTCCGGCCCGGAGGCGAGCTGTGGTGCGTCTGGAACTCGCCCCTCGGTTATCGCCCGGCTCTGCAGCGCATCATCGGCCCGACCCGGCAGGTGTCCCGCGACGCCCGGTTCACGGTGACGGTCTCGACCCGACGGTGAGGACTCCTGCCCGACGGTGAGGACTCCGATCCGACGGTGAGGACTCCGACCCGACGGTGACGGGTCAGTCGAGACGCAGCGACGACTCGATGTACGCCAGGAGGGCGAGCGCGTAGGCGTCGTCCGGCAGGCTCGCGGCGTGCGTCTGCGTCGATGCCTCGACGTCGGCACCCGGGGCCCGCGTACGGACCTCGAAGACGACGCTCTCGGTGGTCCCGCCGAGGGAGCCGTCGGCGTCTCCGTCCGTCCCGGCCACACGCGTCAACGAGACGAACGACCTGCCGAGCAGGTCGCGCAACTGGTCTTCCCGAGGGAGCCACAGGGTCTCGTCGACCCCGACCGAGTCGAGCGCCCACTCGGTGGTGCCGTTGAAACCGAGCACCGTGCCCGTGGGGTACTCGTGCGCCTCGACCGTCATGTCGCTGACGGTGAAGACCTCGGCCGTGTCGAAGTCGCCCTGCTCGATGACGAACCGGTCACCTGCAGCGGGGTGCCAGCGGAGGCCGGCGGCGCTCAGGCGTCGGGCGAGGTCGACGGAGATCATCGGGCCAGTATGCCCGCACCTCACCGGCGGGGCGTGTACGGTCACGAGAGTAACACTAACGCTCGTCATTGTAATGTGCCACACGGCACCGGAGGATCTTCTTGCACGACACATCTCGTCGCCCCGAACATCACCACTCGCCGACACCGGGGCGTCGCTCGTTCCTGATCGGAGCGCTCGCGACGGCCGCAGCGGCCACGGCGGGCGGGGTCGCGTCCGGCGCCGGCGCGGCCCCGGTCGCGGCCGCCGAGCCCGTCTCGCCAGACGCCGTGCCGACCTTGACCGTCGTCGTCGCGTCGTCGGCCCACCCGACCGTGGCGGCGGCGCTCGCCGCGGTGCCCGACGGGGGCACCCTCGTGGTCGACCGGTCCGAGTCGGTCGCGGCCCCGCTCGTCGTCGACCGTCCGACGACCGTGGTCTTCGGCCCCTCGGTCGTGTTGACCGCGACGGCGGACTGCACGGTCTTCGACGTGCGCAGTTCGGACGTGCGCATCGTCGACGCGACCCTGGTCGGAACGGGCGCCGGGCGGACGGGGGCCGGACGCGGCATCGTCGTGACGGGGACGGCGGCCGCCCCGGTCGAACGCGTGTCGGTGGAGGACAGCCACTTCTCGTCGTTCTCGCACACGGCGCTGCTCGCGACGAACGTCGTGGGACTCGAGGTGGTCGCGTGCACGATCAGCGACGTCGGTTACGCGGGTGTGCTGCTCGTGTCGTGCAGCGACAGTGTCGTCCGCGGTTGCACGATCACCGACGTCCGTCAGCCGCCCGGCTACGTCAACGCCTACGGCATCGCGGTGACGCGTGACGAGTCGCGGTCGCTGACCGAGTCACCCCGCTCGGTCCGGGTGACCGTCGACGGCAACACCGTCCGGGGCGTGCCCCGCTGGGAGGGCATCGACACGCACGCCGGCGAGTCCATCGTGATCCGCGGCAACGACGTCTCGGGCTGCGCGGTGGGCATCGCCGTCGTGCCCTGCCAGAACGCGGCCACGCCCCAGGAGTACGTCTACGCGCCCACCGACGTCGTCGTCACGGGCAACCACGTCGAGCGGGGTGCCTCGACGGGCACGGGGTCGGGCATCATGATCAAGGGGGCGGGGTCGACGGTCGCGTCGGCGTCCGAGCGGGCGACGGCCGTCGTCGAGGGCAACGTCGTGGTCGGCATGGGCGGCGGCGATCGCGAGGCGGGCATCCTGCTCTATCTGACCCGCGACGTCGTGGTGCGCGGCAACACCCTGAGTGGATGCGTGACGCGAGGTCTGTCGCTCTACCACTCGAACGACGCGACCCTGGTCGTCGGAAACACGGTCGAGGGACTGGCCCTCGGGACGGGTGCCTCGATCGCGGCGGCCTTCGAGGTGCGCAGCGCCTCCAACACCGCGACCTTCGTGGGGAACGCGTACCGCGTGTCATCCGGGTCGGGCCCGGTCTCGACTCCCGTCCCGGTGAGGGGGGTGTCGGTGCCGGGCAGCGGCAACGTCCTCGATCTCGTGCGCAACGACTGGTCGGCCACGACGCTGCCGGTCTACGGCCGGGCGAGCACGATCACGCGCTTCGCCGACGGCCCCTGACGGCCGGCCCTCGGCCGACCGCCGGTTCGGCCGGACCACGGAGGCGCGGGTCGGGTGATCACCGCACCCGCGCCTCCGTCGTCCTCCGGCTCAGCTACGCGGTCGGAACTCGCCGAACGCAACGGTCCGAGGACTGGTTCCCGGAGTCGTCTCGACGAAGGTGAGGTCGTAGACCGACGGCGCCGCGAGGACGTAGCTCAACGACCAGCCGCCGTCCGGGGTGGCGTCGACCGGGCCGGTGACGCGGGTGCCCCACTTGTTCTGCACGTGCACGGCGGCTCGCGGGTCGGCCGTGCCGCTGAAGGTGGTGGCCGTGCCCGAGACGTATCCGGCCTCCCGGTTCGGGCTGATCACCCGGAATTCGGGGCGGAGCGTCTCGGGGTGGATCGTGAACGGCCCGTCCTTGGCCGTCTGGGTGGCCAGGGTCTGGGCGACCCACAGGGTGTAGACGCTCGGCGCGGCCAACACGCGGTCGTGGTGCCAGTGGCCGGCGCCGTCCACCGGGATGCCGCGGGCGACCTCGGTGCCCCAGGCGTTGACGAGCGCCACCGTGGCCCGGGGGGTCGCCATGCCCTCGATCCGGGTGAGCGTGCCCGCCGTGTAGGTCGCCGGGCCGGTGATGGTGCCGGGCAGCAGGGGGGCGGGTTCGGGCGTCTCGGGGCCCTCGAGCGTCAGTGCGGCGGTGGTGCGGTTGTGGCCGCGGCCGATCTGTACGACCTCGAGGTCGTGACCCGAGTCGTCGAGGGGCGCGGTGGTCACGCGCCAGGTGCCGGAGGCGAGCACGGTGGTCGCGGGGGCGAGCCACGAGGTGGAGCCTTTCTCGCGGACTCGGACCTCGCCGCGCGGGACTCCCTTCCCGGTCAGCGCGACCGGGCCCCCGGTGTGGATTGTTCCGTCCGCCGGGCTCGCGACGGAGACGGCCGCCCCGTAGTCGAGGTCGAGACGGGTCTCGTCGATCTTCTCGCCGTCGAGGGACTGGCGCACCGTCACTGTGTGCACGCCGCCGGCGTCGGGGGCGAGCACCTCGACGTCGACCGCGCCGTCACGGTCGGTGCGGCCCGAGCCCAGGAGGCCGCCGCCGACGCTCAGCACCTCGACGAGGGACTCGGGAGTCGCTCGACCCTCGACGTGGACACGCTCGGTCCGTGCCTCCGGGAACGTCCGGGTCACATCGAGGGGGGTCCCGACGAAGAACTCGAGGTCGAGGGTGTCGACCAGGGTCTCGCCTCGGTACTCGGCGAGGTGTGTCGAGGCGGGCCCGAGCGGGAGGTGCCCGAGCTCGGCCCGCCAGACGCCTGCGTCGTTCGCGTCGACCTCGAAGGTGTCGTCGACGACGACGGTCGCGCCGGCTTCGGCGTTGCCGGAGACCACGGCCGTGCGATCGGTGACGTCGACGCTCTCGATGCGAGCGGTCAGGCCCGAGGGGTGGGTCTCGCTCGGGGTCGCAGGGAGGGGAGAGTCGGGGGGTGCCGCGGATGCCGGGGCGGAGGTCAGAACGAGCAGGGCGACCGTGGCCGTCGCTGCGATCGTGGTCATTCGGTGCTGGGGTCTCATCGTCGGTCCCATCTGTAGATGCCGCCGCGCTGACGGTCGACATATTAATAGCAGATGTGAGACGTATGGATCACCCGCAGGACGGCTCCCCAC
>NZ_MJGS01000003.1:0-154180 GCF_001864945.1 Frigoribacterium sp. MCBA15_019 | reverse complement strand
GCGGGGCGTCGTCGTGTCGTGTCGACCGGGCGATCAGGCCTCGCGGCCGCTCGGCATCTGCGTCTTGCGCGGGTCCGTCTCGGCGAGGCCGTCGAAGATCGACTCGATGCGAGAGAGGACGTCGGCCTCGAGGGTGACTCCCGAGGCTTTCGCGTTCGACTCGACCTGCTCGGGACGCGAGGCCCCGATGATCGCCGAGGCGACGTTCTCGTTCGACAGCACCCAGGCCAGCGACAGCTGGGCCTGCGTGAGGCCCAGGTCGGCAGCGATCGGCTCGAGCTGGGCGACGGCGTCGAGGACGTCGTCGCGCAGCCAGCGGTCGATCATGCCCGCGCCGCCCTTCTGGTCGGTCGCCCGGCTACCCGGCGGCAACTCGGCCCCGACCTTGTACTTTCCGGTCAGGACGCCTTGGGCGACGGGCGACCAGACGATCTGCGAGATGCCGAGCTCGGCCGAGGCCGGGACGACCTCGTCCTCGATGACCCGCCAGAGCAGCGAGTACTCGGGCTGGTTCGAGACCAGCTGGATCTTCAGCTCGCGAGCCAGGGCGTGCGCCTCACGGAGCTGCTCGGCGTTCCACTCCGAGACGCCGATGTAGAGCACCTTGCCCTGACGGACGAGGTCGGCGAAGGTCTCCATCGTCTCGTCGAGGGGCGTCTCGACGTCGTACCGGTGTGCCTGGTACAGGTCGACGTAGTCGGTCTGCAGGCGCGTGAGCGACCCGTCGATCGACTCGGTGATGTGCTTCCGGCTGAGGCCGGTGTCGTTGTGCCCCTTCGGTCCGGTGGGACCGTAGACCTTGGTGAAGATCTCGAGCGACTCCCGACGCTCACCCTTCAGGGCCTCGCCGAGGACCGTCTCGGCCTGGGTGTTGGCGTAGACGTCGGCCGTGTCGAACGAGCTGATGCCGACGTCGAGGGCCGCGCGGACGCAGCGCGTCGCCGTGTCGTTCTCGACCTGGGACCCGTGGGTGAGCCAGTTGCCGTAGGTGAGCTCGCTGACCTTGAGCCCGCTGTTGCCGAGGTACCTGAACTTCATGGACGACCTTTCTCGGTGGTGCCGCGGCGATGCGGCACCCCGTCGACGCTAGTCACCGGCCGCCCCGCCCGCCCGGTCGCCGAACGGTCCGGGCACGGTGAACCCCGACGGCGTGCGATGCCAGAACGCCCGCAACCGGAGAGGCCCGGCTCCCAGCGACCGGGTCAGACCGGAGGCCCAGGCCTCGACCGCGACCCGGTCGACCTCGTCGTCGTCGACCGTCTGCCAGACGCACACCACCTGCCGCGCTCTCGCCCGGAGTCCCTGATGCCGGAACAGGTCGACCAGTTCGTCGACGTCACGCCGCCGCGGCAGTCGTGGCACGTTGTGCAGACGACCGGCGGGGGCGACCTGCCGACCGGCCCCGTCGAGGAAGGCGAAGTGGACGACCTCGCGATCGCAACCCTCGGCGCACAGCTCGGTCGCGTGGTCGAGCAACGCCCGGTCGTCGGCGTCCGGCCCGAGGACGGGGAGCCGGAGGAGGTCGGGATCGGGATCGAACGGTCGGGAGCCTCCGCGGACACGCATGCCTCAGCCCACCGGGAGGAGGGGACGGACGTCGGACGGGGTGCGACGCATCGGCGGATGGACCGTGAGGTCGCCGGGTTCGATCACCGCCAGGATCGCCACAGCCCACCGCTGGTCGTCACACGAGGCCGACAGCGACTCGTCGTCGCTCTGCCACACCAGCAGGACGGACGTGGCATCGACCCAGGCCGCCACCTCGACGATGCGCAGAGCCAGGGTCTCGACCCCGTCGCGGGTGGGTTCGACCGGCGAGCCGGCGAGGGCGATGGGTGGCGCGACGGGCATGCCGTCGGGCCCCAGGTAGATCCAGAGCAAGGCGCGTTCGTCGCACGGCTCGAGGCAGAACTCGTCGACGAAGTCCTCGAGCTGTTCGTCGGTGGGGTCGGGGGCGAGTACGGGTGGGTAGGTGTCGATCGTCGTCATGGTCCGAGGCTGGCGGACCGCGCCGCGGTGAGGACCTGCGCACACGCGGCCTGTGGAGGAGGCCGATTCTCGTCGGGCTGGGGAGGAGCCGACGGGGCGGGGACGGACGGACGCGACGTCGCGTCCGACCGCACCCGCGCCTCCTGCACCGGATACGCTCGCCCGGTGGCGGTGATCGGGGAATTCTTCGGCGGGGTGGGGCTGCTCGGCCGGGGGCTGCGGCTGTGGGCGACGTCCGCGCGGCTGATGCTGCTGGGTGCGGTGCCCGCCCTCGTCGTGGGCGCGGTCTTCGCCGCCGGCCTCGTCGTCGTCGGTCTCGCCGCCGACGACATCGCCCGCGCCGTGACACCGTTCGCGGACGAGTGGCCCGAGTGGCAGCGCACCCTCGTGCGCCTCGGCGGAGGTCTCGCCGTGGCGGCCCTGGCCGTGCTGCTCGCGGTCGTCGCGTTCACCGCCGTCACGCTGCTCGTCGGCGATCCCTTCTACGAGCGCATCTGGCGCCGCGTCGAAGAGCGAGAGGGCGACCCGCCGGCCGACGTCGATCGCGGCTTCTGGCGCGGGCTCGCCCGGAGTGCCGGCGACTCGCTCCGACTGCTGCTGGCCACGGCCGGGGTGGGCGTCCTGCTGTTCGTCGGAGGATTCGTGCCGGTCGTCGGCCAGACCGTCGTGCCGGTCCTCGGTGCGCTGGTCGGCGGATGGTTCCTCGCGGTCGAGCTCACCGGCTACGCCTTCGACGCCCGGGGCCGCTCGCTCGCCGAGCGCCGCCGCGGGCTCGCCGTCAACCGGGCGCGCACCCTGGGGCTGGGCACCGCGACCTACCTCCTGTTCTTCGTCCCGCTCGGGGCGGTGCTCGTCATGCCGGCGGCCGTCGCCGCGGCCACCCTGCTCGCCCGCGAGGTGACCGCCGGGCCGACCGCGACGCCGGCCGTCGAACCGACCTCGACGGCCGACGACTACCATCCCCCGGCATGACCACCCCCGCCACGCCGACCAACCCCGCCGTCTCGCTGCCCGACGGTCGCGTCGTCCCGGCCCTCGGCCAGGGCACCTGGAACATCGGCGACGACCCGCGCCGCCGTGCCGACGAGGTCGCCGCCCTGCGGGCCGGCCTCGACGCCGGCCTGACCATGATCGACACCGCCGAGATGTACGGCGGCGGGAGGTCCGAGTCGCTGGTCGGCGAGGCGATCGGGGGCCGACGCGACGAGGTGTTCCTGGTCGGCAAGGTCCTGCCGAGCAACGCCTCGCGGCAGGGCACCGTCGACGCCTGCCACGCCAGCCTCCGGCGCCTGGGCACCGACCGCCTCGACCTCTACCTGCTGCACTGGCGCGGACGCCACCCCCTCGCCGAGACCGTCGACGCCCTGGAGGCGCTGGTCGCCGAGGGCGCGATCGGCGGCTGGGGGGTCAGCAACTTCGACGTCGACGACCTGCAGGAGCTGCTCGCGGTGCCCGGTGGCGAGAACGTCCAGACGAACCAGGTGCTGTACAACCTCGCCCGTCGCGGACCCGAGTTCGACCTGCTGCCCTGGGCACGGGAGCACGGCGTGCCACTCACCTCGTACTCCCCCGTCGACGGTGGAGAGCTGCTCGGCCACCCCGTGCTCGAGGAGGTCGCGACCGACCTCGGCGTCTCGGCCGCCCAGCTCGCCCTGGCCTGGGTGCTGCGCCTCGTGCCCGACCTGATGGTCGCCGTCAAGGCGGGCACGGTCGAGCACACCCTCGAGAACGCAGCGGCTCTGGCGGTCGACCTCGACGACCAGGCGTTCGTGCAGCTCGAGCGGGCGTTCCCCGCGCCGACGACCGAGGTGCCGCTCGAGATGCGCTGACCCGCGCCTCCCGGGCTCGCCTCCCGCTCACGCATGCGCCAGAGTGGAGGGACCAGCCCGGGTGACATCGACGTCGCCTGGACGCGAGCTCCAGAGGACACCGCATGATCATCGACAGAGCCGACGTGATCGTCACCAGCCCCGACCGCAACTTCGTGACGCTGAAGATCACCACGTCCGACGGCGTCACCGGCCTCGGCGACGCGACCCTCAACGGGCGCGAACTCGCCGTCGTCGCCTACCTGACCGGGCACGTCGTGCCCCTGCTGATCGGGCGCGATCCGGCCCGCATCGAGGACACCTGGCAGTTCCTCTACCGCAGCGCCTACTGGCGGCGCGGGCCGGTCACGATGGCCGCCATCGCCGCGGTCGACGTCGCCCTGTGGGACATCAAGGCCAAGGTCGCCGGCCTGCCCCTCTATCAACTGCTCGGCGGGGCCTCTCGCACCGGGTTGCTGACCTACGGCCACGCCTCGGGGAAGGACCTCGAGGAACTGTTCGACAGCGTCCGCGACCACCAGGAGCAGGGCTACAAGGCGATCCGCGTCCAGACCGGCGTGCCCGGCCTGAAGTCCATCTACGGGATCGCCTCGAACGCCACCTTCGACGCCAACAGCGGCGTGCGCTACGACCACGAACCCGCCCAGCGCGGAGCCCTTCCGAACGAAGAGGACTGGGACACCCGCTCGTACCTGCGGCACGTGCCCACCGTGTTCGAGGCGGTGCGGGCCGAGTTCGGCCCCGAGATCCCGCTGCTGCACGACGGCCACCATCGCATGACCCCGATCCAGGCGGCGCGGCTCGGCAAGAGCCTCGAGCCCTACGACCTGTTCTGGCTCGAGGACGTCACGCCGGCCGAGAACCCCGAAGCGCTGCGGCTCGTCCGACAGCACACGACGACCCCCCTGGCCATCGGTGAGATCTTCAACACCGTCTGGGACTACCAGCAGATCATCCGCGAGCAGCTGATCGACTACGTGCGCAGCGCCGTCACGCACACGGGCGGCATCACGCACCTCAAGAAGGTGCTCGAGTACGCCTCGCAGTACCAGATCAAGTCGGGCATGCACGGACCGACCGACATCTCTCCCGTGGGCATGGCGGCCGCGATGCACCTCGGGCTCGCGATCCACAACTTCGGCATCCAGGAGTACATGAAGCACGGTGCGAAGACGGACGAGGTCTTCGAGCAGAGCTTCACCTTCGAGGACGGCATGCTGCACCCGGGCGAGCAGCCCGGGATCGGCGTCGAACTGAACGAGCGGGCCGCCGCGGCGTACCCGTACGCGCAGGCCTACCTGCCGTACAACCGGCTGGCGGACGGCACCGTCCACGACTGGTGACGGGGACGAGGAGGCGCGGCGCGGGCGAGCGCGTCGGTCACCCCTCGTAAGCAGCCGCCAGCTCGGCGATGACCAGCCGGTTCATGCCCGTCATCGCGGCCATGGCCCGGGCGGCGCCCTCGGGGTCGGGTCCGTCGAGGTAGCGGTCCATCACCGACGGGACGACCTGCCAGGAGAAGCCCCACCGGTCCGTCACCCAGCCGCACCGCCCCTCCTGCCCGCCGTCCGCGGCGAAGGCGTCCCAGTAGTGGTCGAGCTCGTCCTGGGTCTCGACCGAGATCGAGAACGACGTGGCCTCGGTGGGCCTCGGACCGCCGTCGCCGCCGTTCAGCAGGCGGTACGGCTGGCCGTCAAGCTCAAGGTCGACGACGAGCGCCTGGCCCGCCATCGACGCGTCGGGGAAGTCCTCGGGGTAGCGCGACACGTCGGTGACACGCGACGACGGGAACAGGGCGACGTAGAAGTCCGCGGCGGTCTCGATGTCACGACCGAACCAGAACGTGGGGGTGATGCGGGGCATGACGCGCCTCCTCGGGGTGGCCGGCGGCACCGTCGCCTCCTGGCGCTCAGGGTAGCCGCGCCGGGCGTCGAAGTCGAGAAGTGACGACATGCCGCTCACCTCCGAAGGTGAGCGGCATGTCGTGACGTCTCGGGGAGGCGGGTCGGCCGGCTCAGCCCAGCAGCGCCTCGATCGGACCACGCACGAAGTAGACCAGGAACCCGGCCGCGACGATCCACAGCAGCGGGCTGATCGAACGAGCCTTGCCGGCGAACGCCCGGACGACGACCCAGCTGACGAAGCCGACGCCGATGCCGTTCGCGATCGAGTACGTCAGCGGCATGGTGATGATCGTCAGGAACACCGGCAGCGCGACCGAGAAGTCGGTCCAGTCGATCTGGCTGATCTGCGACACCATCAGCGCCCCGACGATCACGAGCGCCGACGCCGCGACCTCGAGCGGCACGACCTGGGTCAACGGCGTGAAGAACATCGCGAGCAGGAAGAGTGCGCCGGTCACGACCGAGGCGAAGCCCGTCCGGGCGCCCTCGCCGATGCCCGAGGCCGACTCGACGAACACGGTGTTCGACGACGAGCTCGTCGCGCCACCGGCGACCGCGCCGACGCCCTCGACGATCAGGGCCGAGCGAAGGCGCGGGAAGGTGCCGTTCGCGTCCGCGACGTCGCCGGCCTTGGCGAGGCCGGTCATCGTGCCCATGGCGTCGAAGAAGTTGGTGAAGACGAGGGTGAAGACCAGCATGACGGCCGACAGCACGCCGATGCGGGCGAAGGCGCCGAAACTGAACTGGCCGACGAGCGAGAGGTCGGGCAGGGCAACGATCTGCGTGGGCAGCACCGGGGCGTTGAGGTTCCAGTCGTCGAGGTTCTGGCCGTTCGACGGCGGCACCTGGAAGATCGCCTGCAGGGCGATGGCGATGACGGTGGTGGCGACGATGCCGATGAAGATCGCCCCGCGCACCTTGCGGGCCATCAGCACACCGATGACCAGCAGGCCGATGACGAAGGTGATCGTCGGCAGGGTCGCCACCGAGCCGGCGTCGCCGAGCTGCACGGGCGGCGACGACGTCCCGCTGGTGCGGACGAAGCCGGAGTCGACCAGGCCGATGAACGCGATGAACAGGCCGATGCCGACCGTGATCGCCGTCTTGAGGGCGGCCGGCACGGCGGTGAAGATCATGCTGCGCAGGCCGGTCACGGCGAGGATCGTGATGACGAGCCCGTTGATCACCACGAGTCCCATGGCCTCGGGCCAGGTGACGTCCTGCACGACGTTGACGGCCAGGAACGAGTTGATGCCGAGCCCGGCGGCGAACGCGAACGGGAGGCGCGCGACGGTGCCGAAGAGGATCGTCATGACCCCGGCGGTGAGGGCGGTGACCGCGCCCACCTGACCGTTCTGAAGCCAGTTGCCGGCCACGTCCTTGGCCGCCTGGTCGGCGCTGAAGCCGCCGAGGATCAGCGGGTTCAAGATGACGATGTAGGCCATCGTGACGAAGGTGACGACGCCGCCGCGGATCTCGCGGGCCCAGGTCGAGCCACGGTGGGTGATCTCGAAGAACCGGTCGAGGGTGCCCCCGACTCCGGGTCTCGGCGGCGTGGTGGCGGGGGCGTTCGTGGCCATGGCGATGCGTCTCCGGTGAGATCGGATGTCGAGGGGGAAGAGAACAGGATAGGCCGTGCCGGGGGTGCACGATGCAACCGGTCCGGTCGACCCGCGGTCTGTCGGCCCGCGGTCTGTCGACCCGCTCAGCCCCCGAGTCCGGCGATCAGGTTGACCGTCGAGGCCAGGATCACCGATCCGAAGAGGTACGACAGCAGCATGTGCCGCAGGACGACGGCACGGATGACGCTCGACCCGATGTCGGTGTCGGCGATCTGGAACGTCATGCCGAGGCCGAAGGCCACGTACGCGAAGTCGGCGTACCGCGGCGGCTCCGGCTGGTTGAACGAGATGCCTCCCACCTCGTCGCCGCTGTAGTACAGCACGGCGTACCTCAGCGTGAAGAGGGTGTGCACGAGGAACCACGACAGGGCGATGCTGACGACCGCGAGTCCGGCGAGCAGGTCCTCGACGGCACCGCCCATGCTTGTCGCGCGGACGAGCACGACCCCGACCGCGAGCAGGCTCGCCACGCTGGCGATGACGAGCAACAGGTCGCCTGCCGGTCGCGACGGGTCCTCGCGCGTGGCCCAGCGGCGGGTGTCGTCGGCGTCGAGACGACCGACCGCGAGCCAGACCCAGGCGAGGTAGACGACGCAGGCCGCGGCCCAGCCGATCGCAAGCGCGACCGAGGGCAGCACCCACGGCCAGGTGCCGGCGGCGCCCGCGACACCGACGACGGCCATGACGACGAATCGGAGGCGCGACCGGCGCATGCGGACGGCCGTTGCCTCGGCGTCGACTCGGGGGGACATGACCCGATCGTGCCAGACGAGGCCGGACCGGGGTCGACACGACCCCGGTGACCGAAGGGCCTAGGAGGCGCGGTGCACGCCGAGGGCGCGCGTCACGAGGGGCACCTGCAACGGCAGCCGCACGAGGGTGACGGCCGTGCGCCCCGTCGTGGCCCGCTCGCTCTTCACGGCGCGCAGGGCCATCGAGACGTTCGCCGGGAACACGGCCACGAACAGCGCGGCGGCGGCGAGCCCGCCGACCGGACGTGTCCTCGGGACGAGGAGGGCGGCGGCGATGCCGACCTCGGCGAGACCGGAGCCGATCGTCCAGAACCGGGCCGGGCCCGGGATGCTCCTCGGGACGACCGCGTCGTAGACCGCGGGCTTCGCGAGGTGCAGGAGGCCGGAACCGCCCAGGATCGCGGCGAGGACGCGGGCGTCCCGACGGGCGGTGGATTTCTGGTGACGTGTGGGGCGGTGACTCATGCGACCATCTTGCGCGCGCCTCCCGGGGTGGGGCGTGGGCGGCGCGCCGGGGCGGCCGGTCGGTGCGACCGCACCGCCCGGTTCAGACGGCGCGGCTGACGCCCCGGCTGGTGATCGCCGACATGAGGGCGTCCACGGGCTCGCGGGCGGCCCCCGGGTTGGCGACGAGCACGTAGTCGACGTCGCCGAGGGTGGGCAGCGAGAACCGGTCGCTGACCTTGACGAGGTCGGTGGGGATGAGCGAGAACGGGAACACGGCGACCCCCATGCCGGCGCGCACGGCGGCGAGGACGCCGTTGACGTCGCGCGTGTTGCAGGTGATCCGCCAGGTGCGGCCGGCGCGCTCGAGGGCGTCGATGGCCATCTGTCGACTGAGGCTGGGCGCCTGGTAGGCGATGAGCGGCACGGGCTGGCCGGGCTCCACGACGAGCTTCTCCTGGCCGATCCAGACCATGGCGTCACCGGCGACGCGGGTGCCCTCGTCGGACTCGCCCGCCGTCTGCTTGACGAAGATCAGGTCGAGGTGGCCGGCGGCCAGTCGGCGGCGCAGGGGCGCGGACTGGTTGACCGTGAGCTCGAGGTTGATCTGCGGGTAGAGCTGGCGGAAATGGCGCAGGATGCGGGGCAGCTGGGTGATGGCGAGGTCGTCGGCCGCACCGAAGCGCAGGCGGCCCCGCATGGCCGAGCCGCTGAAGTAGCTCTCGGCGGCGGCGTGCGCGGCGAGGATCGTCCGCGCGAAGCCGGCCATGGCGTCGCCGTTGTCGGTCAGGCGCACGTCCCGGGTGTCGCGGGCGACGAGCGTGCGGCCGGCAGCTTTCTCGAGCCGCCCGACCTGCTGGCTGACGGTCGGCTGGCTGATGCCGAGGCGCTGCGCGGCTCGGGTGAAGCTGCGGGTCTCGGCCACGACGAGGAACGTCGCGAGCAGCGTGGGGTCGTACACCGCGCCTCCTTCGTCATTCCGACTCGAGACCTCGTCATTCACGAAGCCAATGTGATTGATCATCCCCCACCGGGGTCCGAATGACCAGGCCGGCCCTACCGTTGGTGCAGACCGTGAACCGAACCACCAGCGCAGGAACGTGATGTCCGCCCCGCCCCGCACCGACTTCCCCCCGACCGCCCCTCTTCCGATCAGCACCGCCCGCCCGCCGTGGCGGCACACCTTCATCGCCCTGAGCGTGCCGAACTTCCGCCTCTGGACGGCCGGCAACGTCGTGGCGATGACCGCCGGGTGGATGCAGCGCATCGCCCAGGACTGGCTGGTGCTCGAGCTGACCGGCAGCGCCACGGCCGTCGGCATCACGGTGGCGATGCAGTTCGCCCCGATGCTCTTCTTCGGACTGCTCGGCGGAGTCGTCGTCGACCGCTTCTCGAAGCGCGCCCTCATGCTCGTCACCCAGAGCGTCTTCGCCGTGCTCAGCCTGGGGCTCGCCGCTCTGACCCTCGCGGGCGTGGTCGAGGCCTGGCACGTCTTCGCCATCGCCTTGGCCACGGGCCTGGTGACCGTCGTCGACAACCCGGCCCGCCAGGTCATCGTCACCGAGCTCGTCGGCCACACCCACCTCCGCAACGCGATCAGCGTCAACTCGAGCGTGTTCCAGCTCGGCGGCATGGTCGGCCCCGCGATCGCCGGCGTGCTGCTGCTGGCGGTCGGCGCGGGCTGGGCGTTCGTGGTCAACGGCGTCGCCTGCCTCGTGGTCGTCGTGATGCTGACCATGCTGCGGACGGCGCAGATGACGCGCGTCACCTCGTCCGCGCGAGGCCGCGGGCAGCTGCGGCAAGGCCTCGCCTACGCGCGCTCGAAGCCGACGATCGTCGTGCCCGTAGTGCTCGTGGGCGTCTACGCCGTGTTCGGCCTCACGATGCCCGTGCTGCTGGCGTCGTTCGCGGCGGACGTCTACGACGTCGGCCCGGGCGGCTACGGCCTCTTCAACTCGATGATCGCCGTCGGGGCCCTGACCGGCGCCCTGCTGTCGACGCGGCGTGCGACGATCCGGCTGCGCACCATCGTGCTGGGCGTGCTCGTCACGGGCGTGCTGCAGGCCGTGGCCGGATCGATGCCGTCGCTCGTGCCGTTCGCCGTCGTGCTCGTCGGGGTCGGGCTCGCGTCGCTGCTGTTCCTGACGGCCGCGAACCAGCTGGTGCAGATGTCGAGCAACATCGCGATCCGGGGGCGCGTCATGTCGCTGTACATCCTCGTGCTGCTCGGCGGGCAGGCGATCGGCGGACCGCTCATGGGCGTGATCGTCGAGACCTTCGGCACGCACGTCGGCATGATCGTCTCGGGCGGCGTGCCCGCCGTCGCCGCTGCCGTCACGGCACTGGTGCTCGCCCGCCGGGGGCAGTTGACCCTGCAGGTGCGCACCCGCTGGCACGTTCCGGTCGTCACGATCGAGCAGCGCTAGGCGGGGCTGGCGTCAGGGCCGCGCGCCGCGGGTGAGGGCCGCGACGACGTCACCCATGAGTTCGCCGGCCGCCTGCTCGCCCGTGGCCGGCCAGTCGAAGGCGACGCCGAGGGTGATGCAGATGAGCACGCGGGCCAACGTCCGCGGCTCGAGCCCGGTCACCTGGACGGCCTGCCCCTGGAAGACCTCCTCGACGAGGCCGTGCAGGGCGTCGAGCACCTCGCGGCGCTGGCGGACGAAGTCGGCCATGACCTCGGGGTGGGACAGGGCGTGGGCCCGGAACTCGCTCATGAGCGCGAAGTCCTCGACCTGTCCGGGGCCGTAGGGCGCGAACGCCGTGCCGATCTTCTCGGGCAACTGGTCGAGCGAGGTGCCCGGGAAGAACATGCCCTGCAGGGCGCCGAGGGCACCGTCGGTCTCGCGCCGCATGAGGCTGCGGACAAGATCGTCCTTCGAGGAGAAGTTCGAGTAGACCGCGCCCTTGCTGAACCCGGCGGCCCTCGCGACGTCGTCGAGGGTGGTCGCGTGGACCCCGCGTCGCGAGAACAGGTCACCCGCCGCGTCGAGCAACCGTTGCTTGACCTCGGCTCGTGGGATGCGGGGAACCGGAGCCCCGGCGCTGGTGGCCATGGTGCGACCCTAACGGGTGCGGGTGATCCTCAGAAGTCACCCGCGCCGTCGCCGGAGAAAGCGCATACCGGTGAGTATCCAAGCGCTACCATCGTGATCGCCTGGTGAACCCGAAGCATCAGGAGACCGCGCGGGTGCGCGACCGTCCGACCCTCACCACGTCGTCAGGTCGGGCGCGCACCCCGCACCTCGCTCGCCGACGGGGGCCGTCCCCAGGGGTCGACCCGTGCCTCCTGGTGTCGACCGCGACCCGCGTCAGATCGCGGTGCGTCGCGCCGACCCGCCGAAGCCGATCGAGACGTCCAGGCGCCACGCCTTCGGTTCGCCCGAGACGTGGGTCGTGCCCACGAAGCGCAGCCGATCGCCGGCGCCGAGGCTCAGCACCCCGTGCACGTCGAGGTTCTCGCCGAGCCGGAAGACGATCTCGTGCTCGTCGAGCAGCTCGTCGTCGACCGTGGCGCCGAAGGTGGCACCGTCGAACTTCACGGGGACGTCACGGAACACCAGCGACGGCGGCTCGTCGGACCAGTCCGCCACCTCGGGCACCCGCCCCGCGACGATGCGGGCGTCCACGACGCCGTCATCTGCGAGCGTGACCGAGGAGGCGCGCAGGTCGATGCCGAGCTCGTCACCGTCGATGCGAAAGCGGTTCTCCACGGCCCCACGCTACCCAGCACGGGCGCCGAGCGGAATGGCCGGACCGGGTCCGGGGTTCGCCCGGTCATGAAGAAGCGCATCGGGTTCCTGTCGTTCGGCCACTACCAGGACGTGCGAGGCTCGGCGACGCCGACCGCCCGGGAGGCGCTGGTCCAGTCGATCGAGCTGGCCGAGGCCGCGGAGGAGATCGGCGTCGACGTGGCCGCCGTGCGCGTGCACCACTTCGTGCGCCAGGCCGCCAACCCGTTCCCGCTGCTCGCGGCGATGGCCGCACGCACGAGCCGCATCGAACTCGGCACCGGAGTCATCGACATGCGCTACGAGAACCCGCTCTCGATGGCCGAGCAGGCCGCGGCCGCCGACCTGATCAGCGCGGGTCGCCTGCAGCTCGGCGTCAGCCGTGGATCACCCGAGCCCTCCCTGCGGGGCTGGGAGGCGTTCGGCCACGTCCCCCTCGAGGGTGAGAGCGACGCCGACCTCGCCCGCCGGCACACCGAGCTGTTCCGCGCGGCGATCGACGGCGCCGACGTCGCCGAGTCCGACCCGAAGATGACCGGCTGGTCGCACGGCCTCTCGGTCGAACCGCACTCCCCCGGCCTCGGCGAGCGCATCTGGTGGGGGTCGGGCAGCCGCACGACGGCCGTCTGGACCGGCGAGCAGGGCATGAACCTGATGAGCAGCACCCTGTTGACCGAGGACACCGGGGTGCCGTTCGACGAACTGCAGGCCGAGCAGATCGCGCTGTACCGCGAGGCCTACCGCGCCGCCGGTCACACGCGTGAACCTCGGGTGTCGGTCAGCCGCAGCGTGATCCCGATCACCACCGACGAGGACCGTCGCTACTTCGGCGTCCGCGCCCAGGCCGACTCGCAGGACCAGGTCGGGCTGCTGGACGGCGTCCAGTCGCGGTTCGGCAAGAGCTACGTGGGCGAGCCCGACGTCATCGCCGAGCAGTTGGCGGCCGACGCCGCGGTGCGGGACGCCGACACGATCCTGCTGACCGTGCCGAACCAGCTCGGGGTCGCCTACAACGCCCGCCTGCTGCAGACGGTGGCCGACCACGTCGCCCCGGCCTTCGGCTGGGAGCCGAACCTGGCGCGCGTGAGCTGAGCCGCGCCTCCTCGGCTGCCGCCACGGGCTGCGGTAGACAAGGGGCATGTTCACCGACCTGCCTGAGCCCGCCCTGCGGGAGTATCGCAGCACGCAGACCGACCCCGACGACTTCGACGAGTTCTGGGCGACGACCCTCGCCGAGACGCGGGCGCACCCGCTCGACCTGCGGGTCGAACGGGTCGACACGGGGCTGACGACGATCGACGTGTACGACGTGACCTTCGCCGGGTGGGCGGGTCAGCCCGTGCGGGCCTGGTTGCGCGTGCCCGCCGCAGCGGAGGGTCCGCTGCCGGCGGTCGTCCAGTTCGTCGGCTACGGCGGCGGGCGCGGTGCCGCCGTCGAGAACCTGTTCTGGTCGTCCGCCGGGTTCGCCCACCTGCAGATGGACACCCGGGGTCAGGGCTCGGGGTGGAGTCTCGGCGCCACCCCCGACCCCGACGGTTCGGGGCCCGCCCACCCCGGCGTCATGACGCGGGGCATCGACTCGCGTGAGACGTACTACTACCGGCGGGTGTTCGCCGACGCCGTCCGGGCCGTCGAGGCCGCCCGCGAGCTCGAGGTCGTCGACGCCTCCCGGGTGTCCGTCGTCGGCGGCAGCCAGGGCGGTGGCATCGCCCTGGCCGTCGCCGGACTCGTCCCCGACCTCGGCGCCGTCGCGGCGTACGTCCCGTTCCTCTGCGACTTCCGGCGGGCGACCGTCATCACCGACGCCGACCCGTACAAAGAGGTCGGACGGTACCTGGCGGTCCACCGACACCGCGCCTCCTCGGTGCACGACGTGCTCGCCTACTTCGACGGGGTCAACTTCGCGAAGCGGGCCGCGGCCCCGGCCCTGTTCACGACGGCACTGATGGACCCGACCTGCCCGCCGTCGACGGTGTTCGGCGCGTTCCACGCGTACGCCGGGGCGGCCGACATCACGGTCTGGCCGTACAACGGGCACGAAGGCGGCGGATTCGAGGACGACCTGCTGGCGCTCGCCCTGTTCCGCGGCGCCGGGGCCTGAGCCCGCGCACCACACGACACCCCCGAGTGGACACGGCACCGTGACGTGCAGCGGTGCCGTCTCCACTCGGTGGCGTCCTGGGCGGGAACACGGCGAGGCCGGGTCTGGTTGGCTCCGGACATGAAGTCGATCGTGTACTCCGAGACCGGACCCGCCCCCACCGTGCTGCAGCTCGTCGACCGCGACCTGCCCGAACCCGCCGCCGGCGAGGTGCGGGTGCGCGTCGTGTACTCCGGCGTCAACCCCACCGACTGGAAGTCCCGCGCGGGCGGCGGCCCCGGCGAGACGCTGCCGTTCCCCGAGGTCACGCCGAACCAGGACGGCTCGGGCGTCGTCGACGCCGTCGGCGCGGGCGTCACCGGCCTGTCGGTCGGCGACCGCGTCTGGACCTACCTCTCGGCCCATCAGCGCCCCACCGGCACCGCGCAGGAGTTCACCGTCCTGCCCGCCTCGCGCGTCGTCCCGCTGCCCGACGGCGTCGGCCTCGACGTCGGTGCGAGCCTGGGCGTCCCCGCCATGACCGCCCACCGCGCGCTCACCGTGTGGGAGGACGGCCCGAGCCGCCTGACCCCCGGCAGCCTCGACGGCGCCGTCGTCCTCGTCGCCGGAGGTGCGGGTGCGGTCGGCCACGCCGCCATCCAGCTCGCCCGCTGGGCCGGGGCCACCGTCGTCACGACGATCAGCAACGACGAGAAGGCCGCCCTCGCCACGGCCGCCGGAGCCCACCACGTGGTCAACTACCGCACGGACGATGCCGCCACCCGGATCCGCGAGATCGCCCCCGACGGCGTCGACGTCGTCGTGGAGGTCGCGATCTCGCAGAACGCGGACCTGCTGTCCGAGGTCGTCGCGCACCGCGCCTCCGTGGCCATCTACGCCGACAACGGCGGCGACACGACGACCATCCCCATCCGGGCGAACATGATCACCAACACCCGGTTCCAGTTCGTCCTGCTCTACACCGTGGGCGAGGAGGCGCTGCAGGCGGCCGTCGAGGACGTCACCGCGGCCCTGCGCGACGGCGTCCTGCCGGTCGGCGAGGCCGCCGGCCTGCCGCTGCACACCTTCCCGCTCGCCGAGACCGCGGCGGCGCACGAGGCCGTCGAGGGCGACGTGGTCGGCAAGGTGCTGATCGAGGTCTCCGCCGAGTAGTAGAAGGGGCGCGGCGTCGAAGGACGCCGCGTCGAGGGGCGCGGCGTCGAAGGGCACGGCGCGGGTGGTGGGCGGCGC
Source organism: Frigoribacterium sp. MCBA15_019 (assembly GCF_001864945.1). Lineage (NCBI taxonomy): Bacteria > Bacillati > Actinomycetota > Actinomycetes > Micrococcales > Microbacteriaceae > Frigoribacterium > Frigoribacterium sp. MCBA15_019. Next base: position 138,578 of record NZ_MJGS01000003.1, on the reverse strand, counting down.
TAGTTAGGCTCGCGGGGTGACCGACGCCGCCCGCCGACCCGCGCCTCCTGTACCTCCCGTCCCGCTCAGCCCGGTGCAGGCCGAGGCCGTCCGCCGCGGCGAGCTGCCACCCGTCGAGGAGGTCCGGCACGGCGTCTGGTCGGTCGCGTTCGAGTTCGGCGACGGCATCGACGACCACTCGCTGGGCTACGTCGTCGAGGGCTCGGACGGCGCCCTGACCGTCATCGACCCCGGGTGGGGAGTCGCCGCCAACCTCGACCGGCTCGAGACCGCCCTCGCCGAGGTCGACCACACGCTCGCCGACGTCGACCTGATCGCCGTGACCCACCTGCACGCCGACCACCTGGGCGGCGCCGAGGCGCTGCGCCGAGCCTCCGGCGCCCGGATCGCCCTGCACGCCGCCGAGCAGCGCGCGCTGGGCGAGCGAACGTCCGACGCCGTGGCCGCCGACGCCGACATCGCCCGTTGGGGCGCACCCGGAGACGACCAGGAGGCGCTGGTCGCCTCCTGGGGGTCGGGTCGCCACCTGCCCGCGGTCACCGCCGACCTGCTGCTGGACGACGGCGACGTGCTGCCGATCGCGGGACGGCTGCTGCGCGCCGTGCACACCCCGGGTCACACCGCGGGCCACCTCTGCTTCGTCGAGCCCGAGCAGCGACTCGCCTTCACGGGCGACCACGTGTTGCCGCGCATCAACCCCGGGATCGGCCTCGGCGGACGCACCGGCACCAACCCCCTGACCGACTACCTGTCTTCGCTCGACCGCGTGGTCGCCCTCGACGTCGACGGCCCGGACGCCCTCGAGGTGTGCCCGGGTCACGAGTTCCGGTTCACGGGACTCCGGCAGCGAGCCGAGGCCCTCATCGCCCACCGGGCCGACCGCAGCCGTGACGCCGCCGCCGCCCTGGACGCACTCGACCGGCCGACGGTCTGGCAGGTCGCCGAGCGCATGTCGTGGAGCGGCGGCATCGCCTCACTGCACGGCTACCGGTTGGGCTCGGCGCTCGCCCAGACCGAGTGGCACGTGCAAGACCTCGGCCGCGCCGACGAGTTGCGCGCCGCCTGACACCTGCCCGAGGACGTCGCGAGGCGACCGGCCTATTGTCGAGCGCGGCCCCGAGGGACGCACCGCGCCTCCTGCCCGGACCGCCACCACGACCGAGGAGAGACATGAGCACGACCACGACCCCCACCCGCACCGCCCTCGTCCTGGGCGGCGGTGGCATCACCGGCATCGCGTGGGAGCTGGGCGTGTTGTCACGACTGCTCGAGGCCGGCGTGCCCGTGGACAACGCCGACCTCGTCGTCGGCACCTCGGCCGGGTCGGTCGTCGGCACGATGGTGCGGCTCGGCCGCGTCGACGAGGGGTTGCGCGAGCAGTTCGAGGCCGTCACGGAACTGCCGTCGGGCTCCATCGACCCCGACGTGTTCCAGCAGACGCTCGGCCAGGCCCTGGCCGGGGCGACTAGTCAGCAGGAGGCGCGGGCCCGGATCGGCGCGTTGGCGGGCGAGACGCCCGTGGTCGCGGACGAACCCGAGCTCGTCACGACGATGCGGGACCGCTTCGGAGGCGCCGCCTGGCCCGACGCGGCCCTGACCGTCTGCACCGTGGACGCCACCGACGGCACGTTCCGCCCGCTGGACGCCGACTCGGGCGTCGACCTGTACCGCGCCGTGGCCGCGAGCTGTTCGGTGCCCGTGGTCTGGCCCACCGTCGAGGTCGACGGCCGCCCGACCATGGACGGCGGGGTCCGCTCGGGCACCAACGCCGACCTGGCCGACGACTACGACCGGGTGCTGGTGCTGTCGTGCGGCCCCGAACTCGACGTCTCGCCGCTCGGCCCGACCCTGCCGCAGGTCGTCGCCGCCCGACGCGCCGCCGGCCGGGACGTGTTGGTCGTCGAGGCCGACGCCGAATCCCTGCAGGCGTTCGGCACCGACGTGCTCGCCACGAGCACCCGGCGCCCTGCCGCCGAAGCCGGTCGTCGGCAGGCCGAAGCCGTCCTCGACGACGTCCGCGCCTTCTGGTCGGGCGGCGTCGCCTGACCTCCGACGGGCAGACCGCGGGGACGGCGGGCCGGTACCCTCGGGAAGTGACCACCGCCTCCCCCACGCTCCGCATCGCCCTCGTGTCGCTGCACACGTCCCCCGGTGCCGAGCCCGGGTCGGGTGACGTCGGCGGCATGAACGTCGTCGTGCGCAACCAGGCCGAGGCGCTCGGGGCCGCGGGGCACGAGGTCGAGATCCTGACCCGTCGCTCCTCGCCCGACGAGCCCGCGAGCCTGGCCCTCTCTCCGGGCGTGACCCTCCGGTTCCTCGACGCCGGCCCGGCCGAGCCCGTCACCAAGGGTCGCAACGAGCTCTTCGTCGACGAGTTCCGCGACCGGCTCGCCGAGCTCGGGCCGTGGGACGTCGTCCACTCGCACCACTGGTTCTCGGGCATGGCCGCCCTGCCCGTGGCCCGCGCCCTCGGCGTGCCCCACCTGCAGAGCTTCCACTCGATCGCCGCCCACGACTCGACCCCCCTCTCGCACGGCGAACGCGCCGAGTCCCCGGGCCGCCTCGCCGGCGAAGAGATGCTCGCCCGCGAGTCGGACGCCGTCGTCGCCATCAGCCACGCGGAGGCCGAGACCGTCACGTCCCGACTCGGCGGCCGGGCCGACCGGGTCCACGTCGTGCTGCCGGGCGTCGACGCCGAGCTGTTCCACCCCGCCGCGGCCGACCACCCCGCTCCGACCCGCCCCTACGTCGTCGTGGCCGGTCGGCTCGAACCCCTCAAGGCCCCCGACCTCGCCATCCGCGCCGTGGCGGCCGTCCCCGCCGAGGTCCGCCCCGAGCTCGTCATCGCCGGGGGCGCCTCGACCGAGTTCGCCGGCTACGAGTCCGAGCTGAGCGCGTTGAGCGACGAACTCGACCTCACCGTGCACTTCCTCGGCCCGCGCTCGCGGCCGGGCCTCGCCGCGCTGCTCCGCGACGCGTCGCTCGTGCTCGTGCCCTCGCACTCCGAGACCTACGGGCTGATCGCCCTCGAGGCCGCGGCCAGCGGCGTCCCCGTGATCGCGGCGGCGTCGGGCGGGCTCCGCGAGTCGGTGGTCGACGGCGTGACGGGCATCGTGCTCACGCTCCGTGATCCGCAGACCTGGGCCCGGGCCCTGACGCAGGTGCTCGCGGACTCGGGGCTGCGCGACCGGCTCTCGCGCGCCTCCCGGTCCCACGCGCTCGACCACCCGTGGTCGCGCTCGGCGGACGACCTCGTCGGCGTCTACTGCGGGTTGCTGGCCCGGCAGGGGTCGCCCTGCGTCGCGGCCTCGGCCTGACGTCACTCCGCCCACCAGCCCACTGACGGGGGCCGGGCCTAGGCTCTGACCGTGCCGCGTCCAGGCGCCGGCACATCCCCGCGCAGACCGCCCGACCACCACAGGAGGCCACCGATGACCGACGACACCTTGCTGCAGACCCTCATCGAGCAAGAAGAGCGTCTCGTCTTCCGGCGGTTCACCCTCGACGTCGCCCTCGACCTGGGCGCCCACCTGCTGGCCGAGGCCCGGCGCCGCGACCTCGCCGTCGCCGTCACCGTGCGACACGGTCGACAGCGGGCGTTCCACGCGGCCCTGCCCGGCAGCAGCCTCGACAACGACGAGTGGCTCGACCGCAAGGCCCGCGTCGTCGAGCGCTACGGGCAGAGCTCGTACCGGGTGGGCGAGTCGTTCCGGGTGCAGGGCGGCAGCTTCGACGAGAAGTCGCGCCTCGACACCGGCCTCTACGCCGCGCACGGCGGGTTGTTCCCCGTCCGGGTGGTCGGCGTCGGCGTCGTCGGATCGGCCGGCGTCTCGGGCCTGCCGCAGGCCGACGACCACGCGTTCGTCGTCGACGTGATCGAGGACTTCCTCGACCACGGCTACGACGCCTGACTCCCTCGCCGACGATCCCGTGATCGATCCGACCGCAGGAGGCGCGGTGCCGGCCCCCGAGAGCCCGACCGACGACCAGGCGGCCGCGTCGCTCCGCGCCCTCGTCGAACGGGCGGCCTCCGACCTGGCCGCCCGCGACGCGCGCACCGAGGCCCTCGCCCGGTACAAGCCCGCCCGGCGCATCGTCGTGGTGAAGACGGTGGAGTCGCTCGAGCCCGCCGGGCGTGCCTGGCGCCTCGGCGTGCTGCTGCTCGGCACCGACGGCCGCGTCTTCGAGACCGGTCGCATCACGCGTGCCGTGACGCCAACCCGCTCCCAGCACCTCTCCGCCCAGGTCGAGCAGCGCAAGGCCGAGCGGCGAGCCGCCGTGCGCGGCCACTTCGCCGAGGGCGAGGTCGTCAACTACGGGTACGAGCCGGTGGACCTGTCGACCGGGGCGCTGCAGGCGGGCGAGCAGCGCCTCCTCGTCCGCGACGGACGTGCCCTCGTGCGCTGGGGCACGGCGGCCGGCGAGGTCCGCGACCTCGCCGCGTACCTCGCCGACCGCGCCGAGCTGCTCTAGCGGGCCGTCTCCTGCGCAGCCGGCGCGGGCTCGGGCGCGGCGGGCTCGGCGTCGAGGAAGGGCAGGTCCTCGAGGTCGATGTTCGGGTTGGCGTCCTGCGACTCGACCAACTCGTGCGCCTCGGCCTCGGTGGCCACGCTCGGCATCGACCCCGGCAGGGGCCGCTGCGACGATTCCTTCATGAACCAGACCGCCACCGCTCCGACCAGCGAGGTCGCCATGAGGAAGAACGCCGGCACGAGCTCGTTGCCCGTCGCCTGCAGCAGCGCCTGGATGATCAGCGGCGTCGTCCCTCCGAACACGGCGATCGCGACGTTGTACGACACGCCCATCGCGCCGTAGCGGCTGGCGGTCGGGAACAGTGCGGGCAGCGACGACGCCTGGCTCGACACCCAGAGCGCCACGCTGACGGCCAGCAGCGACAGACCGGCGAGGGTCGTGGCGATGCTGCCGAGTCCGATCAGCAGGAACGCCGGCAGGGCGAGCAGCAGCACCGACGCGGCGCCGAGCCACATGACGGGACGACGACCGATGCGGTCGCTGAGCCGTCCGGCCACCGGCAGCAGCAGGGCGAGCAGCACGAGCACCGGGATCGTCAGCAGCGTGCCGTGCAGCGGGTCGTAGCCGAGCGAGTCGGTCAGGTAGGTCGGCATGTAGCTGGTCAGCGCGTAGCCGACGGTGTTGGACGCGGCGACGAGGCCGATCGCGATGACGATGGGCCGCCAGTGCTGCCGGATCAGCGCGAGGGTGTTGCGCGGACGGCCCTGGGCGTCGGCGATCTCGCCGACCTTGCTCTCTTGTGCGTCCTGGGTCGCCTGGAACGCGGGTGACTCCTCGATCTTCAGTCGGAAGTAGATCGCGACGACCCCGAGCGCGCCGGCCAGCAGGAACGGGAGCCGCCAGGCCCAGTCGAGCATCTGCTGTTCGGTGGTCAGCAGCTGGAGCACCGACACGACGGCGGCGCCGAGCGCGAAGCCCAGGTAGCTGCCGAGGTCGAGGATGCTCGCGAAGAAGCCACGTCGCTTGTCGGGGGCGTACTCGCTGACGAAGGTCGTCGCCCCGGCGTACTCGCCGCCGGTCGAGAAGCCCTGCAGCAGCTTGAGCACGACGAGGGCGATCGGGGCGAGGGCGCCGATCGCGGCGAAGTCGGGCAGGACGCCGATCAGGAAGGTGGCGCCCGCCATCAGGATGAGTGTCGTCGCCAGCACCTTCTGGCGGCCGACCCGGTCGCCGAGGCGCCCGAAGACGACCCCGCCGAGCGGACGAGCGACGTAGGTCGAGGCGAAGACGCCGAGGCTGAACAGGATCTGCAGCGACGGGTCGGCCTCGGGCAGGAAGACCCGGCCCATCGTGACGGCGAGGTAGCCGTACACGCCGACGTCGTACCACTCCATGGTGTTGCCGACGACGGTGCCCCCGATGGCGCGCTTCATCATCGCCGGGTCGACGACCGTGACGTCGTCGACGCGCAGACGCCTCGGACTCCGCCGTCCGGAGGCGCGGGTCGGGCGGTCGGGACGGGTCTCGCGGGCAGGGGTGGGTGGGGTTCCCATGAACGACGTTCCTCTGGATCTCGGGCGCCGGTCACTCGGACGGGCGCCTCGGCGATCGAGCTGCGGAGGGGCGGGGCCCGGCTGCCGCGGCCTGAGTGGTCGGGTCGACGGCGGGCAACGTTACCGGCATCTCGGCGGCGGATTGCCAGGGCATTCGGAGGGAGGCCCACCGATCACCCAGGCGGTGGGGAAGGAACTCCCGAGCGGATCGCCTATCGTCGAGGACGACTTCCGTGCCGGTCGCCACTCCCTGATCGCCACACCACCCGACCCCAGGAGGCCCACCGTGCGCCGCGTGCTGATCGCCGTCTCCGTCGTCTTCGGCGTCGGGCTCGTCGCTTTCGTCGTCGCGATCGCCATGGTCGTCTCGGCCCTCACCGCACCCCGCGACGAGAGCGTCACGGCGATCACGTCGACGCCGGCCCCGGTCTGCCCCGAGGTCGACCCGGTGATGGTCGGCGACATCGAGGTGCCGGCCGGGCCCGTCGCCGGCTACTGCCAGGACCGTCTCGTGAACGCCGCCTACATCATGCTGGCGGCCCGGGCGCAGGGCATCGGCGAACACACCCAGGCGATCGGCGTGATGACCGCGATGGGTGAGTCGAGCCTGCGGAACATCGACTACGGCGACGCCGTCGGGCCCGACAGCCGAGGGCTCTTCCAGCAGCGCGACAACGGCCAGTGGGGCACCTACGAACAGCGGATGGACCCGTACACGGCGGCGACCAGCTTCTTCACGAAGCTCGTGGCGATCCCGGGTTGGAAGGACCTGACGCCGACCCAGGCGGCGCACGCCGTGCAGGTCAACGCCGACCCCGACCACTACACGAGGTGGTTCCCCGACGCCGAGGTGGTCGTGGCGGAGCTGTCGAGCTGAGCCGCGCCTCCTCGGGTCGGAGGCCCGTCGGGTCGGGGACCGGTCGTGCCTACTTCGCGCGGCGGCCGATGCTGCGACGGTCGCGCCAGGCACCCGTCGACCAGAGCGACAGCAGGACGAGCAGCGGCTGGAAGATCAGGCGGAAGGCGCGCTTGCCGTCGGTGTCGAGACCGAACGCGTCGGTGTGCGTGACGAGCTGCGAGATGTTGCCGGGGAAGATCGCGGTGAAGAAGGCGGCCGCGATCCAGCCGACCGTCACACGGTGCTTCGGGGCGACGACCAGGGCCGCGCCGATCCCGATCTCGACGACGCCGGAGGCGAGCACGACGAAGTCGTCGTCGAGCGGCAGCCACTCGGGCACCTGGGCCTGGAACGGCTCGCGGGCGAACGTGAGGTGGCTCGTGCCGGCGAAGACCAGGGCACCGCCGAGGGCGATGCGCCCCAGGGTGCGGGCGAGGGACGTGGGACGGGGGCGGGGACGTTTCGACATCCGACCAGTCTCCTCCTGTCGAGGGTCCCGTCCTCACCAGCCCATCGTGCCGGGCGCGCCCTTGAACGGACCGACCAGGTTCGCGGTGATCCAGCCGCCGTAGAAGTCCCCCTCCTGCGCCTGGACCACCTCGCCGTCGATCTCGCACGAGTCCATCGCGCCCGGGTAGATCGCGACGTGGTCGACGAGGGACTCGTAGCCGGGCCAGGGCTCGGCGTAGAACCAGCCGGAGCGGCGGGCCACGACTCCCCCACCGGTGACGTCCACGTAGCCGGCCTGGCCCTTGAACTCGCAGAGGCTGCGACCTTCGGCCCTGGACAGGGCACCCGGCGCGAAGTCGGAGCGGGGCAGGTAGTACACGGGCGGGTGGCTCGTCTCGAGCACGCGGATCGCGGCCGTGGTGTCGGCCACCACGACGCCGCCGAGACGGACGACGACGCGCTCGTTCCGGGGCTCGACGCGCGGCGGGCGGGGGTAGTCCCAGACCGACTCCTGCCCGGGGCCGGGCTCGACGCGGACGGGGTGGGCGGGGCGGGACGGGCGACGGAAGGCGGGCATGAGCCCATGATGCGCCGCGGGGCTGGGACGACGCACCCGGCGGCCCGAGAACGTACGGCTCTGCCCTCGGGCGACTGATCAGCGAAGCCCCCATCGGCGCATCGTCCAGGAGGTCGTTCCTCCCGGGTCAGCCGTCGCCCTCGTGGCCGGTTGCGATGGCCGAATGAGCCCGACGCCACCATGAGGCTGATCCCTGACCGACGAACCGCACGTCCGTCGAACCATGGAGCAGCAGCTGGCTCCTGATCCGCTCGAGGGAGACCGGCAGACGATCCTTCTCCGGACGCCTGGAGGCACCACCCGCTCGCCTGCACTCACCGTGATCCGGTCGTCCCGACAGACCAGCCCGCATTAGGTCGCATCAAGCGTGTGGCTATCGGACACGTCAAGAGCCGCACAAGAACATGCCTCGACTGGAGCTATTTAGGCAATCGGAAGATGCGTCGCAACAATACGCGCGATCGCGAAGAAGATGGTGGCGGTTCGACGGGTGCCAGTCCCATCCTCTCTCGCCACGCGGCGTACTCCTGCCTTGTGGCGGCGTCATCGCTGAGGACGTCGAGCGCTTCCTCCTGCGAGAGGTCGATCCCGAGTCGCTGCCGGTGGGCACGGTTGAGGAGCGATTGGCGGAACCGTTCGTAGTCGTAACAGTCGATGCCGGTCACTGGTCACCGTTTCGGTAGCGCCTCGCGCAGGGGCATCGTGACGGGCCCGTGTCGCGCGTCGATCCACGATGAACCGTCGGCTCACCGAGTCTCGTCCGGTCATGCCTCGCCCGGTGGGACGTTGGCCTCTGCCGGGGCTCGCGTGTGACGGCGAGCCTTGTGGCCGTGGCCGTCTGGACCACGATGACGAAGGGCACCCCCATGACCATCCGAGCCACCTCTGACCGTCTGGCCCCTCGGTCGGCGCCGTTCTTCGCCAACCATCCCGCCGTTCCGGTCGTCGAGACCGGCGTGACCAGGGCACACGGTCGCCGCACGCTCGCCGTCCTCCGTCTGGCCACCGGGTTCATCTTCCTGTGGGCGTTCCTGGACAAGACCTTCGGCCTCGGGTTCTCCACGCCGGCGGCGCGGGCCTGGGTCGCCGGAGGCACCCCGAGTCAGGGCTTCCTGCTCGGAGACGGCGTCGTCGGCCCGCTGAAGGGCTTCTTCACCGCGGTCGCCAGCCCGGCGAGCGACATCCTCTTCCAGCTCGCCATGCTGGGCGTTGGCGCCGCTGTCATGCTGGGCATCGGCCTGCGCGTCAGCGCGGTCGTCGGCAGTGTCCTGATGGTGGCCATGTACCTCGCCGAGTGGCCTTTCGGCGCCAACGCCGCGTCGACGAATCCCCTGGTCGACTATCACATCATCTACGCCCTCGTCCTTGTCGCCCTCGCCGTCCTCTCGGCCGGTGACACCTGGGGCGCCGGCGTGCGCTGGAAGCAGCTGCCCGCCGTCAAGCGCCTTCCGTGGCTCGTCTGATGGCGGGCCTCGCCCACCGGTCCGACACCGCAGTCCTCGACGCCCCTCAAGTAGCGCCGCATGCAGCGTCGGTCGCGGCCGTGCTCGAAGCGAACAGCGTCACCGAGGAGGGACTGAGCGTCGCCGGCGCGGCAGCCCGTCTGATCGAGCAGGGCCCGAACGGGCTTCCCGCGGAGCGGAGGCCCTCGGCGTTCCTCACCTTCGTGAAGCAATTCCACGACGTCCTCATCTACGTGCTGCTCGCCTCCGCGATCGTCACCTTCGTCGTCGGCGACTGGATCGACGCGGTCGTGATCCTCTCCGTCACGGTCATCAACGCCGGCGTCGGACTGGTGCAAGAAGGACGAAGCCGGAAAGCTCTCGATGGTATCCGGGCGATGCTCTCCCTCAGCGCCACCGCCCGTCGGGACGGCCGATGGGTCACCGTCGAAGCCGCCGACCTCGTCACCGGAGACGTCATCCGCGTCGAACCCGGCGACAAGGTGCCCGCCGACGCCAGGCTGCTCGGGGCGCACACCCTCCGCGCCGACGAGTCAGCCCTCACGGGTGAGTCGTCGCCGTCCGACAAGGCCCTCGACGCCGTCGACGAGGCGAGCGGGATCGGCGACCGCGACGACATGCTCTTCTCCGGAACCCACATCACCGGAGGCGCGGGGACGGCGGTCGTGACGGCCACCGGTTCGCAGACCGAGATCGGCCGCATCCACGCACTCGTCACCGGCGCCGAGAGCACCGCGACTCCCCTGACCCGACAACTCGCGACCTTCAGCAAGCGCATCTCGCTGCTCATCGTCGCCGTCGCCGCGGGAATGCTGGCCGTCGGGTACCTCGTCCACGGCCGCGGTCTCGCGGAGCTCGTGCCCGCCACCATCGGGTTCGCCGTCGCGGCGATCCCCGAAGGGCTGCCCGCACTCGTCACCATCACCCTCGCCCTCGGCGTCCGGCAGATGTCCTCGCGCCACGCCATCGTCCGGAAGCTCACCGCCGTCGAGACCCTGGGCTCCGTGACCACGATCTGCACCGACAAGACCGGCACCCTGACCCGCAACGAGATGACGGTTCGCACGGTCGTGACACCCGGCGGGACCTTCGACGTCGCGGGCGTGGGGTACGCACCGACCGGGACCATCACCGCCCGCGCCTCCTCCGCCTCGTCCTCGGCGACGAGCCTCCACGCGGTCGTCCAGGCGTTCGCGTTCTGCAACGACGCGCACCTCGTCGACGCCGAAGGCGGGTGGCAGGTCGTCGGTGACCCCACCGAAGGAGCGCTCAAGACCCTCGCCGCGAAGGCGTCCTTCGACGCCCACGGGCACACCCGTCTCGCCGTGGTGCCCTTCGACGCGACGACGAAGTCCATGGCGGTCCGCGAACAGGACGAGGAAGGCGTCTCGACCATCTACCTCAAGGGCGCACCCGCGGTCGTCCTCGATGCCTGCACCCACGAACTCGACGAAGACGGCCGTCTGCGGTCCATCGATCGGGCGGCCTGGGCTGCGACGATCGAGGAGCTCGGAGCACGAGGCCTTAGGGTGCTCGCTGCCGCCCGGTCATCCGCGACCCTCCACGCGTCCGGGCTCCAGGCCGAGGACTACGCCACAGGGATGGTGTTCCTCGGAGCCGCGGGCATCGTCGACCCGCCCCGACCCGAGGCCGTTCACGCCATCGACGCCATGCACGCAGCCGGCGTCCGGGTGAAGATGATCACCGGCGACCACCCCGGCACGGCCCTCGCCATCGCGACCGAGATGCACATCGCCGACGCCGGCTCGAGCGTGCTCACCGGAACCGAGATCGAAGCGATGAGCGACGACGAGCTCGCCGGCCGCGCCGCCTCGGTCGACGTCTACGCGCGCACCAGTCCCGAGCACAAGCTGCGCATCGTCGCCGCCCTCCAGTCGCGCGGTCAGACCGTGGCCATGACCGGCGACGGGGTCAACGACGCCCCGGCCCTCCGCCGCGCCGACATCGGTGTCGCCATGGGCATCAAGGGCACCGAGACGACCAAAGAATCAGCCGACATCGTCCTGGCCGACGACGACTTCGCCACCATCGGCCACGCGATCGGCGAAGGCCGACGCATCCGCGACAACCTGCAGAAATCGATCCTGTTCCTGTTACCCACGACCTCGGCACAAGCCCTCGTCATGCTCCTCGCGGTCGTCGTCGGCTTCACCCTGCCGTTGCAGCCCACCCAGATCCTCTGGGTCAACCTCATCACCGCGGTTACCCTCTCCCTCGCACTCGCCACCGAACCCGCCGAACCCGGCATCATGAGCCGTCCGCCGACCAGACCGGGCCGGGGCATCCTCGACCGCGGCTTCGTCGGCCGCATCGTCTGGGTCACCGCCCTCATCACCATGTCGACCATCGGCGTGTTCTTCTTCGAGCTCGGTGCCGGGGCCACGGACGCCGAGGCCCGGACCACGGCCGTGACCATGCTCACGCTCGGCCAACTGGCGTTCCTGTTCAGCTGCCGTTTCCTCCGCGCATCCAGCCTCAGGGCGGCGGTGCTGCGCGGCAACCGTGCGGTCTGGATCTCGGCAGGGCTCCTCGTGGCGCTACAGCTCGTGTTCGTCTACGCGCCGTTCATGCACCCGTGGTTCCACTCCGCCCCGCTCGGCACGCGGGAATGGGCTTACACCGCAGCGATCGCCGTAGCGATCTTCCTCCTCACCGAGGCGGGCAAGGCCACCGAACGAGTACGAGACCGGAAGCGCACGACGACGACGGCACGGACCTCCGCGTGACGCAGATCGACACCCGCAGGAAGGAGCCCCGCGGACGGTCCTCGCAACGGATGAACTGGCTCCGTGCCGGAGTCCTCGGTGCGAACGACGGCATCATCTCCACCGCCGGCCTCGTCGTCGGAGTCGCCGCCGTCGGTGCGAGTCGGGGTCCGATCGTGATCGCCGGCGTCGCAGGGCTCGTCGCGGGGGCAGTGTCCATGGCCCTCGGCGAGTACGTCTCCGTCAGCGCCCAACGAGACACCGAACGAGCCCTTCTCGCCGAGCAACGGAGCGACCTCGCCCGAGATCCCCAGCGGGAGTGTGCCGAACTGACCGCCATCTACCGCGCCAAGGGCCTGTCCCCGGGTACCGCCCGGGCGGTCGCCGAGGAGCTGACGACGCACGACGCCTACGCCGCCCACGTCGACGCCGAACTCCACATCGATCCCGACGCGCTGACGAACCCGTGGCATGCCGCCGTGGCGTCCGCGACCGCGTTCACCGCCGGAGCGCTGTTCCCCCTCGCCGCGATCCTGTTCTCCCCGGTCGCCGTGCTCGTGCCCGCCACCGTCGTCGTGGTGGTGCTCGCCCTGGTCGTCACGGGCACCACCAGCGCGGCCCTCGGCCACGCGAAGAGGACGACCGCGGCCCTCCGACTCGTCATCGGCGGTGCCAGCGCCATGGCCGTGACCTGGGCAATCGGGCAACTCCTCGGCCTGGTCACCACATGACCCACACACCTTCCCCTCGATCACGGAGAACATCATGCAAAAGACATCGTTGACCGCTCTCGCCCGCCACGAACTGGCCCACGCCCGAGACGCCTCGAGCGGACGAAGCGCCCGCACGATCGTCGGCGGGCACGAGCACCATCTTCGTCAGACGCTCATGGCCCTCCGTGCGGGGGAAGAGCTCAGCGAACACCTCAACCCCGGGGAGGCGACCCTCCAAGTGATCACCGGCCGCGTCCTGCTGCACGCCGGCGGGGTGTCCTGGAACGGCTCGGGGGGAGACCTCCTCACCATCCCCGAGGGCCTGCACTCCGTCGACATCGTCGAGGACTCCGCCATCCTCCTCACCGTCGTCAAGGCGTGATCGTCCGCACGGTACCGCTCGGGACGTTGTCCCCTACTGGCCACGACGCAAGGCAGCGATGCTCGGTGACGAGGGTCAACCGACCCCGACCAGCCCGGGCGAACACGCCTCGCGATCGAAGGACACCCCATGACCACCAGCACCGCGATCCCGACACCGTTTACCACGGCGGAGCCGACCACGCCGGGCCCGTCCCGACACGTCGAGACGTACCCGCAGGGTGATCCGCGGCTGCTCGGAATCGAACCCGGAAGCATCGTCGTCGGCCACGACGGCTCCGCCGGTGCCGACGCGGCTCTCGATGTCGCGCTCGACCTCGCCCACGGCCTCGGCGTACCCATCGCCGTCGTGCGCACGTGGAGCATCTTCGATGCCCCCAATCCCGCTGGCTTCAAGTTCGGCTACGCCTCCTCGTTCCCGGAGCTGGCCACGGCCGTCCAGAAGGCCTTGATCGAGGACACCGCGACCGCAGCGGCCCGTCACCCCGATCTGCGACCCCAATTCCGTGAAGTGCGCGACGTCGCCGAAGAAGCGCTCCCCCGCCTTGCCACGGGTGCCCGGATGCTCGTCATGGGCAGCCGGGGCATGGGCGCCGTCCGCTCGGCACTGCTCGGCTCGGTCAGCACCAGCTGCGTGCACCGGGCCACCTGCCCCGTCCTCATCGTGCCGATCCACCGCGCATGACCGTCCTGACGTCCACCAGGCCGACCGAAGGCCGCGACGCGATCGTCTCGACCGTCATCACCGGGCTCCTCCGGCGCTTCCCGCTCCTGCCCGCTAGCCGGGTCGAACAGGTCGTCATCGACAGCTACGACTCGATAGTCGGTCGCGGGGTCCCCCTCCATGACTTCCTGCCCAACATCGTCGAGCATCGCGCCCGCACACGTCTGCTCGTCCCCCCGACGACCTGACTCCGTTCATCTTCATTCCCCTTCTCACGAGAGAGCCGTTCCCCATGACCTCACCCACCTCCACCATCGAAGCCGACACGCGCCCTGTCCTGGTCGGCTACGACGGCTCTCCCGCAGCAGGCGCAGCCCTCGACCGGGCCATCGTGATGGCTCGGGCCCTGGACGTCCCCCTCCACGTCATCTCCGCGTGGCAGTACCCGACCATTTACGGCGGTTACCCGACCCTGGGGTGGACTCCCGAAGAGGACATGCAGATCATCACCGACGCTGCCCTCCAGGACCGGTTCGGAACGCACACACCCGACTGGGTCAGCAGCAGCATGCGTCAAGGCGGCGCCGCGCACGTGCTCATCGAGGCCAGCCGCACGGCGCAGATGCTCGTCGTCGGCAGTCGCGGGCACGGCGGCTTCGTCGGCCTCCTCCTCGGAAGCGTCAGCTCGGCCTGCGCCGAACACGGCCAGTGCCCCGTATTGGTCATGCACACACCCTTCGTCGACCACGAGGACCCGATCAGCGCCGGCGCCGAAGCCCTCGGTGACGGCAGCCGCGCCAGCGACGAACTGACCGGCGCGTCCGCCTGATGACGCACTCGTCGCCCACCGCCCGCATCCACGAGGAGGAGCTCACCAACCGGACCCGTGCCGTGACCCGTTCCACCGGCACCCACCCGGGTGACTGGGGACGCGCCGTGGCGCACGCCCTGGAATACCTCGCCACGCAGGTCGCGTTCCGGGACTCCGTCCCGGAGGAACACGTCCTGGAAGGCAGGACCGTCCTGCTGCAGGCCTGGCCCGACGAGCACGGCATCAAGATCCTCGTTGAACTCGCCTCCGACCGGGAGAGCCACCTCGACGACGGCGGTTCGGACGACCCTGCCGCCGCGGCCGAGCGACGGTTGCGCGACTCCGTCGGTTACGGCCCCGGCCAAGACCCCCGGACGTCGTGACATGACGAACGACGAGTCCACGACCAAACGAGACCAGGCCATCCGCGGAGCCGTCGATGATCGACTGCGCAGGACGGACGGCATCCACGAAGAACGCATCGGCGTCGCGGTCAGTCACGGCACCGTGACCGTGTCAGGCCAGTTGGGTGACTACGTCTCTCGAGCGGTCGTCACCGACACCGCTCGTCGAACGAACGGGGTGCTCGCCGTGGTGGACGATCTCGTGGTCCACCCCGCGTCCTACGTCTCCACGATCACCGAGACGGACACGGCGCGGCGCGTCTCCGAAGCCATCCAGAAGATCACCGCCCGAGGTGGCGCGGTCTCGGCCGGCCTCAGAGGCACCACCGTCACGCTGACCGGCCACGTCGGCGAAGCTCGACAACTTATCGACCTGCGCGAGGCGGTCGCAGCCGTCGACGGCGTCAAGTTCGTCATCAACACCGTCGACGTCACCGTGCCACCGCCACCGAACGTGCCGGAGGTGCGCATCCGCGAAGGAATGGCTCGCCACGGCGCCCTCGACGCCGAAGACGTCCACGTCGCCGTCACGGGCACCGACGTCACGCTCACCGGACGCGTGTCGTCCTGGGCCGAGCGTGATCAGGCCGCCACGACGGCCTGGTCCCTGCCCCACGTCACACGCGTCATCAACCGGATCACCGTCTCGAGCTGGTATCCGATCCCCACCGACTGACTACACCACCGCAAGGAGGTGTCTCGGACTTCGCGTCCGGGACACCTCCTTCGTCACGGGGTCGGTCAGGGACTCACCGCGGGGTCGGTCCAGGGACGAGATCGTGACGACGGTTCAAGAACTCGACCTCGTCGATCTCTCCTCGCGCAAGACGTTCGGCGAGGACCAACTCGTCACCGTGGAGCGCCGCCGGCGCCCGGGTCGGATCATGCGTCACGCGCCGACGCCCCACACCTAAGTCCCGGAGCGTCATCACCAGCAGCACCACTCCGGTCACGACGACCAGCAACACGATCATCGCCCCGATCACCAACAGCCATTGCCACCACTGTGTGCCGCCTGCCATCGTGCTCATGCCGCCGTTCCATCCGTACCAGTCGTGCA
Source organism: Frigoribacterium sp. MCBA15_019 (assembly GCF_001864945.1). Taxonomy (NCBI): domain Bacteria; kingdom Bacillati; phylum Actinomycetota; class Actinomycetes; order Micrococcales; family Microbacteriaceae; genus Frigoribacterium; species Frigoribacterium sp. MCBA15_019. Next base: position 122,405 of record NZ_MJGS01000003.1, on the reverse strand, counting down.
TCATCTGCGCACCTCCTCCTGGCAGGATTCCGCCTCGTCGAGGTGGCGACCAGGGCCGATGGTCCTCACGGGACGTTCGCCCCTGGGCTGCCGCCCGCCGAACGGCGACCCTGAGGACATGACCATGACGCCCTCGCACACCGAGCCCACCGCCCTCCTCCCCCACGAGCACGCGTCGACGCCGTGGCCCCGGATGCCGATGGCGCCGCTGACACCCGAGGGCCTCGCGCAGCTCGACGCCTGGTGGCGGGCCGCGAACTACCTCTCGGTCGGGCAGATCTACCTGCTCGACAACCCGCTCCTTCGGGAACCGCTGACGCGCGACCACGTCAAACCGCGCCTCCTCGGCCACTGGGGCACCACCCCGGGGCTGAACTTCGTCTACGCCCACCTCAACCGCGTCATCCAGCAGCGCGGCCTCGACGCGATCTACGTCGCCGGTCCCGGCCACGGTGGGCCAGGGATGGTCGCGAACACCTACCTCGACGGCACCTACAGCGAGGTCTACGAGGGCATCGACCAGGCCGAGGACGGGCTGCGCAAGCTGTTCCGGCAGTTCTCGTTCCCCGGCGGCATCCCGAGCCACGTCGCCCCCGAGACTCCCGGGTCGATCCACGAGGGCGGCGAGCTCGGCTACTCCCTCGCGCACGCCTACGGCGCCGTGTTCGACAACCCCGACCTGCTCGTCGCGACCGTCGTCGGCGACGGCGAGGCCGAGACCGGCCCACTGGCCACGAGCTGGCACGGCAACTCGTTCGTCGACCCCGTCCGCGACGGTGTCGTGCTGCCGATCCTGCATCTGAACGGTTTCAAGATCGCGAACCCGACCGTCTTGTCGCGGATGCCCGAGGCCCAGCTGCTCGAGCTGATGCGCGGCTACGGGTACACGCCCCACCTGGTCTCCGGCGGCTTCGACGGTGAGGACCCTCTGGCGGTCCATGTCCGTTTCGCCGAGACGCTCGACCGGGTGCTCGACGAGATCGCCGTGATCAAGGAGGCGGCCCGCGAGAACGAGGCCGCTCGCGACGACCTCGTCGGCACCGCCGTCGACAGCCGTCCCGCGTGGCCCATGATCATTCTCCGCACTCCCAAGGGGTGGACCTGCCCCGCGATCATCGACGGGCACCCGGCCGAGGGCAACTGGCGCTCTCACCAGGTGCCGTTGAAGGACGCTCGGGACACCCCCGAGCACCTCGCCGTCCTCGACGGTTGGCTGCGGTCCTACCGTCCCGAGGAACTCTTCGACGCCACCGGCGCCCCGGTGCCGCTCGTCAGTGGCCTTGCTCCCGTCGGGGACGCGCGCATGAGTGCCAACCCCGTCGCAAACGGCGGGCTCCTTCGTCGTGAGTTGCGCCTCCCCGATTTCCGCGACTACGCGGTCGACGTGCCCTCGCCCGGTGCGACCCTCAGTGAGGCCACCGCCGTGCTCGGCGCGTGGTTGCGCGACGTGATCGTCGCGAACCCCACGAACTTCCGGATCTTCGGCCCGGACGAGACCGCCTCGAACCGGCTGCAGGCCGTCTTCGAGGTGACCGACAAGCAGTGGGACTCCGGCTACGAGGCCATCGACCTGATCGACAACGACCTCGCCCGCACCGGCCGCGTCGTCGAGGTCCTCAGCGAGCATCTCTGCGAGGGCTGGCTCGAGGGCTACTTGCTGACCGGGCGGCACGGGCTGATGAACTCGTACGAGGCGTTCATCCACGTCGTCGACTCGATGTTCAACCAGCACGCCAAGTGGTTAAAGACCTCGAGGCAGATCCCGTGGCGGCAGCCGATCTCGTCGCTTAACTACCTGCTGAGTTCGCATGTCTGGCGCCAGGACCACAACGGCACCTCCCACCAGGACCCCGGCTTCATCGACCACGTGATCAACAAGAAGGCCGACGTCGTGCGCGTCTACCTGCCTTTCGATGCGAACACCCTGCTGTCGACCTGGGACCACTGCCTGCGGAGCGTCGACTACGTCAACGTCGTCGTCGCGGGCAAGCAGCTCGCCCCGAACTGGCTGACCATGCAGGAGGCGGTGGCCCACTGCACGCGCGGGCTCGGCATCCTGGAATGGGCCGGCACCGAAGAGCCTGGGCTCGAGCCGCATGTCGTGCTCGGCTGCGCCGGTGACGTGCCGACGCTGGAAGTGCTCGCGGCGGCGTCGATCCTCCGGCGAGAGTTGCCGTGGCTGCGGGTGCGGGTCGTCAACGTCGTGGACCTGATGCGGCTGCAGAGCGAAGGGGAGCACCCGCACGGTCTCTCCGACGCCGAGTACGACGCGTTGTTCCCCGCCGACGTGCCGGTGGTCTTCGCGTACCACGGCTACCCGTGGCTCATCCACCGCCTGACGTACCGGCGGGCGGGGCACGACCAGCTACACGTACGCGGGTTCATCGAAGAGGGCACCACCACCACGCCGTTCGACATGGTCATGCTCAACGACCTCGACCGGTACCGCCTCGTCATGGACGTCATCGACCGCGTCCCCGGGCTCTCAGCCCACAACGGGCCGTTCCGTCAGCGCATGCAGGACGCCCGCCTGCGGGCCAGGACGTACACGCGCGAGCACGGAGAGGACCTGCCCGAGGTGGCGGACTGGGCCTGGGAGGGCCCCCGCGGGACGTTGTCCTCTGCCCCGGCCGCCCCGCAGGACGGAAGCTGAGGTCATGGACATCCTCATCACGTCGGCGGATGCCGACACCGCGACGAAACCTTTCGACGTCGCCCTCCTCCTGGCAGCCCTCGAACGATCCCTGCCCGTCGGGGCAGAGCCCTCGAGGAGCTGACGGCCGTGTACGGACGTGAGGACCTGGTCAACGAGATGACGCGGGACGACTGCTGGCGGCAGCTGCGGCGGGGACACTTCGGACGCCTCGCCATGGGGCGCGGGCCGAGCATCGAGATCTTCCCGATCAACTACACCGCCGACGGCCAGACGATCTTCCTCCGCACCTCCGTCGGGACCAAGACCGCGCTGGTCGGCGCCTCTCCGTGGGTCGGGTTCGAGATCGACGGGGTCGACGACGGTTGGACGTGGAGCGTCGTCGTCAAGGGACCCCTCCGGCGTCTCGTGACGTCAGCTGATCTCGAGGTGGCCAGCGAGCTGGATCTTCGCTCTGCCGCCCCGGGGACGAAAGACCAGCTCATGAGCATCGACGCAGTGTCCGTCACCGGGAGGCGCTTCCGCTCCCTGCTCTGAGCGCGGCGCGCGAGAGAGGCCCTGCACCGTTCGGGTGCGCAGGGCCTCTCCTCGTCGCTTTTGATCGGGACGACTCGTCGAGGATCAGCCCCCGACGAGCGAAGGGCGCACGGTTCGAAGGACGTCCGAGAGGGCGGCCGCCGAGGCGGTCAGCTTCGCCAGCTCTGCCGTGGAGAAGGGCGTGTCTCGGAGGGGCACGGCCCCGTCGGTGCCCACGACCGAAGGCACGGACAGGGCCACGCCGTCGATGCCGTGGAAGTCGCTCAGGACTGTGCTGACGGGCAGGACGACTCGTTCGTCGAGCAGCACGGCCTCGACGATCCGGGCACTCGAGATGCCGATGGCGTGATCCGTCGCCCCCTTTCCCCGGATGACGCGGTCGGCCGCACCGCGCACCGAGGCCGCGATGTCATCGAGGTCGTCGACGCTCATGTGCGTGTGATCGGGCATCTCCCACTCGAGGACGGGGACCGTCCCGATCCGGACGTCGTCCCACAGCACGAACGCGCTGTCACCGTGATCGCCGACGACGTGTGCGTGGACGCTGCTCACGGACACGCCTGCACGGCGTGCCAGCTCTCGGCGAAGGCGGGACGTGTCGAGCACGGTCCCGGACGCGAACACACGCGATGCGGGGAGAGCCGAGATCTCCGATGCGATGACCGTCAACACGTCACAGGGGTTCGTGACGAGCACGAAGACCGCGTCGGGTGCGACGTCGAGGAGGTCCGGCATGAGCTCCTCGACGATCTCGGTGTTCACGCCGGCGAGATCGGTGCGCGACTGGCCAGGCCGCTGCGCGGCGCCGGCCGTGATCACGACGACGTCCGATCCTTCTGCGGTCCGGATGTCCGCACCTCCGGCGATGTCGGTCGGGCCGGTGAAGGTTGTCCCGTGCGCGAGATCGAGCACCTCGGCGTCGACACGGTCACGGTCGACGTCGTAGAGCGACACGTGCCGTGCCGACCCGCGGAGCAGGGCGGCGTAGGCGATGCTCGCACCGACCCTCCCCGCCCCGACGACGGTCAGTTTGCTGCCTGTTGAGTTGCTCATGTGCTTCGGCTTCCTGCGCGGCCGCATCTGGGCGGCCAGGACGGCCGGAGGAGGCGGCATCGCTGTCACGACCAACTGTCGTCCACGGAGGCGCTGAACAGGAGAGGCGGAGGTCCTGACGTTCTCAGCAGGACCATCGGCCCTGTCGGGCGGGACGGTTCCCTCCCAGACTCACACGATGACAACGAATCCCTATCTCCAGCGCAATTCCGACGTCGACACCGTGACCGTCCCCGAGAAGCTCGGCGCCGACGAGTGCTGGCGGCTCCTCGAGGCCGCCACCGTCGGGAGACTCGCGGTGACCGACGACCTCGGGCCCGACATCTTCCCCGTCAACTACCTCGTGCAGAGCCGTGCCCTCTTCTTCCGGAGTGCACCGGGCAAGAAGATCGTCAGCCTCACCCGTCGACCGGAAGTCGCCGTGGAGATCGACGGCACGGACGCCGGCAAGAGGTTCAGCGTCGTCCTCCGCGGCACCGTCCGCCGCCTGGACGACGAGGCGAGGATGCGCGAGTCAGGGGTGCTGGACCTCCCTACGATGACGGCGCCGACCAAGTGGAACTACTTCGAGGTCACCCCGCGAACAGTGCAGGGCCGGCGCTTCCGGACCAGCTACTAGCCGTCCGGGTCGAGGCCCATTATCGTGGATGCTCGACCGCTCCTGTCGGATCACGGGCGCCAGCGCGTGACCGTGACCGGCACAGTCACCGCAGTCGACGCACTGAAGCGGCGGAACATGGCGTGCAAGTCGGGTTCCATGTCCGGATCGAGCACGTGCTGGAGTCGGTGATCGTCCACAGTGAGGGAGGACGGGGTGAGGACGGCGACGCTCAAGGCGTCTTCCGGCCGGATGTGCCATGCCTCGCCAGGGGACGCCACCACCTGGAACCAAGCCCGCGAGATGCACCGCTGCAGCACGGCGACGAGCGCTGCGATGTCGCCCGTCGGCGCCTCCACGAAGGTGAGCACCACGCGGTTGCCCATGGCGATCGCTGCAGCCACATGTTCTGAGATCAGTTGCTCGGAGCAGCCCGCTCCACAAGCGAGGAGCACGACGCCAAGGGCCTTACGTCCGGTGACAACGACACTGTCGTCGAGAACGACGACGCTGCCTTGGCGCAGGAGCGCCCCGGCACGGAGGACGTGTTCAAGGCGCGTTGCCACAGCGATCCCTTGGGCAGGTAATCGGAGCGGGGCGAGCAGTGTCGACGTCATGGCCCCAGGTTCAGGTGCCGCCCCTGCCACGTGAAGTGCCGAACGTCCTGACTCCGGGACAGGACGTTGGACACTGCCGATCACGTGCGGTCCGCACGAGACTCGACACGACGCGTGAACACACCGGCAGGAAGCCGGCGTCGCGCGCCGCCGACAGGAGGACGACCCGTGCACGAGATGACGATCGCTGGGACCGACGGCGGGCCGGCCGCGTCTGCAGCAGCAGACTGGGCCGCCGACCGAGCAACCACGTCCGCCGGTGGCATGTTCCTCGTTCACGTGGTCGAGACCGACGAGCAGGACAGCGACGACGACGTCGAAGCGCGGATCGCCGTCGCGCGGCCCGCAGCGCAGGCAGAAGCCGACCGGCTCCTCAGCACGCGACCAGGTCTGGAACTCACCGTGGAGGTGGTCTACGGCGACCCGGCAGAGGTCCTGCGGGCGCTGTCATCGCCGACAGGCGTGCTCGCCCTGGGCGCTGGCACGAACGAGGGCCGAGGGCCGTCTCTTCGGGAGCGACTCGTCTCCACGGCGACGGGCCCCGTAGCCATCGTCCCGGCTCACTCCACGGACACCCCGGTGACGGGCCGAGGGATCGTCGTCGGGGTCGACGGGACCGACTCGTCCCTGGCAGCACTCGCCTTCGCCGCGGAGGAAGCGACAAGGTGGGGCGAGCCACTCGAGGCGGTGAACGCATGGCTCGACGTCCTCCCCCCGAGTCAGCTCGGCTTCATGGCCGTCGCACGGGCACCGAGGACGGGCTCGACCGCCCTGCGTGAAGCCGACCCCGAAACGGCTTTGCTGCGGTCACGACATCAGGCACTGCTGCACGAGGCCGTCGCCACCGTCGCCCAGACGCATCCCGATCTGATCATCACCGAACGGGTAGTCCAGGGCGAGGCGAGCAGGGTGCTCCAGCAGGCATCGCGTTCGCGGCGCCTTCTGGTCGTCGGGAACCACGGCCGCCGGCGGATCGCCCGGTTCCTCCTGGGTTCGGTCAGCCACGCCATCGTCCTGGACGTCGCGGGACCCACTGTCGTCGTGAAGGCACCGGACGCCCGGTGACACGCAGCCCGGGCCCGGAACTCAGCTTCAGGGCTTGCGCAGCGACGCGCCGTACACGGCGGCCTGCGTCCTCCGCTCCATACCCAAGGACCTCAGCAGTCCCGACACGTAGTTTTTGACGGTCTTCTCCGCCAGCCCGAGGACTTCACCGATCTGCCGGTTGGTCATGCCCTCGGCGATCAGCTCGAGGACGTCGTGCTCACGCTTGGTCAGGGCGACATCGGGCGCGCGGGGACCGTCGGTGATGGACGCGACGACGCGGCGGGACATCTGCGGATCGACCAGGCTCCCACCCCGGGCGACCGTGCGGATGGAATCGATCAGGCGGTCGCCACGGATGTCCTTCAACACGTACCCCGCCGCCCCCGCGAGGACAGCCGCGACGCTCGCCTGATCGTCGTCGAAGGCCGTCAGCATCAGGCACTGAATGCCCGGGTGGGCCGAACGGATGTCTCGGCAGAGGTCGATGCCGCTGCTGTCGGGGAGACGGACGTCGAGCACGGCGACGTCGGGCAGCGTGGCCGCGATCCGCACGAGCGCCTGAGCTGCCGTCCCGGCTTCGCCGACGACGTCGAGGTCGTCGTGAGAATCGATCAGGTGGGCGACGCCCCCACGGACGACCTCGTGGTCGTCGACCAGGAACACGCTCGTCACGACGCGTCCCGAGGAGGCGCGGCGATCGTGGTCGTGGCGGTCCAGGTGAGCACGGTGCCTCCTTCAGGGCGCCTCTCGGCGACCATGGTTCCTTGCCATCGGGCGGCGCGGACCGCGAGGTTCGCGAGCCCGCTGTCGTCGTGGTCGTCGGGCAGCCCGATTCCGTCGTCGGTGATCCGGACCTCGACACGATCGTCGGCGACACCGACCGTGACGCTCACGCGTGTGGCGTGGGCGTGGCGAGCTACGTTGCTCAGTCCTTCGCGGACGACGGCGAGCACGTCGTCGACGACCTCGTCGAGCACCATGAGATCCAGGGGCCCGGCGAACGCCAGTCGCGGCGTGACGTCGAACACCGGGCTGAGCTCCGCCAGCAGGTCGATGACCCGATGGCGGAGCGACGAGCGGCCGGCCCTCCGGGGCGGGGCGAGGGAGAAGATCGCCGTGCGGATCTCCACGATCGCGGCGTCGAGCATGTCGATGTGCCGATCGAGCCGTTCGCGGGTGCCCGTGTCCACACCGGAACGCACCGACGCCTGCATGTCCAGGCCGGCAGCGTAAAGACGTTGGATGACGTGATCATGGAGGTCGCGGGCGATGCGACCTCGATCCTCGGTGCGTTCGAGGCGCGTCCGGTCGTGTCGAACCTCCGCGACGTCGATCGCGAGGGTGGCCTGCCTCGAGAAATCGGTGATCATCTCGATGTCCGCCCGTGAGAACCTCGCGCTACCGGCTGCCCTTGAGACCGTCAGGGCACCGTGGGTCGCGTCTCCGGTCTCGAGCGGCACGACGACCGTGGGCCCCAGGACCAGAGGCGACCCTGCGACCTCGGCGACGCTCTGGACGTTCGAGACGTCGAGGGTCTCGTGCAACTGCAAGGCGCGACCGGACAGCGTGCCTTCGGAAGGGAGGACGAGGCCTTGGAGGTCGTCCGCCAAGCGTCCCCGGGCCGTGTCGACGATGACCGTGGTCGTGGTGGCCGGGAGGACGATGCAGACGAGGTCGGCGTCGGCGAGCGTGACGACGCGTTCGGCGAGAAGGTGGAGCGGCGACCGTTCGTCGTCCGAGAGCAGGGCCGTCGCGACCTCCGCGGACGCGGCGGTCCACGCCTGGCGACGCGTGGTCTCGTCGAAGAGCCGCGCGTTGTCGATGGCCACACCGGCCGTCGCGGCGAGGGACGTGAGCAGTTCTTCGTCCTCGGTCGTGAACTCGCCCTCGTCCTTCTCGGCGAAGTAGAGGCTCCCGTAGAGCTCACCACGCACCCGGATCGGAACCCCGAGGAACGATTCGATGTCGGGGTGACCGGGCGGGACTCCCCCGGATCGTGGATCGGCGCCGGCGTTCCCGGTGCGGACGGGCGTGCCCTCGTCCAGCACGGACCGGAGGAGCCCGTGTCCCTGGGGCAATCGACCGATGCGATCGACGATCTCGTCAGGCATGCCGGTGTGGACGAACTGTTCGAGCCCGCCATCCGGTGAGACGACTCCGAGCGCCCCGTACCGAGCACCCACGAGGTCGACCGCTGCGGCCACGAGGGAGGACAACACGGTCGGAAGGTCGAGCTGCTCGACGACCAGGCGATTCGCGCGCAGCAGCGCGCGGAGGCGGCCCTGGGTCGCCGACACCTTCTGAGCACTCACGACGAGCGTCGAGAGCGCCTCGTCGAGGTCGGTCCGTGGACCGTCGGTGAAACGGAGTCCGTGCGGAGGAGCCATGGGACCACGACCTTTCGGCAACCAGACAGTGGGGACTCAGCACGAGGCGGACGCCGAGTGCCATCCCGAACGAGGTCTGGGCCGGGGAGTCCTCACCCTAGGCGCAAACCCTCGAAAGGGTGGCCGCCGCCGTCAGCCTCCGTCGACTCGTCTCCTCCCGGGACAGAACGAAACGGTCAGACGCCACGGAGAGGATCACCCCTACCGAGCGTTGATTAATCGTTCATGAGGCATCCCCAGACCCCGGGTGGATCGGGAACTTGTTCCGGCGCTCTGGCTGACCGGCGCAGCTGCTGTGGCCTTTCACACGAGCATGTTCCTGCTCACGACCAGCCTCCCCTGCCCGTCTCTTTGTCAGGGGCCTGAGCCGCAGGGACTATCCGCGGGACGGGCCCCTCGGGCACCGACCGCTGACCGACCGGCTGACGGGCGCCGGTGACACGAACGACGCGCGACTCACCCGACCTGCGTAGGATTTCTCAGCATGAAGCTCGCCGAAGCCCTCCTGCAACGGTCCGACGCCCAGCGCCGGATCGACCAGTTGCGTGACCGCGTCACCGCGAACGCCCGCTACCAGGAGGGTGAAGAGCCCACCGAGGACGCCGCCGAGCTGTTGCGCCAGGCGGTCGACACCCTCGCCGTCCTCGAGTCGCTCGTCGTGCGCATCAACCTCACCAACGCTCGCACGACCCTCGCCGACGGCAGCACGATGACCGCGGCGCTGGCCCGACGCGAGACCCTGCGCGCCACGCACGCGCTGCTCGTGACCGCGTCGGACGCGGCCCGTGGCGCCTCGGGCGGTTACCGCCAGCTGCGCAGCGAGCTGCGGATGTTCTCGGCCCTGCCGGTCGCCGAGCTGCGCGACCGTGCCGACGCGGTCGCGAAGGACCTCCGCGAACTCGACGTCGAGATCCAGAAGACCAACTGGGAGGCCGAGCTGCAGAACTGACCTGCGCGGTGAGTCGGTAGACGTCACCGGGGCGAGCACGAACCGCGACCGGCGGTCATCCCGGTCTCTGCAGGCGCGGAGGGCAGCGTCACGACTCACGTCGTCACCACTCAGCCCCGCACCGATCACCGGTGACCGCGCACCCTGCACTGTTCACCACCGTGTGCTGACCGGAGACGTCGAGGGCGGGATCGGGGACCTCACCGCGCCTCCTCGGGCGTCGCCCGTCGGGACGGACGCACGGCGCCGCGGCACGACCTCGTCGTGCAACACGGCCGTCGCCTCGACGGGCCCCGCGCTCGGTAGGCTCGTCGGGTGACGGATCAGGCAGCCCGCGGGGCGTTCATCGTGTTCGAGGGCATCGACGGGTCGGGCAAATCGACGCAGGCACGCCTGCTCGCGGCCCGCCTCCAGAACGCCGGGGTGCCCGTGCACCAGACGGCCGAGCCGACGAACGGCCCCGTCGGCACGCTGATCCGCAACGGCTTCAACCGCCGCGTCGACCTCGACGACCGCGTCATCGCGTCGCTCTTCGTCGCCGACCGCCTCGACCACATCACCAACGCCCACGACGGCATGCTCGGCATCGTCGAGCGCGGCACGACCGTCCTCTGCGACCGGTACCACCTGTCGTCGCAGGCCTACCAGGCGTCCGACGTGGGCAGCGACTGGATCGCCTCCTCGAACTCGATCAGCACCGACCTGATGCTGCCCGACCTGACGATCTACCTCGACGTCTCGCCCGAGGTCGCCCTCGAGCGCCTCGCCAGCGGACGCACGACGACGGACCGGTTCGAGGTCGACGAACGCCTGCGGGCCGCGCGCGAGCGCTACGCCGAGGCGATCGCCGCCGCCGCCGAGGTCGTCGTCACGGTCGACGCCGACCGTGCGACCGACGAGCTCGCCGACGCCGTCTGGCACGAGGTGTCGACCCGGCTCGATCTCGGGTCGCTGGCGCGTCCGCAGGGCTGACACCGCGCCTCCTCGGGCCCGCGAGTCGTCCGGACGTGCCGTTCACCTCAGGACGCGAACGGCACGTCGTGTCATCTCGAAGGGGTCAGGAGGCGCGGGCCGCGTCGACGACGGACGGTGCGTCGGTCGCCCTTCCGGCTCCGTCGCGCGTGATCTCGGCCCAGACGTCGTCGAGCGACAATCCGACGACGGCGGCGATCGCGGCGATGGTCGAGAAGGCCGGGGTCGCCACGCGACCGGTCTCGATCTTGCGCAGGGTCTCGGGCGACAGGCCGGCGTCGAGGGCGACCTGCAGCATCGACCGCGGACCACGGGCCCGCCTCAGCAGCACCCCGAGGCGGCGACCGCGCTCGATCTCGGCGGGGGTGAGCGGCAGACGGACCATGCCCTGAGCGTAGTGCGCCGGGACGCCCGGTGGGATACCTTTACCGGGATGATCTTCGGCACGAGAACGGCAGGACACCCATGATCGAGATCTTGAACCCCTCCGAGATCGAGCGGGCCCGGGCGACGGGCGCGCTCGTCGGCACCATCTTGCAGACGCTGCGCGACCGCGTGACGGTGGGCACGAACCTGCTCGACGTCGACTCGTGGACGAAGACGATGATCGACGAGGCCGGTGCGGTCTCGTGCTACGTCGACTACGCGCCGTCGTTCGGCCGGGGTCCGTTCGGCCACTACGTCTGCACGGCCGTGAACGACGCCGTGCTGCACGGGCTGCCGCACGACCGGCGCCTCGTCGACGGCGATCTGCTGACGCTCGACCTCGCCGTCGTGCTCGACGGCGTGGCGGCCGACTCGGCGGTGAGCTTCGTCGTGGGCGACTCGCGTCCCGCCGAGAGCGTGCGCCTGATCGAGACGACCGAGCGAGCACTCGAGGCCGGCATCGCGGCGGCCGGGCCCGGGGCACGCATCGGCGACCTGTCGCACGCGATCGGCTCGGTGCTGTCGGACGCGGGGTACCCGATCAACGTCGAGTTCGGCGGCCACGGCATCGGGTCGACCATGCACCAGGACCCCCACGTCTCGAACACCGGGCGCCCGGGGCGGGGCTACCGGCTGCGGCCCGGGCTGTTGCTCGCGCTCGAGCCGTGGGTGATGACCGACACCGACGAGCTCGTCACGGACGCGGACGGCTGGACGCTGCGCAGCGCGACGGGCTGCCGCACGGCTCACAGCGAGCACACGATCGCCATCACCGAGGACGGCGCCGAGGTGCTGACGCTGCGGCCCTCGCGCTGAGCTGAGCTGAGCTGAGCTGAGGTGCGCTGAGGTGCGCTCGGGCGGCTCCTGTCAGACCCCGTCGGTCGGCTGACCCTGGCCGGTCAGACGGAGGAAGCCGCTGAGCAGGCCGAGCCCCGCGATCGAGGTGGGCAACCCCGTCGCGAGCAGCGGGGAGTGCACCAGGAACGCCGCCCACTTCGCCCGCGAGAGGGCGACGTTCAACCGGTTCGGCATCAACAGGAAGTCGAGCCCGCGCGGGATGTCGGCCGCACTCGACGCCGCCAGCGACACCACGGCCACGACCGCCTCTTGCCCCTGGAAGAGGTCGACCGTGCCGACGGGCGTCTCGTCGAACCCGGCCGCGTCGAGGTGCTCGCGCAGCACGGCCCCGTGGGCGTTGTACGGCGCGACGACGATGACGTCGGCCGCGGTCAGCGGTCGGGTGCCGTCGGCGTCCGACCAGTCGAGACCGACGACGGAGCGCACGATCTCGACGACCGCACGGGCTTCCTCGACCGACGAGGTCGTGTTGCCGACGTGCGTCACGGGCTCGACGTGCAGGCCGGGCGCCACGCCGTCGAGCCGGCGATCGGACGCGTGGGCGGTCAGTGCCCCGCCGTAGGACAGCTCGCTGACCGGGGCGCACAGCGCCGGATGCATCCGCCAGGTGGTGGCCAGGAAGTAGCCGTATTCGGCCGGCAGCACGTCGTGGCCGTCGGCCAGCCAGCCGAGGGCCGACTCGTCGACGGGCTCGGGATGGCTGCCCTGGCTGACCTGCGGCAGCTGCTGCGGGTCGCCGAGCAACAGCAACCGCGTCGCCGAGACCGAGGCCGCCACGGTCGAGGCGAGGGAGAACTGCCCGGCCTCGTCGACGACCAGCAGGTCGAGGGAGGCGCGGGCCACCTTGTCGGCGTTGGCGAACCCCCAGGCGGTCGCCCCGAACACGGCCCCCACGGCCTGCCCGCCGCCGTCGACCCCGGCACCGCCCGCCCCACCGTCGGCCTCGGCGAGGAACGCGGCCTCGCCGCCGGACTTCAGGGCGCGCCAGGGCTGCTCGTCGGCCTGTTCTGCGGTGGTGCCCGACTTCGGAACCTTGCCCACCCGCTCGGGGTCGACCCCGGCCGTGATCGCCGCACGCAACACGTTCTCGACGACGGCGTGCGACTGCCCCACGACGCCGACCCGCCAGCCGTGCTCCCGCACCAGCCGGGCGATGACCCGTGAGCCGACGTAGGTCTTGCCCGTGCCGGGAGGGCCCTGGACGGCCAGGTACGACCGGTCGAGGCCGAGCAGGGTCTCGACGACGGCCGAGACGGTGTCGTGCCCGACCACGGCTGCGGGCCCGCCGCCCGACCGCAGACGCGGGGGCTGACGCCGCAGCAGGTCGAACGCCGGATCGGGGAGCATCTCGGGCAGGGCGTCGAGCACGTGCCCGCCCCATTCGGCGATCGCCTCGGGCTGCGGGGTGGCCCGGGGAGGCGCGGCGGGCGTGAGCGCGACCGGGAACGCGTCGTGCCGGTCGTCGTCGCCCGAGACGCGTTCGAGCAGGACGACCTCGTGCCGGTCGCCGTTCGGGCCGGCCTCGACCACGGTCGACCCGACGGCGCCACGCAGCCCCGGGCCGAGCGAGACGACCCCCGACGGGACGGGGGCGTCGTAGACCGCGTAGGGCGCGCCTCCTTCGGCGAGGCGGCTGCCCGGCGCGAGGCGACCGCGCAGCCGCACCTCGCGGCTGAGCTTGCGGGCCCGGGGCAGCTTCTGCCACTCGCGCTCGACCGAGGCCGTCTCGACGACGAACACGTCGCGGGTGTCGGCCCAGTCGTCGACCGGGTTGCGCAGCCGGTCGAAATGCTCTTGCCAGAACGTCTTGGCCTCGCGGCGGTGGTAGTCGATGGCCGAGGCCGCGAGGGCGATGGCGGTCTGGTCGGCGGTGCGCTCGAGCGGGTCGACGTCGGCCACGTACGCCGCGAGGCCCAGGGCGACCGGGTTCGGCTCGCGCGGCACGCGGGCGAGTTCGAGCGGGTCGGGCGCGGTCGGGCCGTCGGGGTCGTCGGCCCGGGTGCCGTGCCGGTCGGCGAGCTCGAGCAACCAGTCGCGAAGCCGGAGGGTCGACCGGCAGTCGTACTCGTTGTAGTCGCGGACCTCCTCGAGCATGCGGTCGCCGCGCTCGGGGTCGCCCGTGGTGCGCTCGGCGATCGCGTCGACGTACATCGTGATGCTGGCGGTGGCCGTCTTGACGTCGCTCTGCCGCAGGTCGTCGCCCATGTAGAGCGGCTCGAGCTTCTTGAGCGAGTAGCTGTGCGACCCGACCAGCAGCGCCTGCCGCACGACCGGGTACAGGTCGACGAGCACGCCGTCGCGCAGCAGGTCGTCGACCGCGTCCTCGCCGACGCCGTGCCGGGCCGCGAGCGAGAGCAAGTGGCTGCGCTCGTACGAGGCGTAGTGGTACACGTGCAGGTCGGGGAAGCGTCGGCGTCGCTCGGCCAGGTAGTCGAGGAAGTCGATCAGCGCCTGTCGCTCGCCCGCGAAGTCGTGCGCCCAGAAGGCGCGGAAGGTACCGTCGGCCTCGATCAGCCCGAAGAGGTAGTCGAGGCCCCAGGCCCGCCCGTCGCCCTCGGTGTAGAGCGGGTCGCCCTCGAAGTCGAAGAACACGTCGCCGGCGTCGGGCCGCGGGATCGTCCGCAGGGCGTCGGCGTCGACGACCTCGACCGCGGGGGCATCGGTGTGATCGCGCTCGGTGGCGAGCTGCACCCGGGCCTGCCCCCGCAGCCGGGCGAGGGCCGTCGCCCCGATGCCGGCGACGGGCCCGCTCGAGTCGGCGAGGTCGTCGATCGTGGCGACCCCGGCCAGGTGCAGCCGCTGACGTTGTTCGCCGCGCAGCCCGGCGACGAGCACGAGGTCGCGGTGCTCGTCGACCTGAGCCTGGCAGGCCGTGCAGCGCCCGCAGGCGGTGACGGTCGGGTCGCCCCAGGCGAGCGGCCCGTCGGCGGAGAGCCGCTCGGCGAGGGCGGCCCGCAGCCTGTCGCGCTGGACGCGGTAGACCGGCAGGACGTCGGCGACGTCGTGCACGCTCTCGCTGCCGTCGCCGAGCACCAGGCGCACCGTGTCGGCCGACGGCAGCCCGAGAGCACGGATCTGGTCGGTGTAGGCCGCCACCTGCAGCAGGGCCGGGATCTTGGCGTGGCGGGCGAGCTTGGTGTCGTAGACCTCGTACGTGCCCGCCTCGGTGCGCACCACGAAGTCGCTGAAGCCGATGAACGATCCGTCGAAGAACGTCGCCTGGAAGAGCACGTCGACCCCGGAGGCCATGGCGAGCCGCGCCTCCTCGGCGGCCGCCGCGTAGCCCGAGGGCGCCGGCCGCTCGAACTCGACCACGTCACGGGTCGCCCGCAGCGCTTCGAGGTACCGCAGCTCGTGGGCGTCGCCGAGGCGGGCCGTGCGGTCGAGCATGTCGTCGGAGGCGTCGGCGACGGCCTCGACCCGGCCGAGCTTCGCGTCGAGCCGTCGCAGGAACGACCACTCGCACGCGGCCCAGGTCGTCAGGTCGGACGGGCTGGTGACCACCCGGTCGTCGTCGAGGTACACGCGGACTCCTTCTGTCGGGACGCGGCCTGGACGCCCGCCCCGAGCCTAGGAGGCGCCACCGACACCCCGGGACGCCTCACCCGGGCGAGCCGGGCGCGGTGCGCAGGTGCAGCCGCTCCCCCTGGCGACCGAAGAGGCTGAGCACCTCGACCGCGTGTTCGTCGGCACGGCCGAACCAGTGCGGCGTGCGCGTGTCGAACTCGGCCGCCTCGCCGGCCGGCAGCACGAGGTCGAGGTCGCCCAGCACGAGCCGGATGCGTCCGCGCAACACGTAGAGCCAGTCGTAGCCCTCGTGGGTGCGGAGCACGGGCTCGGTGCGGGGCGAGTCGGCCGGGATGACCATCTTGAAGGCCTGGATCGCGCCGCCGCCGCGCGAGAGCGGCACGACCGTCATGCCGTGCTGCTGGCGCGGCTTGAGGTGCACCCGCGGGTCGCCGGTCTCGGGGGCCCCGACGAGGTCGTCGAGCGGCACCCCGTGCTCGCGGGCGAGCGGCAGCAACTGCTCGAGGGTCGGCCGTCGGAGCCCCGACTCGAGCCGGGACAGGGTGCTGACCGAGATGCCGGTGCGCTCCCCCAGCTCGGCGAGGGTCACGCCTCGCCGCACGCGCAGGGCGCGGAGGCGCGGGCCGACCGCGGCGAGGACGTCGTCGGTGCTCCCAGCGTCGGCACCGGGGGTGTTCGTGGGCTGGCTCATGCCCGCCATCTTGCCACTTCGGCAACGGAGATTGCCAGACTGACGTTCGAGGTCGCAGGATCGGGTCAGGAGGTCACACCATGAACCAGAACACCCACCCGGTCCACACCGTCCACGACGTCGTCGTGATCGGCGGAGGCGCCGCCGGGCTCAGCGGCGCGCTCTCGCTGGCCCGCGCCCGTCGCGACGTGCTCGTCGTCGACGACGACCGGCCCCGCAACGCACCCGCCGAGGGCGTCCACGCGTTCCTCACCCGCGACGGGGTCGCCCCGCGCGAACTCACCCGCCTCGGCCGAGCAGAGGTCGAAGCGTACGGAGGCGCGATCGTGTCGGGCACCGTGACCGGCGTCCGCCGCGACGACGACTCCGACGCACCCTTCGTCGTGACCGTCACGAGCCCGGGTGGCGACGCGTCCGAGGTGCGTGCCCGGCGCCTCCTCGTCACCTCGGGGCTCGTCGACGAGCTGCCCGCCGTCGACGGCCTCGCCGAACGCTGGGGCCGCGACGCCGTGCACTGCCCGTACTGCCACGGCTGGGAGGTGCAGGACCGCGTGATCGGCGTGCTGGCCACGAGCCCGTTCGCGATGCACCAGGCCCTGCTCTTCGGGCAGTGGAGCCGCGACATCGTGCTCTTCACGAACGAGTCGTTCACGCCCGACGACGAGCAGGCCGAGCAGCTGCGGGCCCGCGGGGTCACGGTGGTCGACGGCCCGGTCGCGCGGTTGCGGGTCGAGGCCGACGCCCTGACCGGTGTGACGCTCGTCGACGGTCGCACGGTCGCCGTCGGTGCGCTGGCCGTCATGGCCCGGGTGCGCTCCCGAGCGGACTTCGTGGCCGACCTCGGACTCGAGGCGACGGAGCACCCCGCCGGCGTCGGCACACACCTCGCGACCGTCGAGCCGCTCACCGGCCGGTCGGCCGTCCCCGGGGTGTGGGTGGCGGGCAACGTCACCGAGCCGATGGCGCAGGTCGTCGCGGCGGCCGCGGCGGGCACGATGGCCGGCGCCGCGATCAACATGGACCTGGTCACGGCGGAGGTCGCGGCGTCCGTCGCCGCCCTCCGCGCCGGAGAGAGGATCGACGCATGAGCGAGTCGGAGCAGCAGCAGCAGCAGCAGCCTGAGCACCAGCACCAGCACCAGCACCAGCACGACGGTCACCGCCGCCCCGTCTACGACCGCGACTACTGGGAGGACCGCTACGGGCAGCCCGGCCGTGCCTGGAGCGGCCGCCCCAACGCCGCCCTCGTGGCCGAGGCCACTCCCCTGACCCCCGGTCGTGCGCTCGACGTCGGCAGCGGAGAGGGCGGCGACGCCCTCTGGCTCGCCGCGCGGGGCTGGCAGGTCACCGGCGTCGACATCTCGCAGAACGCCCTCGACAAGGCGGCCGCCCTCGCCCGCGAGCGGGAGGACGTCGACCCCGCGCACGCCACCTGGCAGCAGGCGGATCTGACGGTGTGGAGCCCGACCCGCGCCTCCTTCGATCTCGTCACGGCGCACTTCATGCACCTGCCGCTCGCCGACCGTGAGCGCCTGTTCCCCGCGCTGGCCGACGGCGTGGCACCGGGCGGCACCCTGCTGATCGTCGGGCACGACGCCGACGCCCTGCCGCTCGGGGCCGGCAGGCACGGCGATCCGGGCATGCTGTTCACCGTCGACGAGGTGGTCGGCAGGCTCTCCCCCGACTCGTGGCAGGTCGAGGTGGCCGAGGTGCGACCACGCGACATGACCGGCCCGGACGGGGACGTCTGGCACGTGGCCGACGTGATCGTCCGCGCCACCCGCCGCGCCGGCTGAGCACGTCGCCGCCCCGGCGGCACGCCGAACGGGCGGCACGCCGAACGGGCGGGTCGGGCCGGACCGGGCGTCCTGAGACGCCCGTCCGACACGGACCCGCCCGTTCTCGCGGCGGCAGTCGGCTACAGCGCGCTGAACTTCAGTCGCAGCTGGTGCGCACCCGGGCGCAGCACGTGCCGCGAGGCCACGTCCGGCCCGCACGCCCGCGACCCGACGCCGTGCTGGCCGGCGTCGAGGTACAGGTAGGTGCGCTCGCTCGCGGGCAGCTCGTGCGGGTGCTCGGCGACGCCGATCTGCTGGGCCGTGTGACGGCTCAGCGTGAAGCCGGGGCGTTCGCCCGTGGCGCTCGGCACGGCCTCGACCCGCAGCCACGGCTGGCCGGCCGGCCCGAGGTCGAGGGTGCGCAGGTCGCTGCGGTGCCCCGTCTCCTGCGGGCGTGCGTACCCGGCCGACAGCTCGTCGACGCCCGACTCGTAGCGCCCGACGAACGCCGAGTGGCGGCTGTCCGGGTACGACTCGCGCGGCCCGGTGCCGAACCACGAGGCTTGGTCCACGTCACCCGGCAGGTCGAATCGCACGCCGACGCGGGGCCAGACCATGTCCCACCACCCCGTCGGCACGATGTCGACCGACAACCAGAGGTCGTCGCCGACGAGCTGCCACTGCTCGTCGGTCGTCACCGCGTTGCGCGTGTCGGCGGCGGCGTAGCGGGTGCGCACCCGGACCGAGCCCGGGGCGACGCTCACCGACTCGACGCGTGCGGTCAGGCGGTCGAGCCCGGCCAGCAACCAGGTGTCCTGCGAACTCGGCAGCACGCCGACCTCGTACAGGTCGACGCGGTGGCGGTTGCGCATCACGTCGCGGTCGCGGTCCTTCGGCGTCATCCACTCGCCACGGTCGTTGTCGGTCGGTGCGCGCCACAGCTCGAGGCGGGCCCCGTCGACCGGACGTCCGGCCAGCGAGACCAGTCGCCCGTCGTCGAACACCGCCGGGCCGAGCTCGACGCGCCCCGAGGAGGCGCGGGCCGCGCGGTCGCGTCCGTCGCCCACGACCGCGGGGCGGGGTGTCGCGACCGGCACCGGTGCCGGCGTGAGGTCGAGCTGCTGGGTCGAGAGCACGTGACCGGCGTCCGCCCACACGGTGGCGTCGGCCAGCTCGGCCGTCACCGTGAGCCAGGTCTCGCCGGTGCCCGACACGGGCACCTCGGGCAGCGAGACGAACACCGTCTCGTGGGCGGCCAGCGCGCCGCCCTCGAGGCCGACCACGTCGAGGGTGCCCGAGCGCGCCTCCTCGCCGTCGTGGGAGGCGACCCAGCGGAAGACGACGTCGGAGGCGTCGGCCGAGTGCCGCAGGTTCGACACGACGAGCACCGGCGCGCCGTCGACCGTGGGCGACTCGAAGCGCAGGCGGATCGGGGCGACGACCTGGGCCCACTCGTACAGGCCGGGCGACGGGGTGTCGTCGCTCAGCACCATGCCGTCCATGACGAAGTTGCCGTCGTGGACGACCTCGCCGAAGTCGCCGCCGTAGCCGAAGTACTCGACGCCGTCGGCCGTGTGCGTGCGCAGGCCGTGGTCGCGCCACTCCCAGACGAAACCGCCGTGCAGGCGCGGGTAGGCGTCCACCAGGTCCTCGTACTCGTCGATCGCCCCGGGACCGTTGCCCATGGCGTGGACGTACTCGCAGAGCACGAAGGGCTTCGAACGCTGACGCGCGGCCTCGGCCGGCGTGCAGCCCAGCAGCGTGACGGACTCATCACCCGAGCCGATGGCGCGCGTCTCGTCGATCCACGAGTACATGCGCGAGTAGACGTCGGTGTAGGCGCCCGTGTAGTCGCCCTCGTAGTGGACGGGACGACCGCCGTCGCGGGCGTGCGTCCAGGCCGACATCGCCGCGAGGTTGTGGCCCGTGCCCGCCTCGTTGCCGAGCGACCACATGACGATGCTCGGGTGGTTCTTGTCGCGCTCGACGGTACGGACCATGCGGTCGACGTAGGCGTCGTGCCAGGCCGGGTCGTCGCTGGGGTTGCCGATCCACTCCTGGCGTTCGAAGGCGTGGGTCTCGAGGTCGCACTCGAGGACGACCCAGAAGCCCAGCTCGTCAGCGAGGTCGAGGAGGCGCGGGTGCGGCGGGTAGTGCGAGGTGCGGATCGCGTTCACGTTGAACCGCTTCATCTGGGCGAGGTCGCGGCGCGACCACTCCTCGTCGAAGACGCGGCCGCGGTCGGGGTGGGTCTCGTGGCGGTTGACGCCGTGGAAGACGACGCGACGGCCGTTGACCTCGAACTGGTCGCCGACGATGCGGACGGTGCGGAAGCCGAGGCGCAGCGAGATCGTCTCGGCGCCGTCCGCGCTCGAGACGGTCGCGTCGTAGAGGCGCGGGGTCTCGGCGCTCCACGGCTCGACCGCGTCCAGCGGGACCGGGGCGACGTCGGCGGCGGTCGCCCAGGTGACCTCGACGCCGAGTTCCGGCACCGAGAGCGTGACCGGGTACGCGGCCTCGCCGGCGGTGATCTCGGGGACGATCGCCGCGCCTCCTCGGCCCTGGCCGGCCGTGCCGTGGAACGGCGTCTGCAGCCAGACGTCGTCGAGGCCGCCGACCGGGCGTGCCTGCAGCGTGACGCTGCGGAAGATGCCGGGCAGCCACCACTGGTCTTGGTCTTCGACGTAGCTCGACGCCGACCACTGGTGCACGCGCACCGCGATCACGTTCTCGCCCGGGTGCAGGGCGTCGGTGACGTCGAACTCCTGCGCGAGGCGGCTGCCGACGCCCATGCCGATCTCGACGCCGTTCAGCCACACCACGTAGCGCGACTCGACGCCGTCGAAGCGCAGCAGCACGCGCTCGGCTCCGTCGAAGGTCGACGGCAGCTCGAAGCTGCGGCGGTGGTCGCCCGTCGGGTTCGCGTCGGGCACGAAGGGCGGCTCGGTCGGGAACGGGAACTGCACGTTGGTGTAGATCGGGGCACCGCGCAAGCCGTCACCGCCGAGCACCCAGTGCGACGGCACCTCGATCTCGCCCCAGGACGAGTCGTCGAGGTCGACCGCGCCGACGCCGTCGACGGGCTCGCCCTCGGGCAGGACGCCGCGGCCGCCGAGCGTGCCGGGGGCACCGGGCAGCAGGCGGAACGACCAGGTGCCGTCGAGCGAGAGGGTCGGGGCGTCGGTGTGCAGCCAGGAGCGCGCCGGGGTGCGCGCGCCCTGCCCGGGGCCGGTGTCGGTGAGGTAGTCGGGGGTGACGGCGGGAGTGGTGGTGGTGCTGGGGGTCACTTGACGCTTCCTTCGGTGAGGCCGCCGCGCCAGAAGCGCTGGAGGACGACCATGGCGATGACCAGCGGGATGATCGACAGCAGCACGCCGCCGGTCGTCAGCTGGTAGAACTCGGGCAGGCGGTCGGTCTGGCTGAGCCAGTTGTTGAGGCCGAGCGTGACGGGGAACTTGTCGACGTCGCTCAGCATGACCAGGGGCAGGAAGTAGTTGTTCCAGATGCCCACGAGCTGAAACAGGAACACCGTGACGAGCGCCGGGGTGAGGATGCGCAGTCCCAGGGTGTGGAAGATGCGCAGCTCGCTGGCGCCGTCGAGGCGGGCGGCCTCCATCAGCGACGTGTCGACCGTGGCCTGCGCGTAGATGCGGCAGAGGAACAGGCCGAACGGCGACACGAGCGACGGCAGCAGCACGCTCCAGTAGGTGTTGGCGATACCCATCTGACTGAACAGCAGGAAGAGGGGCAGGGCCGTGGCGGTGCCGGGCACGAGCACGCCGCCGAGGATGGTGCCGAAGACGACGTTGCGTCCGCGGAACTCGTACTTGGCGAGGGCGTAGCCGCCGGCCGCGGCGAAGTACGTCGCGATCAGGGCACCGACGCCGGCGTAGAGCACCGAGTTGAGCACCCAGCGCACGAAGATGCCGTCGCCGTAGGTCAGCACCTGGCCGAGGTTGTCCCAGAGCGAGAACGTCGGCGCGAACCAGAAGCCGAACGTGCCGAACAGGTCGGGCGTGGTCTTGGTCGCCGCGACGACGACCCAGTAGACCGGCACGAGGAAGTACAGCGCGACGACGACCAGGATCGCCGTGACGATGATGGTGGACGCCTTCGAGCGACCGGCCGTGCGGTCGGGGCCCGCGCTGCGGGCACGTCGGCGGGCGGGCTTGTCGGCACCGCGGCCGCGACCCTGCGCCGTCACGATGGACTCGGTCTCGGTGGCGTGCTCGGCACCCTTCGTCGAGAGGCTCATTTCTGCTTCCTGTTCGTGACGCTGAGGAACGTGATCGACAGCGCGAACGCGACGAGGGCGATCAGGACCGACTGGGCGGCCGCGACGTTGTAGTCGTTGTAGGCGAAGGCCGTGGTGTACGCGCTGAGGTTCGGCGTGTACTGGCTGTCGATCGCCGGCGAGACGCGTTGCAGCACCTGGGCCTCGGCGAACAGCTGCAGGGTGCCGATGATCGAGAAGACCGCGGTGAGCAGCAGGGCCGGGCGGATCAGCGGCAGCTGGATGCTGAACGCGACGCGCAGCGAGGAGGCGCCGTCGACCTTGGCGGCCTCGTACAGCTCGACGGGGATCGACTTCAGCTGGGCGATGATGATCAGCATGTTGTAGCCGGTGTAGCTCCAGGTCACGATGTTCGCGATGGACCAGAGCACGGTGTTCGCGCCGAGGAAGTCGGGGGTGACGCCGAAGACCTCGCCGATGTCGATGATCGGGCTGAGACCGGGCACGTAGAGGAACGACCAGAGGATGGTCGCGATGACGCCGGGCACGCCGTACGGCAGGAAGTACGCGGCACGGAACACGCCCGGCCACTTCGCCGACGCCGACTCGAGCAGCAGCGCGAGCACGGTGCAGAGGATCAGCATGACCGGCACCTGGACGATGCCGAACAGGAACATGCGGCCGATGGAGGCGACGAAGTTGGGGTCGCCGAGCACCTGCGCGTAGTTGTCGAAGCCGGCGAACGCGCTGGTCACACCGCCCTCTCCGAACAAGCCGCTGCGGGTGACCTTGGTGAAGCTCGAGAACACGGCGATGACGATCGGAATCACGAAGGTCAGCGCGAACAGCGCCAGGAACGGCGCGAGCAGCACCCAGGGCGCCCGCTTGACGGCGCCCTTCGAGCTGCTGCGGCGAGGACCCGAGGAGGCGCGGGTCGAGTCGGTCACGGCCTCGGGCCGCGTGTCGGTCGCGGCGCTCATGCGTTCGCCTTCCGGATGGTGAGGCCCTTGTTCTGGAAGACGGCCATGATGTCTTTCTCGGCCTGCGCCACGGCGTCGACGAGCGTGCCGCCCGACGCCTTGCCACGGAAGCCGTCGCTCAAGATGTTGAAGGACTGCTGGGTGATGGGCCACCAGCTCCAGTCCTGGTTCTGCGAGGACTCCTTCGTGGCGGGCACGAAGACCTCCTGGTTGTAGTTCTGACCGCTGAAGAACGGGCTGGGCTGCTCACGAAGCGAGCCGACGACGTCGCGCGCCGGCGACCAGCCGATGCCGCAGAACTCGATCAGGGCGTTGATGCCCTCGGGCGTCGTGGTCATCCAGACGGCGAAGTCGAGTGCCTCCTGCGGGTGCTTGCTGTTCGCCAGGATGGCCGCGGTGGAGCCACCGAGGAAGCTCGAGGCGTAGCCCGTCTGCCAGGTCGGCAGCGGGGCGCACTTCCACTTGCCCTCGGCGCCGCTGACGCCCTCGATCAGGGCGTCGCCCCACGAGCCGGTCGCGACCGACGCGATGGTGCCCGCGCTGGCGGCCGAGAACCAGGCCGGCGTGTAGGCGCCGTAGGCGGTCGTGACGATGCCGTCGTCGATCGCCTTGTCGAAGAAGCGGGCGACGGTGAGGGTCGCCTCGTCGGTCATGTCGATGACCCAGCCGTCGTCCTCGGCGCGCAGCCACGAGGCACCGGCCTGGGTGGCGTACGCGGCGAAAAGCGAGGCGTCGGCGAGCGGGAACGAGTCCATCAGCACACCGGCGCCCTTCAGCTCGGTGCCGACCGCGGCCCACTCGTCCCACGTGGTGGGGACGGCCGCGCCGACCGTGTCGAAGACGGCGGGCTGGTAGAACATGCCCATCGGGCCGCTGTCCTGCGGGATCGCGTAGATGCCGTCGGTGTAGCTGACCTGGTTCCAGAGTGTGGGGTCGTAGAGGTCCGCGTACTGCTCGGCGCCGTAGCGCTTGAGGTCGACGACGCCGTTGGCGAGCAGGAACTCGGGCAGCGACCGCAGCTCGACCTGGGCGATGTCGGGCCCGGCGCCCGCGGCGAGCGCCGAGTACAGCTTCTGGTAGCCGCCCGCGTTGCCACCGGGGATGAAGACCGTCTCGACCTGCACGCGCGACTGGCTCTTGTTGTAGAGGGCGGTGACCTGGTCGAGGCCCTTGAGCCAGGCCCAGTACTGCAGCTTGACGGGGCCGTCGGCCGCGGGGATGGTCGGCAGGGAGTTCACGGAGGTCGTCCCGGGTGTGGCGCAGCCGGCGAGCATGGCAGTGGCGCCGGCGGTCACCCCCAGGCCGAGCAACTGCCGTCGGGAAATCGGGCTCATGTTCATCTCACTTCGTCGTGGGGCCGTGGCGTGAGCGACGCTAACACAAATTCGAGTGGTCGTTCGATTTTCACCTGCGGGGTGTCTGGGAGGTCGTAGAGTGGCCGATCATGACGACCATCGGCCCTCCCGCGAGCGCCTCGGGGGCCGGAGGATCGGGCCCGTCCGGCTCCTCTCGTCCCGCACGTCGCGGCCCGTACGCGAAGTCGGCCGAGCGGCGGGCGTCGATCGTCGACGCGGCCTTCGAGGTGTTCTCGACGAAGGGTTACGTCGGCGGCTCTCTCCGGGACGTGGCCGAGGTGGTCGGCATGAGCCAGACGAGCCTGCTGCACTACTTCCCGTCGAAGAGCGCCCTGCTGCTCGCCGTGCTCGAGCGACGCGACGCGGTCTCGGACCGCTCGGCCGCGCCTCCGGACGATGGGGGTCTCGTCGAGACCGTCCTCGGGCAGGCTCGGCACAACGAGACGGTGCCCGGGCTGATCGCGTCGTACGCGGTGTTGGCGGGCGAGGCGGTCACGACCGGCAACCCCGGCAGCGACTACGTCCGCGAGCGCTTCGAGCGTCTGCGTGCCGAGTACGGCGACGCCCTGCGAGCACTAGAGGCGCGGGGCCGGTTGCGCCCCGGGGTCGACCCCGACCGTGCGGCGTCCGGGCTCGTGGCCCTGTGGGACGGCATCCAGCTGCAGTGGTTGCTCGACCCGGGGCGGATCGACGTGGTGCGGCAGCTGCAGGACCACCTCGACCTGCTCATCCTGCCCGGCGACGCGATCGACCCGGCGTGAGCGGCACCGTCCCCGTCGGGTCCGTCGTGCCCGTCCGCTGGTACGAGCCGTGGCCGGGGTCGACGGGCTCGCCCGGGCCGACGCTGCTGTGGCTGCACGGCGGCGGGTTCTTCCGCGGGGGGCTCGACCAGCCGGAAGCGCACGACGTCGCTCGGTCGCTCGCCGCACGCGGGGTGAGGGTCGCGACGGTGGACTACCATCTCGCGCCTCCCCCGGGTCTCGGCCTCCTGGCCCGTCGGTTGATGCCGTCCCGCGAGCGGTACCCGGCGGCGCTCGACGACGTGCTCGTCGCCTACGACGAGGTGCGCGACCGCTCGCCCGGCGGCGTGATCGTGGGAGGCGCGAGTGCGGGGGCGTGTCTGGCCGCGGCGGCCACCCTCCGCACGATCGACGACGGTCGTCCTCCGATTGGCGCCGTCTTTGCCTACGGCTTCTTCCATGCCGCACACCCCCGGGTGGCGGAGGTGCACCACCGGTCCCGTGGTCACCGGGGCCTCAGCCACGCGAGGTGGGCCCTCGACGCGATGAACCGGAACTACACCGGGTCGCGCAGTGCACTGGCCGACCGTCTCGCCTTCCCGGGCGGTCACACCCTCTCGGGCTTCCCCCGGACACTGGTGGTGAACGCCGAGCGCGACAACATGCGCGCCTCGGGCGACCTCTTCGCCGTCGAGCTCGTCGACGCGGGGGTCGACGTGCGGCACCGCGTCCTGCCGGGCACCCGCCACGCCTTCTTGAACCGGCCCCGGCTGGCCGCGTACGCCCCCGCCGTCTCGCTCGTCGCGGCGTGGACCCGCGGCGGCTAGCCTGCCCCGCCCCGCCCCGCCCCGCCCTGCCCCGCCGCGACCTGCCCTGACCTGACCGTCCGGGACATGCCGACGAGTGCCCAGCGGGACCGGTTTGACTGGGTTCCGTGAAAACGCTCATCGTCACCGCCCACCCCGATCACGAGTCACTGACCGCCGGTCTCGCCCGGCGACTGGAACAGGCCCTGCCCCCGGACTCGGCCGAGGTGGCCGATCTGGCGGCGGAGGGGTTCGACCCGCGCTTCGGCGCCGCGGACCGTGTGGCCTACCGTGGTCACGGGGACGCTCCCGCCGACGTCGTGCGCGAACAGGGTAGGATCGACAGGGCCGAGCACCTCGTCCTGGTGTTCCCGGTCTACTGGTGGTCGATGCCCGCCCTTCTGAAGGGATGGATCGACCGGGTCTTCGTCAACGGGTGGGCGTTCGAGATCGACCCCGAGGGCGGCACGCGCCGCATGCTCGGACGGTTGACCGTCCATCTGCTCGCCGTGGCCGGCGACTCGGCCGGCACGTACGAGCGTCACGGCTACGAGACCGCGATGCGGACGCAGATCGAACACGGGATCGTCGACTACGTCGGTGCCCGGCGCGGCACGACGGTCGTCCTGCACGAATCCGAGCGGGACGACGCCGCCGCCCGGGACGCCCTCGTCCTCGACGCCGTCGACACGGTGGCTCGCGCCGTCCTCGGGAACGCGCCCCGCGCCTCCTCGGGGGCGACGGCCTGACCGCGGGAAGATGGGCGGCATGCACCTCACCGTGTCGGATGCCGACCTGACCGACCTCCTCGACCGTGTCCGGGCGACCCGGTGGGCGACCGGCTGGCCTGTGGACGCCTGGGAAGCGGGCACCGACGAGCACGAACTGCGCCGGCTCGCGCGACATTGGGTCACCGGCTTCGACTGGCGAGCCCGCGAGCGCCGGATGGCCTCGCTGCCCTGGAGCTCGGTCGACCTGGACGGCACCCCGCTGTCGTACCTGCGATTCGAGGGTGAGGACTCGAAGCGGCTACCCGTGGTGCTGACCAACGGCTGGCCGAGCACGGCGCTGGAGCTGGTCGACCTCGCTCGGCGACTGTCGCGACCGTCCGAGCACGGAGGCGATCCCGACGACGCGATGACGGTCGTCGTCCCCGCGCTGCCCGGGTTCCCGTTCTCACCGCCACGGCCGACCGTCGGCGACCAGACGCACGAGCTGTGGCACCGACTGATGAGCGACGAGCTGGGGTTCTCGCGGTACGTCGCCCACGGAGGCGACCTCGGGGCAGGCATCACGTCACGTCTCGCTCAGAGCCACCCCGAGGCGGTGGCCGGCATCCACCTCCTCGCCGTCGGCTCTCCCCCGGAGTACGACCCCGCCGGTCTCACGCCCGAGGAACGCGCCTACCTCGACGAGGTCGCTTCGTGGTCGGCGACCGAGGGTGCCTACGAGCACCAGCAACGGACGCGCCCGCTCACCCTCGCACCCGCCCTGTCGGACTCACCCGTCGGCCTGCTCTCGTGGCTGCTGGAGAAGCACCGGGCGTGGAGCGACTGCGGCGGCGACGTCTCGACGCGGTTCGGCGACGACTACCTCCTCGAGCTCGCCTCGCTGTACTGGTTCACCGGCTCGGCGTCCACCGCCCTCCGCCCCTACTGGGAGCACGCCACCGGACACACGACGCCGGTGACCCGGGTGACCGTCCCGACCGCACTCGCCGTGTTCCCCCACGATCTGGTGCATCCCCCGCGTCGCTGGGCACAACGGACCCACGACGTCGTCCGCTACACGGAGATGCCGCGGGGTGGGCATTTCGCACCACACGAAGAACCCGAGCTGCTCGCGGCGGACATCACCGCGTTCGTGCGCGACATCCGCTGAGCCGGGGCCCGGCGGCGCGACGATCGGTTAGGCGAGCGCGCGAGTCGGCGAGCGCCGGGGCGGGCGTCGTCGGCTCAGCGGAAGTCGCCGACCTGGCGGTCGACGGGCACGGTGCGGTCGACGACGACGTCACCGGTGTGGGCCGTCGTGGTGGTCTCGACGAGGACGATCTCGACCTCGTCGTCGGCGACGGGGTTGTGCTGCACGCCCCGCGGCACGACGTAGAACTGGCCCGGGGTGAGGACCACCTCGTGGTCGTCGGGGAGCTGGATGCGCAGGGTGCCCGAGACGACGAGGAACATCTCGTCCTCGGCGTCGTGGGCGTGCCAGACGAGTTCGCCGAGCAGTTTCGCGACCTTCACGTACTGGTCGTTGACCTGCCCGACGACCCGAGGCGTCCAATGGTCGGTCACCTGTCGGAGTTCGGCCGCGACGTCGATTCCCTGGAGAGCAGTCATGGGGCCATTCTCCCCGGACAGGCGGGCTCGTACGTCACGCTGATCGGCATGCTCTGCCTGATCTGGCTGAGCATCACCGACCTGCGGCGGCTGAGGTAGGTCCGGTCAGAACACCGCCACCGTCATGCCGGCCGTGACCGCCGGTCGATCCATGGCGGCCAAGGCGTCGGGCAGGTCGTCGAAGGCGATCGTCCGGCCGATGGACTCCTGCGGCCGCAGTCGACCCGCGACGACGTCGTCGATCATCGCGGCGTACTCGCCGACCGAGATGCCGTGACTTCCGAGCAGTTCGAGCTCGTCCGCGATCACCCGCCCCATCGGGATCACCGGGGCGGCCTCCTCGTCGAGCAGCAGGCCCACCTGGACGTGCCGACCCCTCGGCCGGAGGGACGCCACGGACGCCGCCGACGTCACCCGGCTGCCGAACGCGTCGAGCGCCACGTCTGCCCCTCCGCCGGTGAGGGCTCGCACCCGGTCGACGGCGAGATCGTCCATCGGGACGACCTCTGCACCGAGGGCGGCGGCCCGCTCGAGGGCGGCGGGCGAGATGTCCGACGCCACCACCCGCGCGCCGGCGGCGACCGCCACGGCGACCGCGGAGAGACCCACTCCACCGCAGCCGAAGACGGCCACCCACTCCCCCGCCTCGACCCGCGCCCGGGCGTGCAGCGCGTGGTACGCCGTGCCGAATCGGCAGCCGAGCGCCGCCGCCTCGACGAATCCGACCTCGTCCGGCAGGGCGACGACGTTCACGTCGGCGTGCGGGACGACCAGGGACTCGGCGTACGACCCAGGAAGCGTGAAACCGGGCTGCTGCTGACGGGAACACACCTGGGTGGCTCCGGCACGGCACTGGTCGCACGTGCCGCACGCGAAGACGAAGGGGGCCGTCACGCGGGTCCCCACGACGACCCGGACGACGTCGGCGCCGACGGCCGTCACCACGCCCGCGAACTCGTGACCCGGCACGTGCGGAAGGCGCACCGAGTCGTCGTGGCCCTTCCAGGCGTGCCAGTCGCTCCGGCACACCCCCGTGGCCGCGACGCGGACCACGACGCCGTGAGCCGGCGGCACGGGTGCCGGGAGGTCGACGATGGTCGGAACCGACCCGAACTGGTCGTACTGAACGGCGCGCATCTACCGATCCTGACACGAGCGGGCGGACCGGACACCCCCACCGCGGACGGTGAGGGCCCACACCGGGTAGGAACGGTGCATGAGCCTCGCATCCACCCTCCTCCGCCTGACCGTCGGCGGTTTCTTCGTCGGCCACGGACTCCAGAAGCTGACCGGCGCCTTCGACGGGCCGGGCCTCGCCGGCACCGAGCAGATGATGGCCGGCACGGGAATGCACCCCGCAGCGCGCAACGCCCGTCTCGTCGCCGTCACCGAGACCGCCGGTGGCGCCGCCCTCGCCCTCGGTGCGGCGACACCGCTCGCCGCCGCCGGCATCGTCGGCACGATGGTCACCGCCGTCCGCAAGGTGCACCTCGCCAAGGGCCCCTGGGTGACCGAGGGCGGCTACGAGTACAACGCCGTCCTGATCGCCGCCGCCGCAGCCCTGGCCTCCGGCCCCGGCGGCCCGTCGGTCGACCAGCTCTTCGGCAAGAAGTCGTGGGGCGCCGGCGGAACGGTCTTCGCCCTCGTCGCCGGAGTCGTCGCCTCGTTCGTCGCGGTCGAGCTGGGCAAGCGTGCGACTCCCCCGGCCGAGCCGGGCTCGGACTCCTCGGCGGGCTGACCCGCCCTCCTCGTCTCGTCCCCAGGGCGCGACCACCCGGTGACGGGTGGTCGCGCCCTCCGTCCGTCAGGCGGGTGACGGTGGGCTCTGCGACCATGGGCCCATGACACCGACGAGCACCGCGACCGACATCGACGCCGAGGCCCTCGAACTGTTGCGCGCGCTCACGGGGCGCGACGACGCCGTCTTCCACGACGGGCAGCTCGAGGCCATCCGAGCCCTCGTCGCCGATCGCCGTCGGGCCCTCGTCGTGCAGCGCACCGGGTGGGGCAAGTCCGCGGTGTACTTCATCGCCACCCTGCTGCTGCGCCGACGCGGCACCGGCCCGACCCTGCTCGTGTCGCCCCTGCTCGCCCTGATGCGCGACCAGGTGGCCGCCGCCGCCCGGGCCGGGGTGCGGGCCGTCGCGGTCAACTCGGCGAACGCCCACGAGTGGTCCGACGTCCAGCAGCAGCTCGTCGACGACGAGATCGACGTTCTGCTCGTCTCCCCCGAGCGACTCAACAACCCGCGGTTCCGCGACGAGCAGCTGCCCGTCCTCATCGCCCGGCTCGGCATGCTCGTCGTCGACGAGGCGCACTGCATCTCGGACTGGGGCCACGACTTCCGACCCGACTACCGTCGCCTCGCCGACCTCATCCGCACCCTGCCCGCGGGCGTGCCCGTCCTCGCCACGACCGCCACGGCCAACGCCCGCGTCGTGGCCGACGTCGCCGAGCAACTCGCCGTGGGGCCGGGCGACGAGGTGCTGACCATCCGCGGATCACTGGCGCGCGCCTCCCTGCGTCTCGGGGTCCTGCAGCTGCCGACGTCGCGCGACCGCCTCGGCTGGCTGCTCAGCCACCTCGCCGACCTGCCCGGCAGCGGCATTATCTACACGCTCACCATCTCGGCAGCCGACGACACCGCCCGACTGCTGCGCGAGGCCGGGCACGACGTGCGGTCGTACTCGGGACGTACCGACCCCGAAGAACGCGAACAGCTCGAACAGCGCCTCAAGGGCAACGACCTCAAGGCCCTGGTCGCGACGAGCGCCCTCGGCATGGGCTTCGACAAGCCCGACCTCGGCTTCGTGATCCACCTCGGCGCGCCGTCGTCGCCCGTCGCGTACTACCAGCAGATCGGGCGTGCGGGTCGCGCGACCGACAACGCCGACGTCCTGCTGCTGCCCGGCACCGAGGACGCCGAGATCTGGCAGTACTTCGCCACGGCCTCGATGCCGTCCGAGGCACGGGCGGCGGCCGTGCTGGCCGAGCTGAGCGAGACGCCTCTGTCGACGCCCGCCCTCGAGGCGCGGGTCGACGTCAAACGCACACCGCTCGAACTCATGCTCAAGGTGCTCGACGTCGACGGCGCCGTCCGCCGGGTGCAGGGCGGCTGGGTCAGCACGGGCGAGCCCTGGGTCTACGACGCCGAACGCTACGACCGCATCGCCGCCGCCCGGGTGGCCGAGCAAGAGTCCATGCTCGCATTCGAACGCGGCGAGACCTGCCGCATGCAGATGCTGCAGGTCGACCTCGACGACCCGGCCGCCGAACCCTGCGGGCGGTGCGACGTCTGCGCGGGCACCTGGTACCCGACCGACATCGCCGGCGAGGCGGCCACCTCGGCCGCGAGCACGCTCGACCGGGTCGGCGTCGAGATCGACCCCCGAGCTCAGTGGCCCACGGGGGCCGACCGGGCCGGGGTGGCCGTCAAGGGCAAGATCCCCGACGGCGAACGGGTCGAGCCGGGTCGTGCACTCGCCCGACTGACCGACCTCGGCTGGGGCAACACGCTGCGCGAGGTCTTCGCGGCGAACGCCCCCGACGCTCCGCTGTCGAAGCACCTGCTCGACGGGGTCGTCCGTGTCCTGAAGGAGTGGCCGTGGGCCGAACGGCCCGTGGGCGTCGTGGCGATGCCGTCGACGTCACGGCCGCAGCTCGTCGGGTCGCTCGCCGAGGCGATCAGCACCGTCGGGCGGCTGCCGCTGCTCGGCACGCTCGGCAGCGCCCGCCCCTCGGCCGGTCGGGGCCAGGGCGGCAACAGCGTCTACCGACTGGCCAACGTCTGGCAGTCGTTCGAGGTCGGCCCCGAGCTGGGCGCGGCCCTCGCCGAGGTGACCGGGCCGGTGCTGCTCGTCGACGACCTGGTCGACAGCCGCTGGACGCTCACGGTGGCCGGGCGAGAGCTGCGCCGCGCCGGTGCCCCCGCCGTCCTGCCCTTCACCCTCGCGGTGGTCGGCTGAGTCGGCCGACCTCGTCCGAGGCCCCCGGGCAGGAGGCGACGACGGGCACGACGACGGAGTCGAAACAGTGGCCCCTCAGCTGTCGACGAGCATCACCGGCCGAACTGCATGCCGTCGCGGGTCAGGGTGCTGAGTCGCATGAGCCAGACGTCGCGCGGGTAGTTCTGGTGCATCCGCCAGGGGGACCGCGACCCTTGCCGGGGCATCAGGTGCACCCCTCGTGACACGTACCCGCTCGTCAGGTCGATCAGCGGGCTCGTCGGCCCCGGCCGCTCCGGCGCGATCGGCACGACGGATCGGAACCCGTGGCGATCGGCGTGACGGAGCAGACGGGCGACGTAGTGCACGACGAGGTCGATCTTCAACGTCCACGACGCGTTCGTGTAGCCGATCGCGAACGCCAGGTTCGGCACCCCCGAGAGCATGAATCCCTTGTAGGTCAGCCGCGTCGCCGGATCGACCTCGACCCCGTCGACGGACAACCGCATGCCGCCGAACAACAGCAGGTTGAGCCCGGTGGCCGTGACGACGACGTCCGCGGGCACCTCGTGAGCCTGCTGGCCGTCGCGACCCGCGACCCGGACACCGCCGGGCGTGAACGTGTCGATGTCGTCGGTCACGATCGATGCCGACCCCGAGCGCAGCGCCCGGAACAGGGCCCCGTCCGGGGTGATGCAGAGGCGCTGGTCCCACGGGTCGTAGCTCGGCTGGAAGTGCCGGTCGACGTCGAAGTCGTCCGGCAGGCGCCGGGCCACCTGGGCCCGGAGGAACGCCTTCATCTTCTCGGGCGACCGTCGGCTCGTCTGGAAGCTGAGCAGAGCCATGCCGATGCTGCGCCACCGGATCAGCCGGTCGTCGACGCCCTGCGGCAGCAGCCGACGCCAGGCCCGGGGCTCCTTCCGACGCGAGGGAAGCGAGAGCACGTAGGTCGGCGACCGCTGCAGCATCGTCACCTGCTCGGCACTCTCGGCGAGGGCGGGCACCAGCGTCACCGCCGTCGCTCCCGATCCGATGACGACGACGCGCTTCCCGGCGACGTCGAGGCCCTCGGGCCAGTGCTGGGGGTGCACGACGCGACCGGCGAACGACTCCTGCCCCGGGAACGCGGGCGACCAGCCCTCGTCGTAGCGGTAGTAGCCGGAGCACACGAACAAGAACGAGCACGTGATCGTGACGCGACGGGACGCCGGGGCGGCACCCGCGCCTCCTTCGCTCGACGCGGCGGCGGCGGGCGACCCGCCCGGCCCGGCCGTGCTCCCGACCTCGATCGTGACGGTCCATCGGGCGTCGGCCGACGACCAGTCGGCGGCGACGACCCGGTGCCCGAACCGGATCAGCTCGGCGATGCCCGTCTCGTCGGCCGTGTCGCGGACGTAGTCCCGGATCGCGGCGCCCGGGGCGATCGCGCGAGCGTCCCGCCAGGGGCGGAACCCGTAGCCGAGGGTGAACATGTCGCTGTCCGAACGCACGCCCGGGTACCGGAACAAGTCCCAGGTGCCCCCGACCGCGTCGCGCGCCTCGACGACGGCCAGACTGCGGCCGGGGAAGTCCCGGTGCAATTGCGCCGCCACCCCGACTCCCGAGAGACCGGCCCCGACGACGAGCAGGTCGACGTGCTCGGCGGGGTAATCGTCGCCGTCGTTCGGAGCCGAGGAGGCGCGGGTCGCGTCGCTCACGGGACCAGCACGATCCGGATCGGGTCGCCTTCCTTGCGCTCGAGCATCTGGACCGCCCGCTCGGCCTCGGCCAGCGGCACGGTCGCGCTGACCGACTTCGAGAAGTCGAGTCTCCCGCGGGCCGCCAGGGCGACGAGCGTGGTGACGTCGGCGGGCTCGGAGCCGTAGTGGCCGAGGACCTGCTGCTGCAGGAAGCTGAACTTCGTGCCGTCGGTGATCGTGATCGGCTTGTCCGAGAGGCCGACCAGGGTCAGGCGTCCGCGGTAGCCGAGGCAGGCGATGGCCTGCTCGCGCACGGCGGGCACGCCGGCGAAGTCGAAGGCCCGGGCGAGGCCGCGGCCACCGGTCGCGCGGCCGAGCGCCGTGGCGAAGTCCGGATCGGCGGGGTCGAGCGCGAGGTCGGCGCCGAAGTCGAGGGCCCGGTCCCGGGCACCCGGCAGGGGGTCGACGGCGATGATCGGCGCGGCCCCGAGCAGGGCGAGCAGCTGCACGGCGTGGGCGCCGAGGCCGCCGATGCCCCAGACGCCGACCGCCGTGCCGGGCCGCGTGTCGGCCGTCGTGGTGAGCGCCGCCCACGGCGTCGACACGGCGTCGGGAATGAAGCAGGCCTGCTCGAACGGCAGGGAGTCGGGGATCGGCACGACCGTGTCGGCGCGGGCCACGGCGAACTCGGCCCAGCCGCCGTCGTAGTCGACGCCGCGGGTGAAGACCTGCCCGTCGCGCTCTTCTCCGGCCTGCAGCAGCACGCGGTCGCCGACGGCGACGTGCGTGACACCCTCGCCCACCTGGTCGACGGTGCCCGCGACCTCGTGGCCGAGGGTGACGGTGTCGCCGGGCAGGTTCAACGGCGTGAGCGAACCCTGGATCAGGTGCACGTCGCTGAGGCACACGCCGGCGGCGGCGACGGCGATGCGCACCTGCCCCGGGCCGGCGTCGGGGGTGGGGACCTCGGTGACCGAGAAGTGGCGGGTGGTGACGTCGAGGCGTCCGGCGAGCATGGTGGCTCCGTCCTGCGGGGCCCGGTCGGTCGGCTCTGACCGCGGGGCGTGACCGCACATCGGGTGCGACGGTACGCCTCCGACACGGATGTTGCACGTTGCATCGCCCGGGCGCGGCGAGACCCCAGGAAGTCACCGAGACCCCCGCGCGCTCACGGGGGTCTCGGTGACTTCCTGGGGTCTCGGGCCGGCGGACTACCGCCGGCGGGGCTCGTCGTCGGGGCGCGCGTCACCCGCGGGGGCGTCGGCGAGGTGCTCGTCGGCCCGGCGACCGTCGGTGCCGACCATGGCGTGCAGCGAACCGGTCGAGATGCGGTCGGGCGAGGTGCCCTCGAGCGAGCCCAGCCCACCCGTGCGGCCGTCGAGCAGGCGCGCGCCGGCCCGGTCGGCCGGGTCGGCCGGGTCGGCCGGGTCGGCCGAGTCCGAGGCCGAGTCCGAGTCCGAGGCCGAGGAGGCGCCGTGCCCGTCCGCGTTCATGGTCGCCTCGTCGAAGGGCGCGCGACCCGACAGCACGGTCTCGACACGGTCCTTGTCGATCTGCTTGGTCCAGGTGCCGACGAGGATCGTCGCGACGGCGTTGCCGGTGAAGTTGGTCAGGGCGCGCGCCTCGGACATGAACCGGTCGATGCCGACGATCACACCGACGCCGTCGACCAGGTCGGGGCGGTGTGCCTGCAGGCCGCCGGCCAAGGTGGCGATGCCGGCGCCGGTGACGCCAGCGGCACCCTTCGACGCGATCATCATGAAGAGCAGCAGCGAGACCTGTTCGCCGACGTTGAGCGGCGTGCCCATGGCGTTGGCGATGAACAGCGACGCCATGGTCAGGTAGATCGCGGTGCCGTCGAGGTTGAACGAGTAGCCGGTGGGCACGGTGATGCCGACGACCGGCTTCGAGACGCCGAGGTGCTCCATTTTGGCGATGAGGCGGGGCAGAGCGACCTCGCTCGACGACGTCGAGACGATCAGCAGGTACTCGCGTCCGAGGTACTTCATTACCCGGAAGATGTTGACGCCCGTGGCGAGCTTGAGGATCGTCCCGAGCACGACGGCGACGAACAGGATGCAGGTGATGTAGAACGCGACCATCAGGGTGCCGAGCGCCACGATGGCGGCGACCCCCGTCTCGCCGACGACCGCGGCGATGGCGCCGAAGGCACCGATCGGGGCGACCCACATGATCATCGCGAGGATGCGGAACACCAGCACCTGCAGGTTGCGGACGCCCTCGAGGATCGTCGTGCCGCGATCGCCCATGCGCTGCAAGGCGAAGCCGACGAGCAACGCCACGAACAGCGTCTGCAGGATGGAGCCGCTGGTGAGCGACGACACGAGCGTCTCGGGGATGATGCCGAGCAGGAACCCTGCCGTGCCGCCGGCCTCCTCGGTGGCGGGCGCCTCGTATCCGGTCGAGCCGATCATCAGGCCCTCGCCCGGGTGGATCAGGTTGCCGACCACGAGGCCGATCGCCAGGGCGAAGGTCGACATCGCGATGAAGTAGCCGAGCGCGAGCCCGCCGACCTTGCCAACGGTCGCCGCCTTGGCGATCGAGCCGACGCCGAGCACGATGGTGCAGAAGATCACCGGCGCGATCATCATCGAGATCAGCGACACGAAGGCGGTGCCGATCGGCTTGAGCTGCACCGCGACCTCGGGGGCCGTGAGGCCGACGACGATGCCGGCCGCAACGGCCACGATCACCGCGATGTAGAGCCAGTGCGAGCGGTCGATCCGACGTCGGGCGCGGACGCCGCCCGCCGTCGTCGTACCGCCGGGGGTGGGGGTCTGCGGGCCCTTGTGCGTCTTTGCCATGGGGGTCTTCCTCGAGCTCGTGACCGGCGGCGTCGTCGTCGACGGTCGTGCGGGGTTCGTTGCCGCGACTCTGGTCGCTCGCCGGGTGAGCGTCGACGTTGTGGTCATACTGGTCGCGCTGGTCGTGCGTCATGATGGTGCCCGGCCGCAGCGCAGCGAGGAGCCCGCCCGAGATGACCGTCGATCCCACCCGGTGGAGCATCGCCACCCGGCTCTTCGCCCTGCTCGTGGTCTTCGTCGTCGCCGTGACCGTGCTCGCGACGGCGTGGACGGTCCGTTCGGCACGCGACGACGCCGACCGCTCGGCCGCTCGGGCCTGCCTGGCCCTCGCCACCTCGATCGCCGACAACCCGTACGTCGTCGACGCCCTCGGGACGTCCGACCCGAGCGCCCGCCTGCAGCCCTACGCCGTGGCCCTGATGAGCGACACGTCGACCGACTTCGTCACGATCATGCGACCCGATCGCACCCGTCTGACGCACCCCGACCCCGACGAGATCGGCCGACCGTTCGTCGGCACGATCGCGCCGGCCCTGCGCGGGGACTCGTTCACCGAGACGTACGCCGGCACCCTCGGCCCGTCGGTGCGCGCGGTGGTGCCGATCGAGAGCGACGGCGAGGTCGTCGCCCTCGTCTCGGCCGGGGTCACGGTCGACACCATCACGCAGTCGGTCGGCGAGCGGCTGCCGCTCGTGTTCGCCGCCGCCGGGGCGACCGTGCTGCTCGGTGGCGTCGTCTCGTGGCTGCTCAGCCGCTACCTGCGGCGGGTGACCTGGGGTCGCGGCCCCGAAGAACTCGCGCGGATGTTCTCCTACTACGAAGGGGTGCTGCACTCGGTGCGTGAGGGGCTCGTGCTCGTCGACGACCGTGGCCGGCTGACGCTCTACAACGACCAGGCGGCCGAACTGCTCGACCTGCCCCCGGGAGGCATCGCGGCGCCCGTGCCGCTGTCCGAGCTGCGACTGCCCGCCTCGCTGCGCGAGCTGCTCGCCTCCGGACGCCGCGCCTCCGACGAGGTGCACGTGACCGACGACCGCGTGCTCGTGGTCAACCAGGAGCTCACCGAGCCCACCGACGGCCCGCCCCGCCCGACGCCCGCGACCGGTCGGGCAGGCGCGGTACAGGCAGGAGGCGCGGCGTCGGTGACCGGCGCGGCCCGCCCGCGCTCCCGCCGCACGCTCGGGACGGTGACGACCCTGCGCGACCACACCGAGCTCACCCACCTCACGGGCGAGGTCGAGACCATGCGCACCCTCTCGGACGCGCTGCGGTCGCAGACCCACGAGTTCTCGAACCGGTTGCACACCATCGTCTCGTTGATCGAGCTCGGGCGCGGTGACGAGGCCCTCCGGTTCGCGGCCGACGAGCTCGACCTCGGCCAGCGGCTCGCCGACCGGGTCGTGGCCTCGATCGACGAGCCGACGCTCGCCGCCCTGCTGCTCGGCAAGGCGGCGCAGGCCCGCGAACGGTCGATCGAGCTGCGCGTCGACGTCGAGCCCGATCTCGGGACGATCGACGTCGAGCCCGGGGACCTCGTCACGATCCTGGGCAACCTGGTGGACAACGCCTTCGACGCGGTGGCGCCGACGCTCGACGCCGACGTTCTCGACCCCGCCGGCCGCCCGGCCCGGCCGCCGCGGGTCGAGGTGACCGTCGCCCGGATCGAGGGCGGCGTCCAGGTCGACGTCGAGGACGACGGTCCAGGGCTGGGCGACGTCGAGCTCGCCTTCCGCCGCGGGTTCAGCACGAAGCCGGCGGCGCCGGGCGGGCGCGGCATCGGCCTCGCGCTGGTGCGTCAGGCCGTGGGTCGGGTCGGGGGTCGGCTCGACGTCGCCACGGGACCCGACGGGACCACCTTCTCGGTGCTGCTGCCCGACCGACGGCCGGACGACGCCGACGCCACCGCCCGACGTCGGGGCGGGGTGCGGTCGTGACCCGCGCCTCCTCGTCCGGCGACCGGGTGCGCGTGCTCGTCGTCGAGGACGAGCCCCTGACCGCGGAGGCGCACGTCGCCTACCTCGAGCGGCTGGACGGTTTCGAGGTGGTCGGCCGCGCCCGCGACGGACGCGAGACCCTCGACGCCGTCCGCGCGGCCGGCGGGCCCGACGGAGCAGGCCTCGACCTCGTGCTGCTCGACATGAACCTGCCCGACACGCACGGCCTGCAGCTCTGCCGGGCCCTGCGCGCGGCGGGCTCGACCGTGGACGTCATCGCGATCACGGCCGTGCGCGACGCCGCCGTCGTGCGGACGGCGGTGTCGCTCGGCATCGTCCAGTACCTGATCAAGCCGTTCACCTTCGCGACCTTCGCCGACCGGCTCGGGGCCTACCGGTCGTTCCGAGAGTCGCTCGCCGCCGGGCAGGGGCAGGTGACCCAGTCGGACGTCGACTCGGGCTTCGCCACCCTGCGACGGGCGCCCGCGCCGACGCTCGCCAAGGGCCTGGCGCCGGCCACGCTCGAGCAGGTCGTGGCGGTGCTGCGTCGAGGCGGGTCACCGTCGGCGGGAGAGGTGGCCGACGTCGCCGGGGTGTCGCGGGTGACCGCACGCCGGTACCTCGAGCACCTCGCCGACACGGGGGCGGCGACCCGCGAACCCCGTTACGGCAGCCCCGGCCGACCCGAGCACGGCTACCGCTGGAACTGAGCGGACCGGATGCCCGGTGGTGCTCGGCGGGCGCCCCGAGCTCAGCGCCGGACGAGCCGCGCGATCTCGGGCAGTGCCGCGAGGGTGCCGGAGGCCCCGTGCTGGTCGGGGTCGAGCGCGAGCCGCCTCAGCCCGGCACGCGTGTAGGTGCCGACGTCCGCCACGAAGTCGGCGGGCGCACGCCAGACCAGCCGGTCGGCGGCCGACACGTCGAGGCCGCGGGCGAGGGCGGCGTCCCGTGCGCGTTCGGGCGAGCTGAAGGCGAGCAGGGTCGGGGTGCCCTCGTCGACGACGGCGAAGGGCTTCGAGGCCCCGACCGTGCCGCGGTCGACGAACCACCAGGCCTCGAGTCGGAACGCCGAGCGCCAGAGGGCGACCGGGTCGTCGACCACGACCGCCGTCGTCCGCACCGGCGTCGCGTCGACCGCAGGAGGCGGCACGACGACCGGTGCCGAGCTGCCGGGAGCGACCCGAGGAGGCGCGGGGCGTGTCGACGGCATCGGTCCCGCCGGCGGGGCGGCCCGGTCGACGACTTTCGCGAGTCGGGCTCGACGGCGCTGACCCACCCCGATCCGCACGAGCACGACGCCGCCGGCGACGAGGACGGCGACCACGGCCAGGGCGACCACGACGTCCACGGACGACTGCCGGCCGGGCGCCACGAGTCCGACGAGCAGCACCGACGCACCGATCGGCGACCCGACCACGGCGATCGCGAGCAGCACGACGCCCCAGGTGAGCGTGGCGGTGCCGGACGAGCCGCGAGGGCTCGACGGGCGGCGGGGGTCGGACGGGTCGGAGCTCGGCATCGCCCCAGCGTAGGGCGGCCGGCCGGGTGTGGTCCGGGAGCGCAGGCGGTGCCCGACGCGACGCCACCCGCACTCCCCGAGGGTCTGCGGCCTACTCGGCTGCGTGGGACCAGCCGAGCCCACGGGCCTCGACCAGG
The DNA here is from genome assembly GCF_001864945.1 of Frigoribacterium sp. MCBA15_019. Classification (NCBI taxonomy): domain Bacteria; kingdom Bacillati; phylum Actinomycetota; class Actinomycetes; order Micrococcales; family Microbacteriaceae; genus Frigoribacterium; species Frigoribacterium sp. MCBA15_019. The sequence goes on along the minus strand of NZ_MJGS01000003.1, from coordinate 81,820 downwards.
CGGTGCAGCACCACGGTCATGGCGGCGAAGTCGGTCGACCCGAGGGCGTCGGTGAGGACGACGTAGGCGTGCGCGGCGTCCGCCGGCAGCGACGGCGTCGCGCGGGTCGGATCGACCAGGCGGGTCGTCCCCTCGCTGCCGGCGTGACGGCGCACCTCGTCGTGGTCGCGCAGGTGGAAGTTGACGAGCCGCTTCCCGTCACCGATCGCGAACAGGCGGGCGATGATCGAGAGACGTTTCATCGGCCGACCGGCCGCACCGGCGAGGTTGCCGGCCGGCCCGTCGACCCAGCTCACCCGGGTGACCGAGTCCCACGGCACGACGACGCTGCCGTCGATGACGACGGCGGACGCGTGGACCGACAGGGACGGCCGTCCCCGCCGACGCGCGGCCCCGACGTACTCGGAGAACGTCGCGATCGGCAGCAGCGTCGGCAGGAGCCAGAGGGCGACCACGATCCAGAGCAGCGCCGTGCTGGTGATCGCCCACGTCACGAGGGCGGCCAACAGGGCGAGGGCGAGGAGGACGCCGATCCCGGAACCGACGAGCTGACGCCGGAGCCGCCGACCGTCGTGGGCGACCACGAGCACCGGTGCGTCCGTCGGCGGCGCGAAGCGGTCCGGGCCGACCGGCGACGGGGCCGGGATCGGGATCGCGGCGGGCGGCGCTGCCGGCGATGCCGTCGCCGTTGGCGTGGCTGCCGCCGGCGGCGGCGATGCCGAGGTGTCCGCCGAGCGCCGCGCCTGCCGATCGACGCCGAACCTGCGCATGGCGTCGAGTGCGCCCAGGGGTGCGTAGGGCCCCTTCCCCTCGACGTCGAAGAGCACGCCGAACACGCCGGTGCGCTCACGCGCGACGGCATCGTCGACGAAGCCGCTCGACGGCAGCGCGAGGAGCCGGCCCGCCTCCTCCTCCGACAGTCCTCGCGCGAGGCCGTGCCGTCGCGCCCGCTCGGGCGAGGTGAAGGCCAGGACCATCAGACGTCCGTCGACGTCGACCACCAGGGGCTGCACGTCCGGCAGTTCACCACGCGCGATGAACCACCAGCGGTCGAGGGCGAAGAGCGCGTCCCAGAGGTCGGCCTGGGCGTCGGTGTCGTCGATGCCCCGCAGTTCGGACACCCGGGTCAGCTCGTCGATCCGTTCACTCGTCGCCCGCATCTCGTCGTCTGACGGCGGCGGGGGCAGGGGGACTCGGCCCGAGTCAGGCAGAGGGGTCTGTTCACTCATGGGCCCAGCGTAGGGGAACGGCGAAGTCGACCGAGAGATCCTCATGGCCCACCGCCCAGGGTGATCGACGGAGCCGCCCGTCGGCATTACGCTCCGACCATGGCCGACACGCGTGGACCCCAGATCGTCCGAGGCGACCCCGAGGTGACCCGGGCGACGCTCGACCTCAAGCTGCCGGTGGCGATGCTGCCCGGTCTCGTGCGTCGGGCCCTGCAGGCGAGTCCGACGTTCTCGCTGGGCGACTCCGACGAGACGGGGGCCACGCTGCTGCGCCGGTCGGCCTCGGCGGGTGGCGCGGACACCGTCCGCCTCGACTTCACCGCGTCCGAGAAGGGCACCCGGGTCTCGGCCGAGGTCCACTCCCCCGGCGGCACGATCGGCACGTCGGTCAAGCGCCGCGACGACGACACCACCGCCCTGTTCGAGGCGATCGCGAAGGCCGCCGGGCCCTTCTGACCGGTGCCGGGGCACGGGCCGACACCGCGCCTCCCGACGCCTTTTGACGTCTTCCGACGTCTTCCGACCTCTTCCCGGCGACTCAGCCGCCGACGATCCAGGTATCCTTCGCGCCCCCGCCCTGTGACGAGTTGACGATCATGCTGCCCTCGGGCGCCACCCGGGTGAGCCCCAGGTCGGCCAGCACGCTCTCGCCCACCCCGGTGCCGGTGAGGTAGACGAAGCAGCGCAGGTCGACGTGCCGAGGCTGCAGCCCCGTCGAGGTCAGGGTCGGGTGCGACGACAGCCTCACGACCTCCTGGGCGACCCAGCCGGACGGATCACGGGCGATGTCGGCCCGACGCTCGGCCACGACCGCCGCGCTCGCCGAGGGCCCGATGAGGACGCCCCGACCGCCCTCGCCGTCGACCGGCTTCGTGACGAGCTCGCCCACCCGGTCGAGCACCGCGATCCGCTCGGCCGGGTCGCCGGTCCGGTAGGTCGGGACCGACTCGAGCAGCGGACGCTCCCCCAGGTAGTACCAGATGAGGTCGGGCACGGCGCAGTACATCGCCTTGTCGTCGGCGAGCCCGTTGCCGGGGGCGTTGGCCAGCACGACACCGCCCGCCGCCGCCACGTCCATCAGGTGCTCGCCGAGCAACGGGTCGTGCGGGGCGTGCACGTCGACGAGCTCGCGGTCGAGACGCAGGTAGAGCGCGTCGACGACGGTGCCGGCCCTGCGGTCGACGACCCGCGCCTCCTGCACCTCGACGTCGTCGGCCTGCAGCAGCAGCAGCCCCGCGCCCTCGGCGAGGGTGCGGTGCTCGTACCAGGCCGGGCTCGTGGGGCCCTCGCTGAGGACCGCGCCGACCGGATCGCCGCCACCCCGAGGAGGCGCGGCGTGCGCCAGCAGCGTCGCCCGCAGCACCGCGAACACGCTCGTCGGGTCGAGCAGTCCCGCCGGCCGCGGAGCGTCCGGCACCACCTCGTCGAGCAGGCGTCGCACCGCGATCGAGAACGCGGCCCCGCTCGGCGCCCGGACGTTGTCCTCGAGTACCCGCCAACCACCCAGCTCGTCGCGCACCAGGTCGAATCCCTGCACCGCGGCCCGCACGGCGTCCGCGGGCAGCCGGGCGGCCTCGTCCCGCCAGCCCGCCGCCCCGACGACCTGCTCGTGCGACAGCACGCCGTCCGCCACGACCCGACGCTCACCGTAGGCGTCGCGGAGGAACGCCTCGATCGCCCGGGCCCGCTGCGTCAGACCGGCCTCGAGCCGGCTCCACTCGTGCCGCGTGACGATCCGGGGCACGAGGTCGCAATGGAACGCGCGGTGGTCGCCGCCCACGCCGAATCCGAGACCGGCCCGCTCGCACCAGGCGTCGCGCGCGACGGATCGGGCGTGCGCCTCGGTCGCACCGAGCTCCTGGAAGAACCCGGCGACGTCACGGTAGGCCGGGCGTGGATGCAGCCCCGGACCGATCGCCTCGTCGCCGGCGCGGAACCGGTACCCGACGAGGGTCGGCGCCGGGGCGTCGAGCCCGGCGGCGGGGCCGTGCGTCTCGCGGACGACCAGGTCGACCACGTCGTCGAGCCGTCCCCGCTCGGCGAAGGCGGCGCGCTGCCGGTCGGCTGAGTTCCCGCGGGCGAGCGTGGCCTCGGCGAGATCGCTCACGGTCTGCCAGTCGCCGAACTCCTCGAGCTGCGGACGCAGCCGTGTCACGAGCTGCCGGACGGCCTCGGCCGCGGGCAGCCGCGACGGGTGCTGCTCGAGGTCGAGCAGCTCGCCGCCGAGCCCGCTGCGCGCCGCCTGCCACATCGCGGCGCGATGCAGCGGGGCCGCCCGGTGCTCGGCGGGGCGACCGGCCTCGACGTCGATCTCGGCCCGACGCACCGCGGCACGGTAGAGGCCGGCGATCAGCACCGCGTCGTCGACCAGCGGGCAGGCGTCACTGGTGCGCAGCTCGAGGGTGGGCGCGTGACTCGACGGACGGACGTCAAAGTAGGCCATCCCGCTGTCGGCGATGACGCCCGATCCGATCAGGTCGGCGAGCAGCCGGTCGTACTCGGCGGCGTCGGCCATCGGCCCGGTCGCCCCGGCGCTCGGCCACCGCTGCCAGATGAGCGAGCGGATGCTCGCGTAGCCGGTGTCCTGTCCGTTCCAGTAGGGCGAGCTGGCGCTCAGGGCGAGCAGGGCCGGCAGCACGGGGGCGATCCGCCCGGCGATCTGCACGGCGAGGTCGCGGTCGGCCACCCCCACGTGGATCTGCAGGCCGCAGATCAGCTGCTCGTCGACGAGCAGGCGGTACTGCTCGTGCATGCGTCCGTAGCGTCCGGTCGTCGTCAGTTCGAAGTCGGCGAACTCGCTGCGCGGGGCCGTGCCCACGGCGCCGATGGCGAGCCCCTCGACGGTGGTCACCTCGACCAGGTCGCGACGGAGGGTCAGGATCTCGCGCCGCAGGTCGTCGAGCGTGGTCACGACGGGCACGTTGGTCTCGATCGTGGTGCGCTGCAACTCCGCCCCGTAGCGGTCGGCGGGCAGCCGCGTCAGGAGGTGCGGTGCACGGGCCGACAGACGCTTCGTCTCGAGGTCGATCAGGTGCAGCTCTTCTTCTGCCCCCAGCGTCAGCTCTGCGCTCATGCCTGCACAGTACGGGCGTGACCCGGTTCTGCCCGCCTCTTCATGAGGATTTCACATGAACGGAACCCGAGGGGAGGACCGAGGAGGCGCGGGCCCGGTCGGCCGCGAAGTCAGACCCGAGCGGTCTGGCGCACCCCCGCGGCGGGCAGCAACACACCGTCGATGAGCCCGACGAGGTAGTCGCGGTCGACGGGCTTCCGCAGGACGAGCACGCGGTACGACACCATCGACGGGGTGACGAGGGCGAGCGCTTCGATGTCGGTGTCGGCCGCGATCTCGCCTCGCTCGAGGGCCCGTCGCAGCAGCAGCCGGTTGGCCTCGGCGCGGGGCTGGACGATCGCGGCGTCGACGGCCTCGGCCAGCTCGGGCGTCGTCGAGAGCATCGTGACGACGCCCGCCATGACGCGCATCTTCTTCTCGGCGTCGTCGATGCTGTGCGGCTTGATCATGGCCACGAGGTCACCGCGCAGCGTGCCCGTGTCGGGCAGGCCGTCGAGGTCGACGGCGCCCTGCTTGAGGCAGGCCACCGCGTCGACGACGAGCTCGCCCTTGGACGCCCAGCGGCGGTAGAGCGTGGCCTTGCCGGCCTTGGCACGAGCGGCGACCATCTCGATGGTCATGCCCTCGAAGCCGGTCTCGGCGAGCACGTCGATGGTGCAGCGGAGGATCTCGGGGTCGCGACTGTGGTCGCGCTTGCGACCCGGTCGCGAGGGGGTCGCGGGGTCGCTCTCGGCGGGCGTCGTCGCCGCGCCTTCCCTGTCGGTCATGGGGGTGACTCTACATCGGATGTTTACGAAACTGCCTGTATCCGAAACTGGCGAGACTCGTATATGCTCGCGCTCATGTCTCAGGCCTCCACCTCCCCTGACGGCGCGATCCGCGCCTCCTCGTCCTCCCCCACCCCGCCGTCGTCACGCCGCTGGTGGACCCTCACCACCGTCGCCCTCGCCCAGCTGATGGTCGTGCTCGACTCGACGGTCGTGAACATCGCCCTGCCCGCCGCCCAGACCGACCTCGGCTTCTCGGACGGCGACCGGCAGTGGATCATCACCGCCTACTCACTCGCCTTCGGCAGCCTGCTGCTCGTCGGCGGCCGCGTCAGCGACCTGATCGGCCGCAAGCGCACGTTCATCATCGGCCTCATCGGCTTCGCCCTGGCCTCGGCCCTCGGCGGAGCGGCCGGCTCCTTCGGGTTGCTCGTCTTCGCCCGCGCACTGCAGGGTGCGTTCGGCGCGCTGCTCGCCCCGACCGCCCTGGCCGTGCTGACCACGACCTTCACCATCCCGAAGGAGCGCGCCCGGGCGTTCGGCGTCTTCGGCGCCATCGCCGGTGCCGGCGGAGCCATCGGCCTGCTGCTCGGCGGGTTCCTGACCCAGTACGCGTCGTGGCGCTGGAACCTCTACATCAACGTCGTCATCGCGGCCGTCGCGATCGTCGGGGCCGCGATCTTCGTGTCGCACGTCACCCGCACCGGCCCGCGCCCGAAGCTCGACGTGCCCGGCACGCTGCTCGTCTCGGGTGCGCTCTTCTCGCTGGTCTACGGCTTCTCGAACGCCGAGACCCAGGGCTGGGACTCGCCCCTGACCTGGGGCTTCCTGGCGGCGGCCGTCGTGCTGCTGACCTCGTTCGTCGCGTGGCAGCGCCGCGCCGAGCACCCCCTGCTACCCCTGTCCATCGTGCTCGACCGCAACCGTGGGGCCGCCTACGCGTCCGTGACGATCGCGGGCGCCGGCATGTTCGGCATCTTCCTGTTCGTGACGTACTACCTGCAGACCTCGCTCGGCTACACGCCGACGAAGACCGGCCTGGCCTTCCTGCCGATGATCGCGATGCTCGTGCTCGCGGCCCAGCTGTCGACGAACCTCTTCGTGCCTCGCTTCGGGCCCAAGATCATGGTGCCGTTCGGCATGACCCTCGGCGTGATCGGCATGCTGCTGCTCACCCGGCTCGACCTCGAGAGCGTGTACGCCGCCGACGTGCTGCCGGCCCTGATGGTGCTCGGTTTCGGCATGGGCTCGATCATGCCCGCGTCGATCCAGACCGCCACGCTCGGCGTCGACCGCGGCCACGCGGGCGTCGCCTCGGCCATGGTCAACACGAGCCAGCAGGTCGGCGGGTCGATCGGCACGGCACTACTCAACACGCTGGCGGCGACCGCCGCGGCGAACTACGTCGCCGACCACCTGCCCGCGACCGGAGCCGTCGCGGCCGAGGCCGCCGTCACCGGCTACGCCACGGCGTACTGGTGGGGAGCCGGGTTCTTCGCCGTCGGCGCGGTGGTCGCGGCCCTGCTGTTCCGTCGCCGTGTCCAACAGTCGGACGACATCGACGCCTCGGCCTCGCCGGCCGTCGACGCGCCGGTCCCCGTGCACTGACGCGACCCGCTCGCGCAGACGACCCGCGCCTCCTCAGCCCTCGGGGCCGGGGAGGCGCGGGTCGTTTGCGCGACGGGCGTCGCGTCGGTCAGGACGCGGCTTCGTCCTCGTCGTAGCGGTCGACGCTGATCGTCGGGATCGACGCCGTGATGACCGAGCCGTCGGCCCGCATCAGGCCGCGCAGGTCGCTCGTCGTGGGGACGCGCGTCGTGATGCGCGGACCCTGACCGTCGAGGGCGACCCGCACCGGGGCGTCGGGTTTCACCTGGACCTCTTCACTGCGGACGGACACCGTCACCGTGTCACCCGTCTCGATCGTGAAGACGATCTCGTGCTGGGCGAGGTCCACCCGAAGGCGGCTGCCCTTGACGGCGACGCGGAACGAGAGCTCGTCCCAGTCGGCCGGCAGGCGCGGGTCGAAGGTGATCGAACCCAGCCAGTCCCGCATGCCGCCGTAGCCGTTGACGAGAGCGCTCCAGATGCCACCGGTCGACGCGACGTGCACGCCGTCGGACGTGTTCTTGTGCAGGTCGGCCAGGTCGACGTACAGCGACGACAGGAAGTACTGCTGCGACAGCTGGTGGTGGCCCACCTCGGCCGCGATGATCGACTGCACGACGCCGGACAGGGTGGAGTCGCCCGTCGTCAGCGCGTCGTAGTACTCGAAGTTGCGCAGCTTCTGCTCGGGCGTGAACTCGTCGCCCTGCAGGTACAGCGCGAGCACGACGTCGGCCTGCTTCAGCACCTGGAAGCGGTAGATGACCAGCGGGTGGTAGTGCAACAGCAGCGGACGCTTGTTCGCCGGGGTGGCCTCGAGGTCCCAGAGCTCTTTGTCGAGGAACTGGGCGTCCTGCGGGTGGATGCCCCGGTGGTCGTCGTACGGGATGTGCATCGCCTCGGCCGCGAGCTGCCAGCCGGTGATCTCGTGCTCCTCGAGGCCGAGTCGGGCCACCATGCGGTCGAACGCGACCGGCGAGTCGTCCTTCAAGCGGGTGACCGCCCGGACGGCCGCTCGAAGGTTCGCCCGCGCCATGACGTTCGTGTAGAGGTTGTCGTCGACGACGGTCGTGTACTCGTCGGGCCCGGTGACGCCGTCGATGTGGAACCGCTGGTCGCCGTTCGAGCGCCAGAAGCCGAGGTCGGCCCAGAGGCGGGCGGTCTCGACGAGGATGTCGACGGCGCCCCTCTGCAGGAAGTCCTCGTCACCCGTCGCCTGGACGTACTGGCTGAGCGCATGGCTGATGTCGGCGTCGATGTGGTACTGCGCCGTGCCGGCCGCGTAGTAGGCGCTCGACTCGAGCCCGTTGATGGTGCGCCACGGGAACAGCGCGCCTCGCTGGTTCAACTCGACGGCCCGGTCGCGGGCGGCGTCGAGCATGCCGAGGCGGAAGCGCAGGGCGTTGCGGGCGACGTTCGGCGACGTGTACGTCAGGAACGGCAGGACGTAGATCTCGGTGTCCCAGAAGTAGTGGCCGCCGTAGCCCGACCCCGTCACGCCCTTGGCGGCGACGCCCTGACCGTCGGTGCGGGCGGTGGCCTGGGCGAGCTGGAAGAGGTTCCACCGGACGGCCTGCTGGATCTCGGGCTGACCGGCCACCTGCACGTCGCTGCGCTGCCAGAAGTCGTCGAGCCAGGAGCGCTGGTGGGCGAAGATCTCGGACGTGGGCGTCTCGCCGGCCCGGTCGAGCGTGCGGTCGCAGCGGTCGGCCAGCTCGCGCGGGGGTACGCCGCGGCTCGTGTGGTAGCTGATCGTCTTGACCAGGCGGACCTTCTGCCCGGCCTGGGCCTTGACCCGGTAGACGTGCTTGGCGATGTCGTCGTCGATCTGCGACGACTGGTCCCACTCGGCGTCGGTCTCGATGCGGTGGTCGGCGCCGACCGCGATCGTCATGCCCGAGTTCGTCGTGCGGTAACCGAGGACGGCCCGCGTGCCGCCGTCGCGCTTGAGCACGGGCTGCAGCACGCGGTCCTCGAACGACTCGGCCTTGCGCGGGTCGAAGGCCTCGGCCGCGGCACGCATGCCGGCGTGGTACTGGTCGCCCAGGTCTTGGCGGTTCAGGATCTGGCTCGAGATGAGCAGCGACGCCGACGAGTCGAGCATCGTGACCTCGTACTCGATGACGACGAGGTGGCGGTCCTCGAAGCTGACCAGGCGACGACTCGTCACGAGGACGCGCTTGCCCGAGGGGGTGCGCCAGTCGATCTCGCGGACGAGCACGCCGTCGCGGAAGTCGAGTCGCCGGGTGTGGCGCAGGATGTCGGCCTCGAACAGCACGAAGGGCTCGTCGTCGACGTAGAGGCGGATCACCTTCGCGTCGGGCACGTTGACGATCGTCTGGCCGACCCGGGCGAACCCGAAGGCCTCTTCGGCGTGCCGGATGGGCCACGTCTCGTGGAACCCGTTGACGAAGGTGCCGAACGAGTGGCCGCCGCGACCCTCGTCGGGGTTGCCGCGCATGCCGAGATAGCCGTTGCCGACCGCGAACACGGTCTCGGTGAGGCCCTCGTCGCCCTGGATGTACTCGTCCTCGACGAAGGCCCATTCGTCGACGGGGAACCGCGAGCGGTCGAGCGGGTCGGACGTGATGTGGTTCACGACTGTGCCTCCGTGGTGCCGGTGGTGCTGGTGCTGGTCGAGGGGGTGCCCGGTGTCGCCTGGTCGGGGTTCGGAGCCGAGGAGGCGCGGGTTCGGTCGAGCGCCTCGACCAACGTTCCGAGGTCGTCGACCACGAGGTCCGCGCCGAAGTCGAGCAGGGTCTGCGCGCCCGTGCCGCGGTCGACCCCGAGGACGAGGCCGAAGGCACCACGACGACCGGCTTCGACACCGGACTGCGCGTCTTCGACGACCACGCAGTCGTCGGCGGTGAGACCGAGGCGGCGGGCGCCCTCGAGGTACGTGTCGGGTGCCGGCTTGCCGGTGATGCCCTCGGCCGCCGCCACGACACCGTCGACGATCACGTCGAACCGGTCGCGGAGACCCGCGGCCTCGAGCACCGGCACGGCGTTGCGCGAGCTGGAGACCACGGCGACGCGGACTCCCTCGGCGATGGCCCGGTCGAGGAAGGCCACCGACCCCGGGTACGGCGTCACGCCGTTCTCGGCGAGCTCGGCGGCGAAGGCCGCGTTCTTGCGGTTGCCGAGTCCGCAGACGGTCTCGGTGTCGGGGCCGTCGTCGGGCGAGCCCTCGGGCAGGACCACGTCGCGGGCGGCGAGCATGGCACGTACGCCGTCGTACCGCGGGCGGCCGTCGACGTGCTCGAAGTAGTCGGCCTCGGTGTAGGGCGCGAGGTCGTGCGCCGCGAAGTACTCGCCGAAGAGGCGAGACCACGCGCGCATGTGGACCTCGGCGGTCGGCGTCAGGACGCCGTCGAGGTCGAACAGCAGGGCGTCGAGGTGGGCGAGTCGCGAGGCGTCGCGGGGCGTGGCGGAGGACACGGGGTGCCGATCCCTTCGAGCGTGGGGGCAGGGTGAGCGACACCGGGGCGACGACGGCCCGATGCCGGTGAGGCGGGAACGATGCGGGGGTGGCACGACAGGGGTGAGCGGGGATGGTGCGGACCGCCTGCTGCGCCGTCGGGGGTGCGGCGTGAACCGCACGGGTCAAGTGTGGCACCGCTCCGCCCGCACACCTAGCCACCCGACCGGGGTGTGGAGCACCGTGGCCCTGGGGACGGGACGACGGGCCGGGCCATGGGCCCGTGTGGACGTTCCCGGCACCTGTGGACGGAGCCCGAGGTGTCGGCGGCGGCTGACATCATGGGCGACATGGACCTGGGCGACGAGTTCGACGTGCACGGCGGCTTCGTCGCCGGCGACGGCACCGCGACTCGTGACGCCGACGACGACGAAGTCCACTCGACGGCCGTGCCGCTGGTCGACGCCGTCGACGTCATCCGGCTCGTCGGGCCCCGTGCCTTCAACCGGGCCAAAGAGTACGTCCGCGACGCGGCCGTGCTCACCACGGAATGGCACCCGGCCGACGAGCGCCTCGAGGGCACCGTCCAGGGCGCCGAGTCGACGCCGTACCAGGTCGTCGTCGACCTGCGGGCGACCCGCGGCGAGTACAGCCGACCGGTCCGCAGCCGGTGCACCTGCCCGATCGGCGGCGACTGCAAGCACGTCGCGGCGACGCTGCTGCAGAGCAACTCCCGGGCCGTGGCCGATCGCAGTGCTCCGACACCCACCGTCGACGACTTGACGACCGGGGGCGTGACCGCGCTGGGCGCTGCACGACCCGGCACGGGCGTGGCCGACTGGCGGTCGACGGTGGGGGCGATCGGGCAGCCGACCCGCGCCTCCTCGGCCCGGACGACGCGCATGGGTCTGCTGTTCGAACTGCGCGACCGGGCCCACTCGACCCGAGGGCGCGCGGTCGCGCCCTCCGCCAGGCGTCAGGGCGGACCGACGGTGCAGCGACTCGGCGTGCGGCCGGTCACCCTGAGCGGCACGGGCAACTGGGTGCGGGGCAACCTCACCTGGTCGTCGTTGCCGTACCAACTCAACCGGCTCGCCATCGAGCCCGAGCACCACGCCTGGTTCGGCCAGTTCGCGGCCCTGCACCGGTCGGCCGTCTCCACCTACACGCCGGGCGACGCCGACTGGCTGTTCGTCGACGACTTCGGCAGCCCCCTGCTCTGGCCGCTGCTGGCCGAGGCCGAGCGCCTCGGCATCTCGCTCGTGACGGGCAAGCGCTCGACCGACGTCCTCGTTGGTGACGAGGCCCGGGTCACCGTCGACGCGGTGCGCGGCGACGACGGCTCGATGCTGCTGACCGCCGGGGTCACCGTCGACGGCGTGGCCCGTCGTGCGGAGTCGACCGGAGTGATCGCCGACCACGGGGTGTGGTGCGTCGCGCACGAACCCGCGCTGACCTTCACCCTCGCGCCGACCGCGGCCCCGCTCGACGACGAGCAACGCCGGCTCTTGACCGTCACGCCCGAGGTGGTCGTGCCCGCCGCCGACTCCGACGAGTTCCTGCGCGACTACTACCCCACCCTTCGCCGGCGCGTCGACGTCGTCAGCTCGGACGCCTCGATCGAGTTCCCGACGATCGTGCCGCCCGTACTGACGCTCACGGTCACCTTCGAGAAGGGGCAGGCGATCCGCCTGACGTGGGGGTGGACGATCGACGGCACGCTGCGGTCGCTGACGGCGCACTCCCCCGTCCCCGACCTGGGCGAGCTCGACGTCGTCCCCCGCGATCAGGTGCTGAAGGGGGTGACCGCAGCCGAGTTCGCGACCGGCACGCTGCCCGCCCTCGAGGCGCGAACCGACTTGCAGGTCGACCTCGTCGGCACACGGCCCGATTACCGCGAGCTGACCGACGAGCCACGCCTGACCATCACCACCATGCCGACCGACAAGCGCGACTGGTTCGACCTCGGCGTGCTGGTGACCGTCGAGGGACGGACCGTCCCCTTCACACCGCTCATCACCGCCCTCGCGAAGGGGCGGAAGAAGCTGCTGCTCGTCGACCACTCCTACCTCTCCCTCGACCACCCCGCCTTCGACGAGCTGAAGAGATTGATCGACGAGGCGTCGGCGCTCGACGAGTGGCAGGTCGCCCCGCGCATCAACCGCTACCAGGCGAGTCTCTGGTCCGAACTCGACGAACTCGCCGACGAGACCTTCCCCGCCGCCGAGTGGCAGCAGGCGGTCGGTGGGCTCCTGGCCCTCGCCGACGCCGGCGGCCTCGAGGCCGCCACGGCGATCCCCGTGCCGGCCGCGGTGGACGCGACCCTGCGCCCGTACCAGCACGAGGGGTTCGCCTGGCTCGCCTTCCTCCACGACCAGGGACTCGGTGGCGTCCTGGCCGACGACATGGGGCTCGGCAAGACGCTGCAGACACTCGCGCTCGTCGCACACGTGCGCGAGACCGAACGAGCCCGGGCCGGCGACGCCGCCGCGTCCCCAGACGCCGCCGTGTCGGACGGTCCGAGCAACCCGTCCGCACCCTTCCTCGTCGTCGCTCCGACCTCGGTGGTGTCCAACTGGGTGGCCGAGGCCGCACGTTTCACCCCGGGGCTGACCGTCCGGGCCGTGACCGCCACCCAGGCGAAGGGCGGGCGGGGGTCGGTGCACGACCTCGCGCAGGGCGCCGACGTCGTCGTGACCTCGTACGCACTGTTCCGCCTCGACTTCGCCGCGTACCAGGCCGAGGGCTGGGCGGGGTTGATCCTCGACGAGGCGCAGTTCGTCAAAAACCGCGCCTCGCAGGCGCACCGTTGCGCGGTCGACCTCGACGTGCCGTTCAAGCTCGCGATCACCGGCACGCCGCTCGAGAACAGCCTCACCGACCTGTGGTCGCTGCTGCACGTCGTGGCGCCCGGTCTGCTCGGCAGCAGCGTCCGGTTCGCCGACGACTACGTCAAGCCGATCGCGACGGGTGAGGCACCCGACCTGCTGCAGAAGCTGCGCAAGCGCATCCGACCGTTGATGATGCGCCGCACGAAAGAGCAGGTCGCCTCCGACCTGCCGGCCAAGCAGGAGCAGGTGCTGCGCGTCGACCTCGACCCCGCGCACCGCGACCTCTACGACGCCTTCCTGCAGCGTGAACGGCAGAAGCTGCTCGGCCTGATGGACGACCTCGACCGCAACCGGTTCATCGTCTTCCGGTCGCTCACCCTTCTGCGACTGCTGTCGCTCGACGCGTCGCTCGTCGACGAGGCCTACGCCGACATCCCCTCCGCGAAGCTCGACCAGCTGCTCGACGAACTCGAGGACGTCGTCGCCGAGGGGCACCGTGCCCTGATCTTCAGCCAGTTCACGACCTTCCTGCACAAGGTCGCCACACGACTCGAACGACGCGGGGTCGCCTTCGAGTACCTCGACGGATCGACCCGGCGTCGCGCCGAGGTGATCGACCGGTTCAAGACGGGTGATGCCCCGGCGTTCCTGATCAGCCTCAAGGCCGGCGGATTCGGGCTCAACCTCACCGAGGCCGACTACGTCTTCATCCTCGACCCGTGGTGGAACCCGGCGACCGAGGCCCAGGCCGTCGACCGCACGCACCGCATCGGCCAGACGGACAACGTCATGGTCTACCGGATGATCGCGAACGACACCATCGAAGAGAAGGTGCTGGCCCTGCAGGCGCAGAAGTCGCAGCTCTTCGACGCCGTCATGGACGACGACGCCGTGTTCAGCGCGGCACTCACCGCCGACGACATCCGCGGCCTGCTCGAGGCCTGACCCGCGCTGGCCGGGCCGGCCCGGCGGGGCTGGGCCGGGCCGGGCCGGGCCGGCCCGGCCGGGCCTCAGGCCAGCGACACCGTCTCGGCGAAGGTTCGGGTGGTCGGCGGGGCGAGCAGCACCTCGGGCAGACGGTTGGCACCCTCGGGCGTGGCCCGCCAGGCGACGTAGGCGTCGTGGTCGGCCGACGACGCCCAGGTCTCGACGACGATCATGACGGACGGGTCGGCGTCGTCGATCAGCACCTCGAGCCCCTCGCAGCCGGGCCAGGCACGCGTGGCGACGAGGGTCTCGCGGGCGATCTCGTGCGCGAGGTCGAGCCGGGCGGGGTCGACGTGGAGTTCGAGGTGGACGATGGTGGGCATGGTGGTTCCTTCGATCGGGCGGCGGCCCCGGGAGCGGGCCGCGCGGCGGACGGGCCGCGACCTCCCACCCTGGCACCCGCGCCTCCTCGTCCGCCGGGTCAGGCGACGTCGACGGTCACGCGGTGCCACCCCTCGGCACCGTTCGGAGCCGGCTGCACGTACGCCTCGGGCTGCCACGTGCCGTCCGCGCCCTGCGCCCGCACGTCGATGGTGTGCGACCCCGACCCGGCCGCCCCGGCGTCCCACCGGTAGACCCACTGGCGCCAGGTGTCGGCCGACACCGAGTCGGCCAGCGTCGCGTCGAGCCACGAGCCGCCGTCGATCCGCACCTGGACCGCCTCGACCCCGGTGTGCGGCTGCCAGGCCACGCCCGCGATGGAGACCGTCCCCGCGTCCACCGATCCCCCGTCTCGGGGCACGTCGATGCGCGATTCGAGCTTGACCGGCCCGAGGGCGTCCCAGCCGCGCGGCGTCCAGTAGCCCTCGGCGTCCGCGAAGCGCGTGACCTCCATCTCGACGACCCACTTGGTCGCCGAGACGTAGCCGAACAGGCCGGGCACGACCATCCGCACCGGGAAGCCGTGCTCGATCGGCAGCGGCTGGCCGTTCATGCCGACCGCGAGCAGCGCGTCGGTGCCCTCGTCCTGCAGCACGTCGAGCGGGGTGCCGGCCGAGAAGCCGTCGATGCTGCGCGAGAGCACCATGTCGGCGCCGCCGTTCGGGCCCGCCCGCTCGAGCAGCGAGCGGATCGGGTAGCCGAGCCAGAGTGCGTTGCCGATGAGGTCGCCGCCGACGTCGTTCGAGACGCAGCTGAGGGTCGCCATGTGCTCCTCGAGCGGCAGGGCGAGCAGCTCGTCGAACGAGATCGACACCTCGCGGTCGACCAGGCCGTGGATGCGCAGGCTCCAGTCGGCCGGGTCGATCGACGGCACCTGGAGGGCCGTGTCGATGCGGTAGAAGTCGGCGTTGGGCGTGACGTAGGGCGTGATGCCCTCGACGTCCAAGGAGGCGCCGGCCGGCACCGCGGCCTCGGTCACGCTCGCGCGCGGCAGCGTCAGGGCACGCCGCAGCGCCGCCGCGTTCGCGCGGCCCGCGTTCACCACGCGTGCCCCCGTCCCGACGACGACCGCGGCCACGCCGGCCACCACCGTGTAGGTCAGGAACGACCGGCGCTCGAGCCCGGGCCCGCGCAGCGGCGGGACGGGCTGCGTCTGCTCGGCCCACCCGGGCGACGTCGAACGGACCCACCGGCGGAGGCGCGAGGCGAGCTTGTCGACGAGAAGCACGGCCGCGAAGGTGCCGACGAGGCTCGGGATGGCGTCCACCTGGCCGGCGTCCGCGCGGGTCAGGACCGCGATCACGGCGAGCGCCCCGCCCGCCACGAAGGCGATCTTGCCGATCGGCTGGCGGCGGTACTCGCCGTAGCCGGCCGCGCCGGTGATGACGACGAGCAGCACGCCCATCAGCACGAAGAGGGCGACCTTGTCGCCGGTGCCGAAGAGCGACACCATGGTGTCCTTCACGCCGGCGGGGGCGAGGTCGATGACGGCGGAGCCGACGGCGAAGAGCGGGCTGCCGGTGGGTCCGGTGACGAGGGCGACGACCTCGGCGGCGGCGAGGAACGCGGCCATCGACGCGATGCCGGCGAGGGCGGCCCACAGGCCGGCGGTGCGGGGGGTCATCGGGTCGGTGGGCCCGGGCGTGGGGGCGGGGCCGGGCGTCGCCGACTCGGGTGGGGACAGACGGACCGACATGGGCTCAGGGTACGACGCGTGGCTCGGGAACCGCCTGCGTCCCCGGGTGCCGGCCCGCGCCTCCTCGCCGCGGGGCGGAGGCCCTCGCACGTTTCGGGGCCGTGACGATGTGCGGCCGCCTCTTCCGTCGCCGCGACGACCGGAGCAGGATGACCGGAACGCCCGAGACACACCGATGCGCCCCGGAGGTCAGCATGTCGACGACGAACCAGCAGCCCGCGAACCGGCCGCCCACGAACCAGGCCCAGCCGCCCACGACCGACACGGGTGAGAGTCCCACCGAGCTGAAGCGGGCCATCGGCCCGAAGCTGCTGTTGCTCTTCATCGTCGGCGACATCCTGGGCACGGGCGTCTACGCCCTGACCGGGCAGGTCGCGGCCGAGGTCGGCGGTGCGGCCTGGTTGCCGTTCCTGATCGCGTTCGCCGTGGCGCTGGTGACGGCGTTCTCGTATCTCGAGCTCGTGACGAAGTACCCGCAGACCGCCGGTGCGGCCCTCTACGTGCACAAGGCGTTCGGCATCCACTTCGTGACGTTCATCGTCTGCTTCGTGGTGATGTGTTCGGGCATCACGAGCGCGTCGACGGCGTCACGGGCGTTCGCGGCCAACCTGGCGGCCGGCATCGGGGTCGAGCTGTCGAACTCTGCCGTGATGCTCATCGCGATGGCGTTCATGCTGCTCGTGATGGCGGTGAACTTCCGCGGCGTGAGCGAGAGCGTCAAGGCGAACGTCGTGCTCACCCTGATCGAGCTGTCGGGCCTCGTCATGGTGATCTTGATCGGGTTCTGGTTCATCGCCGGCGGCAACGCCGACTGGGGCCAGGTCGTGCTGTTCGAGACACCCGGTGACAAGTCGCTGCTCCTGAGCGTCAGCACGGCGACGTCGCTCGCGTTCTTCGCCATGGTCGGCTTCGAGGACTCGGTCAACATGGCGGAGGAGACGAAGGACCCGAGCCGCATCTTCCCCAAGGTCATGCTGACCGGTCTGGGCATCACCGCGGTGATCTACGTGCTCGTCTCGATCTGCGCCGTGGCGATCGTGCCGATCGGCGAGCTGGCCGACAACGAGACACCGCTGGTCACGGTGGTGAACACCGCCGCCCCGGACTTCCCGATCGGCGGGCTGCTGCCGTTCATCTCAATGTTCGCCGTCGCGAACAGCGCCCTGATCAACATGATGATGGCCAGCAGACTGCTCTACGGCATGAGCAAGCAGGGTGTGCTGCCGGGCTTCCTGGGCAAGGTGCACGCCACACGCCAGACCCCGTGGGCGTCGATCGTCTTCACGACAGCGCTCAGCCTGGTGCTGATCGGCTACGTCTCGCTGTCGCCCGAATCCCCGATCGTGGCCGTGCTCGGCGGCACGACATCCCTGCTGCTGCTGTCGGTCTTCGCCCTGGTCAACGTCGTCGTCCTGGTGTTGCGGCGCGACACGGTGACGCACAAGCACTTCCGGGCGGGCACGGTGCTGCCGATCATCGGCGTCGTGGCGTGTCTCTGGCTCGTGCTGCCGGTGTCCTCCGGTCGCGGGGCCGAGCAGTACACGATCGCCGGCGGCCTGCTCGCGATCGGCGTCGTCCTCTGGCTCGTGACGTTCGTCTCGCGCCGCGGCCGGCCGGTGCCGAGCGACGCGATCGCCGACGCCGAGCGCGCCGACCCGCGGGCGTAGACCAGCCGAGGAGGCGCGGTGCCGGTCTCGACACCGGCACCGCGCCTCCTCGGGGCTGGGGCCCGTCCGCTAGACGAGCCGCTTCTCGCCCGGCCGCAGCACGCGTAGCCACCGGAACCCGTAGCCCTCGAGCTCGATCCGCAGGTGGCCGTCGGTGGCCGGCGCCTCGGGCGTGGCGAGGTCGGCGAGCAGGTCCACGACGCGCACCGAGCCGTCGAGACCGAGCACGCCGAGGTCGAGGTCGACCGAGCGGCCGTCGGACGCGAAGTTGTGCACGGCGACGAGCGTGCCCGTGCTGCCCACGACGGCGTGGCCCAGCACACAGTGGTGACCCGTGCCGAGCATCGTGAGGGTGCCCCAGCCGATCTCGGGCGACGCCCGGTAGTGCCGTACCAGGTTCTGGACGAAGCGCAGCATCGAGTCGGGCTCGTGGCGCTGACGCGAGACGTTGACGTGCTCGGGCGCCCACCCCTCGGCCCCGACGGGCGCGACCAGGTCGTCGGCGTCTGCTCGTGAGAAGCCGCCGCCGGCTTCGTCGGTCCACTGCATGGGCGTGCGGACGGCACCGCGACCCGGCACGGCCGGGTTCTCGCCCATGCCGATCTCTTCTCCGTAGAACAGCACGGGCGCCCCGGGCGTCGAGAACATGAGGCTGTAGACCATGCGGACGCGACGAGGGTCACCGTCGAGCATCGATGGCAGGCGACGGACGATCCCCCGGCCGTGGATGCGCTGTGACTCGAGCGGGGCGAACGCCTCGAACACCTCCCCGCGCTCGGACTCCCTCAGCTGGTCGAGGGTCAGCTCGTCGTGGTTGCGGACGAAGTTGCCCCACTGGTTGCCGCGTGCCAACACCGGTCGTGACGCGAGCGCGGTCGCGAGAGGCGTCGCGTCCTGGCGGGCGAGCGCCAGGTACAGGGCCTGGTTCGCGACGAAGTCGAACTGCATCGTGAGCTCGTCGCCGTCGTCCTCCCCGAAGAACGCGACCATCTCGTCGTAGGGCAGGTTCACCTCGCCGAGCATCATCCCGGTGCCGCTGCGCCGCGACACGTACCCGCGCAGAGCGCGCAGGAACTCGTGCTCGGCGCCCTCCTCGGTGTCGATCAGGTGCGGCACGGCGTCGACGCGGAACCCGTCGACGCCGAGCTGCAGCCAGAAGCCGATCACCTTGGCGATCTCGTCGCGCACCTCCTGGCGGTCGGTCGCGAGGTCGGGCTGGTGCGAGTAGAACGAGTGCCGGTAGTACCGGCCGGCCGTCTCGTCGTACGACCAGACGCCGTCCTCGACGTCGGGGAACATGTTCTCGGGCTGGTCGTCCGGTACGTCGTCGCGCCACTGGTAGTAGTCGTGGAAGCGACTGCCGGGGTCGTTGCGAGCCGCCTGGAACCACGGGTGCTGGTCGCTCGTGTGGTTCACGACGAGGTCGACGATCACGCGCATGCCGCGGTCCTTGGCGGTGCGGACGACCTCGACGAAGTCGCCGAGGTGGCCGTAGCGCGGATCGACGCCGTAGTAGTCCGAGATGTCGTACCCGTTGTCCTGCTGCGGCGACGGGTAGAAGGGCGCCAGCCAGAGGCAGGTCACGCCGAGCTCGGCGAGGTGGTCGAGGCGGTGCGCGAGACCTTCGAGGTCGCCCACCCCGTCGTCGTTCCAGTCGAGGTAGGTCTCGACGTCGAGGTTGTAGAAGACGGCGGTCTTCCACCACAGGTCGCTCGTGTCGGTGACCCTCATCGGGTAGGGCCGATCGCCGTCGCCGGCGTGGCGCAGGCGGTGGACGGGTGGGCGGCGCAGGAGGCGCGGGTCGGGCGGGTCATGTCGGCTCCGTCTCGGATGGGTCGCTTTCGCCGACCGTACCGACGCCCGGGACGCGCGGCCCTGGCCATCCTCTGTGCATCCCCCGTGCGGCCCCCGCACCCGCCCTGCCGCCGACCCGCGCCTCCTCGGCCGATCGCGCCTACGGGATGAGGCGGGCGGCGCGGTACCGCTCGAACAGGTCGACGAAGGCCTGCTCGGTGCGGCGGTACCGGGTGAAGCCGGCGTCGCGGGCCTTGCCCATGTCGGTGACGACCTCGATGTCGCGACCGAGGTCACCGTCGGTGTGCCACCACGAGGCGACGCGCGACAGCTCGGGCTCGGCGAGGTCGTGCTCGGCGACGAGGTCGCGCCACTCCTGCTCGAGGCCGACCATCTGCTGCTCGAGCGGCCGCGGCTCTCCCTCGAAGCCCTCGACGAGCGCGGGGTCGATGCCGAGGTGGCCGGCGAGGCGCGGCCACAGCCAGCGCCAGCGGAAGACGTCGCCGTTGACGACGTTGAACGGCTCGTCGGCACCGGCCGGGTCGGTCGCGGCCCAGATCATCTGCTCGGCGAGGACTCCCGCGTCGGTGACGTCGACGAGCGAGTTCCACTGCGTCTCGCTGCCGGGGAAGACGAACGGGCGGCCGAGGCGCTTGCTCAGCGCCGCCTGCACGGCGATGGTCAGCCCCATGTTCATGGCGTTGCCGACGGCGAACCCGATGACGGTGTGCGAGCGGTGCACCGACCACGTGAAGCCCTGGCGCTCGGCGGCGGCGAAGAGCTCGTCCTCCTGCGCATAGTAGAAGTTCGGGTAGGGCAGGCGCTCCTCGTCCTCGTGGAACGGCGTGTCGGGCATGTTCCCCGTGCCGTAGGCCTCGAACGGGCCGAGGTAGTGCTTCAGCCCGGTGACCAGCGACACGTGCCGCACCGGGGCGTGGTCGAGCGCGGCCAGCAGGTCGCGGACCATGGCGCCGTTGACGGCGATGTTCTCGGCCTCGGTGTCGCGCTTCTGCCACGCGGCGAAGAACACGTGCGTCGGCTTCGCGTCGGCCAGCGCGGTGCGCAGGCTCTCGGCGCTCGTCAGGTCGGCGGCGATGCCCGTCACCCCCGCGGACGAGGAGGCGCGGCGCGAGAGGGCGAGGACGTCCCACCCCTCGCGCGTCAACTGCTCGACGAGGGCGGTGCCGGTGATGCCGCTGGCGCCGACGACGAGGGCGGTGCCGGGGACGCTTTCACCGGCGGCGGTCGGGGTGCTGTCGGTCTGGGGTGTCTCGGTGGTGCTCATCCGTGGTCCAAGCCGCGCGCGCCTCCTCGCATTCCCGTGTCGGCTGATCGACCCGTACCCCGGGCCCCGCCACCTGACAGGCCGCCGGGCGCGCCGAGCGTACGGTCGGCCCATGGATCAGGACACGAACGAGCCCACGGACCGGACTCCCGAAGAAGAGGCGGCCGCACTCGCGCTCGCCGTCGTGTCGCAGGCCGCGGCCATCACGCAGGGCGACCCCGAGGCCGTGGAGGCCAGCGACGAGAACCTGCGCGAGGTCGTCGCCGAACTGTCCGACCAGCCGTTCACCCCTCGGCAGGAGGACGTCGTCGCGACCCTGGGCGCCGCCGGCGGCAGCCTCGCGGCCGGCCTGACGGCCGCCCTCGCCCACGAGAAGGGCGTCGACCCCGGCGTCATCCTCGGCTCGACCTCCCAGGCCATCGTGGCCCAGACGCAGTCGCCGTTCGTCGGCGTGGACGACGACATGGCCGACGCCGGGCGCGAGCGAGGTGACGCGGGTGAGCCCCGCGCCGACCGCGGCGACGACGACGACTCCGACCACGCGTCCTAGGGCCGCCGGCCTGCGCGACGTGACGGGCCCGGACGACCGGCGCCGCGCCTCCTAGACTCGACGGACGGGTCCGCGGGACCGCCTCGGCGGTGCCCCGGCCCGGCCGGTCGTGAGCGAGGAAGAGGTCAGCGTGTCAGACGCCAGGCGGCCCGAGCGGCCCACCCCGGTGAGGCCCCGCCCGCCGCGGGTGCCCAAGGCGCCGAAGGGCAAGCCGCGGGGTCCGGCCCAGTCACGACTGGTCAACCAGCTCGAGCTGCGCGACGTCCGGGCCCGGCTGCGCGGCACCATCTACGAGGGGACGACGCCCGAGCACGGCATCGGGGGCGACCTCTACTCGCCGCGTCAGATCGTGGACTTCTGCCTCGACCTGGGCGACGTCATGCTGTCGTCCGGGGCCGACGTCCGCAGCACCGAGGTCGCGATCGTGGCCGTCAGCACCAAGTGGAACCTGGCCCCGCTCGAGCTCGACATCACGGGCACGGCGATCACCATCCAGTACGCCCCGGCCGGCGAGAACCCGCTGGTCAAGACCCGGGTCATCTACGCCGAGGGGTCGAACCTGCACCGGCTGTCGCGGGTCTATCAGATCGTCGACGACCTGCTGCACGACGACCGCGACATGACCGAGGCGGTGGCCGGCCTCGTCGAGGTGCTGAAGTCCCCGCCCCGCTGGCCGTCGTGGCTGACCGATCTGGCGATGGGCCTGCTCGGCGTGTCCGTGACGCTGCAGGCCGGCGGCACGTGGCAGGCCGCCGTCGGTGCCTTCGTGGTGATGATCGGCATCATGGCGTCAGGGCGCGGGCTGACCGCCCGCGGCATCCCCCAGTTCTTCGTGATCGGCCTGCAGGCCGCGTCCACGGCCGCACTCGGCACGCTCGGCATCTGGGCGGGGCTGCTCACCCCGGGAGGCGCCGCGGCGATGGTCGCGGCCGTGGTCGTCCTCGTCCTGCCGCACCCCACGATCGTCACCTGGGCGCAGGACGCGATCTCGGGCTTCCGGTCGATGGCCGTCGGCCGTGCCCTGGTGATCGGGCTGATCGTCGCGGGGGTGGTCTGCGGCATCCCGGCCGGCCTCGCCGTGACCGCCCGGTTCGCGGACATCGAGGTCGATCCGACGAACATCACCCTGCAGGCGCTGCCGCTGTGGCTCTCGCTCATCTCGAGCTTCGCCGCGGCGTCGGCCAACTCGATCGCCCAGGGGTCGACCGCCCGCATGATCCCGATCACGATCGGCGTCGCCCTGGTCGGCAACCTCTCGCTCTTCACCCTGCGCCACCTCGGCCTGCCGCTGATGGGGGCGACGTTCGTCGCGGCGACCCTGTTGGGTGCGCTCTCGACCGTGGCCGCGGCCCGTCTGCGGACGGCGGCGACGGTCATCGCCGTGCCGGCGTTCTGCGGGTCGTTGCTGCCGTCGCTCGCCGTGGCGTCGTCGCTGCTGAACTTCATGGCCGGCAACGACGGCGCCGAGGTCGACTTCGTGTTCTCGATGCTCACGACGCTGGCGATCGGTGCCGGACTCGTCCTCGGCAGCCTGCTCGCGACCCCGGGCGCCCGACGGTGGCTGCGCCGGGCCAAGCGCGTGCGGGTGCAGTCGGTGCACACGGACACGACGCCGATCAGCGTCATCGTGCCGACGGTCGCCGCGGAGACGTCGGCCGCGCCGACGCCGCCGGTCGCGCCGCCCGCGTCGCCTGCACCCGCGATCAGGACCGCGCCGATCCCGGTGGCTCCGTCCGCCTCCGAGAGCGCCTCGGAACCGGCGCCCGCCCCGGAGCGGCCGCGCCTCGCGGACCCCACCTCACCGCGTCTGCCCGGGGTCGCCCTCTCGACACCGGTCCGATCCGTCCCACCCGCGGTGGACCCTGCGACCTCGAGCGACTAGCGCTCTGCCCCGGCCGCCAGCCCGCGCCCGGTGTCTCCGCGCCCCGGCAGCTCGACCTGGGCGTCCTCTCCCTCGAGGCGGCGGATGATCGGGCCGACGTCGCCGATCTCGGCACCGACCCAGTGACGGTGCATCTTCTCGGCCACGGCGTAGGTGGTGCCCGACCCGCCGAAGGGGTCGAGGACCAGGTCGCCCGGTTCGGAGCTGATGGTCAGCACGCGCTCGAGGAGCTTCTCGCTGAGCTCGTTCGCCCCTCGGGTCTTCGTCGCCCGGTGTCGCACCGGGGGGATGTCGAGCCAGACGTCGGTCAGGTTGATGCCGTCGGGATGCAGCTTGCTGCGGTGGCCGCCGTAGTCCTTGATGTCTCGGCCGCAGTGACGGCAGACCTGGATCGGGAGGCGGGGTCGGACGAAGCGGGACGGCTTGCCCTTGCTGTAGTAGAGCAGCGAGTAGTGCGACGGGTAGAGCTTGTTGGGGATCGGCAGACCGTACTTGATGTCGACGGCGACCCAGTGACGGAAGGTCATGCCCTCGCCGTTGAGGACGTGGCCCAGCTCGATGTTCCAGCGGGGGAGGTTGAAGAGGTAGAAGGAGCCGCCCGGCCGCAGCACCCGGACGCACTCGGCGATCCACCGGCGACACCAGGCCAGGTAGGCGTCCTCGTCGAGCGAGTCGTCGATGCCCGCCCCGTAGACCTTGCCCAGGTTGAACGGCGGATCGGCGAACACGAGGTCGACCGACTCGTCGTCGAGCTCGGCGAGGACCTCGAGGCAATCGGCCTGGAAGAGCCGACCGCTGGCGGTGCGGTACGTCGGTTGCACGTCGTCCTTCGGGGTGTCGCGGGGCGGGATCGGTCGACGAGAAGACTACTTCGGGCCACCGACGTCGAGGTCCGCCCGTTGGGCAGACGACCGGTAGGCTAACGACCGTGTCGTCCCCTGCGAGGAAGCAGATTCCGTACTCGAGGCGCCCGCGACCGGTCGACGAGGTGATCGTGCTCCGCCGCCAGGGGCGGCTCCCCCTCGACGACACGCTCGAACCCGACGACCCGATCCTCCAGCCGCGGCGTCACCCTCGGCGAGCTCCCCCGACGGTCTACGTCCATCGCGAGCCGATCCCCCACCGGCCGGCCCTCGCACTCGCCCTGTCGGCCGTCGCCACCGCCGGGTACGTCGCGTGGGGCTGGGCCGAACTGCACGAGGGAGCCGCCGAGTTCCCGCTCGACCTCGCTCGGGGCCGACGAGCATCGGCGCCGGTGGTCGGCCTGACCTCGGCCGCCTTCGCCGTGACGGCCCTGCTGTCGGCCACCGTCGGGCGACGGCCGGGCCGATCACGGGCCCTGCGCCGGGTCGCCGTGACGACCTCGGCACTGGCCACGGTGATCGTCGTGGCCACGCTCGCCGTGGCGCTGCTGCCCCCCGCACCGGCATGACTCGACCCGCCTCGCGGGCGGGAGCAACGGCGGAGGCCCCGGACAAGCTACCGTTGCACCATGAGTGACACCACCGAGCAAGCCCCGAGCGACGCCACAGAGCAAGCCGACACGACGCCGACGTTCGCCGATCTGGGCTTGAGCGACCAGGTCCTGAAGGCCATCCGTGAGATCGGCTACGAGACCCCTTCGGCCATCCAGGCCGCCACGATCCCCACCCTGCTCGACGGCCGCGACGTCGTCGGCCTCGCGCAGACCGGCACCGGCAAGACCGCGGCCTTCGCCCTGCCCATCCTGTCGCGCCTCGACGTCTCGGCCAAGAAGCCGCAGGCGCTCGTGCTGTCGCCGACGCGCGAGCTCGCGTTGCAGGTCTGCGAGGCGTTCGAGCAGTTCGCCTCCGGCATGCGTGGCGTCCACGTCCTGCCCGTCTACGGCGGACAGGCCTACGGCGTGCAGTTGAGCGCCCTGCGCCGCGGCGTCCACGTCGTCGTCGGCACGCCCGGTCGCATCATGGACCACCTCGCCAAGGGCACCCTCGACCTCAGCGAGCTCAAGTACCTCGTGCTCGACGAGGCCGACGAGATGCTCAAGATGGGCTTCGCCGAGGACGTCGAGACGATCCTCGCCGACACCCCCGACGACAAGCAGGTGGCGCTGTTCTCGGCCACGATGCCGCCGCAGATCCGTCGCATCTCGAAGCAGTACCTGAACGACGCCGAAGAGATCACGGTCAAGGCGAAGACCACCACCTCGGTGAACACGACCCAGCGCTACCTGATGGTGTCGTACCCGCAGAAGGTCGACGCCCTGACCCGCATCCTCGAGGTCGAGAACTTCGAGGGCATGATCATCTTCGTCCGCACCAAGAGCGAGACCGAGACCCTCGCCGAGAAGCTGCGCGCCCGCGGCTACTCGGCCGCGGCCATCAGCGGTGACGTCGCCCAGGCCCAGCGCGAGCGCACGGTCAACCAGCTGAAGAGCGGCAAGCTCGACATCCTCGTGGCGACCGACGTCGCGGCCCGTGGCCTCGACGTCGACCGCATCAGCCACGTCGTCAACTACGACATCCCGATCGACACCGAGTCGTACGTGCACCGCATCGGTCGCACCGGCCGTGCCGGCCGCAGCGGTGCCGCGATCAGCTTCGTCACGCCGCGCGAGCGTCGTCTGCTGGGTGCGATCGAGAAGGCCACCCGCCAGCCGCTCACGCAGATGCAGCTGCCGACCGTCGAGGACGTCAACAGCACCCGGCTCACCCGCTTCGACGACGCGATCACCGAGGCCCTGTCGCAGGACAGCCGCATCTCGGCGTTCCGCGACATCATCAGCCACTACGTCGAGCACCACGACGTGCCCGAGGCCGACGTCGCCGCCGCTCTCGCCGTGGTCGCCCAGGGCGAGACGCCCCTGCTGCTCGACCCGAAGGACGAGCGACCGCAGCGCGACGAGCGTCCGCTGCGCGAGCGCGACGACCGTGCCCCGCGCGGCGGCCGCGACGACGACCGGGGCGAGCGCCGCGAGCGCGGACCGCGCACGTCGAAGCCGATGACGGCGTACCGCATCGAGGTCGGTCGTCGTCACCGTGTCGAGCCGCGTCAGATCGTGGGCGCCTTGGCGAACGAGGGCGGCCTGAGCCGCGACGACTTCGGGGCGATCCAGATCCGTCCCGACTTCTCGGTCGTCGAACTCGCCTCGGACGTCTCGACCGACATGCTCGACCGCCTGAGCGACACCCGCATCAGCGGCAAGCTCATCGAGATCAAGCCCGACCGCCGAGGAGGCGCGCCCCGCCGCGACGACCGCCCCGACCGGTCGCAGGGTGGCGAGCGGCCCGCCCGCAAGCCTCGCTACTAGACACCCGGCCGCACGGCCCACGACGCCGACCTCGCCTCCCGCCTGGTCGGCGTCGTCGTGTCCGGTCGGCTCGGCGGCGAGTCGGCCCGTGACGGTCGCGGACGGGCGACGTCGTGGTCCCCGACCCGTCGGAGGCGCCCCTCGGGGACGACGTCGCCCGTGAACCCACCACCCCGCTCGAACGGAGCCCGATGAGCACCCCACCCTCCCCCGGTGGCACCGACGCCCTGTTCGGCGTCGTGCAGACCGCCCTCACGATCGGCAGTGCGATCCCGCTGCTGCTGTCGATCGTCGCGTCGGTGCTCTTCGTGCGGATGCGACGCCGACTCTCGTCCGAGCCGACAGGAACCCGTCGTCTGGCCGACGACGCCCGACGACTGCACGACCTGGCCCGGGTGAGCCTGCTCGGCTCCGGCTTCGGCCTCGTGCTCCTGGTGATCGGCCAGCTCGTCGTCGGCCTCGGCACACCCGTCGGGCTCGCCGGGGCGTTCGCCGGGCCGCTCGCACCCGTGACGATCGGTGCGGTCGTGCTGACCGGCCTCGCGGCCGTGGCGTTCGCGACCTCGCCGGCACCACCCGCGCCTTCTGAACGCCGCTGACGCAGCGCTTCGGGAGGGGCTCGTCCTTGCCTCCCCCGCGAGGAGGAGAACCCCCCATAAGGGTGGTAGATGACCGGACAGGTCTGTACGGTCGAATCATGACATCGACGACGAGGTCTCCTGTCCTTTCCCCGATGCGACGACTGGCGGGCACCGCCGTGGTCATCGCCGCATCGATCGGGTTGCTCGCCCCACTGATCGGCGGGGCGACCTCGGCGTCGGCGGCGGAGACCGCCGCACCCAACGCTGTGGACACCGTCGTGCAGGCCACCGAGCCGTTCATCGTCACCGACGCGACCGGCACCTCGACCTTCGACGTCGACGCGGCGACCCAGGCCGGGGCCTCTCCTGAGACGCTCCTCGCCGGAGAAGCCTTCAACGACATGGTGAGTATCCGTTCGGCCAGCCAGCCCTCCGACGGTGCGCGGGTCGCGGCAGGTTTCCCGGTGTGGGGCAACTGGTGCGGACCCGGCCACGGCGGCGGGACGGCGGTCGACACACTCGACCGCCTCTGCGAGCGGCACGACAAGTGCTACGGCGACCGTGGCTACTTCAGTTGTGCCTGCGACGCTCAGCTCAAGGCCGAGATCGATCGGTTCTCCGGGCAGATGAAGTCGAACGAGCGTGCCGTCGCCGCGGCGATCAAGCTCGTCTTCAGCACGGGGGTGTGCAATCCGTTCTGAGCGCGCGGTCGACCGGGCTGACCGGGCCACCCGCACGGCCGTCGTCACCCTGGCCGTGGGGCTGATCTCGACCGTGGTCGCCGTAGCCGTCCCGTGGGGCGCCGACGACGCCGTCCGCTGGGTCCCCGTCGCGATCGTGCCTGTGGCCGGTGTGATCGGCGCCGTGGTCTGCCTGCGCGCGCTTCGCCCGTCGACGCCCGCCCGTGAAACGGCGACACCGGACGGGTCGCCGACCCCTGCCGGACGCGAGGCCCGCGTGACCGCGCTCCTCGTGGCCGACGTGATCATGGCCGTGGCCCTGCTGCCCGCCGCCTGGGCCCTGGTCGTCCTGATCGCCGGCCCCTGACGCCCCCGGCCGGTGACACCGCCGAGAGGACGAGGCACCGCGGCACGACGGGGTGCCGTGTCCACTCGGCGGTGTCGCCGTGAACGACGCCAGGCAGATGTCCGCGTGAACGGCTAGGCGGGCGTCGCCGTGAACGGCGTCAGGCGGGTGTCGCGGCGTACTCCGCCGCCAGCACCTCGCCCAGCCAGGCAGCGAGCGTCGCCGCGGCCGACACCGACGACGACCGCTCGACGTCGGGGTTGTAGTTGGTGTTCGTGTTGACGTCGTACGGCACCAAGCGACCGTCGACGGTCTCGATGAACTCGATGCCGGCGACCTCGATGCCGTGCTCGGCGACGAAGGCCTCGAGCCGCCGGACGAGCGGGTGCTCGGCGGTGACCGACGGCCGCACGGCGAACGGGGCGAACGTGGCCGGGTCGGCGCCGTCGGGCACGACGCACGCGTCGGCGGGGCACAACTCGAAGCTGCCGGCCGAGGTGTCGACCCGCACGGCGTAGACGAACCGCCCGCCGACGAACTCGACGCGCGTGTTGAAGGGCTCCTCGGCCTGCAGGAACTCCTGCAGCAGGGTGATCCCGTCGACCGGCACCTCGAAGTCGGGCCCGTCGACGTACGCGTCGAAGGAGTCGAGGTCGTCGAAGCGGCGCACCCCGAGGCCCTTGCCGCCCTGGTTGTGCTTCGTGATGAACGGCAACGTCTGCTCGCGGGCCCGCGCCTTGAGGTCGGCGGTGCCGAACACGGCGGTCGTCGCGGGCACGTCGAACCCGGCCGATGCCAGCGCCAGGTACTGCGCGACCTTGCTCACCTCGAGTTCGACGACATCGCTGCCGTTGATCGTCCGGCGTCCGTGCCGTTCCGCCCAGCGCAGGGTCGCGCGGGCGACCTCCTTGGCGGTTCCCCGACCGCGCGTGTGGGCCGAGCCGCTCAACCGCGACCAGAACACCCCTTCAGGAGGCGCGGCGGCGAGGTCGAAGGACGTTCCGTCGAGCAGGTGCTCGCGGTGGGGCACCCCCGCGGCGTCGAGCGCGGCGACGAGCGGCGGCAGCCACTCGTCGTTGTCGTGCAGCACGTGCACGACGGGTGTCGGGTCGGCGTGGTCGATCGGCGAGGTCATCGTTCGATCGTGCACCGTTCGGGCCCGGGGTGCCAGCCCGGCCGACACACGCGGACACGACGCGTCACGTCGACGGGGGCGTGCGCGCCGCGAACACGTCGCGTCACGTCGGCCGGGGCGTGCGCGCCGCGAACGCGTCGACGAGCACGGGGTCGTCACTGCGCTGCCGTTCGAGGAACAGCACGATCGAGGCCGTCACCGTGCGGTGGCCGGGGCCCCGTAAGACATCGTGCCCGCCCTGGCCGACGAGGCGGACCGAACCCCGCGGCAGCTGGGCCGCCCAGGCGACGGCGTCCGCGACCTCGGTGACCCGGTCCCCGTCGCCGTGGAAGACCAGGGTGGGCTGCACCACCGACCGTGCGGCCGGCAGGGACAACCCCGTCGGCAGGGCCCTCCGGGTCCGGTCGTCGCGCCGGTCGGACCCGAGGCCTCGTCGCGAGGCCGGGGTGAGCACGCCGGTCAGCACGACCGCGTCCACGGCCGCGACCGAGTCGGCCGCGACGGATGCCGCGAGGGTCGCCCCGACGTCGGAGCCGAGCAGCACGACGGGTCTCGGCAGTGCCCGGTCGCGCACGAGCCGCTCGACACCCGCCCGCACGGCGCGGACGTCGGTGGAGACGTCGTCGAACAGCTCGACCCGGTACCCGTCGAAGACGAGACGGTCGGTGAGCCTCGCGAAGTCGTCCGCTCGCTCGCCGGCCCCGAGCAGGACGACGACGGTGCCGCGCACCTCGACGGTCGGGGTCGAACCGACCTCGCTCGAGCCCCCCGGGTCGAGGGCCGTGTCGCCGACGCCGCTCACGACGCGCCCGCGGTGTGCAGCAGCGTCAACGAGAGGCCGCTCGGCGTCCGGCGAGAGGCCGCGGTCGGACGGGTGTTCCTGCTGGTCACAACGACTCCCCTGCCCTCGACGACGGATCGGTGCGGGGCGCCGGCGAGCGGCGACCCCGCGTCCCGTCATCCTCGGCCCGGGGCTTGCGCCACACGAACGACGTGACGTTTCGTGACGGATGGTGACGCCGTGTCTCGCGACGGTGGTGGTGACGTCGATCCCAGGAACGTGGCTCGTGGCTCGTACCCCTACGAGCATGACGATCAGTACGTGTCGTACGAGTTCTCGCCCTCGTGCAGCGCGAAGCGCCGAGAGGCCGAGGCGAGGGTCACGAGGTGGGAGGCCTCGTCGAAGCGACCCACGTAGGCCGCACCGCCTGGGCCCGTCACGAGGAGGCGAGGGTCACCGGTCTGCTCGTCGATCGCGGAGTCGTACCCCTCCCGGTCGTCGAAGGCGCCCGCGATGACGTCGAGGACGGCAGCCCTCTCCGAGGCACCGTCCATCTGCACCGTGACCCGGCCCGTCCACTGGTACGTGTCATCCGAACAGCTCAGCAGCACGCCAGTGGGTGCCTGATCGACCGACACCACCTCGGCCGCCGGGAAGGAGTCCACGACCGACCTCTCGATCGCCATCGTCTCCGTCTTGGCGTCGTCCACGTCCAGGCCGTCTTGCCCGGCGCCCTCGCCCCGGCCGCGCACCCCGTCACGGCCAGCGAGACCGCCAGGGCCAGGACGGCCGCCGCGGGGCCGCGTCTCACGGCGAGGGTTCCGGGCACCGCACCGGCCATCACGCACCCCATGCGGACCGGACGATCTCGCACGATGCCGCGTCATCGGCGTCGAGCGCCGAGCAGTCGCTCGTCGCCCCCTGCCCGACCGTCTCGGTGGCGAGGTCGGCCGCCGCTCGGACGTCTCGTCGGAACGACACGACGGTCCCGGCCGGTGCCGTCCTCACAGCCGTGACGACGTCCGCGAGAGCTGCGTCGGTGACGGTGTCACCGAGCTCGATGCCGACTCGACCCGCCGTGGCTGTCACGGCCAGGCCCTCGATCCGGGGAGAGGCCACGATCGCGCCCGCGACGGCGGTGAGCAGGGCGAGCGCCTCGGGGCGGCCCGAGAACGCGAGACCCCTGCGGTCGGCTCCACCGGGCGAGACGCGGATCTCGTCCATCCCGGACACGGCCGCGGAACCCCCGATGGCCTGCATCGCGGGCACGACGCCGTCGAGTCCCGACGTCCGTACCTCGACCGACCGGGCGCTGATCGCCGAGTAGGTGACCGTGCCGGGCGCCACGACGTCCACCAACGACTCGGCGGCGGACAGGTCGCCGTCGAGCTC
The DNA here is from genome assembly GCF_001864945.1 of Frigoribacterium sp. MCBA15_019. Taxonomy (NCBI): domain Bacteria; kingdom Bacillati; phylum Actinomycetota; class Actinomycetes; order Micrococcales; family Microbacteriaceae; genus Frigoribacterium; species Frigoribacterium sp. MCBA15_019. The sequence continues at coordinate 50,454 of NZ_MJGS01000003.1, read as the reverse complement.
CCGCCGTTCGTCCGGTGAGTCGACGAAGCCGATCGACGTGCCGGGCACCTCCGACATCGCGACGAGGGCGCCGGCGATCCGGGCGGCTCGAGGGGACGCCTCCGCCACCTCGTCCGGCGAGTGGTACCCCGTGACGGTCGGTGTGTCGAGATCGACCCTGATGCCTTCCGGCAGGACGTCGACCCGCCCGGGCCCGAGGTCGGTGGCCCCGACGGCATCGAGCAGACGCCCCTGGTCGGCGGCGTCGAGGACGACGTCGGACGTCGCGGGGTCGTCGAGGACCGCGGGGAACCCGCTGACGTTCTCGGTGACGAACCGGCGGGAGTCCGGGCTCCAGGCCGTCACGTCGACGTCGGTCAGCTGAGCCGCGGCGTGCCGCAGGGAGCGGGCCCGCTTCCAGGCCGAGACGACGTCCGACGAGTCCGAGGGCACCACCGTGATCCCGAACCCCTGCCGAGGCGAGTCGGTTCCGATCGCCCGGCCCTCGCCGAACGCGTGCGTGGTGAGGGACATCTCGGCGAAGACCGGGTCGTTCGCGACGCGACGGGCGAGGTCGAGCTGTGCCGCCGTGTCGCCCTCGTCGGCGAGCACCTCGAACGAGACGGTGCCTCGCCGGACGTCCACGAACTGCCAGCCGGAGGAGTCGCCCACGTTGCGGACCACGAACGGCCTGATGCGCTCCGCGACGGCTTCGAGGTCGTCGTCGGAGAGGTCGTCCTCGACCACGACCGTGGCCTGGGCCTCAGCGACGCCGAGGGGAGAGTCGGTCCCGGCCGTCTCGATCTCGACGACGCCGTCGACACCTTCCATGCGGGACTCGAACCGGTCGAGCAGGTCCTGAGAGCTCGCGCACCCGGCGCCGAGCACGAGGACGGCCACGACGACGGTCGCCACGACGCCTCGCCTCGACCTGATCCCCATCCCGACATCCTGGCCTCTGCGGACGACGAGCGACACCGTCGCCGAGCGGAGCGTCGCCAGTTGGTATCGTCGTCCGACGATTGCCGGAGGTCTTGCTTGGTGAACCACCCGCCGGGGCACGACGACGCCCTGAGCCGCGACGACGTGCGCGCGGCGTACGAAGACGACCCCACCTGGGCCCTGCTCCGCGGCTACAACGCCCGGTGGATGCTGCCGCTCTTCTCCCGCCACCTCGAGCACGCCGAGGGTCCGGTGTCGGCCGACTGGTTCCACCGGCAGGTCGCCGACGCCCTCGAGCAGAACGCCGCCGAGCAGGCCGCGTCCGAGCAGGCGGCGTCCGAGCCGGGGTCACCCGAGCAGGCCGCCACCGAGCCGGCGACGACCGAGCGGGACCCCGAGGAGGCGCGGCCCGCGTCCCCGACGCCCGTCGCCATCCCGGCCCCCACCGAGCAGAAGACCACCCCGGCCGAGTACTGCCGCAGCTGGGTCGAGAGCCGCTGGCTCGTCCGCACCCGCGCCTCCGGACCGGACGCCCGCGCCGAGTACCGCCTGTCGCCGCACGCGCTCAAGGCGCTGCGTCTCGTGCGCGACCTCGTCGAGCGCGACAACGCCGTCAGCGAGGCCCGCCTCGGCAGCATCGCCCACGCCGTCGGGCAGCTCGCGGGCCTCGCCGACCCCAGCCGCGAGTCGCAGCTCGCGCGCCTCGACGAGCAGATCGCCGAGCTCGAGCGCCGCAAGGCCGAGATCGAGCGGCACGGCACCGAACCCACCGCTCCCGACGTGCTGCGCCGACAGGTCCGCGAGGTGGTCCGCCTCACCGCGTCGCTGCCCGAGGACTTCCGGCAGCTCGGCGCCATGGTCGAGCAGCGACACCGAGAGGTCGCGCGCCGGGCGTCGTCCGAACACGTCGGCAAGGGCGCGCTCGTCGACCAGTACCTGCGCGACAACGACCTGCTCGAGCAGACCCCCGAGGGACGCGCCTACCGCGGCTTCGCCCAGATGTTGTCGTCGCGCGGCATCGACGTGATGCGGGCCGACATCGAGAAGGTCCTCGCTCAACCCGACGCCGCCGAACAGCTCACCGAGCGGCAGCGCACGCAGCTCGAGTCGCTCATCTCGTCGCTGCTCGCCGAAGAGCAGAGCGTGCAAGAGACCTACGGTCGCTGGACGTCCTCGCTGCGGCGCTTCCTGAGCCGGTCGGGCTCCGACCAGCAGCAGCGTCTGCTCACCCTCGCCGACCGGGCGCTGCACGCGGGTGGCGTCTGGGCCGAGCGCCGGCCGGGCCACGCCGTGCTGCCGGCCGAGCACGGCGACGGGCTGGGCCTCGGGGCGCTCGACGTCCGCGACGTCAGCCAGGTGCAACTGCACACCGACCGCGCGCGGCCGACGGTCGACGTGCAGGTGACGATCGGCGACGCGACCCTGCCCGAGGCCGACCGGGCCGCCCTCCGCCTCACCTCGGGCACGAGCACGGCGGCCGTCTCGGCGACGATCGACCGGCTGCTCGCCGACCGCGACGAGGTCACGAGCGTCGACGTGTACCGCGCCACCGAGCCCGAGTTCCGCCGTCTCGGGCTCGTCCTCAGCATGCTCGACCTGGCGCTCGAACGCGGCGTCGTCGGCGACGACACCGAGACCGTCGAGCTCGCCGGCGATCCCACCGGCCCCGGTGCGTCGTCGGACGCGGGCCAAGAAGGCACGAACCCGGGAGGCGCGGGTCGGCAGGTCACGCTGCCCCGCCTCGTCTTCCGGCGCGATGCCGCGGGCCCGCCCGACGCCGAGCCCGACCTCATGACCAGCACGACCTCCACGAAGGACCCCGCATGAGCCCCGCAGCCCCCTCGGACGAGACCGGCGTCGACGAGGCGACCCGCGCCTCCTTCGCCGAGGCGACCGCGCCCTCCGTCGACGAGTCGACGCGCGCCTCCCGCGACGCCTTCGACGACGGTGACGACGACGCCGTCGCGGCGGGTGGCGGCACCGACGCGCTGCCACTGGCCGGACGCAAGGCCCTGGTCACGCTGCTGACCCACCGGTTCGTGTCCCGCGCCCGGCAGCAGGAGGCCTGGGCCGGCCTGCTCGCCCACGAACCCGAGATCCGGGCGCGGCTCGAGGAGATGTTCCTCGTGCTCGTCGTCGACCACGACCACGAGGTCGCCTTCAAGCGGCAGAGCGGCGAGGACGACGTGCCCGTGCTGCTGCGCCGTGAGAAGCCCCTGTCGCGGGACGCCTCGCTGCTGATGGTCTTCGCCCGCCGCGAGCACGCCTTCACCGACGGTCTCGACGAGGCCGTCGTCATCTCGAAGGACTCCGTCGCCGAGTTCCTCGGGCGGTACCACGACGACTCGGGCTCCGACGAGGTGCGGGCCCGTCGCCGGGTCGACGCCGCGATCGCCGCGCTCGTCGCCCGCGACCTGCTCACGGCCGAGCCCGACGATCCCGAGCTGTTCGTCGTCTCGCCGGCGATCGTGCCGCTGATGACCGCCGACCGGCTGGCACACCTCGAGCGGGTGTACCTCGAGGCGGCGGGGGTCGAGGGCGACGTGACCGGCGAGGGCGAGGTCGAGGTCGACGCACCGGGCGACGCGCGCGCCGAGGCCGACGCGGCGGACGACGCCGACGACATCGCCGTCGAACCCGAGGTCGAACCCGACCCCGTCGGGGACGACGACGGCCCCGACGCCCGGGGCGACGACGCCCTCGAGACCGAACCCGACCCGACCGCCGTGCCGCTCGACCTCGACCTCGAGCCGCCGCACGACGCCGACACCGCCACCGACCCGGAAGCACCCCAGGCATGAGCATCGCCGACACTTCGCCCGACCTCGGCATGTTCCACTCGGGCCAGTACCGCATCGAGCAGGTGCAGCTGCTCAACTGGGGCAGCTACGCCGGCCTGCACCGCATGCCCGTGGGGCGCGGCGGCATCGCCATCCTCGGCCCCACCGGCCGCGGCAAGTCGACCGTGCTCGACGCGATGGCCGCGGTCATCATGCCCAACCCGCAAGAGTTCAACCGGGCCGCCCGCGACGACAGCCGCCAGCGGTCCGAGCGCACGGTCTACAGCTACGCCCGCGGCAAGACCGACGAGGTGCGCGACGCCGCCTCCGACCGCACGACGACGCGGTTCCTGCGACCGCTCGGCCAGGCGTTCCCGAGCGGTGCCGCGATCACCTGGTCGACCGAGCTCGGCCAGACCGTCACGGCCGTCCGCGTCGCCTGGATCGGCGAGGACACCGCGAGCCAGGACGACGTCACCCAGGCGAGCGTCTACCTGCTCGTGCAGGGCCGGTTCGACCTCAGCCGCCTCTCCGAGGTGACCCGCGAGGGCACGAGCCAGAACCCGCTGACCCGCGGCTCGCTCGCCCGGCTGCTCGACCCCGCCCACGATCTCGCGACCTCGTCGCAGCCCGAGCTGCGGGTGCAGCTCTGCGGTCAGCTCGGCATCGGCGGCAGCGACGAGTCGCAGCTCAAGGCCCTGACCCTGCTGCGGCGGGCTCAGGCGTCCAAGGGCGTGTTCTCGATCGACGACCTCTTCAAGCAGTTCGTCCTCGTCCAGCCGCAGGCGCTCAGCCGGTGGGAGACCACGCTCGCCACCTACCGCGAGGCGTCCGCGCTCTACGACGTGTTCGAGACGACCCGCAAGAAGCTCGACGTGCTCGAGGGCGTGCCGACGCTCGCCGACCGCTACGAGCTCGCCGGCCGCGACGGATCGGCCAAGCGCCGCCTGCTCGCGGACGCGGACGGGCCCAGCCGTCTGCGCGTCTGGCTGGCCGAACGCGTCGGCAGCTGGGTCAGCGGCGAGGTCGACCGCGTCACGACCGAGAAACGCGAGCAGGGCGAACGCCGGAGGCGCGCCCAGGCGGACGAGCAGCTCGCGTTCCGATCCCGTGAACAGGCCCTCGCGCGGATCAGCGAGCTCGGGGGCGATCCCACGCAGTCGCTCCGCGAGCACGTGGCCGCTGCCGAGGCCGAACTCGCCGCCGTCGAGCGCACCCGCGGCCGGCTCGCCACCGCCCTGGAGGCGACCGGCGAGTCCCTCCCCCGGAACGACGAGCAACTCGTCGCCCTCGGACAGCGCGCCGACCGCCTCGCGGCCGACGACGCCGCGGCCCGCGCCGCGACCGCCGACGCCCGCAGTGACCTCGCCGCCCGCATCGGTGAGACGAAGCGGGCCCTGGCCGCTCTCGAGAAGCAGAAGCGCTCGTTCGAGCAGCGCCGCAGCAACGTGCCCGACGACGCGATCGAGCGACGTCGCCGCATCGCCGAGGGGGCGGGCGTGCCGGTGTCGAGCCTGCCCTACGCCGGCGAGCTGTTCGAGGTCGCGCCCGAGCACACCGGGTGGGCCGTCGCGATCGAGCGCGTGCTCGGCGATCTCGCCACGCACCTCATCGTCGACCGTGCGCACTTCGACGCCGTGCGCCGCTGGGTGGACGAGAACGACGTGCGCGGACGCGTCACGCTCGTACCGGCGACCGCCGGGGCCGAGCCGACGCTCTCGCCCGTCGACCACACCGTGCCCGCGATGGTGCGACTCGACCCGGCCAGCCCGTTCCGCGGCTGGCTGCACGACGAACTCGTCGCCGACCGCAGCGTGCTCTGCGTCGAGGGGCCCGACGACCTCGACGACCCGCGGCCGGCCGGCACCCGCGGTGCCGTCACCCGACGGGGCCTCCGCACCGGGTCGCGCGACCGTGTGATCAAGGACGACCGGTCGACCCGCTCGTGGATCGGCCTCGACAACGCGGCGCGCATCGCCGAGCTCGGCGACGAGATCGTCGACCTCGAGGCCGTGCTGGCCCGGGTCCGCGGCGAGTACGACGCGATCGAGGCCGAGGCGGCCGACCGCCGCCGTGTCGCCGACGCCGTCGCCCGGGCGAAGGAGTTCACCTGGGACGAGCTCGACACCGCCCCCGCGCAGGCGAGGCTCGACGACCTGCGCGCGCAGCTCGACCGCATCGCCGTCGAGCGTCCCGAGCTCGCGACGTTGCAGGCCGAGGCCACGCAGCACGACGACGACCGCTCCGCCGCGACCCGCCGCCTGGCCGAGATCGACCAGGTCCTCGCGCAGCTCGACGAGAAGCACGCGACGCTCGTCGACATCGAGGACGAGTTCGCGGACGCCGCCGACGCCGAGCCCCTGAGCGACGACGAGCGGGCGCTGCTCGCCCCGCTGCCGTTCGCCGCACCGCGTGAGGCGACCGACGTCGCCCGGCTCCACCGGGACGCCGCGTCGCAGCTGCGGGCCCAGGTCGACGCGCACGACCGCGACCGGGCGAACGCCGAGTCGACGCTCGTCGTCGTCTTCGAGCGCTACCTCGAGCTCGACCGCACCGCGGGCATCGATGCCACGATCGAGAGCCTGCCGGCGGTCCGGGCGATCCACCGGCAGCTCGTCGAGGACGACCTGCCGCACGCGAAGCAGCGGTGGCTCGAGAGAGCCGGCAGCGACGTGGGCGACAGCCTGCGGGCGCTGCTCGTCCAGATCGAGGAGGACGGCCACGTCATCCGTCGTGGCGTCCGCCCGATCTCGCAGGCGTTGCGGTCGATCGAGTTCCGTCAGGGTTCGACGCTCGACATCGAGCCGCGGCCGGTGTCGAACGGCGACCTGCTCGAGTTCAAGCGCACCCTGCGAGAGCACACCGGCGGGGCCGATGCCACGTCCGAGGCACGGTCCTCGGACGGACGGTCCTCACAGGCGCAGACCCCGGAGGCGCGGGATGCGTCCGAGGTCGAGCGCCGGTTCCTGAGGCTCCGCCGCGACCTCGCCCACCTCGAGGAGAAGTCGAAGGTCGGCGACGCCTGGCGCCGCCGGGTGCTGGACGCCCGCGAGCACTACCAGTTCCGGGCGATCGAGACCCGCGCCGACGGCACGCAGATCGTGCACGAGGGCGTCGCCGGCAAGTCGGGCGGCGAGGGGCAGGAGCTCATCGCGTTCGTGCTCGGGGCCGCGCTGCGGTTCCGGTTGGGCGACGGCACCGACCGGGTGCCGACCTACGCTCCGATCGTGCTCGACGAGGGCTTCGTCAAGGCGGATGCCGAGTACACCGGCCGGGCCCTGGCGGCGCTGACCTCGCTGGGCTTCCAGCTCGTGGTGGGCGCACCGCGCGACAAGGTCAACGCGTTCGAACAGCACGTCGAGAGCGTGGCGTACATCTCGAGCGACCCGTCGAACCCCGAGCTGTCGCGCATCTACCCGCTGACGATCCGCCAGGCGATCCAGGTCGAGCAGCACGGCCTCGACCCCGCCGCGCTCGCCTGACCCGCGCCTCCCCGCCCGCCCCGTACGCCCCCTCCTCCCTCCGCTCGAGTGGGCAGAAGATGCCCTCCGCACGCGGACGAAGGACATCTTGAGCCCACTCGGCGTGCGGGGTGGGCGGAGTGAGACGGAGGCACCCGCGGCCGGGACTCAGAGGTCGCGGGTGGCGGGGCCCGTGTAGTCGGCCAGGAAGCCCTTGGGCAGCGGACCCTTGATGCGCTGGCCCGAGCCGCGCTCCTCCCAGGCGTGGGCGAGGATGCCCACCGACCGCGACAGCACGAACAGCCCGCGGGCCAGTTCGGGTTCGATGCCGAGTTCGCCGTAGACCACGGCCGACACCCCGTCGATGTTCATCGGCACGTTCCGAGACGCCAACACGCCTTCGACGGCGAGGGCCGCGTCGAGGTGACGCCCCTCGACCACGCCGTCGTCGCGCGCCCGCTCCACGAGCGCCAGCAGCGGGTCGCGGCGCGGGTCGCGCGGGTGGAAGCGGTGTCCGAACCCGGGCACGAACTCGCCCCGAACCTTGTGGGCCGCGACCTCGGCGGCGGCCAGCGCGTCGAGCGGCGCACCGGTGTCGCGGTGCGAGGCGACCAGACGGTTCAGCAGCTGGACGCACTGCTGACCCGCGCCTCCGTGGGTGTCGCCCAGCACGTTGACGCCGTTCGCGACGGCCGAGTTGAGGCCGACGCCGCAGGTGACAGCCATGCGTGCGCTGGCGATCGACGGCGCCTGCGGGCCGTGGTCGACGCTCGCGACGAGCGCGGCCTCGAGCAGCGCGGCCTGCGCCGGATCGGGCCGTTCGCCGCGCGTCATCAGCCAGACCGTCTCGACGAAGCCGAGGTTGCCGATCAGCTGCTGCACGGGGTAGCCGCGCAGCTCGATGACGCCGGGCTCGATCTTGGTGATGCCGGTCGACCACCAGGCGGTGGTCGAGGCGATCCGCGCCTCGAGCCGGGCGGTCTCGGCCTGGGCCGCGGCGAGGCGGGCCTCGAGGTCGGCTCTCTCGTCGGCGCTCACACCGCGCCTCCTTCCCTGAGGTCGTGGATCTCGTCGGCGTCGAAGCCGAGCTCGGCGAGGATCTCGTCGGTGTGCTGCCCGAGCAGCGGTGGCGGCAGGGTCGGCGCCCCGGGCACGCCGTCGACGCGGATGCCGTGCCCCATCACGCGCAACGGGTCGTCGCCTTGCGCCCCACCCGGGAAGGGCAGCTCGTGCACGAGTTCGCGGTCGCGCACCTGCGGGCTGTCGAGCATCTCGGCCACGGTCAGCACCGCCGCGGCGGGCACGCCGGCGTCGCTCAGCAGCGCCTCCCACTCGGCGGCGGCGCGGGTGGCCAGCGCCGCCTCGATCTCGTGGGTGAGCGCGGCGCGGTGGGTCTTACGGTCCTCGCGCGCGGCGAAGCGGACGTCGACGGCGAGGTCGGCACGCCCGATCAGGGTGCAGAGCGACTCGAACTGCTCCTGCTTGTTGGCCGCGATGTTGAGGGCTCCGTCGCCGGTCGCGAACGTGCCCGAGGGGGCCGCCGTGCCGTTGTCGTTGCCGAGCGGCCGCGGCTCGGTGCCGGCGACGAGGTGGTTCGAGACGACCCAGCCCATGGCGGTCGCCGCGGTCTCGAGCATGGACACGTCGATGACCGAGCCCACCCCGGTCCGCTCGCGACCGAGAAGCGCCGACGAGATCGCGAACGCTGCCGCCAGCCCGCCGAGCGTGTCGGCGATCGGGTAGCCGGCCCGCAGCGGGGCCGTCTCGGGCGTGCCGGTGACGCTCATCATGCCCGAGCTGCCCTGGATGATCTGGTCGTACGCGGGCTTGCCGCGCAGCGGGCCGGTCTGCCCGAAGCCCGAGATCGCCGCGTAGACGAGCCGCGGGTTGATCCCCCGCAGCACGTCCCAGCCGAAGCCGAGCCGCTCGAGCACCCCGGGCCGGAAGTTCTCGAGCAGGACGTCGGCCTCGGCCACCGCCCGCCGCAGCACCTCGGTCCCGCCCGGCTTCTTCAGGTCGACCGTCAGCGACCGCTTCTGGGCGTTCTGCGCCAGGAACGAGATGCCGAGGAGGCGCTGGTTCAGTTCGGCGGACGCCCCCAGTTGGCGGGCGAGGTCGCCCCCGTGCGGCGTCTCGACCTTGATCACGTCGGCCCCGAGCAGGGCGAGTTGGTACGCCGCGTAGGGCCCCGCGAGGACGTTGGTCATGTCGAGGACGCGGACGCCGTCGAGCGGTCGGGGCCGGTCGTGGTCCCCGGCCGGCTCGTGGGGCCGAGCGGGGTCGTGGGCCGGGGTGGGGTCGGGGGGCTGGGTCACACGGTCTCTCTCTGGCGGTCGGCGATCGCCTGGGCGACGGTCCTCCGGCTGCGGATCTTCTGGAAGGCGGCGCCGGCGACGGCGAGCAGGAGCACGACGTAGAGGGTCACCGAGATCGGGCTCGACACGAGGATGGCGGGGTCGCTCTCGTTGACGGCCATCGCGCGCCGGAACTCGGTCTCGGCGAGGGGGCCGAGGATGATCGCGATGAGCATCGGCGCGACCGGCAGGCCGTAGCGGCGCATGAGGAACCCGATCAGCCCGATCACCGTGACGAGCACGAGATCGAGGATCTTCGCGCTCGTCGCGTAGACGCCGAGCATCGCGAAGACCGAGATGCCCGCGTACAGGTAGTGGCGCGGCACCTTGAGCAGTTTGGCCCAGAGCGGCGCGAACGGCAGGTTGAGGATCAGCAGCACCACCATGCCGACGAAGAAGCTGGCGAGCAGTGCCCAGACGAGGTCTGGCGCGCGCTCGAACAGCAGGGGCCCGGGCTGCAGGCCGTACTGGCGGAACGCGGCGAGCAGGATCGCCGCCGTGGCGGAGGTCGGCAGTCCGAGCGCGAGCAGCGCGCCCATCGCCGTGCCGGCCGTGGCGTTGCCGGCGGCCTCGGGGCCGGCGACGCCCTGGATGGCACCGCGGCCGAACATCGAGTCCTTGCGGCGGGCGTCGAGTCGGCGCTCGGTGCCGTAGGCGAGGAAGGTCGGCACCTCGGCGCCGCCCACCGGGATGATGCCGAACGGGATGCCGATCGCCGTGCCGCGCAGCCAGGCCGGCGCCGCCAGGCGGAACTCACGACGGGACAGCCAGAGTCGACCACGCGAGGGCACGAGTGCCGTCTCGTCGGGGGTGCCGCGCTTCGCCGCGACGCTGAAGACCTCGCCGAGCGCCAGCAGGCCGACGGTGATCACGACGATGTCGATGCCGTCGAACAGCTCGGGCACGCCGGCCGTGAATCGCGAGGCGCCCGAGATGCCGTCGATGCCGACGACCGAGATCGCCAGGCCGATGCCGAGGGCGGCGAGGCCGCGCAACACCGACTCGGTGACGACCGCCGAGATCGCCACGAAGGCGAACACCGCCAGGGCGAGGTACTCGGCCGGGCCGAACAGCGTCGCGAGCTCCGCCAGCCGTGGAGCGAAGAACACGACCAGCACCGACGCGATGATGCCGCCGATGAAGGCACCGATCGCCGAGGTCGCGAGGGCCTGGGCGGCCCGACCGCTCGTGGCCATCTTGTGGCCCTCGATCGTGCCGGCGATGGCCGTGCTGTTGCCCGGAGTGTTCATCAGGATGCCCGAGATCGAGTCACCGAACAGACCGCCGAAGAGCACGCCGGCGAACATGATGAACGCGCCGATCGGGTCGAGCGAGAAGGTCACGGGCAGCAGCAGGGCGACGGCCATGGCCGAGCCGAGGCCGGGCAGGACGCCGACGGCCGTGCCGAGCACGGCTCCGATCAGCACCCAGAGCATGTTGATCGGGGTCAGGACGGTGAGGAACCCGTCCCCGAGGTTGGCGAGCGATTCCATCAGAAGATCCCCTCGAGGATGCCGGGAGGCAGGTTGAGGCCGAGTCCGGCCGAGAAGGCGAGCTGCACGATCGACGAGATCGCCAGTGCCAGGAAGATGTCGAAGACGGGCCGCTGGCTGCCGAGCGCGCGGGCGATGCCCCAGAACAGGACGGCGCCGGCCAGCAGCCAGCCGAGCGGCGTGAGGGCGGCGATGAACACCACGACCGTGCCGAGGGCGCCGAGCAGGGCCCGGTGGTTGCTGGTCGGGCGGCGCTCGACGGGTTCGCCGTCGAGGTCGAGGTCGTCCACGTCGCCGGGGGCGGCGGGCTGGGCGATCTCGACCGTGGCGGCCTCGGGCTTGCGCAGCACGTCGATCGCGAGCAGCACGGCCACGATCAGCACGAGGGCCGCCACGATCGCCGGGAAGACCTGGGGCCCGGGCGAGGTGGCGGTGTCGGGCACGCGCATCGTCACCGTGCCGACCACGAGGGCCAGCCCGATGACCAGCATGAGCGCCGGCACGATCAGGCCCGTGCGTCGGCGCCAGAACCCGTCCGCGACGACCACGGCCCGACGGGTGACCGAGACGGTCCGGATGACGCCGCTCACAGGCCCAGCTCCTCGATGATCGTGTTCACGCGGGCCTGGTCCTCGGCGATGAAGTCGGCGAAGTCCTCTCCGGTGACCACCGCCGGGGCCCAGGAGTTGCGCTTCAGGGTGTCCTGCCACTCGTCGGAGGCGACCATCTCGTCGATGATCGCGACGAGTTCGTCGCGCTCGGCGTCGGTGATGTCCTTCGGGGCCACGAGACCGCGCCAGTTCGGCAGGTGCACGTCGATGCCCTGCTCGATGAAGGTCGGGGCGTCGATGCCGTCGACGGGTTCCTCGGCCGAGAGCGCGAGGGCCCGCAGGTTGCCGGCCTCGATCTGGTCGCTGAACTCGTTGTAGCCGCTGACGCCGATCTCGACCGTGCCCGAGAGCAGGGCGGTCAGCACCTCGCCACCACCCGCGTACGAGACGTAGTTGATCTCACCGGGGTCGACGCCGACCTCGCGGGCGAACAGGCCGGCGAGCAGGTGGTCGGTCCCGCCGAGCCCGCCGCCGCCGATCGGGTGGCTCTGCGGGGCCTCGCTCCACGCCGCGACGAAGTCGTCGATCGTCTCGTAGGGCGAGTCCGCGGGGACGATGAAGACCTCGTAGTCCTCGGCCAGCTTGGCGATGGGCGTCGTGTCCGAGAGGTCGACGTCCGACCCGTTGACCGTGATCGCCCCCTCCATGACCGTGCCGGTCATCATCAGGTTCGTGGGATCGGCGCCCAGGCCGACGAACTGGCTCAGGCCGATGGTGCCGCCGGCGCCGGGCACGTTGACCACCTGCACGTTGTTGACGATCGACGCCGCGCGGAGGGCCTGTTGCGCCTCACGGGCCGCGAGGTCCCACCCGCCACCGGGCGCCGCGGGCGCCATCATCGTCAACTTGGCCCGGGGGTCGGCGCCCGCCGTGCCGTCGCCGGCGTCGACGGCCGCGAAGCCGACGAGCACCGCGGTCGCGACGATGCCGACGGCCCCCGTGACGACCTTGCGCCTGTTCCTGTCGATCAGATTGCCCACACGATCACTCCCTTGTGATGGTTGCAGCGGTTCGCACCGGCGATCCCACCCCGAAGGGTGTCCACCTGGTGGATGTCTGTGTCCGCCTGATGGTAGCTTCGCCGTGGAAGTCCCCGCAAGGGCGGCCCCGCCCGGGCCCCGCGCTTCCCCGGCGAGAGGTCGAGACGATGACACCAGCTGAGGCGACACCGCCCCCCACGACACCGACCCCTGCGGTCGCGGGCCGCGGCGACGCGAGCGGCGTCCGCGCCGTCAGCCGGGCCCTGGCCGTCCTGCAGGCGTTCACGCCCGAGCGCAGCACGCAGACCCTCTCCGAACTCGTGCGCGCCTCCGGCCTGCCCCGCACGACCGTCCTCCGTCTGGTGGACACCCTCGTCGCCGAGGGCATGTTGAAGCACGGGCCCGACGGGCGGGTCGGCGTGGGCACGCGGATGATCCACTGGGGAGCCTTCGCCGCCCGCGCCTGGGCCGTGCCCGCCGCCACCGCCGACCGCATGGCCGCGCTCGCCGCGGTGACGGGCGAGACCGTCAGCCTCTACGTCCGCAGCGGCGTGGCCCGAGTCGTCGTGGCGCAGTCGCCCAGCCCGCACAGCCTCCGTCACGTCGTCCAGGTGGGCGACGAACTGCCGCTGTGGATCGGCGCCGCGGGCGCCGTGTTGCTGAGCGGTGAGCCCGCCGAGGCGCTCGACGCCACCCTCGACGACGTCGACGCCACGGCGGAACCGGGCATGCGCGGCTCGAGCCCGACCACGCCGTTCTCCCCGGTGCCGGTGCTGCCCGCCGATCGTGACGCCGTGCGGGCACGGGTCGAGCGGGCCCGCCACGAGGGCTGGTCGGTGTCGCACGGCACGCGGGAGCCGGGCAACTCGGGCGTCGCCGTCCTCGTCCCGGGACGCCCGCCGGGCCGACCCGTCGCCCTCGCCCTGGGCGGGCCGACGAGTCGCTTCACCGACGACGCGGTCCCGCGGTTCGCGGACGAGCTGCGCCGCGCCTCCTCGGACCTCGCCCGCACCGGGCTGCCACCCGCCCTCGACTGACCGACCGCACCCGCACCGGCACCGCGCCACCGCCACCGCCATCGACACCGACCGAGAGACCCCGCACCCCCGAACGACAGGAGCACCATGAGCACGACCTCGACCTCCCCGGCCTCGCGGCCCCTCCGACCGGTGCTGCCCGCCGCCGGTGAACTCCCCGTCGCCACGGTCTCGGACGCCATGGAGCGCTTCGGCGTCGCGGACGGCGTCCGCCCGCTCTGGCGTGGTGCCGCCCTGTCGGGCCCGGCGTTCACCGTGTGGACCCGGCCGGGCGACAACGCCGGCCTGCACGCCGCGTTCGAGCGCATCCGTCGGGGCGAGATCCTCGTGGTGAACGGTGGCGGTGACGAGACCCGCGCCCTGATCGGCGAGCTGGTGGCCGAGAAGGCCAAGGCACTCGGCGTCGGCGGCATCGTGCTCGACGCCGCGGCCCGCGACGTGGTCGAGCTCGAGCGCGTCGGCGTGCCGGTGTTCGCGCGGTCCGTGACGCCGGCGGGGCCGTGGAAGACCGGGCCGTTCCGCACCGGCGAGACGATCGCGGTCGGCGGCGTGGCGGTGTCGCCGGGCGACTGGGTGCTCGGGGACGACGACGGGGTGGCGATCGTTCCGGCTGCCCGGGTCGACGAGGTCGTGGCGGCGACGCACGAACTGCTGCGCGGAGAAGGCGACCGTCGAGCGGCGAACCGGAAGCTGGTGCCGCGTGACTGACGCGGGGTCGCCGGGCTCGGCGGGCTCAGGGGGCTCGGGTGGCTCGAAGGACCCGACGGGCCGCACGCCCGTCGTCTGGGTGCCGCGGCCGATCGACGACGACGTGGTCGCGTCCTTGCGCGCCTGGGCCGACGTGCGGCTCGGCTGGGGAGACGACGCCGCGGGCTGGTCCGACGTCGCGGCCGAAGTGGAGGGCGTGCTGCTGCGCACGGCCCGGGTCGACGGTGCGATGATGCGCGAGGCAACGCGGCTCCGCATCGTGGCGCGGCACGGCGTCGGCCTCGACACGGTCGACGTCGACACCGCGGCCGAGCTCGGCATCACCGTCACCACGACCCCGGCCGCGAACAGCCGGTCGGTCGCCGAGCTCGCCGTGACGTTGCTGATGGTGACCAGGCGCGGACTCGGCGCGGCGTGGTCGGGCGGCGGTGCGCGGGTCGGGGACCCGGGTGCCGACGGCTCCGGGACCGTGCCGACCCGCGCCTCCTTCGTGGGGCGCGAACTGCACGGCGCGACGCTCGGGCTGCTGGGCTTCGGGCGGATCGCGCGACTCGTGGCCGACGCGGCCCGTGACGGCCTCGGCATGCGCGTCGTCGCCCACGACCCGCACCTCTCAAACGACGCCGTCCGAGCGGCCGGAGCCGAGCCCGCCGACCTCGACGCCCTGCTCGCGGCGTCGGACGCGCTGAGCGTCCACGTGCCCCTGACGCCCACCACCGTCGGCCTGATCGGCGCGCGCGAGCTCGACCTGTTGCGCCCGGGCGCGGTGGTCGTCAACACCTCGCGTGGCGGCGTCGTGGACGAGGAGGCGCTGGTCGCCTCGCTCGACGCCGGTCACCTCGCGGGGGCCGGTCTCGACGTCACCACGGTCGAGCCGTTGCCCGCCGACCACCCCCTGCGCGGCCGATCCGACGTCGTGCTCACCCCGCACGTCGGAGGCCAGACCCGCGAGGCCATGGCCCGCGTCGGACACGAGGCCGCCGAGCACCTGCGCCGCGTGCTGTGCGCCCCCGGTCAGGACCCCGGCGCGAGGAAGCCCGTCTCGTAGGCGAGGATCACCAGTTGCGCCCGGTCGTGGGCGTCGAGCTTGGTCATGATGCGGTTGACGTGGGTCTTCGCGGTGTGCGGCGAGATGACCAGGTCGGTGGCGATCTCGGCGTTCGCGCGACCCCGCGCGACGAGCAGCAGCACCTCGCGCTCGCGGTCGGTCAGGTGCGCGAGTTCGGGCGGCCCGGCCTGCGACGGCGCAGCCCCCGACGACGACTCCCCCGAGGCCGAACCCGACCCGCCGCCGCCACCCGCGCCGACACCGTCCCGGCCCCCACCCGGCAGCACGTACCGCTCGATCAGGCTGCGCGTGGCGACCGGCGACAGCAACGACTCCCCCGCGTGCACGGCCCGCACCGCCCGGACGATCTCGTCGGGCTCCGCCCCCTTGCCGATGAACCCGCTCGCCCCGGCGCGCAGGGCGGCGACGAGGTACTCGTCCTCCTCGAACGTCGTGAGGATCAGCACCTTCGTCTCGGCGAGCAGCGGGTCGGCGCAGATCTCGGCCGTCGCGCCGATGCCGTCGAGCTCGGGCATGCGGATGTCCATCACGACCACGTCCGGCTTCAGCGCCGAGGCCCGCCTGACCGCCTGACGACCGTCGACGGCGTCGCCCACGACCTCGACCCCGTCCTCGCCGTCGAGGATGTCGGTGACGGCCTGACGGATGAGCGGCTGGTCGTCGACGACGAGCACGGTGGTCACGAGAGCCCCCCGGTCCCACCGGACGAGCCGGACGAGCCCGACGAGCCTGCCCCGTCGGCCGCACGGGTGACCGGCAGCACGGCCGCCAACCGGAAGCCGCCCGGCGTGGGCCCGGTCTCGACCACCCCGCGCACCGACGCGACACGTTCGCGCAGCCCGAGCAGTCCGTGCCCACCCCGCACGTCGTCCGGGTCGGGCTCGGCCCGCACCACCGGCACGGGGTTCGTCACGACGATCGACACCTCGTGCTCGTCCACCGCGACGAGCACGTGCGCGCGGTGCTCGGCACCGTGCTTGCTGGCGTTCGTCAGCCCCTCCTGCACGACCCGGTACGCGACGAGGTCGGCCGCGCCCGTCACCGAGGCGAGCGGCCCCTCGACCCGGGTGCCCACGACGAGCCCGGCGTCGGCGAAACCGGCCACGAGTTCGTCCAGTCGCGCAAGACCCGGCTGGGGTGACGGGGCGCGGTCCGAGTCACCGGCGCGCAGCACCTCGAGCAGGTCGCCGATCTCGCCGAGGACGGTCCGGGAGGCGCGGCGGATGGTCGCGAGGGCCGTCACCGCCTTCTCGGGTCGCGTCTCGATCGCCGACGACGCGACCCCGGCGTTGAGGCTGATCACCGAGATCTGGTGGGCGACGGCGTCGTGCAGGTCGCGGGCGATGCGCAGCCGCTCCTCGGCCACCCGGCGCGAGGCCTCGGCCTCACGGGTGCGCTCGGCCCGTTCGGCCCGCTCGGTGACGGCCTCGATGTACTCGCGCCGCGAGCGGCTGGCGTCGCCCGCGGCGGCCGCGAAGGCGATGAGCAGGGTGAACTGGACCACGGGCAGGTCGAAGACGCGTCCGCCCACCGCCGGCAAGCCGAGCAGCAGGACGGCCAGGGCGGTGCCGACCGTCACGACGATCGTGCGGCGCCGCGGTGTGCGTGCGGCGACGGCGAACACGGCGATGCCGGTGGCGAGCACGACGCCGGGTGCGAGCGTGCCGAGCAGGGTGCCGGCACCGAAGAGCACGACGATCGCGGCGAGCACCGGGATCGGACTGCGACGCCGGAACGGGAGCAGGAAGACGGGGGCGAGGACGACGGCGACGGCCAGTCCCCCGGTCGGCCGGAACTCCGCGACGGGGAAGGGGGCGAAGGCCGCACCGACGACGAGCAGCGCGGCGAGCGTGTCGCCCAGCCACCAGGGGACGCGAGGTCGCGGGTAGGCCGGCTCGCGCCTCCTGCCGTCCGTCGTCGTCATGACCCCATCGTGCCCTGGAACGCCGGCGGCCGAGTCCCCCTGTGGTCCGACGTCGCGTACCGCGGTCGCGGTACGGGCGCTCGGGCAGGTGTCCGCGGTGGGGGGACGCCCCGGGCGGCGCGGCCCACGAGGGTGGGTCTCGGCCCCGGAGACACCGGGCCGTCAGCGACAGGAGCACCATGGCGCCGATCATCTCGGTCCGAGACGTCCACCGTTCGTACGGGCGCGGCCCGAACCGGTTCGAGGCACTCAAGGGGGTGAGCTTCGACATCGCCGAGGGAGAGAGCGTGGCGATCGTCGGCAAGAGCGGCTCGGGCAAGTCGACCCTGATGCACGTGCTCGCCCTGCTCGACGCCCCGACGACCGGCACCGTCGAGCTCGAGGGCGTCGACACGAGCACGCTCAAGGGCGGGCGCCTGAACCGGACGCGCAACAAGACGTTCGGCTTCGTGTTCCAGCAGTTCTTCCTGACGTCGAGCGCGTCGGTGCTCGAGAACGTCGTGCTGCCGATGAAGATCGCGGGAGTGCCCCGCGGCGAGCGCCGTCGCCGGGGGCTGGCGGCCCTCGAGCAGCTCGAGCTCGCCGACAAGGCGAAGAACAAGGCCCTGAACCTGTCGGGTGGTCAGAAGCAGCGCACGGTGATCGCGCGGGCGTTGGTGAACGATCCGCGCATCATCTTCGCCGACGAGCCCACGGGCAACCTCGACACGGCGACCGGGGCGGTCGTCGAGGACATCCTGTTCTCGTTGAACCGCGAGAACGGCATCACGCTGATCGTGGTGACCCACGACGAGGAGCTCGCGGCGCGCTGCGACCGGCGCATCGTGATCCGCGACGGGCTGATCGTCGACGACGAGGCCGAGGTGGCCGCATGAAGACGACCGACCTGCTGTCGACCGCCGTCTCGAACACGTTCCGGTCGAAGACGCGGACGATCCTGACCATCCTGGCGATCTTCGTCGGCGCGTTCACGCTGACGCTGACGAGCGGGCTGGGCACCGGCATCAACGCCTACATCGACGACACGGTCTCGGCCGTCGGCTCGTCCGACACCATGACGGTCACGAAGGCCTCCGACGACGCGCAGGGTCTGAGCGTGGGCGGCTCGGGCCCGACCGAGTACGACCCCGACACCGTCGCCGCCGGCGGGTTCGGTGCCCCGGGGTCGACCGTCGTCGCCCTGACCCCGGACGACGTGACGACCCTCGAGGGCGTCGACGGCGTGCTGGACGTGCAGCCGACCCAGTCGCTCTCGACCGACTACGTCGAGGGCGAGAGCGGCACGAAGTACGTCGTGTCGGCGAGCGCGCTCGTCCCCGGGCAGCAGCTCACCCTGACCGCGGGTGCCCAGCCCGACGACGACGACGCCGACCTGCAGGTGGCGATCCCCACGTCCTACGTCGGGCCGCTGGGGTACCGCGACGACGCAGCGGCCGTCGGTCAGCCGGTCACGCTGGCCGTGACCGACGCCACGCGCACGCAGCACACGGTCACCGCGACCGTCGTCGGCGTCGCGGAGGAGAGCATCGCGTCGCCCGCCGGCGCGTCGGTCACCCCGAACGCCGCTCTCGGCACGGCCCTGTTCGACGCGCAGAACGTCGGGCTGCCCGCCGACCAGGTCGACCGCTACGCGCAGGCCACGGTGCGGTTCGCCGCGGACGCGTCCGACCAGCAGGTCACCGACCTCAAGGATCGTCTGACGGCCGCCGGCTACACCGGCACCACCGTCGCCGACCAGCTGGGCACCTTCACGACGGTGATCGACGGCATCGTGCTGGTGCTCAACGCATTCGCGATCATCGCCCTGCTCGCGGCGAGCTTCGGCATCGTCAACACGCTGCTGATGAGCGTGCAGGAGCGCACCCGCGAGATCGGCCTGATGAAGGCCATGGGCATGGGCAGCGGCAAGGTGTTCGGCCTGTTCAGCCTCGAGGCCGCGTTCATCGGGTTCCTCGGCAGCGCGATCGGCGTGGGCATCGCGATGATCGCGGGCAGCCTCGCCAGCGCGGCCCTGGCAGGGTCGTTGCTGTCGAACCTGCCCGGGCTGACGCTGATCGCGTTCGACCCCGTGTCGATCGCCCTGATCATCGTCGTGGTGATGGTGATCGCGTTCCTGGCCGGCACGCTGCCCGCCGCCCGCGCCGCGAAGGCCGACCCGGTGGAGTCGCTCCGCTACGAGTGACGACGAGGAGGCGCGGCTCAGCCCCGGAAGGACGCCCCGGTCTCGTGCTCCAGCAGCGTCCACATCCAGTCGAGCGCGAGCGAGGGCGTGAGGCCGGGGGCCTTCTGGGCGAGCTGGGTCGCGAGGCCGTCGCTGTAGGCCGCGAGCTTGAGGGCGAGCGCCGACGGGTCCTCCGGCGCGAAGCGTCCCTGCTCGACCCCGCGCCGCAGGGTGCGGGTGAGGCAGGCCTCCCAGACGCGGATGCGCTCGACGTACTCGGCGGCGACCGCGGGTTTGCGTGCCACGGCGGTCCAGTAGTCCGACCAGAGCCGCCAGTGCTCGTCGGTCGCGTCGGTGTCGGCGAACAGGGGCTCGACGAGCATCCGCACCCCGACCACCGGGTCGGACTCGGCGTCCACCGCCTCGATGATCGACGAGTAGAACCGCGCCGTCTCGAGGACGACGACCTCGTTCAGGATCTCGGCGACGCCGTCGAAGTGGTACGTCACGGTGCCGATCGAGACCCCGGCCGCGGCGGCGATGTCGCGCAGGCGGGTGGCACCCATGCCCTCGCGGACGATCACCTCGCGGGCCGCCTCGACGATCGACGCCCGCCGGACGACCGGCTTCTGTCGCACTCCCGTGCCGCCCAGGCCGCCAGCGCCGCTCACGCCGCCAGCGCGGCTCACGCCGCTCATGCGGACGTCCGCGGCACGAGCTCGTCGAAGGTCCGGTCGGCGACGAGCACCGTTTCGGCGTCGGGTCCGCCGTCCCGGGCCCAGGCGCGCACGGTGTTCTCGACGCGGAACGCCTCGGCCGAGGCCGTGACGCGCGACGTGGTCTCGAGCCACGCCTTCCAGGTCGGTTTCTCGAGTCCGATCGCCCAGCGCGACTCGGCCGACGCCGACAGGGGGTCGCCGTCGACGATGCGGTAGGTCTCGCGGCTGTCCTCGGTGAACACCAGCCCGTCGGGGTACTCACGCCCGCCGCCGTAGCCGGGGTCGACGTCGAGCACCCACTCGCCGGTGCCGACGTCGTGCGACACGCTGCGCTGCGGCAGGTCCGACGCCGAGGGCAGGGCGCGGATCGCCAGGGGCTCGGCCCGCTCGGGTGCCTCGAACGCGACGCCGTCGTCGACCGGATGTTCCGCCGTCCCGTCGCCGGGCCCGCGCGTCCACACCGGCAGCGTCACGCTGCTGCGCGCCGGGTCGACCGTGAGGGTCGCCTCGACCGGGTGCGGCCAGACCCACGGCCAGTAGGCGCTCGACAGGGCGATCCGGAGGCGGTGGCCGGCCGGGAAGGAGTGCCCGGTCGAGACCAGGGCGACGCGCACGACCTGCTCGACCCGCGCCTCCATCGGGTCGTCGGCGCGGTCGCGCCCGTTCCGTTTGTTGAGGTTGAGCACGCCGCGGGTCACGAGCGTCGACGAACCGTCGGGGGCGACGTCGCACAGGCGCACGATCACGGTGCCGTCGGGCACGTCGCTCGTCACGGCGAGGTCCGCCACGACGCTGCCCAGCACGTCGAGCGTGGAGTCGACCGGCAGGTCGAAGCAGACCGAGCGGCCGTCCTCGGCGCGCTGGTCGGGCGGGAGGTCGGTCGCGTTGCCGAAGGGGAAGAACCGCCCGGCGTCGAGCCCGGTGCTCTGCGGCGAGCGCACGACGACAGGGCCGTCCGCCCCGCCGCGCAGCGAGTCCAGAGGCACGGTACGCGCCTCGGTCTCGTGAGCCGGCCACGAGGACGCCGCGACCCACCGCCCGGTCCGCTCGGCGTAGTAGGTCGCCGGCGGCTCGGAGTCGTTGATCCAGGCGCGCAGCGCGGGCTCGGCGTCGGCGCCGTTGGGGCAGTCGAGCAGCCAGCGGTCCCACCAGCGGAGGGTCTCCTGCAAGAAGCCGATGCCCGGGCCGGGGGCGAAGCCGCGGTCGGGGTACTGGTGCGACCACGGTCCGATGATGCCCTTGACCGGCGCGTCGACGTTCTCGACCAGTCGCAGCACGGCGTCGCGGTACGGGTCGGCCCAGCCGCCCACGGCGAGGACGGCGGCCGTGATCGACGAGTAGTCCTCGCAGACGCTGCCGTGCCGCCAGTAGTCGTCGCGTTCCTGGTGCGAGAGCCACGTCGTCGTCATCGGACGGTTGTGCTCGAGGCGTTCCCGCCAGCGGGCCACCCAGTCGGAGCCCACGACCTCGGGCCGCGGTGGCCGCGAGTTGAAGGCGAACATCGTGCCGCCCCAAGACGCCATGTCGATGCCGAGCACGGCACCGCCCATGTAGTGCACGTCGTTGTCGTACCGGTCGTCGGTCGAGCAGACGGTGACGATCGCCTTGAGCGCCGCCGGAGCCCGCCCGGCCAGCTGCAGCGCGTTGAAGCCGCCCCACGAGATGCCGAACGCGCCGACCGCGCCGGTCGACCAGGGTTGCGCAGCGAGCCACTCGATCAGCGCGATGCCGTCGTCGAGCTCCTGCTCGGAGTACTCGTCGTCGAACAGGCCGTCGCTCGACCCCGTGCCGCGGATGTCGACCCGCACCGACGCGTAGCCGTGCGCGGCGTACCAGGGGTGGCGTTCGCTGTCGCGCGGGGCCGTCCAGTCGTCGAGCCGGTAGGGCAGGTACTCGAGCAACACCGGCACCGGCTCGTCGACCAGGGGTGCCCAGATGCGGGCGTGCAGCCGCGTCCCGTCGGGCAGCGGCACCCACTCGTCGCGCACCTGCACCTCGAGCGGGCCGCTGCCCCGGGGACGGTCGGACACCGGCCGCCGGGTCTCGGCGAGGTCGGGCCGCGGGGCACCCAGGGTGCGGCCCGCACCGGCCCAGGCCGGCTCCTGCAGGAGGCGCGGGTCGCCGAGGAGGCGCGGGTCGCGCTCGCCGTCCCACCGCTCGTCTCCCCCGGGTGCGATGCCGGTCGTGCCGCTCGTGCTCACATCGCCTCCCAGCGCTTCACGTGGTGTCCGTCGCCGTGGTCGTCCCAGCCGTCGGCGTCCCGCCAGCGCGGGCGCGCGTCGCCGACGTCGGGCAGCTCGGTCGTGCCCGGGTCGAGCGTGGCGTCGAGCAGGGTGCGCGTGTACGGGTGGTTCGGGCCTCGGAAGACGCGCTCGGTCGGGCCGACCTCGACGATGCGGCCGCCGGTCATCACGGCGACCCGGTCGGCGACGCCGCGGACGACCGCGAGGTCGTGGCTGATGAAGAGGCAGCTGAGCCCCTTCTCGTCACGCAGTCCGGCGAGCAGGTCGAGCACGCCGGCCTGCACGCGGACGTCGAGAGCCGTCGTGATCTCGTCGGCGATGATCAGCTCGGGCCCGGCGGCGAGCGCCCGGGCGATGCCGACGCGCTGGCGTTGGCCGCCCGAGAGCTGGGCGGGCAGGCGCGAGGCGAACTCGGGCGGCAGGCCGACCTCGACGAGCAGTTCGGCGACGCGCTCGGGACTCGACTCGCCGGTGAAGAGCTTGAGCGGTCGGGCGATGGCGGCGCCGACGGTGCGGCGGGGGTTGAGCGAGGTGTCGGCGTTCTGGAAGATCAGCTGGATCGACCGGCGCAGCGTCGCCGTGCGCCCGGCGACGGGTCGCGTGAGGTCGCTCTCGACCCCGTCGGCGCCGTGGAAGGCGAACCGGCCCGACTCGGTGGGGATCAGCCCGGCGAGGGCCGTGGCGAGCGTCGACTTGCCGCTGCCGGACTCCCCCACGACGGCGAGGGTCTCGCGGCGGCCGATGGTGAACGAGACACCGTCGACCGCGGCGGGCAGGCCGCGCCCGTACCGGACGACCAGGTCGCTCGCCGTGACGACCGGCCCCGCGGCGGGTGCGGTCCCCGGGTCCTGCGCCGCGCCTCCCGCGGTTGCGGCGGGTGCGTCCCGCTCGTCACGCCGCGTTTCGTGCAGCGCACCCGGACTAGTCGCGGTGCCGTGCACGGAACGCGGTGCGGTGGCGGCCGTGACCCCCTGGCCGGGCGCGGTGCCGGGTGCCGTCCCCGGGTCCTGCGCCGCGCCTCCTGCGGGTGCAGCGGGTGCGGCGTGCACGGCGGGTGCGGCGGGTGCGGCGGGTGCTGCGGGTGCGTCGCGCTCGTCGCGCCGCGTTTCGTGCTGCACACCCGGACTAGTCGCGGTGCCGTGCACGGAACGCGGTGCGGTAGCGGCCGTGACCCCGTCGCCGGGCGCGGCGCCGGGTGCAGTCCCCGGGTCCTGCGCCGCGCCTCCTGCGGGTGCGTCCCGCGCGTCGCGCCGCGTTTCGTGCTGCACACCCGGACTAGTCGCGGTGCCGTGCACGGAATGCGGTGCGGTGGCGGCGGCGTGCACGCGCGGGATGCTCGCGAGCAGCTCGCGGGTGTACTCGTGCTGCGGGTCCGCGAAGAGTGAGGCGGTCGGCGCGTGCTCGACGATCCGGCCCTCGTGCATGACGGCGATCTCGTCGGCCATGGTCGACACGACGCCGAGGTCGTGGCTGACCAGCACGATCGCCATGCCGAGCTCGACCGCCAGGTCGCGGATCAGCTCGAGCACGGCCGACTGCGTCACGACGTCCAGGGCGGTGGTCGGCTCGTCGAGCACGAGCAGCTTCGGTCGGGCCGCGATGGCCATGGCGATCGCGACGCGCTGCTGCTGTCCGCCCGACAGCTGGTGCGGGTAGCGCCGCACGATGGTCTCGGGGTCGGGCAGGCGCACGTGTCGCACGAGTTCGAGCACGCGGTCGTCGCCGCCGGGCAGGCCGTGGCTCTCGAGCGCCTCGCGCAGCTGGCGTCCGACGCGCATCGACGGGGTGAGCGCCTGGCCGGCGTTCTGGGCGACGAGGGCCGCCGTGCCGCCCCGCAGGGCACGGCGCGCCCGCTCATCGAGGGCGAACACGTCGTCTCCGGCGACGCTCACGCTGCCCGACACGACCCGTGAGCCCCGCCGCAGGTGCGCGAGCAGGGTCCGGGCGACGGTCGACTTGCCGCTGCCGCTCTCGCCGACGAGGCCGAGGGCTCGTCCGGCGCCGACCTCGAAGCTCACGCCCCGCACGACCGGCACCTCGCGGCGACCGGCGGCGTACGAGATGGAGAGGTCGTCGACGCGGACGACGGGGTCGGTGGCGGCGTCGAGGACGCGACCCGCGCCTCCTGCGGTGGTGGTGGAGGTGGCGCTGCTGCTGCTGCTGCTGAGGGACTCGGTCACGAGACCGCCCCTTTCTGCGCGCGGTCGACGCCCAGCGACTTGCTGAGCCCGTCCGCGCTGAGGTTGAGCCCGATGACGAGCGTGGCGAGGGCGACGACGGGGGCGAGCGTGCCCCACGGGACGACGGTGAGAGCGGTGCGGTTCTCCTGCACCATGAGTCCCCAGTCGGGTGTCGGCGGGTTGGCCCCGAATCCGAGGAACGACAGGGTCGAGATGAGCAGCACGATCCAGGAGGCGCGCATCGCGTACTCGACGAGCACCACGTCGGTGACGTTGGGCACGATCTCGCGGAACACGATGCTCAACGGCTTCTCGCCGCGGGCGCGGGCGGCGGTCACGTAGTCCTGCGTGATGACGGTGCGGGCGGCGCCGCGGACGACGCGGGTCACGGCCGGCGCGTAGATCACGGTGACGGCGAGCACGATCACCCAGAGGCCCGAGTCGAACACCGTGACGACGACGAGCAGCGCCAGGATCGACGGCACGCTCAGCAGGGCGTCGACGATGCGCATGACGACCTCGTCGAACCAGTTGTCGGCGTAGGCGGTGACGCAGCCGAGCACCGTGCCGATGCCGACCGCGATCGTCGTCGCGAGGAACGTGACGACGAGGGCGTACCGGCCGCCGTTGAGCGTGCGCGACAGGATGTCGCGGCCGTACTGGTCGGTGCCGAGCCAGTGCGCCCAGCTCGTGCCGGTCAGGGCGGCTCCCGAGTCGGTGGCGACCGGGTCGTGGCCCGTCAGCACCGGGGCGAGCAGCGCCAGCACCACGTGCAGCGCGATGAGGGCCAGCCCGATGCTCAGGGCCGAGGAGGCGCTGAGGCTGCTGGTCAGGGACGTCGCGCTGGTGCGCAGTCGCCTCGGCCACCCGCCCGCGGCCTGGGGGCCGGCCGATGCGGGGCCGGCGACCTGCGCGTTCGGGGTGGCGGGTTTCGCGGTCGTGGCGACCCGCGCCTCCTCGGCGGTGCCGTGGCCGGTGCCGCCGTGCTCGGTGCTGCCGTGCTCGGTCCTGTCGCGTGCGGGGCTCATGAGCGGGCCTTCCGTCGGGTGCGCAGCCTCGGGTCGAGGGCGAGCGCGATGAGGTCGGCGGCGAGGTTGCACACCACGTAGACGAGGGCGCTGACCACCGCGATCGCCTGGATCGTCGGCAGGTCGCGGTTGAAGACGGACTCGAGCATGAGCTTGCCCATGCCCGGGTAGTTGAAGACGTTCTCGACGACCACGACGCCGCCGAGCAGCCACGCGACGTTCAGCGCGACGACGTTGAGCGTCGGCAGCAGGGCGCTCGGCACGGCGTGACGCCAGACGACCTGGCGTGTCGACAGGCCCTTGAGCTCGGCCGTCGTGACGAACTCGCTCGCCATGACGTCGATCGTCGACGAGCGGGCCGTCCGCACGATGTACGCGGCCATGGCGAGGGTCAGCACGATGACGGGCAGCCAGATGCTCGGCAGCAGTTCGGCGATCGTGGCGTCCTGACCGCGCAGCACGACGGCCGGGAAGATCGGCAGCGCGATGGCGAACAGCAGCACGAGCACCGTGGCGACCATGAACTCGGGCACGCTCATGACGACCAGGCTGATCAGCGAGATCGCGTGGTCGCTCGGGCGTCCGCGGCGCACGCCGGCGATGACGCCGAGGGTCAGCGACAGGGTGACGCCGACGATCATGGCGGGCAGCGCGATCAGCATGCTGTTGCGGAAGGCGATCAGCAGGTCGGGGCCGACCGGCAGGCCGCTGACCAGCGAGACGCCGAAGTCGCCGTGCGCGGCGCCGGCCAGCCACTGGCCGTAGCGGACCCACACGTTCTGGTCGAGGCCGAGCGTCTCGCGGAGGGCGGCGACGGCGTCGGGGGTGGCGTCCTGGCCGAGCAGCTGCTGCGCGACGTCGCCGGGCAGGGCCTGCACGGCGAAGAAGACGAAGAACGAGGCGAGCAGCACGGTGAGC
Organism: Frigoribacterium sp. MCBA15_019; assembly: GCF_001864945.1. Lineage (NCBI taxonomy): Bacteria > Bacillati > Actinomycetota > Actinomycetes > Micrococcales > Microbacteriaceae > Frigoribacterium > Frigoribacterium sp. MCBA15_019. The sequence goes on along the minus strand of NZ_MJGS01000003.1, from coordinate 23,867 downwards.
AGGGCGGTGCCGACGCGGCGGGCGACGACGATCAGGGTCGCGGCGATCGGACTCGTGGCGCCCGGGCCGCCGGACGAGGAGGCGCGGGTCGGCTCTCCGTCGGAGAGTTCCTTCTCGAGGGCGCGCGTGGCCGCCCGCCCTCGGGCCTCGGCGGAGGTGGCGCTCGGCGGGGTGGGTCGGGTGACGGCGGGGTCGTTCGTGCCGCGGCCGTTCGTGCCGCCGGCGGTCGGTGTGGGGCTCATGCGCGGAGTCCGATCTGCAGGTAGTCGAACTCGAAGCCGAACTCGCGGTAGTTGAGGACGTCGCGTGACAGGCCGACGAGGCGGTCGCCGAACATGGGGGTCATGTCGGCGGAGTCCTCGACGACGATGCGCTGGGCGTCCTGGTAGAGCGTCATGCGGCGGGTGTCGTCCATCTCGGCGCGGGCGTCGTCGAGCAGACCGTCGAAGGTCGGGTTCGACCAGGCGCTCTCGTTGTACGACGAGCCGGTGCGGAAGATCTGGTTGAGCAGCTGGTCGATCGGGCGGCCGGTGAACCAGTAGCTGACCATGAGGGGCTTCTGCATCCAGATCTGCGTGTAGTACGAGTCGGACGACGCGTTGCGCACGGTCAGGTCGATGCCCGCGTCGCGCACGGCGTCACGGTAGGCGACCGCCATCGGGGTGAAGACCGACTCGTAGCTCGACGTGTAGATCTCGGTCTTGAGCCCCTCGCGGCCGGCCTGCTTGAGCAGGGCCCGGGCCTGGTCGGGGTCGTAGGCGCGTTGGTCGTCGAGCCAGACGGCCTGCGACGGAGGGACGGGGTTGTCCCAGCCGGGCGAGCCGGTGCCCTGCAGTGCGGTGGCGACGATGGCCTGCGGGTCGTAGGCGAGCTTCATGGCCTGGCGGACGAGCGGGTCGCTGAACTCGGCGCTCGTGGCGAGCATCGGGATCGTGTACCACTGGGCGTCGGGTGCGCGGGCGACGGTGGCGCCGGCCGAGGCGCTGACGACCTGGGCGGTGGCGAAGTCGAGGTTGGTCTGGCTGATCAGGTCGATCTGGCCGGCGAGCAGGGCGTTGACGCGGGCGGTGGTGTCCTGGATCGAGAAGAAGTCGATGCCGTCGAGCACCGGGCGGCCGGCGAAGTGGTCCTCGAACGCCTCGACGCTGCCGGTGCCCGCGGGCTCGAAGCTCGACAGGCGGAACGGGCCGGTGCCGATGCCCGTGCGTCCGATGCCGCCGCCCTGGCTGGGGTCGGCGCTGCCCTCGGGCACGATGTAGCACTGGTACGCGGTCAGCAGCGAGGGGAACTCGGCGTTCGGCGTCAGCAGGTCGAAGCGCAGGGTGAGCGGGTCGACGGCGGTCATGCCGCCGGGGCCGATCATCGCGGCGAGCACCTCGCCCTGGGGTGAGGCGGTGTCGGGGTCGAGGATGTGCTCGATCGAGTAGATGGCGTCGGCGGCGGTGAAGCGGCGGCCGTCGTGGAAGCGGACGCCTTCGCGGAGGCGGAAGGTCCAGCTCGTGCCGTCGGCGTTCACGGACCAGTCGTCGGCGAGGTCGGGCACGGTGACGCCGGCGTCGTCGAGCTTGACGAGCCGGTTGTAGAGGGCGCCGAGGTACTCGTAGGCCGAGAGCGAGCTGGCGGAGTCGAGGGTCTCGGCGGCGGAGGCGGCCGGGCGCGCGATGCGCAGGCGTCCGCCGCGGCGCGGGGTGCCGGTGGCGGCGGCCTCGGGGATGGTCGGGGTGCTGCGCGCGGGGGTGCAGCCGGCGAGGGTCAGCAGACCGAGGCCGGCGAGTCCTGCGGCGCCGGCGAGGACGGTGCGGCGGCTCGGGCCTGCGCCGCGGTCGGCGCTGCGGTCCGCGCGGCTCGGGCCTGCGCTGCCGTCGGCACCTCGCGCCGGGCTGAGCGCGTGTCGGTGTTCGGGGACGATCGGTGTCATGCGGGGATGGCCTTCCGTTTATCGTTCGGGTGAACGATAAGGGAGATGTGCGGCGGCGGCCAGTTCGCCGGAGCCCCGGAGGCGCGGGTCGGCGACTCCCCGCATCCCCGGTTTTCCGCGCCCCGCCGCCGATGCGGGCGTGCTCGTACCGCAGCGTGCACGGGCTGCAGTCTTCACCCACTCGTTACACGAGGACGCCTCGCCGACGCGACCCGCACCTCCTCGGGTTCGCGCGCTCGTCTCGGTCGAGTGGTCTGAAAACGTCCTTCCCCGCCCGACGAAGGACGTTTTGTGACCACTCGATCGGCCCGCCGGGGCACCCCGGCCCGCCCGGGCGTTGACTGGCGCTCGCGACGGCCAACCCACCGAACCGTCCTCGCGAACGGAGCCACCCATGCCCCTGATCGGCATCGAAGAGCACTGGACCACCCCCGAGCTGAAGGCCGCGCTGGAGTCGCTGCCACCCGAGCTGCGGGACGACAGCCTCGCGTTCAACGAGCGGGGTGACCACCTGGCCCGGCTCGAGGACGTCGGAGACGGGCGGATCGCCGCGATGGACGAGCAGGGCATCGACGTGCAGGTGTTGTCGGTGGCTCCCCCGGCGACCGGGCCGTTGCCGCCGGCCGACGCGCGTCGGCTCGCTCGAGACCTGAACGACCTCGCGGCGGAGGCCGTGGCGCGGCATCCCACGCGCCTCCGGGCGTTGGCGACCCTGCCGATGGCCGACCCGCAGGCGGTGTCGGGAGAGTTCGAGAGGGCGTCCGCGGCCGGTTTCGTGGGGGCGATGGTCTACGGCCGGACCGGTGACGTGCCCCTCGACGATGCTCGGTACGACGACCTGTTGGCGACGGCGGCTCGGCTCGGCAGGCCGCTCTTCATCCACCCGCAGATCCCGACGCGGGAGGTGCGCGCGGCCCAGTACGGAGGCCTCGGCGACCTGACGGGGCTGGCCCTGTCGACGTTCGCGTGGGGCTGGCACCTCGAGGCGGCGACGGCGGCGTTGCGGTTGATCGCGAGCGGGGCGTTCGACCGGCACCCCGAGCTGCAGATAGTGCTGGGGCACTGGGGAGAGCTGCTGCTGTTCTGGCTCAGCCGTGCCGACGGGCTGTCGGGGCTGGCGGGCCTCGATCGCACGGTGAGCGAGTACGTGCGGCAGAACGTGCACATCACGGCGTCGGGCATGTTCGAGCCGGCACTGCTGCGGCACGCGCTCGAGGTGACGACGATCGACCGGTTGCTCTTCTCGACCGACTACCCCTTCCAGCACCCGACGGGCGACGAGGTGCAGGCCTTCCTCGCCGAGTTCGCGACGGACGCCGACCGTGACGCCTTCGCCGGCGGCAACGCGGCCCGCCTCTTCGGCATCGACGTCTGAGAAGGAGGCGCGGGTCGGTTCGCCCGCGCCCGTCACCCCGGTGCTCGCGCGAGTGGGCAGAAGGTGCTCGTCCCGAGCCCCCGAGCAGCATCTTCTGCCCACTCGGTGTCCTCGACCGCGCCGGACGACCGGCGTGACCGAGGTCACCGAGGTGACCGGGGTGACCGGGGTGACCCTCGAAGCAGGACTCCGTCCGGCTCCGTGCCGCGCCCTAGTCTGTGCGCATGGCCACCCCGCCCACTCCCCGCCTCGGCCGCCTGGCCGTCGTCGCCGCGATCGTCGGTGCCGTGGCCTACGGCGTGGCCGTGCTGCTCGTCTGGACGCCGTTCGGCCCGACGGGCAGCGTCCGGTACTCGACGGAGCCACCCGTCGACTGGCTGACCATCCGTCGAACCACGGCCGCCGTGCTCGGGACCTTCGGACTCGCCGCCCTGGCGACGGCCCTCGTGCTCGCACTGGTCGTGCTGGTGCGGTGGGCCGTCCCGAGGCGCCGGAGCCGCGCCTCCTGATCGGGTCGTCCATGATCAACCTCGTCGCGCTCGTCCCGGCCCTGCTCACCGCGGCCGTTCTGGCCGTCGTGCGCTGGGCGCCCCGAGGTACCCGGACGGACCTCCGCCAGTGGGGCACCCGGGCCCTCGTGTTCTGGACGGCGGTCGCCGCGGGCGCTCTCGTCGCCCTGCTCGCGGGTCTGCGACTGCAACAGGCCGACCTCGCCGTGTGGTCGGCCTTCGCGCTCGTCGCGGCGGGCGTCGCGGCCGTAACCGCGATGGCCGTGCGGTTGGTGTCGTCGTTCGGACGGTGATCCGGTACGTACCGGATTACCGAACGGGCGACATGATTCCCCCTGCCCACACGGTAGGGCGACACGTGACGTGCAGACGAGCCCCCGTTGGGAGGCCAGATGGCCCCCGGCTAGGCAGGCGCGATCGAGTGGTCAGAAAACGTCCTTCCGCCGCGGGCGAAGGACACTTTCTGACCACTCGACCCTCGTCCGGAGGCACTTTCGGCGAGCGCCTACCGGTCGCAGGCGATCCCGTCGCCGTCACGGTCGAGGTCGTAGACGTCCGAGCCGACGACGGTGACCGGCCCCTGGACGTACGCGGGGCCGTTGCCGCTGCCTCCGGCGCAGTCGACGTCCGAGGCGACGGGGACGCACGCCCCGGAGTAGTTCGAGTCGCACCCACCCGCAGCCGGAGCCGGCGCCGGTGCAGCGACGGGTGCCGGGGCGACGTAGGGCACGCGGGTTCCGACGCTCGTGACCTGCGACACCGGGGGGACCGTGACGGTCTCGCTGACGAGGGTGCGGGCGGTCTCGACTCCGTCGGTGGTCGTCACCTCGTAGGTGTGGACCTTCGTGCCTGCCTGTCCGGTGGTCGTCACGGCGCTGGTGCCGACGTCGCGGTTCGGGTCGTCGACCGAGACCGACTCGAACGGGACGCTCTCGCTCTCGTCGACGCGGGTGACACTGACGACCGGGGTGGGAGTCGGAGTGGGGGTCGGGCTCGTCGTGGCGTCGACGGCGACGAAGGGCTGCGCCGCACCGTCCGGGCCGGCGGCCTCGCCTGCCCCGGAGAAGGCACCGATGGCGGCCGCGTTCGCCGCACCTCCGACGACCAGCAAGAAGGCCATGAAGCCACACGCGATCAACACCCGGCCCGTGTTCGTGAGCCTGTTCCACCACAACGTCATCGTCGTTCCCCCCGACACCTGACGATCCGTTCGTGAGGCATCCACAGCATCTGGTCGATCCCCGCGGAAGGACAGCCCCCGTCCAGGGGTAGACCGATGCGACAGCGCGAAGGCCCTACGACGAGGCGAGCACGTCCGTGGCCGCCTGATCCGCCCGCCATGCCCCGACGAGCGTCCCGAACAACAGCACGATCATGCTCCCCGCTGCCCAGAACGCGATCGCCTCCTCCGACGGGCCGACGACGAGCGGCACGACGATCGATCCCACGGCGAGCGCGCACCCGACCGTGACCGGCACGAGTGCCGCACGATGCCCGGCCTGCCACGCCTCGGGCGACGCCATGACGTGCCGGAACCGGATGCCGGCGAGGTGGTTCACGCCGAGCCGGCCTCGGGCGGCGGCGAGCGTCGTCCCGAAGACGACGGCGCACGCGGCGAACACGATGAGCGGGACGACGAACAGCATCCCTCGATGCTAGGTCGGCGTCCGCTCGCGCGACTCCCCCGAGCGGCCCGTTCTGATGCGCCGTGGCCGGCCCGGGCGTCATCGAGTGGGCAGAAAGTGTCCTTCCGCCGCCCCCGAAGGACAATTTCTGCCCACTCGAGCCCCACGAGCCCACCAAGCCCCCGGAAGAATGACCCCATGCCCCTCGTCCCCATCGACCCGACCGATGCCGACGCCCGAGCCGACCTCCGCGCCTTCCTCGCCGCCGCCGACCTCACCCTCGCCGGTCTCGACTCCCCCACGCCGCGCCTCCGGCTCTGGGGCGACCGCGACGCCACCGGCACGGTCGTCGGCAGCACCGGCTACGAGCTGAGCGCCGACGGCGCCCACGCCCTGATCCGCAGCGTCGCCGTCGCCCCCGCCGCTCGCACGCGCGGCGCGGGCTCCCGTCTCGCCCGCCACGCCCTCATCGACGCCGCCACGCACGGAGCCCGCCACGCCTGGCTCTTCTCCCGCCGCTCCGGACCGTTCTGGCAGAAGCTCGGCTTCACCCCCGCCGACCGCGACGCCCTCGCCGCGGCCCTCCCCGACACGCACCAGGTGCAGCTCTTCCGCGCCACGGGCCAGCTGGCCCGCGAGGTCGCCTGGTCGCGCCCCCTCGCGGGCTTCCGCTCGACGGCCCCCTAGGAGGCGCGGGTCACCTTCTCCCCGTCGATCACGCGTGGTCGAGTGGTCGCGAATCGTCCTCCACCCCTGCCCGAAGGACCATTCGCGACCACTCGACCCCCGGCCGCATGGGCGACTCGCGAGGCTCGCGGGGTGACGGGCAACGGATCACGGGATCGGGACGACGTCCCAGTTCGCGTAGTACTCGAGCAGGAACACCGTGATGTCCTGGTCCGGCCGGAAGCGCGTCCCGACCCCGAACTGCATCCCCTGCTCGCGTGGGAGGGAGGCGCTGACGGCGGTCCGCTCGGGGGCGTCGCCCGGCCTGCCGGTCGGACCGGCCGCGATCTTCTGTTCGAGTTCGCCGACGGTGTCCGAGGGCAGTCCGAGACCGTCGAGCGCCTCCTGGTAGCCGGCCACACCGGCGTCGGCTCCCTCCACGGCGGGCGTGTCCACCCGCAAGCCGAACGACCGCCCGGCGGGCACGAGCACCTCGCCGGTCGTCGGATCGTCGACACCCTCCGGCGAGTCGTTGAGCTGGAAGGTGACCTCGTTCGCCCGGACGTCGACGGACGTGCCCCCGGGCAACACGAAGCGCACCGGGCGCCCCCCACCGCCCGACGAGCTGTACGCACCCACCTGCACCCCCGACGTCGAACCGTCGCTCGTGTCGATGCCGAACGCCTCGGCGCTCGGCGGCACGGTGAGGTCCCAGACCTCGACCCCGTCCTCGGTCGTCATGGCTGTGGGCTGCGGACCATGGTGGCTCACGCTCAGCTCGCGTCCGTCGGATCGACTCGATGTGCCAGGGGCAGGCTCGGCCGCGGGCGTGCACCCGGCGAGCAGTCCGACCACGGTCGCGACCACCAGGGTGGCGGCCAGGCGGCGGCCTCGGGTCGATGCCATGCGAGCTCCGTCTCGTGCAGGTCGTCGAGCAGTCGGAATGGTCCTGAGATCGTGAAGACGACGAAATCGAAGCAACCGGAGGTCACGTCACGGGATCGGGACGACGTCCCAGTCCGCGTCGTACTCGAGCAAGAACACCAGGTCGTCCGAGTCCGGCTGGAACGTCGTGCTCACCCCGAACCCGACGCCCTGCTGACGGGGAAGGTCCGCACTGACGCCCATCGATTGCGGGGCATCACCCGGCCGGCCGGTCGGACCGGTGTCGATCTTCTGTCGCAACTCGTCCACGGTGTCGGCAGGCAGTCCCACCGCAGCCAGCGCCTCCTGGTAGGCGGCCACGCCTGCTTCGGCCCCTTCGGCGGCGGGCGCGTCGACGCGCAGCGAGAACTTGCGCCCCGCGGGCACCAGCACCTCGCCGGACGTGGGATCGGTGACCCCCTCGGGCGAGTCGTTGAGCTGGAAGATCACCTCGTTGGCGCGCACGTCGACCGTCTTGCCCCCCGGCAGGAGGAACCGCACCGGGCGTCCCCCGCCGCCCGACGAGCTGTACGCGCCGGGCCGGACCCGTGACGACGAGCCGTCGCTCGTGTCGATGCCGAAGGCCTCGGCGCTGGGCGGCACGGTGAGGTCCCAGACCTCGACGCCGTCCTCGGTGGTCATGGCTGTGGGCTGCGGACCGTTGTGGCTCACGGCGGGCTCGCTTCCGTCGGGTCGGCTGGAGGTGCTGGGGGTCGGCTGGGCTGCGGGTGTGCAGCCGGCGAGCAGGCCGACCGTGGTCGCGACCACCAGGGTCACGGCCAGGCGGCGGGTGCGGCTCACTGCCATACGAACTCCGTGTCGTGCAGGTCGTCGAGCAGGCCGCCGAGGCGGTGGTCGAGACGTCGGTCGTCGATGCGGTCGGGAACGGAACCGCCGACGAGCTCGCGGGCCCGCTCGGGGTCGCCGTGTGCGAGCTCCTGCCAGGCGGGCAGGGTGTCGTTCTCGATGTAGTCCCAGCGCACGTCGAATTCCGAGATGTTCGTGGTCGGGATGTTGAAGGTCTCGATCTGGCCTTGGACCCCCGGGAGGCTCGGCACGTAGTCGAGGGGAACCGAGAAGCCGCCCTCGTACTGGCCGAGCGTCTTGGTGTCGGGGATGGACGCGTCGCCGACGATTCCGAGCATGGTCGTCAGTGCCTCCCCGGTCGGCTCGTGGTCGCGCATCTGGTCGTAGCTGCGCTGGATCGTGTCGTGCTGTTCACGATAGAGCAGCGCCTCGTTACCCGAGTCGACGAGGTCGGTGCGGCCGGTGCGGATGCCGGTGTCGATGTCCTGCCAGGCCTGCAAGGTGGTCTGCGACGAGACGGCGGCCTGCTGCTCGCTTTGGTTCGGCCCCTCGAGCAGCCCGGCGGCCTGTAGTTCGGTGATGCCCGCCATGCCGTCGGCGAGGTATGCCTCGTGCATCGTCGAGGCGTCGTAGAAGATGTTCTTCTGCATGTCGAGGAAGGTCTTCTCGTAGAAGGCGAGCTCGTCGTCACCCATCTGGGCCACCTGGTCGGTGAGCGGCCGCATCGACGGCGGCAGGAGCGGGGCGATCGTCGCGATGTGGTCGCGGAACGAGTGCAGGTCGAGGAACCCGGCGGCGAAGTCCGGCCCGACGAGGTTGGCCATGCCGGCCCAGGTGAAGTCGGGGTTGTCGAGGTACAGCGAGGCGTAGTACTCGTACGATCCGGCCACCTGACCCATCAAGGCCGGGGCACCCCGCGAGGTGTCCCAGGTCGCCAGGTCGATGCCGGTCTTCTCGGCGGCCCGCGTCACGTAGAGCTGCTGCAACACCGAGGCGTAGTGGACGGGGTCGGCCCCGATGGCGCGCTCGGCGGCGACGATCGCCTGCAGGATCGTGGACGGCGTGCCCCATGCGGGCGGCGACGTCACGAGCCCCTCGAGGACGCTCGGGTTCGCGGCGAGCCACGCGGCCGCGACCTCGGGGTCCATGTGCGAGAGCAGGTCGACCGGGTCGTTGCCCTGGGCCTCGAGGAAGGCGGCGACGGCGAGGTCGAGCGAGCGGTTGGTGAGCGTGCCGCTGCCGGCCTGCTCGAAGGCGGTGGCGATGTGCTCGACCCAGGCGACGTCTTCGTCGTTCTCGTCGGCCAATCGCGACCCGCCGTCGACGAACGACACGGTCCCGAGCGGAACCCACGAGCTGCCGCCGACGAAGCGTGCCCAGGCATCGGACACGAGGCCGAGCTGCTGACGCAGGACGATGTTGCACGCCTTCGCCTGGACGACGAACGTCCGCAGGTTCTCGGTCGTGGCGCTGCTGGTGCCGGACCCGTTGCCGCTGCTCGTCCGGGTGCGCTGGGTGCTCGAGAACGCGACCGAGATCGGCGTGGGCGAGACGGGAGGCGTGGTGGGTCGGGGGTCGAAGAACTCCTCGACGTCGCCCACGAGATCCCCCAAGAAGGAGGCGCGGTTCCGGTCGTCGCGCTCGGTGTCGCGCGCCTGCCACGAGGCCAGTTTGTCGCGGCGGGCGTTCTCGGCGGTGGCCTGCTGTCTCGCTCTCTCGACCTGCTGCGCGAGGTCGTCCATGGCGTGGGCGAGTCGGCCGCGCTCCTCGGACTCGGTCGCGCACGCGACGCGGAAGAGGTCGGCGTAGCCCCCGCTGAAGCCGTCCATGGCCGTCTCGGCGGCGCTGCGCCGAGTCGTCCCTTGCCCTGTGAATGCGTCGTCTGCGGCCCGCGCGACCCTGATCAGCGCGGACGCGGCAGCGTCGTCGAAATGAACCCCCATGCCCCTGATGATAGGCGTGGATACCTCAGTTCTGCACGATCCGCAGGGTCGACTGCCCGCCGGTGCCCTGGTTGGGGGGCACCTCTGGTGGCGCCTCCGCAGCAGAGCCAGCATCCCCGGCATGAGGACGCTCACGTACTCCGTCAACGTCACGCTCGACGGCTGCATCGATCACCGTGAGGGCCGGCCGGATGCCGAGGTCCACCAGCTCGCCGCCGAGGCTCTCGCGCAGGCCGACGGTCTGCTGCTGGGTCGGGTCACCTACGAGCTGATGGAGCAGTCCTGGCGTCCGCCCGCCTCCGACGCGTTCCCCGACTGGATGCAGCACTTCGCCCGGACCATCCACGAGATCCCGAAGTACGTGGCATTGGCGACGCTCGAGGGCGTCGACTGGAACGCCGGGCTGCTCGGCGGCGACGTGCGTGAGGCGGTGCTCGAGCTGAAGAGCCGTCCCGGCGGCCCGCTCCGCCTCGGAGGTTCCGCCTTCGCCACCGACGTCGTCGGCTGGGGCCTGGTCGACGAGTACGAGTTCACCGTCCACCCCTGGGTCGCCGGCCACGGCCCCTACCTGCTCGCTGGCCTCCCTCGTCCCCTCGGCCTCACCCCGACCGCCCGCCACGCCCTCGCCTCCGGCGCCGTCGCGACGACGTACCGGCCTCGGGCCTGAGCCTCGCTGCCGTCACTTCAGAAGAGGCAGCCACCCCGAGGAGGCGCGGGTCATCGCGGTGACGCACGTCGCCTTGCTAGGTTCGCGACATGTCCCGACAGATGGCCGATCCTGCGTTCCACGCTGACCAGACCGCACGGGCCTTCACGGCGCCCCACATCGCCCCGATCAACGCCTTCGTGGACAGCATCCGGGATCGCGACGGACGTGGCTGGGTGCCCTACGTCCCGCCTCACCACGGCGGCATCGACGCTCGGGTGATCAGCATCTTGCGCGATCCGGGCCCGGCCACTCAGCTCGGGGTCGGCTCGGGCTTCATCAGTGTCGAGAACGACGACCCGACTGCCGAGCGAATGGCTCACCTCTTCGATCGCTACGGCATTCCGGTCAGGACCGTCCTGCCGCGGAATGCCTACCCCTGGTACATCGACGCGGCGCCCAGTGCTCGGCAGTCGAAGGCCGGGGCAGGCGTTCTCGTCGAACTTCTTGAACTCACGCCGGAGGTCGAGGTCGTCCTTCTCCAAGGTCGGGATGCGGAGAAAGCCTGGCGGCGAACCGTCTCCCTCCAACCCCATCTAGCGGACCGCTTCTCGATTCACGCCACCATCCATCCGGGGAGGCAGGCACTCTTCCACCCTGACCCTGAGGAGCGCCGTCGTCGCGTCGCTCATCAAGAGCGCGCCTTCGAAGAAGTCAGCGAACAACTCGCACGTTGACAACAGGAGACGTGGGCATCTGCGTGACGCTGAATCCTCAGGGTCTGTGGTCAGCCCCGCCTGTTGGCGAATGGGTAGCTGCCGTGCTCAGCCTTGAAAGCCTCCAGGTAGGACTTCTCGACCGCCAGAGCCGACTCGCCTGGTGTCTCCAACCACGCCACCAACAGGTCGCCGGCGATGTCGAGTTGCCACAAGGCGCGGCCACCCGAGTGGTTCTCGGCTTGGCGGCTGAAGGCACCGACCCTGGTGTGAAGACCTTCGCGACCTTCGGCCTTCCCGATGTAGACGACGTACGCGCCCATCAACCACTTCCCCTCGAGATGGACGGGGTCGTACGGCATCCGTTTCGTGATGACGTTCGAGGCTAGGAAGGCGGGACGCTCTTCACTTTCGTAGAGCACGACGTACACCCCGTGCCGGCGCGGCAGGAGGGACCGGTCCATCCCGACGAGTGGCACGAAACCGCTGAAGCCAAGTCGTTCCAGTTCTGAACGGTTCCAGGCGGCGGGTAGGGCAATCGCGTCTGTCGTCTCGGGCAAGCCAGCACTGCTCGCATCACCAGTGGCCTCAGTCATCCGCCGATCATGGCAGACCATGGCAATACGCCCGGTCCTGGCGCAAGCCACACGTGAACTATTGTCAACTCAAACCCGACCCGTGACCGCCCACCCGAGGGCGCGAACGTCCCCGCCCCGGAGGTATCCCCATGAGTGACGACATCGAGCTGATCAGCGACGGAGACGGCGTCGCCATCGTCGGACCGCCGGAGGCCGTCGACCGGTTCCTCGCCGCCGAGGGGCTGTCGTCACGAGACCTTGGTCTAGGTCGAATAAAGCCGTCGCTCATCGCATCCGGTGTCCTCGACGCCGGCGCGAAGATCGCCGAGAACTCCGGTCGCTGGGTAAAGTTGACCAAGGAATCAGCTGCGGCCATGAACAAGTACGACGTCATGAAGGGCACCAGCAAAGGCCTGAGCCGGGGCGTCCTGACGGAGAATGGGCAAATCAAGGGCCTCATTGAGTTCAGCCGCGGTGGGGTGGGAACCTTGACCAACCCCGCCATGCTCGCCGGCGCCGCAGGCCTCATGTCCCAGATCGCCATGCAGCAGCAGATGGACGAGATCAGCGACTATCTCGAAGAGATCGACGCCAAGGTCGATGACGTCCTCCGTGCACAGAAGGATGCGGTTCTCGCCGACATGGTCGGCGTCGATCTGGTGATCGACGACGCCATGACGGTTCGCGGCGAGGTAGGGCGCGTGTCCGAGATCACGTGGTCGAAGGTCCACACCACCTCGACGACCATCGCTCGCACGCAGGTCTACGCCCTCCGTCAACTCGACGCCCTGGCCGAGGGACTCGAGAAGAAGAAGATCTCCGATCTCGAGGACGCCACCCGAGAAGTCGAGTCGAAGGCGCAGGAGTGGTTCGCCGTGCTGGCTCGCTGCTTCCAGCTGCAGGATGCCCTCTCCGTGCTCGAACTCGATCGCGTCCTCGATGCGTCCCCGGACGACCTCGATCGTCACCGACTCGGCCTCACGGCAGCTCGGAACAAACGCCTAGAGGTCATCACACAACGAACCGAGCTCCTCGTCGATCGTCTCGAGACCGCAGCGGGCCTCGCCACTTCGAAGGTTCTACTGCATCCCATCGCCTCGGGTGCCATCGTGAGGTCGAGCAACAACGTGGGCTCCGAGATCACCCGTTTCCAGGACGGTCTCGGCATCGAGAACTCGCACGACATGCAGGAAGCCAAGCGCTGGGCCACGGCGGTCGTCGAGATGCGCGACAAGGCCCTAGACCGAGGCGAGGACGGCGTCGATGCGGCCAAGCGGTTGGGTGACGAGACCCTCGACCGAGCGAAGTCGGCGTCGGTGTCCGTCACCAGAAAACTGGCCGAACGAGCCCGCCGCTGGCAAAAGAGCGACTGAGCCGCACCTATGGCGTACGAGGGCCTTGCCGTCATCGACTTCGAAACCACCCTGTTCTCGCCGCAGCACGGTCACCGCGTGATCGAGGTGGGCCTCGTGCTCGTCTCCTCAGATGGCGTCATCGAGCTCGCATTCGAGACCGTCAACAACCTGGCCGCGATCTAGGTCCCACCCCTGTAGATGGAATTGATGATGCCGACATCAAGAACACCGCGATCTCGGAGGCCATTGCCTACAGGCTCATCAAGCATACGTAAGTGTCGCTCACGATTCCCACTTTAGGACGATCTGCAACCCAGCCGAAGTAACACGACTCCGCATGCCCTCCCGCCCTAGGCAAGACAGCGCCGTGCGTGACATGTTGCCCGTCAAACCTCGCTTGCGAGCCGCAGTTAGCAATACGGCCGAACACCCTCCCATCCTCCCTATTTCCAGATACAAGCGAGCTTCACCATTCGCCTCTCGCAATGATGACGTTCAGCGATGGCGTCTCTGTCGCCGATCCACGGTCAGGAGTTTGCAGGAGGGGAACCTCGCGACAGGCGCCCCTCGAGCGCGTAATCCCCTCGGCTACAGAGGCATGAAATCAACGACCAGGAACGGTAATAAGAAGCGGAGAGGCCCTGCTGCCAGGATCAGACTCGAAGGTGTCAGACACGAACGTCAACTAAGACATCTGTCTACGATAGTATTCGTACTCGTCGATACCTATGCGACCAGCCGTATTCACAATACTGTGTAGCAACTTATGCGCCTTATCCAAACGCACATTGCCCATCCACGCAAATTGACGATTATCTTGACTCACAAAGACCCAGTCCTGGTCTGTCCACGCGGCTACTACAGACCCACTATTCGTTGGCGAGAACTTTGGGAGATCCATGGCAGCGAGCTTCGACTGCCTAATTTCTAGCGGTATGTCATGCCCCTCATGGTGGACAACGAGATCGAACTTAACCTGGTTTTTTCTAAGACTCGATAGCGGCAGAAACGGAAATGCCGTTGCTTCGTGAAGACGAACTCCATCGCAGAGCGGCTGGAAACAGATCCAATACCGCGAATACTTCGGCCCAACAAAGTTTTCCCCCTCCTCAAAAGATTTGCCCTCTCGCAAAATGGCTCCGAGTTGGAGCTGGGGGGCAATGCTATGAGAACCCTCATATGCGCGATCGCGCGCCATGGACGACAATTTGGCAAAGGAATAATCAACGGTCAGAGCACCTTGCCAAGCATCAACCTTGTTATCGTCGAAAAGGAAGGAGGTCAAGCTTCCCTTCTTATCAACCTTCTTGTTCCGCGATCCCTCGATTAGCAGGTCAACACCAACCCCGTTGAGCAGTGCGCTTTTAGCGTCCTCGATGCTGTATTCCTTGAAACGACCCTTATCGAGGCCCATCCATTGACGAGCGTTAGACCGCCCCTGCATTCTGTCGTCCAGGTACCGCTCGATGCGATCCATGTCGAAGGCAGATCCCACCCCCGCCGAAGCTGCAAGGGCCCCAAGCTCGTCACCGATGAGAGCCAAAGCAAATTGGTGCGCATCAGCAGACGATGTCAGGGCGCGGTGTGAAAGTAGCGCAGGATCTAAATCGTGGCTAAAGCGAGCAAGCAACCTGTGTGCGTACATTCGTACGGCGGAAAGAGAATTCAGTGCTAATTCAGGCAGCAACCCAGTCGCCACCAGGTCTGTGAACTCGTCGACAACGCGAACTGGCAGGTCATGTGCATTGACACTGTCAAGACCATGTATAGCAATCGGGCGCTCTTTGCTTAGAAAGACTATTCGAGCATTTGCAAAGTCAATTCTACGATTACTGATCTGTATCGCGGCATCTGGGAACGTCTTTTCGATACCTTCGGAAACATCCCCCATCATTCTATCGAAGTCGCTTTCACCCGTGTATACACAAATTAGTCGAAGACGCGAGCCCAGCACAGCATCAGCTTGTAAAATTCCTAATATTAGACTCAGGCTAGTCGCATTTGTGGCTTGACTCTCACGGTTGCTTACTGTTCGGGCAACGGAGGGACGAATAGTCCAATCGAGGACAACGACGTCGCTCCTAGAGGCCAAGGTCAACAACCGGTCGTTATCGCGAGGCTCATCATCCGGGCTTGGCGCGAGAACCGAACAAGAGATCCCTACGTCCGCGAATCCATCGACTATTGTCCTAGTCGCAAACTCCTCCGGATCCAGCACAAGGTCCCCGTCAAGGTCATCGTTCTCCGTGTCATCGAGGTCACCTCCGGGAAAGGTGGGCGCGCGACCGCCCGGCTCCTCGTCCCCCAAAGTCGCCTCGACGACAGAACCCTCCAGATTCTCATATGCCCGGTCGTCAACGACCACCACTGTCTGAAGGAACTGCGCCGCTGCTCCCACGGCCGGACCTCTACTCGACATCAGGAAGCCCGCCGGCATCAGTGATTCTGAAGGTGGTGCCTTCGAGATCATTTTCGAGAACTAGGTCCCACCCATCTCGAGCTAATAAGTCTCGGGCAAGACTAAGTCCAATTCCCCGACCACCCGGACGTCGTCCAAATCCGCGTTCAAACACGAATTCTCGGTCGCGTTCTGGAACGCCCGGCCCATTATCTGAAACGCTCGCGCTCTTTCCGTCCGAATCCACAACAATTCGAGCATCGGGGTTTGAGCCCGTGGACGCCCAATAAATGGCGTTGTCAATTAGATTGACGAAGACAGGATAAAAGGTGCTAGGAAAACCCCTCACCGCCCAAGCATCGAAACTATCAGTAAAGGAGATACGAACGCCCTCCCGGGCGAGCCGTTCATTGAACACGCCGTTTAGGAAGCCGCGTATCTCCGAGCCGGTCAAGACAATAGATTCTCGATATAGCCGGCGCTGCAAAGGAGTGAACAGTCGCAGATATCCGTCAAGATGAGCGAACGATGCGCGGAGATCCCGGACGACAGGTTTCAGTCGGGGTGTGCTTCGAGCCCATGGAGCTAAAGACTGCAGTCCTTGACGGACGGAACGAATACTCGCCTCGAATTCATGACTCACGACCTGAACGGCCTGCCCAAGCTGCAGAATCTCAACGTTGGCGTCAATCTGCTCACGTAGGTCGATGACCTGCTCTTTCAAGCTCACGTTCTCGATTGCAGTGTCGCTTTGGCGGTGAGCCTCTTGCACCCTCCACTCGAGGTCTTGGAGAGCAGTCCGATGCCGATAGTAGATAGCCTCTAGCTCCACACTCACAGTCGACTCGTCCGCGAATGAAAAAGACTGGGAATCGCCACGTAGTAGTTCTACATCCCTACGCATCAGTTCCTCGCGTTCTCGAAGTTCAGACGAGATGGCGTCCACAAATGCTGTGACCGAGGCCTTGACGGATTCCACGCTGGTTTGAATCTCGAGGTCTAGCTGCTCGCCCAGCGCTTGAACTCGACGAACTCGACCTTGGGCTAGCTCCTCCCGGTCGCTGCCTCTCGAGCGAGTCGAAGTAGTGTCCATGAGGAGGGCGTCTACTTCCGTCGCGAACGCCTGAATTCGCTCGGCGGCATCCTGCATCAGGACACCATAAGAAGATAAGGTTCTTTCTTCATCCCGAGATACCGCCAGTTCGGGCGGCCTCGCGACGAGCAAAAAATCGCGGACCTCCTTGACTTGATCGCGGACAAGACTCTCAAGTTCAGTTATATCGTCGGACGCCCCTGAGCCGGCACCCACGCTGTAAGACTTGATCTCATCTCTCACCCGCTCAAGCTGCTCTTCGAGTCGACCGCGTTCCAGGAACGAAAGTCGATCCTCGACCGTAGCGAGAAGCCTCTGCCGAGCTACACGTTCCTTCCGCTCACGTTCTAGAACACCCGGCGATCGTTCCTTGATTCTCTGGCGTTCTGCGCGCCACTCCTCGGCCGTGGCGGCCTTGCTAGAGAAGTTGTTTGCTGCAAGTTGTATGAGAAAACCTTGTAGCACATTGAGAAAATCTCTGTAGGCCTGGTTCTCGCGGAAGCCTTCTCTACCAGCTTTCTCCTGAAGGAGTCGATTCTGGTCGCTACTGAGATCAATAGCCCCGAACATACGTCTGTATGAGAAGTAGTAAGTGGCAGCGTTTAGTGAGCGCCGCTTTTCAATTTCGAGGTAGTCCTTATCAGAATTGCCGTAAGGGAGAACTCGGATGCCATCGCGGTAAACATACAGTCCACCGATCTTCTCCAGCCGACGGGTCATCTGGGTAAAGTCACTCGGCTGAAGCCGAGACTCTGAAGCTTGGCCCTGCACGTAACCGAACTTGATGCCAAAAGGCCCGCACGCAGTCGGCCGACCCTTTGACCCCTTCCAGGGCTCCCTTATCTCGACTGGTTCAGCTCCGTAGATACTCAGCGAGCCTGAGAATGAGCCATCGGCATCGAACTTCCCCTCAACTAGGTGATCAGTGAGGTCAAAATCTTCTCCCTCCCAAAAATATGTTCCCGGGTCGATGACATCTTCGATACCACGAGCGGAGTGCCGAATAAACTCTGTACTAAACTCTGGGGTTTCGGCCGACATATTTATCGAATTTGTAAATCCGAGGAGAAACCTTTGGAACTCACTAACTGCAAATTCGTCGTCTCGCTCGGTTGGTTCCATGACGCTATCCACATCGGGAGAAACCGGGGCGACTATGAATGCAGTTCCTGATCCGCGAGATAAACTGGGTCCGTTCATCGTCACGAAGTGATGGGGCTCGAAGGTCAAATGGTCGAGCTCATCGTAGATGCGTTCGCGGTAGGCCGACGGGATGCGCGTTGCAAGTTTCTCAATCCCGTCTCTAACTTCATCAGTCATGCTTTTCAGCAGAGCTGAAGTGAGATCACCCACTGCTTCCACCCGCCGAATTGGAACGATGACATCATCTAGAGTTAAACCCGGAATCTCGAACATTGTCCACTGCACAAGAGCGAAGACGATACAGTCCTCGCTCGACCCAATTGCGCCGAGAGACCGACTAGCTACTAGTAGTTGCGGTCCGGTGCTCGCGATGGCCAGACGTCCGATACCCTTCTCGCCCATCTGACGGCGCACCTGCATGCCGGCTGGCCGTGTAACCGGAGGCAAGGATGAACCTGGACTTTTACTGTCTGTGCCGACCGTGAGCCATCGCGATACGAAATCCTCGGGCGTCATTCCCACGCCATCGTCGCGAATGACCAGAATCCGCTGATCAAAGAAAACGTCTCCTCGAACTGCATGGGCATAAGCATCGTACGAGTTCTTGAAGATCTCGGAGACTGCCGTGGGTATACCGGCAATCTGCTGTCGACCAAGCATGTCGACTGACCTGGCGCTGGTTCGAAATTTCCCCATTGAACTTATTTTCTCTCTGTCAGGCGACTTGCTAAAGGTGATGCAGCATTTCGACGGCTAGCGCCCGTCCCAGCTGCAAAGGCACAGCATTGCCGATTTGCCTTGCGATCGAAGTCTTACTGCCGAAGAACATATACGACGATGGGAACCCCTGCAGAAGACCTGCTTCGAGATGCGTGATTGCCCTGTTCTCCGTCGGATGGAGGTAGCGGCCCTTCTCGGGTTTGAAAAATTCGGTTCGAATGGTGACGGCTGGCTTATCCAAGTGGAGCCTTCCCATCACATCTCCCGAGCCAGACGTATGTTTTCGCCAACACGGGGGCAGCAGGTCCTCCTTAATATCAAATCGGTTCCCTCCGACGGGAATACATTCGAACCGATCCAGGGAAAGCTGAGAATAGTTGCGAGTCAAGTGGAGGTCTCGTAATGCGAAAGGGCCTTGAATCGAGGAACGCTGGCGCATTCGGTGACCTGGCGCGGGGAGGTCCGTAAGCGAGGGGTTGGGGGTAACACCGTGATCCCTGAAGGTTTGCCGCACCGTCACAAGATCTGCTCCGGCTTTGGCACCGTGTGAGGGTATTGGGAAGTTTGGCTCGACCTGATCTCGTCGCCAGCCGAGTATCACCGTACGTTTGCGAGACTGCGGTGAACCATATTCAGCCGCATTAAGTACCTGATACTTGAATTTGTACTCACTGAGCACCCCGTTTGGTCCGGTTTCATGAATAAAGTCCGTGAATTGAGACGATTTGGCGAATGCAGCAACGTTTTCGACTATAAAGTATCGCGGATTGGCGCGTCGGACCGTTTCGGCATAGTGCCTCCACAGGTCGTTGCGTTCGTCCTCGACGTCTTGCTTGCCGAGGGTTGAAAAGCCTTGGCAAGGCGGTCCGCCGACCACCAGGTCAACTTCCGGGACGAGTTCTTCTTCCAACCAAGACTGAATTGCGCCCTGGTAGACGAGCCCTTCACCGTGGTTGGCCTCATAAGAAGCGGCTGCGGCAGGGTCGAGCTCCACGGCTCTGACCGTCTCATACCGAGCTGACGCGTTCCGCAAACCGGCACTAAGTCCCCCAGCACCAGCGAACAGGTCTAAGACCTTAATAGATCGGGATTTACCTGGCTTGTCGGAGGGTCTTAGCGGGACACGGCTCATGATCGGAAAGCCTAGCCACCTGAACCGTCACTTCGAGGTAGGCCCAAACCCGAGTTCGACCGGGCTGTCCCCTCCGGGTTTAGCGCAAGCCACGCTCAGCGCCGCGATCTATAAAATGGGGCGCCAGGAGCCCCCCATGGCGTCCACGACGCGAGATCCAGAAGAACTGCTGCCCTTCGGAGTGCAATGACGAGCTGGGACTCGATCGCGCGGGATTCAAAACCAGTGCGACTTAGAGTCGCATATTTGCTCGTGGGCTCTCGACTGGGTAAGTCCGCCGCGCGCTGATATTAAGAAGTACCCGCTGCGACACGATGTGAAGTCGCATAACCAGTCATCAACTGGGAGACCTGGCCTCGACGCCGCAATAAAGGCTCAAGAAGCGTAGGTATCGGGTACCGAGCTGAGCAGTCTGGGCACGAGGGGTAAATTCGCGTCATTCATGCAGCTCTACAGATTACTAGCCCGAATTGGAGCCCAGCGTCGTTTCGGCATATGCGGATCAGTCCGGCCATAGGAGGACGGGACGTGAGTCCATACACGTGGTGCACCCGCCCAAGCCTAAGACTGAGGCAGGGAGTAAAAATTTCCGCCGCCAAGCGACACAATCACGCAGTTTCCGGCCAGCCCAAATAGAAACCGGAAGTTAGCCATGGGCCCTGCACCTCTTTTGGTCGGGCTGACAGGATTTGAACCTGCGACCCCTTGACCCCCAGTCAAGTGCGCTACCAAGCTGCGCCACAGCCCGAGATCCGGGTTCGAATTGCAACCCGGGTCTTGGTGTTGCCCCGACCGAGGCAACCCCACAACTATAGCCGATGAATGGGGGTGCCTGAGACCGAGCCAGGGCAGGGCGGTCCGAACGGAGTGTTTCGCCCCGTTACAGCGCACGGGACGGCAGGCACCCCGCCCACCTACCGTCGTGACATGCCCACCTCGACGATCCGCGCCTCCTCGGCCCTGCCGATCCGTCTGCGCGGCGTCGGGAGGCGCTTCGGCGAGCGCCCCGTCCTCCACGCCCTCGACCTGGACGTGACGGCCGGCGAGATCATCGCCATCGTCGGCCCCTCCGGCTGCGGCAAGTCGACGCTGCTGCGCCAGGTGGGCGGCCTCGATCAGCCCGACTCCGGCACCGTCGACATCGACGACTCCCCCACCCGGCCCACCGACCAACGCTGCGCCATCGCGTTCCAGGAGCCGCGCCTCCTGCCCTGGCGCACCCTCCGCCAGAACGTCGAACTCGGCCTGCCGAAGGGTGAGCGAGGCAGCAAACCCGACAAGGCCGCCGGCCGGGCCCGCATCACCGAACTGCTCGACCTCGTCGGACTCGGCAGCTCGGCCGGCCTCCGCCCCCGCCAGGTGTCCGGAGGCATGGCTCAACGCACCTCCCTCGCCCGCGCCCTCGCCCGGGCCCCCAAGGTGCTGCTGCTCGACGAACCGTTCGGAGCCCTCGACGCCCTCACCCGCCTCCGCATGCACGACCTGCTGCTCGACGTCCACCGGGCCGAACCCACCACCGTCCTCCTCGTCACCCACGACGTCGACGAAGCCCTCTACCTCGCCGACCGCATCGTCGTCCTCGCCGACCTCTCGCAGCAACCGCCCGCCGGCGCCACGGGCGCGGCCGACCCCACCGCAGGAGGCGCGGCGCACGCCGACACCGCAGGAGGCGCTCCCAGCATCCAGCGCATCGTCACCGTGCCCGGCGACCGACCCCGCGACCGCGACGACCCCGCCCTGGCCGAGCTGCGCCTCCAGCTGCTCGCCGACCTCGGCGTCCACCGCGTCCACGCCGGCAACTCGATCACCAACACGCTGACCGCACGCGCTACGACCGAGACCGTCGACCACACCGGCACCAAGACCGCACCCGACCACCGCACCGCCCCCGACAGCACGGAGACGAACCGATGACCTTCCGCACCTCCCCCACCACCCGCACCCGCGCCTCCTGGGCCGGCGGTCTCGCCCTCGCCGCGGCGAGCGCCCTCCTCCTCACCGGCTGCGTCGCGGGTGAGGACGCGGGCACCGGCTCGGCCGACGCGGCAGGCACCGGCGCGAGCGACGGCGAGTGGTCGACCGACACCCTCGACATCGACTTCGCGACCTACAACCCGCTCAGCCTCGTCGTGAAGGACCAGGGCTACCTCGAGGACGCCCTCGGCGACGGCGTCACCGTCAACTGGACCCAGTCGGCCGGCTCGAACAAGGCCAACGAGCTGCTGCGCGCCGGAGCGGTCGACGTCGGCTCGACGGCCGGCTCGGCCGCGCTGCTCGCCCGCTCGAACGGCTCCCCCATCAAGACGATCGACGTGTACTCGCAGCCCGAGTGGTCGGCCCTCGTCATCCCCGGCGACTCGACCATCACCGACGTCGAAGGCCTCCGGGGCAAGACGATCGCCGCGACCAGCGGCACCGACCCGTACTTCTTCCTGCTGCAGGCACTCGACCAGGCCGGGCTCAGCGCCTCGGACGTGACGATCCAGAACCTGCAGCACGCCGACGGACGCGCCGCCCTCGAGAACGGCAGCGTCGACGCCTGGTCCGGGCTCGACCCGATCATGGCCGCGAGCGAGGCCGAGTCGGGCACCAAGCTGCTCTACCGCAACGTGGACTTCCTCAGCTACGGGTTCCTCAACGCCACCGAGTCGTTCCTCGAGGCGTCGCCCGACGTCGCGCAGGTCGTCGTCGACTCGTACGAGAAGGCCCGCGCCTGGGCGCTCGAGAACCCGGACGAGACCGCCGCCATCCTGGCGAAGGCCGCCGCGATCGACCCTGCCGTCGCCACCACGGTGATCGACCGCACCCACCTCGACATCGACCCCGCGCCCGGAGCCGACCAGCAGGCCGTCCTCGAGAATGTCGGCCCGATCCTCGTCGAGTCCGGAGACGTCCCCTCGCAGGACGACGTCGACGCCGCCCTCGACTCGCTCTTCGACGACAGCTACGCCAAGGCCGCGTCCACCTCGTGAGCGACAACCTCAGCGGCCGGGAGGCGGACGCCCGCCAGGTCGTCCGCTCCGAGGCGACGCGTGGCTCGGGCACCGTCGTCGACGGAGCCCGGCGCGGCGACGTCACGGACGCCGTGACCGGCACCCCCCTCGAGGAGGCGCGGGTCGCGTCCGACGCGCACCGCACCTCCTCGACCGGACCGCAGGAGGCGCGGGTCGCCGAGAACGGACGCCGCGCCTCCTCGTCCGGGTCGCTCGCCCCGCGACGCCCGGGCACCCCGGGCGCGACCCCTCCCCGCCGCCTGGCACTGCTCGGGGTGCTCGTGCCGGCCGCCGTGCTCGCCGCTTGGGTGCTCGCCACCACCGTCGGCGGAGTGCCCTCGTACCGCCTGCCGTCCCCCGCGGACGTGGTGCGGGCAGGAGTCGACCTCGCCGCCACGGGTCAGCTCGGCCTCTACGTCGCCATCTCGGTGCAGCGGGTGCTGATCGGGTTCGTGGTCGGATCGGTGATCGGGCTGGTCGTCGGCGCCGTCGTCGGGTTGTCGCGGGTGGGCGAGGCGTTGCTCGCACCGTCGATCGCGGCGGTGCGTGCGGTGCCGTCGCTGGCCTGGGTGCCGTTGCTGATCCTGTACCTCGGCATCGGCGAGGACAGCAAGGTGACGTTGATCGCGATCGGTGCGGCCTTCCCGGTGTTCACCACGGTCGCGGGGTCGCTGCGGCACGTCGACCCGCAGCTCGTCGAGGCCGGACGCGCCTACGGCCTGCGGCGGGTGTCGCTCTTCACCCGGGTGCAGCTGCCGGCCGTGCTGCCGTCGCTCGTGTCCGGGCTGCGGCTGGCGCTGGCGCAGGCGTGGCTGTTCTTGGTCGCGGCCGAGCTGATCGCGTCGTCGATGGGCCTCGGCTTCCTGCTGACCGAGTCGCAGTCGAACGGACGCGTCGACCGGATCTTCCTCGCCATCGTGCTGCTGGCGCTGCTCGGGACGCTGAGCGACACCGTGCTGAACGTGGTGCAGCGCGTCGCGCTGCGCCGCTGGCGGTAGGCGGCGGGCCGGCAGCCGCGCCGCCCGCGTACGACGCCAGGAGGTGGTCACCGCGCCAGGACTAGTCCTGGCGCGGTGACCACTTCCTGGCGTCGTGGCCCGCCCCACCCCGCCACGAGGTACACACGCCGCCACGAGATCGCGTGGCGGCGTGTTTACCTCGTGGCGGGATGCAAGCCGACCGCCTGCCGTCCGCACCCCGCGCACCCAGCCCGGCCCGCGCCTCCTGCGCACGCACCGTCCGCACGCCGCGCACCCAGCCCGACCCGCGCCTCCTGCGCACGCACCGTCCGCACCCCACGCACCCTGCCCGGCCCGCGCCTCCTGC
>NZ_MJGS01000002.1:328958-360714 GCF_001864945.1 Frigoribacterium sp. MCBA15_019 | reverse complement strand
CGAACGCCCGCGTCAGGATCCCCTATCGGGCGCTAAGCGCGTCTCGTGGCTCTGCGGCTCGACCAAGGAGTGTTACGAAGCCCAGATAGTTCGGAGGCGTCTCGTCGTCGACAAATTTGACGGGGAAAAGATCGGAGACGGGCAGCGACCCGCTGACACCTGCGTCCGTGCGGAACCAGACGGTCGGAACCTGCCGCTCACCATCCTCGACCGCGCGAACCGCCTCAGCCACTAAAAATGGCCACTTGGCTTCCTGTTCCGCCGATACCGCCAAGCTCTGGCCAGCGATCATCATCACCCTCACCACCCCATACTGCTCGCGGTGCCGTCCCATAGCCGATCGTCTATCGGGCAACGTCCGATCGCTGCACCAGGAGCGCGGAGGGATACCCAGAAGATGTCGCTGTCGAGGCGAAGCAAGCTAGGCGCGAACCCGAAATGCTTAGGGGGTACGGATGGCCTTCCGGCGAGCCAAGTAGCTGAGCAAGGCGCTCACGACCAAGACGACTACTCCAGCGATGGCAAGAGGGGCCGCGGCCAGCATCATCAGCCCTCCGCCGATGTTTGCTCCGGTGTCCGGTTCGGACAGCAGCGTCGTCAAGACGAAGCCGCCCGCGAGGACGCCCGACAGCGCCAGCAAAATGCCCCCGATGACAGCAATAGAACGGGATGTAGACATACTTTCTCGTACCTTCTCTGGCGACCTCAGGACACAGGGTGATGGTCGGGAGAGCCACACCGACGCGGTCCATCATCTCGAAACAGCAGCCCGTGGAAGGCACCGCTGAACTCCTCATACGGCGGCGAGGCCTGAGTGTCGACGAAGTTCAGACCATTGGCTTTTCAAACGGACGGGCGGTAGACGATCCCCTATCGGGCACCGCAGGGCGCTCAATCGAGGAGAGTTCCCTCCGTGATGGGGCGTTTAGGGAGCATCACCGAGAAACCTCAACGTCCGGTGAAGTCCTCGTCGGTGATGTGCTCGAGCCACGTGGTCGTGGCGGCGGGGTCGTCGCCGCTCTCGAGCATGGCTATGTGCTCCATGAAGACGCCGGGGGCGGCGGCGTGGAAGTGCTCCTCGCCGGGCGGGGTGTAGATCGTCTGGCCGGGGTGCACGTCGATGATGTGGCCGTCTCGGGTGCCGAAGCGGCCGACGCCGGCGGTGACGCGCAGGTACTGGCCCTTCTCGTGCGAGTGCCAGGCGGTGCGGGCACCGGGCGCGAAGCGCACGGTCGCGACGGTCATGTGCTGACCGTCCTCGTGCGGAACGGCGATGGGGTCGAGCCAGACGTCGCCAGCGAACTGCTCGGGCGGGTTCCTGCTGGTCGGGGTGGCGGGTTCGATGTTCATGGTCCGTCCTTACTTCTCGGCGGTGGTGAATAGGCCCTTGGCGACACCCATCGCGGCCATGCCGTTCGGCCAGCCGGCGTAGAGGGTGACGTGGGTGATGGCCTCGATCAGCTCCTCCTGGGTGACGCCGTTCTCGACGGCCCGCCCGAGGTGGAACTTCAGCTGCTCGGTGTTGCCGCCTGCGGTGAGGACGGCAACGGTGATCAGGCTGCGGTCGCGGGCCGAGAGTTCGGGCCGGTTCCAGACGTCGGCGAAGAGGACGTCGTCGGTGAGCTCGGCGAGCTTCGGGGCGAAGTCGCCGAAGAGGTTCCGTCCTCCTCCTACCTGGCGTGGCTGGTCGGTCATGGGGTGTCTCCTTGTCGCTCGGGTCGTCTCGTGGTCGAGGTCAGGTCAGGCCTCGGAGATCTCCAGGTCCCAGGTGGAGGGGTCGACCTCGTCGGGGTCGGGGCCGCCGCGCACTCCGCGGTCGAGCGCGTCGATGTCGACGAGTTCTCCCTCGGTGAGGTCGAAGTCGAAGACGTCGATGTTCTGGCGGATGCGGTCAGGATTCGTCGACTTGGGGATCACCGACCGGCCCTGCTGGAGGTGCCAGCGCAGCATCACCTGGGCGGGCGACTTGTCGTGCGCTACCGCGATGCGGCCGATGGTGTCGTCGTCGAGGACGCTCTTGCGCCCTTCTCCCCATCCCGGGTAGAACGTGATGCCGCCGATGGGCGACCAGGCCTGGGTCAGCGTGCCGAGTGCGGCGTCTGCCCGCTGGACCTCTGACTGCGTGAAGTAGGGGTGCAGCTCGACCTGGTTGACGGCGGGGACGACATCGGTCTCGGCGCGGAGGGCCTCCAGGTGGTGGGGCATGAAGTTGCTCACGCCGATGGCTCGCACCCGGCCGTCGGCCAGCAGCGCCTCGAGAGCCTGGTAGGCGGCAATGGTTCGCTCGAAGTGCTGGGGCATGGGCTGGTGCAGGATCAGCAGGTCGATCTGGTCGACGCCGAGCTTGGTGGCGCTCTTCTCGAAGGCGTGCAGGGTCTCGTCGTGCCCGTAGTCGCTCACCCAGACCTTGGTCTCGATGAACACGTCACTGCGGTCGAGACCGGACCGGCGGATGCCCTCGCCGACCTCGCGTTCGTTGCCGTAGCCGGCGGCGGTGTCGATGTGCCGGTACCCGGCGCCGAGTGCCGCCTCGACGGCCGCGGTGGTCTCGTCGGGCGGGCTCTGGAAGACGCCGAGCCCGAGGGTCGGGATGCGGACGTCGTTGTTCAGGGTCAGGAAATCGGTCATGTGTTCCTCCGTGTCGTGATCGGTAATCGTCACGCGTGGGGACGCGTGGGGGCCGGAGTCTCCGCTCCGGCATCGGGAGAGTGCACCCAGGACGCCAGGAGCGCGATGCGCTCCGCTGTCGCCGAGTGCGGCTCGATCGTGTAGACGAGCATGGTGAGTCCTGGGTCGGTGGTGAGGTCGAACGACTCGTAGCCGAATTCGAGATCACCGACCTGGGGGTGTCGGTAGCGCTTGGCGCCGCGTTGGAAGCGGATGACGTCGTGGGAGGCCCACAGGGCGCGGAACTCCGGGCTCTGGGTCGAGAGCTGGCCGACGAGGCGGATGAGATCCTCGTCGTAGGGGTCTCGACCCGCGGCCTGGTGGAGGAGCGCCACGACGTTGCGCTTGGCGAGGTCGGCGTCGACGTAGAAGTTCTCCGCTCGCTTGTCGAGGAACTGGAAGCGCGCCCCGTTGAAGAGCTCGCCGCCGGCGACCGGGCGGGGCAGGTCGTAAAGCGCTGCCCCGAGGGTGTTCGCTGCGACGATGTCGAGGCGCGGGTTCTGGATGATGGCCGGAACGGTCAGGGCGTCGAGCACCATCTGCGTCCCTGGAGCGACAGTCACCCCCGTGCGAGGCCGGGGACGACGGCGGACCGGTACCGCGGTCTGCTGGACGAGATCGAGGAGGTGCTGGGTCTCGGTGTCGTCCAGCTGCAGCGCACGGGCGATCGCCTCGAGCACCTCGCGGGAGGCGCCACGGGAGGTGCCGCGTTCGAGCTTGGAGTAGTAGTCGGTACTGACTCCGGCCAGCTGGGCGACCTCCTCCCGGCGAAGTCCCGGGACCCGGCGCGTGCCCGAGAACACTGGCACGCCCGCCTGGGCGGGCGTGAGGCGGGCCCGCCGGGAGGTCAGGAAGCTGCTGATCTCGTCCTGCGTCGACATGTCAGGCCGCGTCGATGGTGAGGTCGATGACCTCGGGGGTGGCGTCGTCCGGGTCGATGGCGCCTCGACGACCAGTGTCGAGAGCGGTGATGTCCTGCATCTGCTCCGGGCTCAGAGCGAAGTCGAAGACGTCGGCGTTCTCGGCGATGCGCTCGGGACGGACCGACTTCGGAATGACGCTCCGCCCCTCCTGCAGGTGCCAGCGGAGGATGACCTGGGCAGGCGTCTTGCCGTGCGCGTCGGCGATGGCCTGGACCTTCTCGTTCTGCAGCGGCGGGACCGCGCCGTTCTCGCCGGCCCAGCCGTAGACGCCCCCGATGGGCGACCAGGCCTGGGTCACGATGCCGAGTTCACGGTGCAGGGCGACCTGGTCGGGCTGCTGGAAGTTCGGGTGCAGCTCGATTTGGTTCACGGCGGGGACCACGTCGGTCTCGGCCACGAGCTTCCGGAGGTGGTCGGGCTTGAAGTTGGCCACTCCGACGGCACTCACACGTCCTTCCTTGAGGAGGTGCTCCGCCGCCCGGTAGGAGGCGACCGTCTTGTCCCAGCTCGCCGGCCACGGCCAGTGCAGGAGGTAGAGGTCGACGTGGTCGACGCCGAGCTTGGCGGTGCTGGTGTCGAAGGCCCGGAGCGTCTCGTCGTAACCGTAGTCGGTCATCCACAGCTTGGTGGTGAGGAAGACGTCGTCGCGGTCGACTCCCGACTCGCGCAGGCCGGCACCGACCTGTCGCTCGTTCCCGTAGGCCGCCGCGGTGTCGACCAGGCGGTACCCGGTGCGGAGCGCCGTCGCGACGGCGTCGCGGGCCTCGTCTCCCTCGCTCGCGAGGACGCCGAGTCCCAGCGAAGGGATCTCGACGCCGTTGTTCAGGGTGATGGTCTCGGTGGTCATGGTGTTCCTTTCTTCGTCAGTTTCCAGTAGAACCGTCGCCTGGAGAACGGGAAAGGCCGTGTTGAACAGTGGTCCCGTAGACCACCCCTCCGGGACTGCGCCGCTGTCCGGCCGTGATCCCCCTGGCCGCCGCGTCAGTCCTGGCGTGCGTACGTGGCTCGGAAGCCCTCGGTGGGGTCGGTCGGGGTCAGGACGAGCGTGTCGCCTGTGACTTCGAAGTCCCGCGCGAGACTCTGGCCGACGAGGTCCCGCGCGAGGGCGGACTCGATCTCGACGGTGAACGAGTCGTCGTCAACGGGGGTCACCTCGCCGTAGAAAGCCTCGTACCCGTCGACGGTGTACGGCCCGTCAGGGGCCGCCGTGTCGGGGTTGGCAGCCTCGACGGCCATCGTGCCGGCGGCCGTGAAGACGACCTGGCCGGAGTACGGGACGACTGACAGGTCGCCGTCCGTGCCGACCTCGAGCGAGGTCATCTCCCACTGGCCGGTCAGCCTGCTCGTGGGACCGCCAGATGATGCTGCCGGCGACTCTCCAGGGGTGTCGGTCGCCGTGGTGGAGGCACAGCCGGTCGCGCCCGCTGCGATGATGAGGGTCAGGGCGATGCTCGTGGTCCGGTGGTTCGTGGTGCGCATGTCGTGCCTTTCGGTCAGATGTCGGTCTGGGCTTCGAGGAAGTCGGGGTACCGGGCGCCGACCACGGCTGCATTGTCGGAAAGCGCGGTCAGTCGTTCCATTTGGGAGTCGGTGAGGGTCACGTCGAGGGCCCCCAGGTTCTCGTCGAGCCGGTGGGCCTTCGTGGTGCCGGGGATGGGGACGATGAACGGTTCGCGGGCCAGTAGCCAGGCCAGGGCGACCTGTCCGGGCGTTGCTCCCTGCTCCTCGGCGATTGCCTGCACGACGTCGACGAGTCTCAGGTTGTGCTCGATGACGTCAGGACCGAAGCGCGGGATGCTGGCCCGGAGGTCGCCTTCACCGAACGAGGTCGACGCCGTGATGGTGCCGGTCAGGAATCCCTTTCCCAACGGGCTGAACGGCACGAACCCGATGCCGAGTTCGCGGCACGCCTCCAGCACGCCCTCGTCGGGTCGGCGCCACCAGAGCGAGTACTCGCTCTGCACCGCGGTCAGGGGCAGCACGGCGTGGGCTCGACGGATGGTGCTCTCCGACGCCTCCGAGAGGCCGTACCGGTGCACCTTGCCGGCGGCGACGAGCTCGTTGACCGCACCGGCGTAGTCCTCGATCGGGATGTCGGGGTTGATGCGGTGCTGGTAGTACACGTCGAGCCTGTCGACCCCGAGACGGCGGAGTGAGCCCTCGGCTGCCTCGGCGACCTCCTCCGGTCGCAGCAGCCGTCCCCGCGGCTTCCGCGTCACGGGGTCGATGGCCGTTGCGAACTTCGTCGCGATCAGGACGTCGTCGGGCCGGTCGGCGAGAGCTTCGCCGAGGAGTTCTTCATTGGCGTGCGGTCCGTAGACCTCTGCGGTGTCGAACAGGGTCACACCCTGGTCGACGGCACGGCGCAGCAACTGCACCATGTCGTGTCGATCGGGTGCGACGCCGTAGCCGCCGGTCATGGTCATGCAGCCGAAGCCGATGGGCGAGACGGCGGGGCCGTCGGCGCCCAGTGTGCGAGTCGTCATGGTCTACCTCTCGAGGTGTCGGTGATGATCACGGCAGGACCTCAAGGGTCACGTCCGTGTCGTCGAAGTCCGCGAGTTCGTCGCGGGTCGCGTCGTAGCTGCCGAGGTGGATGGTGTCGTCGGAGTACTCGATCCCGGTCGCGTCGTAGTAGAACCCGAGGTTGCCCCAGGGGCTGAAGTAGATGAGGTCGCCGTCTTCAGGGTCGGAGCCGGGTGAGCCCTCGACGGTGAGCCCGGGTGAGGGGTAGCCGATCTTCTCCCGGCCGGCGAACTCCTCGAAGCGGATGGTGGTGGGGAGGCGGCTGAGGAGGTCGCGTGTGGTCGGGTTGTCCTCCTCGAGTGTGACGTCGACGGTCCGCCCGCCTCCGCTGAACCGGACCACCGTCCCGACGATCGCGTCGTCACGGGGGACGGGAGTCTCCGAAGGGGTGCTCTCGGGGCGCGATGTCGGGCTGCTGTCGCTGGCGGGCGACGACGACGGGATGGACGGATCGGCACTGTCGGCCGGGTCGCCGGCCGACGTCGAGCACGCGGCGAGGGTGGTGACACCGACGCCGACGGCGAGGAGGAGCAGTGTCGACGCGCGCCGTGAGGCAGTGGGACGGCCGGACGGCCAACGTGGAGCGATGCGCAGGGCCATGGAGAACGTTCCCGTCGTGTCGGCTACGGGCGGATCAGGACTTTGAGGGCCTGGCGGCCGTCCATGAGGCGGTAGGCCTCGGCGATGTCGTCGAGGGGCATCTCGCGGTCGAAGACACGGCCCGGGTCGATGGTGCCGTCGAGGACCTGCGGGATCGCGGCCTCGAGGTAGGCGCGCACGGTGGCAGGGCCGCCGGTGAGGGTGACGTTCTTGCCGAACAGCGAGGCCATGCCGACCGCCGCCTCCTCGTACTGGGGGACGCCGACGCGGCTGATGGTGCCGCCGGCGCGGACGATCCCGACGGCCTGGTCGTAGGCGGGCCTGTGGCCGACGGCCTCAAGGACGACGTGCGACCCCTCGCCACCGGTGATCTCCATGACCTTCGCGACGCCGTCGTCGCCGCGCTCGGCGACGACGTGGGTGGCGCCGAACTCGCGGCCGAGGTCGGTACGGGCGGTGTGGCGGCCCATGAGGATGATCGTCTCGGCACCGAGCTGCTTCGCCGCCAGCACAGCGGAGAGACCGACTGCACCGTCGCCGATGACGGTGACGGTCTTGCCGGGCCCGACGTCGCCGCGGATCGCGGCGTGGTAGCCGGTCAGGTACACGTCGGAGAGGGTGAGCATCGAGGGCATGAACGACTCGTCCGTGCCCGCGGGGATCGTGACAGCGGTGCCGTCGGCCTGGGGGACGATGAGCTTCTCGGCCTGCGTGGCCGAGGCGGCACCGTCGAAGAAGCCACCGTGGACGCACGAGGTGGTGATGCCGTCCCGGCAGAAGGCACAGGTGCCGTCGGACCACGCGAAGGGCACGATGACGGTGTCGCCGACCGCGAGAGTCGTCACGTCGTCGCCGATCTGCTCGACGACGCCGATGGCCTCGTGTCCCATGCGGCGCCCCTCGGGGGTGTCCTTGAGGTCGTGGTACGGGTGCAGGTCCGAGCCGCAGACACAGGCGTGGGTCACCCGGACGAGTGCCTCGTGGGGCTCCTGGATGACGGGCTCGGGGACCTCGACGACGCGGACGTCGCCGGACTTGTACATGAGGGTGGCCTTCATGTCGCTCCTTCTCGGGTTCTGTGGTGGGTGAGGCGCGCACGCGACCTCGGGATGGCTAGCCGGAGACCTCTTCTGTGCCGCCGGGGCCTCTCGTGGAAGACCGTAAGCGTTCATCACCCAGCTAGACAGGCCCGCTGAGAGCCCCCCTCGAGGGTCCGCCCGCAGCGCCTAGGCGTGCCCTAGCAGGGCCTGGCTGGCCGTCGACGGCCGTCGTAGCGTGACGGCATGGACAACCGAGCCGAGGTACGCGAGTTCCTCTCGTCACGCCGTGCAGGATTGACCCCGGACATGACCGGCGTCGTCACCGCGGGCGGTCGTCGCAGGGTGCCGGGGCTGCGCCGTGACGAGCTCGCCCGGCTCGCCGGCGTCAGCGTCGACTACTACACGCGGGTGGAGCGGGGAAGCCTCGCCGGCGTCTCCGACAGTGTGCTCGACAGCATCGCCCGCGCGCTCGAGATGGACCAGGCCGAGCGAGACCACCTCTACGACCTCGCTCGCGCCGCTGCCCCCGTCCGTCGTCGGCCATCGGCCAGTGCCGAGCAGAAGATCACCGACTCCCCGCTCCAGCACATGCTCGACGCGATGACCGGGGCGGTGGCCATGATCACCAACACCCGGATGGACCTCGTGGCCGCGAACGACCTCGGCTTCGCCCTCTACTCCGAGATGTACCGCGGCTCGCTCCGCCCCGCGAACCACTCACGGTTCATCTTCCTCGACCCGCGGGCGCACGACTTCTACCCCGACTGGGAGCGCGCTGCGAACGTCAACGTCGCCATCCTCCGACGCGACGCCGGTCGTGACCCCCACGACGCGGGGATCGCCGCCCTGGTCGGCGAGCTGTCGATCAGGAGTGATGAGTTCCGCGTCCGGTGGGCCGCGCACGACGTGCGGCGTCACTACACCGGCGCGAAGCAGTTCCGGCACCCGGTGGTCGGGCTGCTCGAGCTCGACTTCAACGCCATGGACCTCCAGGACTCCCCCGGCCACTCGATGACCGTCTACACCGCCGCTCCCGGCAGCGGTTCCGACGAGGGACTCCGGCTGCTTGCGTCCTGGGCCGCCACGGAACGAATCGTCGAACGGGCCCGCCGGGCCGAGCCCGCGACCTGACCTGAGCTGACCTGACCTGACCTGACCCGGAGCATCCCGCACCGTCCCGCCCTTGGACCGTGCGCCTCCTTCACCCCCTCGACCCACGGCCGTGCCTCGCCGCGCCCGGAAGGATCACGATGACCACGCCGACCGCGTCCGTACCGACCGTTCAGCCGCCCGCTGCGGGCCCTGGCGAGCAGGTCGGTCGTCTCCCACTGTTCTCCCTCGTCGTCCTCGCGACGACCGGGTTCATCCTCGTCGCCATAAAGACCATGCCCGCGGGGCTGTTGCCACAGATCGCCGCCGGGCTCGACACCGGCGAGGGCACCGTGGGGCTGCTGATCAGCGCCTACGCCCTCGGCACCGTCGTAGCCACCGTGCCCGCGATCTCGCTCACCCGCGGCATGCGCCGTCGGCCCCTGCTCGCGATCGCCCTCGTCGGCCTGATCCTGGCCAACGCCGTCGCGGCCCTCGCCCCCACCGTGGCAGTCGCCCTCGTCGCCCGCTTCGTCGCCGGCGCGTTCTCCGGGACGATCTGGGGCATGCTCGCCGCCTACGGCCGACGGATCAGCCCGGCGAACCAAGCCGGCCGCTCACTCGCCATCGTCTCGGCCGGCGCACCCGTCGGCTTCGCATTCGGCACCCCGCTCGGGTCGTGGATCGGCACGACCTTCGACTGGCGGTGGTCGTTCGGCGGCCTCAGCCTCCTCGGCGTCGCCGTCCTGGTGCTCGTGATCACCGTCGTCTCCGACGCCGCCCCGGCTCCGGCGGCGACACGCCTCCCCCTCGTCCGCGTCGTCCGCATCCCCGGGATCGCCCTGATCCTCGCGGTCATCGCGACGTGGATGATCGCCCACAACACCCTGTACACCTACGTGGCCCCTTACCTTCGCGCCGGTGGTTCCGGTCTCGGCGTCGATCTCACCCTGCTCGTCTACGGTGTCGCCTCGATCGGCGGCATCATCGTCACGGGCGCCCTGCTCGACCGGCACCCCAGGCCCTTGCTGCACGGCAGCCTGGCCCTGTTCGTCGGTGTCGGTGTGGTCCTCCTCGTTGGGCACGCCTCGGCACCCGCCGTGCTCATCGCAGCCGTCTTCTGGGGGCTCACCTTCGGCGGTGCCGCGGCTCAGCTGCAGGCCGCCCTTACCACCGCGGGCGGCGAGAACTCCGACGTGGCGAACTCGTTCCTGCCCGTCGCGTTCAACGTCGCCATCTTCGCCGCCGGCATCGTCGGCGCCGGCCTTCTCACCCGCACCGACGGCATGGTCCTCCCCGTCGTCCTCATCGTCTTCGGCGTCATCGCCTTCGGCGTCATCGCCTTCGGCCTCACGATCGTCGGCCGCCGGAACGCGTTCCCCGCGCGACTCTGATCCCCTCCCTCCCCCTGATTCACCTCACGCCCCGTGTCACACAGGGGCCTGTCACCAAGGAGCACTCCATGAGCATCACGACCCCCCGCTTCACCGGCAAAGTCGCCTTCGTCACCGGCGCCGCCGGCGGCATCGGCCGCGCCACCGCCCTCGCTTACGCCGCCGAAGGCGCCCGGGTCGCGGTCGCCGACCTGCCGGGCGCGGGCCACGACGAGACCGCGTCGTTGATCACTGCGGCGGGAGGGACCGCGACCGCCGTCGACCTCGACGTCTCGGACGCCTCACAGGTCGTCGCCGTCCTCGACCACGTCGTGTCCACCTGGGGCCGCCTGGATGTCGCGTTCAACAACGCGGGTGTCGAGCAGACGCAGACCCCCACCGCCGACCTCGACGACGCCGAGTTCGGCCG
Source organism: Frigoribacterium sp. MCBA15_019 (assembly GCF_001864945.1). Taxonomy (NCBI): domain Bacteria; kingdom Bacillati; phylum Actinomycetota; class Actinomycetes; order Micrococcales; family Microbacteriaceae; genus Frigoribacterium; species Frigoribacterium sp. MCBA15_019. The sequence goes on along the minus strand of NZ_MJGS01000002.1, from coordinate 350,066 downwards.
CATCATGGCCGTCGACGTGCACGGCGTCTACCTCTGTATGAAGCACGAGATCCGGCACATGAAGGCCTCGGGCGGCGGTGCGATTGTCAACACCTCATCAGGTGCTGGTGTCATGGGCATCGCCGGACAGGCGGCGTACGCGGCGGCCAAGCACGCCGTCATCGGCCTCAGCAAGTCCACGGCGCTCGAGGTCGTGGGCGAAGGCATCCGGGTCAACGTCGTCGCCCCCGGCATGATCGACACGGAGATGATCCAGCGCCTCACCGGCGGCACGGACGAGGGCTACGCCAATGTCATCGTCCAGGAGCCCATCGGCCGACTCGGCAAGCCCGACGAGATCGCTTCCGCTGTCCTTTGGCTCACCTCCGACGACGGCGGATTCGCCGTCGGGCACACCCTTATCGTCGACGGTGGCCAGACGATCGGCTGACGCCCCTCGCTGGACGAGGGGTTCGTCTAGGCGGGCTCGAGCGAGCCGAGTCGGCGCCCTGGCCGCATAAGTTGCATCGTCTCTGGCGCCCTGATCGTCTCGCCGTTGGCATCGCGCTCGCGTCATGGGCGACAGAGCTGTTCCGAGTATTCATCCGATAAGACCCCAGAACCAGAAATTTGCGGTCGTGAGGCCCCGACCGGCGAACCATCGTCTATCGGTCACCGTGGAGTTCCTGATCGCCCAACAGATGGCCGGTATCGAGGAGGCTTTCATGCAACCGGGCCTTTGGGGCAGCGGAGGCGTGAAGTCGCAGACGAGGCCCCTTGCGCAGGGCTGCTTTGCGGATAGAGTCGCGCCTACCGAGCGTTGATTGCATGTTCATGAGGCATCCCCAGACCCCGGGTGTCTCGGGAAACGGTGCGTTGCCCCATTCATCTCGGTGGTCTGAACGGACCACTCATGGGCTCCATCAGCTACGACGGGCTCGTGGTCGTCGTCGACGACCGCACCCTCACGCACCTCCAGATCGTCATCGTCAACAAGCTCCGCCGCGGCGAGGCGTTCCTGATGTCCTGGAAGGACAGTGTTGAGGCCGGGTCCGGCCGGAGCGCGATCTGGATGCATCCCCAAGTGCTCATCTACTTCAAGATCGACGGCAGCCGTGTACCTGCAATCAACGAGCGGTGGTTGCGCGAGTTGGCGGACTCCGCCGAGAGCTCCCGCGGCCTCGTCGTCACCACCGAGGCCGGGGACGTCCCGACCCTCGCCCCGAAGAAGTACTCCCAGCCCCACGGCACAGTGATCGCTGGTGCTGGCAGTGACCGGATCGCGGCCACTCGGGTAAGGGCGCCCGTGGAGCTGTCGTCGTGACCTCGGGTGCCATCGACGTCGAGTTCGCGACCTTCAAGCAACACTTCCTGAGCCGGGTGCAGCGGCGCCAGCTCAGACTCGACATCGGTCAGGACGACGCGCGGGGCATCTACGAAGACAGTGCTGCTCTGCACCGCGAGTTCATCACCTGGCAGAACCGAGGCAACCAGCCCACCGCGACGACTCCCCGCTCTAAGTCGCCGTCGCTTGGTCCGTGGCACAAATGGACCAGAGTCAGACGCAATAGGCCGTGAGCGGAGCCCTCGACCGCGGTGCCCACGGTGGGGGAACTGTGGCAGTCTCGACAGCCTCCAAGCAGATCATGACCGGCCAGCGATCCCCTACTGCGACGCCCCGCATCCTCCCGATCGCCAGGAGCGCGCCTCGATCAGCAGCGCCTCGACGATCGGCTGCTTCTCGCTCACATATCGATCGCGTTGCTTCGCGTAGCGAGCTGTGAGGTCTCGCTTTGCTTGCTCGTACCGACTAAGCGCTTCGGGCGTCGCTCGTAGGTAGTCCCTGAACAGCAAGTAGTCGACCCAGACCGAGGATCCGAGCTTGACCACGTGCACGTGATCAGTTCTCCTGTCCTCGCCGATGCGATGGAGGAACGCGTGATCGGGGTCGTCGACGAACGAGGCGGAGATGCACTCGAAGCCCAGAGCGCGCAGGAGGTCGATGTGCCCGTCGTCAAGCGCGTCAGAAAGGCTCGGAACGCCCACCGCGAGGTCAACTGTGTCCTTCGATGCCAAACCGGGCACGCTCGTTGACCCAACATGCTCAATCGACGCCTGGGCGCCACGGCCGCACTGTTGCCTGGTCCGTCGACGTCGATCGCGTCAACCAGCTCGTCGACGTCTGGCGCGACTACCTCACAGGCAGCTGACTTGCGTAGCTCTCTGCCCCATCGTCGTCACTGATATCTGGCAGATACGCAGGGTCAGGGTAACGTGAGCGCATGGATCGCAGGTACCAAGTATTCATTAGCTCAACATTTCGAGACCTCGTAGAGGAGCGTCGCGAAATCATGCAGGCGCTGCTGGAAATGGACTGTCTTCCAGCAGGTATGGAGTTGTTCCCGGCGAGTAATGAAAGCCAATGGACCCTCATCCAGGGTGTCATCGACGCTAGCGACTACTACCTCGTAGTTCTTGGCGGCCGTTATGGAAGTGAAACAGAGGAAGGAATCAGCTACACAGAGAAGGAATATGACTACGCCGTGCAAGCCGGAATTCCGGTTATGGGCTTTGTGCCGGCCAATCCGGACTCAATTCCGGCAGGAAAGACAGACAAAAACGATGCCGCCGCTCAAAAATTAGCTGAGTTTCAGGCCAAAGTGCAGAATCGCATGACTAAAGAGTGGTCGTCTCCAGAGGATCTTGGATCTAAGGTCACAAGGGGCATGATCAACCTTATAAAGACCAACCCGCGACCCGGGTGGGTGAGAGGCACCGAGGCTATGACGCCGGAAACGCGGGCGGAAATTGCGGAACTTCGTGCACAGATCGCTCAGCAAGAAAAGCGAGATGTCGAGGGATCGATTATCACTGCGGCGGAGATTGACAAAGCTTTTGCGCACGGAGATGAAGAGATCGCGATTGAAGTCAACCATCGCGGGTATGAAGGCTATAAACCATACTACGAAGATGGAAATATTTCGTATTCGTGGAATGAGGTTGTCGAGGCAATCGGACCTTTCATGCTTGATGAGGCACCGGAACCATTGATTCGGAATGCGCTGGAAAGCGATGTGCTTCGGTCCATACAAGAAAGTCCTGAGATTTGGACGACCACCTGGTCGAGTCAAACGGCAGCCATTTCAGACAGCTCTTGGGGCTCAATCATTGTTCAGCTGCGGGCCCTACGAATCATTCAGACGGGGACCAAAAAACGCACCGTCAGCGACAAGGCCGTCTACTGGAAGCTAACTCCGGCTGGAGACGACTATCTCGTTGGGCTCCGAGCAGTCAGTCACGATCCCGACTTCCGGAAAGCGTCTGACTGAAACGCAGGTGATGCCCGAACTTCGGCGACAGTCCGAAACTGCTCGCTGAGTCCGTCGCACCTGTTGCTCGCAATGGAAAAGGGCCCCGGACGGGGAAGACGGAGCGCAGCTCGTGCGCGGTGCGGGCGAACCGGTTCACCCAAAGCGGTTGCGAGTCGACTAGGGCGACTTCGGAGAATGCCTTGTTCACACGCTCAACGTAGCCCGGCCGCCTGTCGCGATAGCCGATGGTCAACATGCACGTGTTGATCGTTAACACCAAGTGCTGCAAGACCGTCGCGTTGTGCTGCGAGATCCTGTCCGGACGTTGACACGCGGGCGTAGCCGATGAGCATGAAGCGACTGTAGCGTTCAAACCCCCATCACCGGACAATTTTGCGGGACAGGCATACGCGAATCCGCAGGCCAGGCGCCACTAGACCTTCGTCGGCCGAGACGCGCTCGAGAAGGTGTCCCGGTGAACGACCGGCTGTCGGGCCACCTTCTGGTCTAGAGAACGGGAGAGGCATTCCCCTGACGAAGGAGCTCGTGAACATGTCTCCTGGTGGTGCCTCCGACAGCACGGGAAGGCGCCATGGCCTGGCTCGAACGACGTCGAGCGCCTCGCCGTCTGATCGGTCGCGGTCGCGGTCGGGGTGGCCGCGCGTCGGTCGTGTTCGACGCCGGACAGCTCACCAGCGGCACTCTGCGCCGGCGAGCGCCGCCCTCATCGGCGAGCGACGCCCTCATCGGCGAGCGACGCCGTGTCGGGCCGCCGACGAGGCTGCAGCCGCATCGAAGTCGACGATCCACCACGCCCGAAGTCACGCCTGCCGCCCGCGGCGACGCCGCACGCACCCGGAGGGCGCCAGAAGAAGACAGAGCGAGAAATGGCCCTTCCCGAAGGGAAGAGCCATTTCGATGCGGAGGATAGGGGATTCGAACCCCTGAGGGCTTGCACCCAACACGCTTTCCAAGCGTGCGCCATAGGCCACTAGGCGAATCCTCCAGGGCGGGCACACGGTGAACCGGCGCACGACCGAGACCAGCGTACCGGACTCCGCGGGGCCCGGCGGACGCCCCGTGTCGCTCCTGAGCTTGAGACTCCCTCATGGCTACCGTCGGGGGCATGACCGACGCGCACCGCCCCTCCTCGGAGCACCTCGACGCCGCCGCCCTGCCGCCGCGCGCCCGCACCGTCGTCGCCGCCCTCCGTGCCGCCGGAGCCGAGGGCGAGGTCCGCGAGTTCGACGAGTCCACCCACACCGCTGCCCAGGCCGCCGCCGCCCTCGGCTGCGAGGTGGGCGCCATCGCCAGCAGCCTGGTGTTCCGCACCGGCGACGAGGCCCTCCTCGTGCTCACCAGCGGCGCCCACCGCGTCGACACCGACCTCGTGGCGTCGACGCTCGGCCGCGGCCCGATCATGCGGGCGAACGCCGACCAGGTGAAGCGCGCCACCGGCCAGGTGATCGGCGGCGTCGCCCCGGTCGGCCACCCCAGCCCGGTGCGGACCCTCGTCGACACCGCACTGCAGGCACACGACGTGCTCTGGGCGAGCGCCGGCACGGCCAACACGGTCTTCGCCACGACGTTCGACGAACTCGTACGCGTGACCGGTGGCACCCCGGTGCGCGTGGCCACCGACGACCTCTGAGACCGACCTCCGCGGTCGTCGACGCCGGCGGCCACCCGTAGCATCGACGCATGCCGCCCCTCACGTCCGCCCGCGTCGACGCCTGGCTCTGGGCCGTCCGGCTCTACAAGACCCGCTCGGCCGCCAACGCCGCCTGCCGCGCCGGTCACGTGCGGGTCAACGGCGAGCGCGTGAAAGCCGCCCAGGCCGTCCGGCCCGGCGACGAGGTCCGAGCACGCATCGCGGGCTTCGAGCGCATCGTCGTCGTCAAGACCTGCCTCGTGAAACGCGTCGGCGCACCGGCCGCGGCCGAGGCCCTGACCGACCTCACTCCCCCGCCACCGCCGCGTGAAGAGGTCGCCGCCGTGCCGGTCCGCGACCGCGGCGCCGGCCGGCCGACCAAGCGCGATCGCCGCGAGATCGAGCGCCTCCGCGACCGCGCCGAGAGCTGACACCTGCTCGACTCCCCAGATCGTGGGCTCCCCGCACTGGGGTGGACCGATCCGGTATCTGTGCGAACGCATCGTCTACGCTGAGGGCACGGCGCTGCCCCGACAGCAGCAGCCTCGGGTCGGGGGACTCGGGGTCACGCCGAACCCTGGGGGACGACATGAGCACGACCGACGCGGCGATGCCCACCGAGCGTGGCACCGTCACCGTGCGGCCGCGGCGAGAACTCGCCCGGGGCGCCACGCTCACCGGCGTCTTCAGCCTGTCCCCCGTGCTGATCGCGGTGCTCTGGCTGACCCTTCCGACCGGCCATCAGGGCGGCGTGCTGGCCGTCACCGGCGGCGTCGTGGTCATGGGACTGCTCATGTACTGGCGCTACCGCCTGTCGTACGCGGCCGTCACCCGCACCGAGTTCGTCAAGCGCGGCTGGTTGCCCGGCTTCGTGCGGTTGCGGCGCGACGAGATCGACTCGCTCGTGCTCGTCCGCACCTACCGTGACCACTCGACCGAGACCGCCGCGCAGCTGCTCGCCCTCGACGACGAGGGACGCCGCCTGTTCCGCATGCGGGGCACCTACTGGTCCGAGGCGTCGGTGGACGCCGTCGTCGACGCGCTCGGCATCCCGACGACCGTCCTGCCCCGCCCGCTGACTCGCCGCGAGTTCTTCGCGGCCTACCCCGACAGCCCCTACTGGTACGAGAGCCGCCCGTGGATCGGCACCACCGTCGCGGGAAGCCTGTTCGCGCTGGCGACCGGCACCCTCGTGCTGCTCTTCCAGGCCTTCGGCAGCGGCGCCTGACCCCGTCCGCCGGATGCGGGCCGGGCCGGGCCGGCTCGGGGATCAGCGCCGGCGCAGCGTGCCGAAGATGCCCTTGACGACCTCGCGCACGACCGCCTTGCCGGCGCTCGATCCGAGGACCTCGCCGAGCAACCCCCCGGTCGACCCGGCCCGCGACGAGCGGGACCCCGAGGAGGCGCGGGTCGTCGCCCCACGCCCGGCACGGGCCTTCGCGGCCGCCCGCTCGGCCCGCTCGAACTCCTTCTGCTGACGTTCGTACTCGGCCTGGGCGGCCTTCCGCTCGCGTTCGGCGGCGGTGACCGCCTTCGCGTCCGCCCTCTCGCGGGCCGCGGCCTCCTTCAGCTGGGCGTCGATCGTGGCCTGACGAGCCGCGGCGTCGGTCCGCTCGCGCTGGTCGAGCGCAGCGGCCTCGAGCTTGCGGGCCAGGATCTCGCGGGCCGAGTCCCGGTCGATCGACGCCCCGTAGGCGGCGATCAGGGGTGACGCCGCGACGGCGGCCGTCATGACGTCGGCGGGCGTCGGCGACATCGAGCCGCGCGGGGCGCGGAGGCGCGTCCACGCGACCGGGCTGGGAGCCCCCTTCTCGTTCATGACCGTGACCACCGCCTCCCCGGTGGCCAGGGTGGTGAGCACCTCGGCGAGGTCGTAGTCGCTCGTCGGGTACGTCGACACCGTCGCCCGGAGGGCCTTCGCGTCGTCGGGCGTGAAGGCGCGCAGCTGGTGCTGGACACGCGAGCCGAGCTGGGCGAGCACCTCGCCGGGGACGTCCTTGGGGGTCTGCGTCACGAAGACGATGCCGACGCCCTTCGACCGGATGAGCCGCACGGTCTGCGTGATCTGGGCCAGGAACTCCTTCGACGCGTCCTCGAACAGCAGGTGCGCCTCGTCGAAGAAGAAGACGAGCTTCGGCTTGTCGAGGTCGCCCACCTCCGGCAGGTCGTTGTAGAGGTCGGCGAGCAGCCACATCAGGAAGGTCGAGAACAGCGCCGGCTGGTCGTGCACCCCGGGCACCTCGAGCAGGCTCACGACGCCGCGACCGTCGTCGGCCGTGCGGAGGAACTCGGCCGTGTCGATCTCGGGCTCGCCGAAGAACGCATCGGCCCCGCGGTCGGCGAAGGTGATCAGCTCGCGCAGGATGACCCCGACGGTCTGCTTGCTCAGCCCGCCGAGACCCTCGAGCTCGCCCTTGCCCTCGTCGCTGGTCAACCAGGTCAGCACGGCCCGCAGGTCGGCGAGGTCGAGCAGCGGCAGACCGGCCTGCTCGGCGTAGTGGAACACCAGGCCGAGGCTGCTCTCCTGCGTGTCGTTGAGGCCGAGAACCTTGCTGAGCAGCAGCGACCCGAAACCGCTGACCGTGGCGCGGACCGGCACGCCGGTGCCCTTGCCGCCCAGGGCGAAGTACTCCGTCGGTGCGGCCTGCGGCGACCAGTCCTGGCCGATCCCCCGCGTGCGGGCGAGCAGCTTCTCGCTCGCTTCGCCCGGCGTCGCGATGCCCGAGAGGTCGCCCTTGACGTCGGCCGCGAACACCGGGACCCCGGCCGCCGAGAGCTGCTCGGCGAGCACCTGCAGGGTCTTGGTCTTGCCCGTACCGGTCGCCCCGGCCACGAGGCCGTGACGGTTGAGCATCGCCAAGGGGATGCGCACGGGCACGTCGACCCGCGCCTCGCCGTTCACGAGGGCGCCGAGCTCGAGGGCGGGACCGTCGAAGCCGTAACCCGCTCGGATCACGTCGACCGCCGCCTCGTCGAGCGGCCCACCGGGCGGGGTCGGGAGACCCTCGACCGGGGTGCCCGCGACCGGCTCGGGTTCGGTGAGCCCGGCATCGGCCGCGGCGTCGGCCACGTCCGCCTCCGCGGCGGCCTGCTCGGCGTCCGCCTGCCCGGCCCCGGCCTGCTCGGCCCCGGCCTGCTCGGCCCCGGCCTGCTCGGCCTCCGCCTGCTCGGCCCCTGCCTGCTCGGCCTCCGGCTGCTCGGCCCCGGACGCAGCCGCCTCGGTCGCGAGCCGCTCTGCCCGCGCGAGTGCCGCCTCCGCGTCCTGCTTCGCCTTCTCGGCGGCGGCGACCGCAGCCGCGGCCTCCGCCCTGGCCTGCTCGAGCGCGTCCGTCATGCGGCCAGCCTAGGCATCCTGAGCGCCGCGGTCCGGGCGAGTTCGGCGACTTTGGGCGGTGCCGCGCGCCCGTCTCGCCGGGACTCGCCCGTGATCGACCGCTCGACCGGCAGCGTCAGGCGGGACGACCCTGCCAGATCCAACCGCGACCGCGCACGCGCTCCTGCTCGTCGAGCAGCCGGTGCGCGACCGGGGCCCAGAGCACCACCGCGACCCCGGCGCCGATGAGCAGTCCGCCGATCGTGTCGGTCAGCCAGTGCGCCCCGAGGTACGTGCGGCTGAGCAGCATCAGCACCGTGTAGACGACACCGGCGACCCACACCCAGACGCGTCGCAGGATCACCCCGAGCACGACGGCCAGCGTCGCGGCGTTGGACGTGTGCCCCGATGGGAACGAGCCGTAGTCGCTCACGACGAGGATGTCCTCGGGGCGGGCCCGGCCGAAGGTGTGCTTGACGACCTGGACGACCCCGGCGCTGACCGCGCAGGCGGCGATCCAGTAGAGCGCGGCCCACGGGCGACGGCGCAACAGGAACACCGCGGTGACGCCCAGCGGCACGACGAAGACGCCGACCACCCCGGCGCCGATCGAGTTGAAGATCAACGAGGGGACGTCCCAGAACGGGCTGCGGTGCTCGACCAGTTCGCCCATGAAGCGCTCGTCGACGCCGATGACGCCCGCCCGGGCCGTGATCACGACGCCCAGCAGCAGCACGACGCCGATGGCGCCGAGCGCACTGAACACCCACCACCGTCGCTGCACACGGCGGGCCACCCGTTCTTCGGACGGGGAGGCGGGCTTCGGGGCGAGCGGGTCGGTGCGCATCCCCAGACGGTACCGGGAGGCGCGGGTCGGCGACCGACGACCGCGACGCGCAGGTCGGCGACCGACGACCGCGACGCGCGGGTCGGCGACCGACGAGCAGGAGGCGCGGGTCAGCGACCGAGCGCCGGCACCGTCCGCGGGCGCACCAGCAGCCAGAGGCTCGCGATGGCCACGCACGAGGTGGCGACCATGACGCTGCCCATCGGGACGGCCGAGCCGATGCCGAGGAACCCGACCACCGGCGAGATGAGTCCCGCCAGGCCGAAGTTCAGCGCGCCGAGCAGCGAGGCCGCCGTGCCCGCCTCTTTCCCGTGGTTGGCGAGGCCCAGCACCTGGACCTGCGGGAACGAGAACCCGCACGCCGCGATGAAGAACCACAACGGCACGAGGATGCCCACGAGGCCCGCACCGAGCGAGTCGAGCACGACGATCGCCGCGGCCGCGAGCAGCAGCACGATCGTCGAGCAGGCCAGTATCCACTGCGGCCCGAACCGGCGCGCCAGCCGCGAGCTGATCTGGACGCCGGCGACGATCCCGAGCGAGTTGATCGCGAACAGGTAGCCGTACTGCTGGGCGTTCAACCCGTACACCTCTTGGAAGAGGAACGACGACGCCGAGAGGTACGAGAACAGGCCCGAGAAGACCATCGCCCCGATCAGGGCGACGCCGACGAATATCCGGTCGCTGAAGAGCACCTTGTAGCGCTGCCCGAGGGTCGTGTGCCCGGCCTCGTGCCGGCGCGCGGGCGGCAGGGTCTCGACGATCAGGAAGATCGCGGCGATGATCACGAACGCGCCGTAGGCCACCAGGAACACGAAGATGCCACGCCAGCTGGTGAAGGCCAGCAGCTGCGAGCCGATCACGGGCGCGACGATGGGGGCGAGCCCGTTCACCAGGGCGAGGCGCGACAGCATGCGCACGAGCGGCAGCCCACCGAACAGGTCGCGCACGGTCGCCATCGCGACGACGCCACCGGCGGCGGCCCCCATGCCCTGCAGCACCCGGAACACCGCGAGCAGCTCGATGGTCGGCGCGCTGGCGGCACCGATGCTGGCGAGGATGTGCACGGCGGTCGCCACGATCAACGGCGTGCGGCGTCCGACCTTGTCGCTCCACGGGCCGACCAGCAACTGCCCGACGCCGAACCCGATGGTCGTCGCCGTCAGGGTCAGCTGGATGACCCCGCTGTCGACCGAGAAGTCGCGGCTGAGCTGGGGAAAGGCCGGCAGGTAGAGGTCGATCGTGAACGGCCCGAGCGCGGTGAGCGCGCCGAGCACGACGACGTAGACGAGCCGCTGGCGGCGGGTCAGGGAGTCACCCGGGTGGACGACGGTGGTCACGAGGCAGGTCCTGTCTGAGGGGTGGTCACGGTGGGGTGGTCACGGTCGACGCCCACGAGGAGGCGCGACCCCGACGAGAGGGACGGCTCGCGGATCGAATCGATGCGACCGCGCCGACGCGCACGACCACGACATGGTTCGAGGGGGGTGGGAGGACGGCGCCGGTGCACGACACCCGTCGCTTCCCAGCCTATCCCGGTCGCGCATCGGGGCGACAGCCCCCCGCGCCTTGCCGGCGCGGCACCCCGGCCCGGTCTAGGCTCGACCGAGCCCGGGACGCGATGGTCCCGTGCGGGCACTCGAGGAGGAACGTCCATGGTCGACGCGCGCATCGTCCAGACCACCAAGGCGCTGCACACCGCGATCGTCGAGCTCGCCTCGACCCGCGCCGTGTCGAGCATCTCCGTCGCCGACGTCACCCGGGCCGCGGGCATCAACCGCGCCACGTTCTACAGTCATGCGACCTCGCCCGGCAGCTTGCTCACCGCGGTCCTCACCCCCGAGCTCGACGCGATCCGCGACGAGGACCACGCGCTGCGCCTCGAGGGCCGGGCGGACGGCTCCGATGCGACGCGTCGCGCGATGGAGAAGGTCGTCGACCACGTCGTGCGCTACCGCGAGATCTACCGCCTCGCCCTGCCCGACCCGCTCGACGCCTCGATCCACCAGGCGCTGGCCCGCCACTTCGAGGAGTCCAGCGTGCAGCACCTCGGCACCCTGCCCGCCGGCAGCCTGCCCGAGGGGCTCGCGGTGCACATCGCCGCCGGTCATCTGGCACACGGGCTCGTGGGCGCCGTCGAGGCCTGGCTCGGCGGCAAGCGCACGAGCCGGCGCGCCCTGCTCGACACCATGAACCTCATGCTGCCCACCTGGTGGGGCTGACCCGACGCGGTCCCGGCTGCGCCGAGCCGGTCGGACGCCGAGACGCCTAGGAGGCGCGCAGCAGCCCCGGCCCCACGCGCAGCACTCCGTCGGTGAGCGGTTCACACCGGACTCCCCCGCGCCCTCGCAGGGCGCGGAAGGCCCCCGCGCCGAAGACGGCGTCCATCCAGGCGCACGGGTTCGCCGCACGGTTCGCCCGGAACGACACCGGGCCGTCGCCCGTGTCGAGGTCGAACTCGTGCCCCACGAGGGCATCGACGTCGACGCCCCGGACGACCACGTTGCGCCGCGTCAGGGCGGCGTCGAGCACCGTGCCCCCGGGCAGGCCGAGCTCGCTGGCCACGTGCTCCAGTTGCTCGGCCGCGAAGAGCGTGACCGAGGCCCCGCGGTGCGCCGGGGCGTTGAAGTAACGATCGCCCACGATGCCGAGGTGGGCGCGCACGGTGACGGCGTCGTGCGACTCGGGCCCCGTGGTCGGGGCCGGGGCCGGGCCGTCGGCGGGGCGGCCGACGTAGCGGGACCGGGGCGACGCGAGCAGCAGCTCGACCGTGACCGGCGTCGCGGACGCGGCCCGCGCCTCCTGCGCTCGTCGATCGGTGTCCACGGACGCACGATACCGCCCACCGACGACGACGGCCGGGCACCCCGCGCGGGGTGCCCGGCCGGTGCCGGTGCTGCCGGACGGCAGCGAGGGTGTTACTTGGTGAGCGGCTCGAGCGTCGTGTCGTTGGCGTACGCCTCGGCGGCGTTCTCCTTGGTCACGATCTGCGGGGGCAGCAGGTAGGCCGGGACGACCTTGCTGCCGTTGTCGTACGACTTGTCGTCGTTCGTCTCGGCCTTGTCGCCCTTGCTGAGCGAGCTGACCATCGCGACGGCCTGCTTCACGAGGTTGCGGGTGTCCTTGTTGATGGTGGAGTACTGCTCGCCGGCCATGATCGACTTGACCGACTCGACCTCGGAGTCCTGACCGGTGACGACCGGGATGTCCTTGCCGGCCTGCTTCACCGAGGTGATGATGGCGCGGGCCAGGGTGTCGTTCGGGCTCAGGACGCCGTCGAGCTCGGTGGAGCCGTAGGTGCTGGTGAGCAGCGAGTCCATGCGGCGCTGGGCGTTCTCGGGCTTCCAGCCGTCGGTCGCCGTCTGCTTGATGTCGGTCTGACCCGAGGCGACGACGAGGGTGCCGTCGTCGATCTTCGGCTGCAGGACGCTCATCGCGCCGTCGAAGAAGACCTTCGAGTTGGCGTCGTCGGACGAGCCGGAGAACAGCTCGATGTTGTACGGGCCCTCGGCCTTCTTGGCGGCCATGCCGTCGAGCAGGGCCTGACCCTGGAGCTCGCCGACCTTGAAGTTGTCGTACGCGACGTAGTAGTCGACGTCCTCGGTGTTGAGGATCAGGCGGTCGTAGGCGATGACCACGGCGCCGGCGTCGTGGGCGGCCTTGACCTGGGTGCCGAGCTGGCCACCGTCGGCGGCACCGATGATGATGACCTTGGCGCCCTTGGTGACCATGGACTGGATCTCGTCCTGCTGGTTCGCGACGGTGCCGCTGGCGGCCGCGTACTGCACGTCGGGCTTGAAGCCGGCGTCGGTGAGGTCCTTGGTGAACAGGTCACCGGCGAGGACCCAGTTCTCGCTCGTCTTGGCGGGCAGGGCCACGCCGATGGTCGAACCGGACTCGAAGCCCGAGGCCGCGTCGCCCGAACCCGCGTCGGTGCGGGCCGAGTTCGAGCAGCCGCTCAGGATCAGCGTCGTTGCTGCGGCGACCGCGAAGGTCGTCAGCGCGAGTTTGCGCATGCTGTGTCTACTTTCTCGTTGTGAGGGTGGTGCCGTGTGGTCGCCCGCGGTGCGGACTCCCGGTGGAGGCGCGCCCGGCCGTCGATGGACGGGCGCGCGGGTGGTGGGTCTAGTTGGGCGTGGTGGCCTTGGGACGCTGCACGTCCGAGATGTCGCCGTTCGGGGTGAGGGCGGGCTCGGTCGTCTCGGCGTCACGGCCGACACCGCTCTGGGCGCCCGGCGTCAGGTCGGAGGCGGCGATGCCGTTCTTGTCGCGGCGCAGGCCCCGGGTGAGGAAGCCGGTGATGGACGGACGGCCCTGGCTCTTGTTGTAGACGTCGACGGCGACGGCGATCAGCAGCACGAGGCCCTTGATCATCTGCACCTTGTCGGAGCCGACGCCCATGAGCTGCAGGCCGTTGTTCAGCACGGCGATGACGAAACCACCGACGATCGAACCGGTCACGGTGCCGATGCCGCCGGCGACGGCCGCGCCACCGATGAAGACCGAGGCGATGGCGTCGAGCTCCCAGTTGAGGCCGTCCTGCGGGCCGGAGGCACCGGCACGGGCGACGTAGATCATGCCGGCCAGGGCCGCGAGCACGGACATGTTCATCATGACGAAGAAGTTGATGCGCTTCGCCTTGACGCCCGAGAGCTCGGCGGCGTGCGAGTTGCCACCGACCGCGTAGATGTGGCGACCGAAGATCGTGTTCTGCGTCACGAAGCCGTAGACCAGGACGAGCACGCCGAGGATGATGCCCGAGATCGGGAAGGACGTGCCGACGCGACCCCCGGCGAACAGCGTGGCCGCGTAGGCGATGATCGCGACCAGCACGACGAGCTTGACGGCGCTGACCCAGAGGGGCGCCCGCTCGGAGCCCATCTTCTGCTGGATGCGGCGCAGGCGGAACTCGTTGTAGACCACGGCGACGATGATGACGAGGCCGAGCAACAGGGTGGCGTTGTTGTAGCCGGTGTTCGGACCGAACTCGGGCAGGTAACCGGCACCGATGACGGTGAAGCCCTCGGGCACGGGGATGGTGTCGGCGTTGCCCACGAACTGGTTGGCACCGCGGAAGAGCAGCATGCCGGCCAGCGTCACGATGAAGGCGGGGACGCCGACGTAGGCGACCCAGAAGCCCTGCCAGGCGCCGATGACGACACCGACGACGAGGCCGAGCAGGATCGCGGCCCCCCAGGGCAGGCCCCAGCTGTCCATCGCCTTGGCGACGACGATGCCGCTGAAGGCGGCGACCGAACCGACCGAGAGGTCGATGTGGCCGGCCACGATGACCATGACCATGCCGATGGCGAGGATCAGGATGTACGAGTACTGGCTGACCAGGGCGATGAGGTTCGTGGGCTGCAGGGTGAGCCCGTCGGTCAGCACCTGGAAGATCAGGATGGCCACGACGAGCGTCGCGATCATGCCGAACTGGCGCGCGTTCGACGTGTTGCCGCCGAACACCTTCTTCAGGTCTTTGATGCCACTCATGCGGCTTGCTCCTTCTTCTTCGAGGTCATGGTTCGCATGAGCGTCTCGGCGTCGGCCTCGGAGGCCTCGATCTCGTTCGTGACGGTGCCCTCGAAGATCGTGTAGATGCGATCGGAGAGCCCCAGCAGCTCGGGCAGCTCGGACGAGATGACGATCACGCCTTTGCCCTGCGCCGCGAGCTGGTTGATGATGTTGTAGATCTCGAACTTGGCGCCCACGTCGATGCCTCGCGTGGGCTCGTCGAGGATGAGCAGGTCGGGGTCGGTGAACATCCACTTCGCCAGGACGACCTTCTGCTGGTTGCCGCCCGACAGCTTGGCGACGCCCTCGTCGACCGTGGGGGTCTTGACGCGCAGGCTCTTGCGGTAGTCCTCGGCGATCGAGTGCTCTTCGTACGTGTTGACCACGGACGCCTTCGAGATCTTGGTCAGCTTGGCCGCGACCGTCGAGCGCTTGATGTCGTCGAGCAGGTTGAGCCCGAGCACCTTGCGGTCTTCGGACACGTAGGCGAGGCCGTTGTCGATCGCGTCCGAGACGTTCTTGATCTCGATCTTCTTGCCGTCCTTGACGATCTCGCCCGAGACGAACTGACCGTACGAGCGACCGAAGATGCTCATCGCGAGCTCGGTGCGACCGGCGCCCATCAGGCCGGCCAGGCCGACGATCTCGCCCTTGCGGACGGTGATGTTGGAGCCCTTGCAGACGAAGCGTTCGGCGGTCTGCGGGTGGCGCACCCACCAGTCCTTCACCTCGAAGAAGACCTCGCCGATCTTCGGCGTGCGGTCGGGGAACCGGCTGGCCAGGTTGCGGCCGACCATGCCGCGGATGATGCGGTCCTCGTTGACGCCGTCCTCTTTCACGTCGAGCGTCTCGATGGTCTTGCCGTCACGGATGATCGTGATCGAGTCGGCGATGGCCTCGATCTCGTTGAGCTTGTGGCTGATCATGATCGACGAGATGCCACGACCCTTGAGGCCGCGGATCAGGTCGAGCAGGTGCTGCGAGTCGGCCTCGTTCAGGGCGGCGGTCGGCTCGTCGAGGATCAGCAGCTTGACGTTCTTGTTCAGCGCCTTGGCGATCTCGACGAGCTGCTGCTTGCCGACGCCGAGGTTCTTGATGGCGGTGTCGGGGTCGTCCTTGAGGCCCACGCGGGCGAGCAGGTCGATCGCCTTCGTCTTGGCCGCGCGCCAGTCGATGGCCCCGAAGCGGGTCGGCTCGTTGCCGAGGAAGATGTTCTCGGTGATCGAGAGCTCGGGGATCAGCGCCAGCTCTTGGTGGATGATCACGATGCCCTGCGACTCGCTCGAGCGGATGTCGCGGAAGCGCATCTCGGCGCCCTGGTAGACGATGTCGCCCGTGTAGGTGCCGAAGGGGTAGACGCCCGACAGGACCTTCATCAGCGTCGACTTGCCGGCGCCGTTCTCGCCGCAGATGGCGTGCACCTCACCGGCGCGGACCTGCATCGACACGTCGTCGAGCGCCTTGACGCCCGGGAACTCCTTCGTGATGGAGCGCATCTCGAGGATGACGGGAGAGTCAACGCCCATGCGGGGCACCCCCGGGGATGTGGCTGCTCGCGAGCTGCTCGCTCTGCGTCACGGCACTGGGCACGTCGTCCTCGACCTTCGACCTCGTCGTCGTCCGCCGGTGATGTGCACCGACGGGCTTCCTGTGATTCGTCGCCGCCGTGCCGGGCCGTTCGTCGAGCCTGGCGAAAGGGGCCGGACCCGCCGAATGTGACCGTTCACACTGCGACTGGAGCAAAGCTAATCCCGAGAGGGGGTGCTGTCAAATGCCGATGCCGATCCGTTATCGAACCCGGCCGGACCGACGCTCGCCGCGCCTCCTGACGGCCCGTCTCGCCGTGTGGCGCGGGGCCGGTCAGAGGAACCAGGGACGCGAGGTCGACCCGCGCACCACGAGTTCCGGGGGGATCAACGTGCGGTCGACGACCGTGCCGCCCTCGAGCTCGGCGACGACCAGCTCGACGGCGCGCCGACCGATCAGGGCGAAGTCCTGACGCACGGTCGTGAGCGGCGGCCAGAGGTGCGGCGCGGTCGGTGAGTCGTCGAAGCCCACGACGCTGACCTCGCGCGGCACGTCGACGTCGGCCTCGCGGAAGGCGTGCAGCAGCCCCACCGCCATCAGGTCGTTGGCCGAGAACACGGCGGTGAAGTCGCGGCGACGCAAGAGCTCTTGCCCGGCCGTGTAGCCGAAGTCGGCGGTCAGGTCGCCGAGGATCGGCGGCTCGATGGACAGCTCGGCCTCGCCCATCTCGAAGAGGAAGCCCTGCATGCGCTCGTCGGCCTCGATCCAGTCCTGCGGACCGGCGACGTGCACGATGTGCCGGTGGCCGAGGTCGATCAGGTGCCGGGTGGCGAGACGCGCCCCCTCGAACTGGTCGACCGAGAGGCTGTGCGCCCGGGCTCGCTGCGTCGAGTCGAGCGCGACGATGGGCACGTCGAGGTCGAGCTCGTCGATCACGTCGAAGAACTTGCGTTGCGGCGCGATGACGATGATGGCCTCGACCGCCTGGTTGGTCAGCAGCTGCAGGCTGGCGCGGACGTCGTCGGACGCCGTGGTCGTGCTGGCGATGCTCAACCGGTAGCCGGCTGTCCGGGCCTCTCCCTCGATGGCGTTGACGATCGTCTGCGGCCCGAAGTGGACGTTCTGCAGGGTGAGCACGCCGATGGCCTTCGACCGGCTGGTGACCAGGGCCCGAGCGGCCTGGTTCGGCCGGTAGCCGATCTCGTCGATGACGTCGAGCACCTTCTGCCGGGTGCTCGGCCGGATGCTCGGGCTGTCGTTGAGCACGCGCGAGACGGTCTGGTACGAGACCCCTGCGAGGGCGGCCACGTCGCGGATGTTGGGAGCACGCACCTTGTCGATGTCAGGCTTCACCGTCGCTCCATCGCTTCGTGACCGGGTGATGTGACCGTACACATCGTCGTCCGGAGACCATTATGCATTCCCCGGAGGCCGCCGACGTCCCGTCCGGGGGTCACCGACGCGTCATGACGAGCGACCGTCGGCGGAGCGCCGACGCGATCGGCGGGCAGGAGGCGCGGTCACCGACCCCGGGGCACCGCACGACCGCTGAGGGCGAGCGCGAGCACCGCCACGCCCGTGCCGACCGCGAAGCAGGCCACGAAGGCGATCGGGCTGGACGCCCCGCCGAGCAGCCCGAAGGCGGCCCCGGTCAGGGCCAGCGCGACGGCCGAGCCGGTGGAGTCGGCGATCGTCAGCGCCGAGCTGTTGAACCCGCGCTCGGAGTCGGTCGACAGGGCGAGGACGAGCACCGAGAAGCGCGGGTACATGAACCCCATGCCGAACCCGGCGACGGCCCAGGTCGCGATGAGGAAGACCGGTGGCAGGTGGAACAGGGGGGTCAACGCGGCGACGACGACGCCGAGCAGCACCAGGACGATGCCGATGCGGATGCCGTCGCGCTGGGCCACCCGGTCGCCGAGCCGTCCCTGCACCCAGCTGGCGAACGCCCAGCCGAGCGCCCCGAGGGTCAGGGTGACGCCCGAGGCCGAGGCGCTGAAGTCGTATTCGGCCGAGAGCATGTACGGGATGTAGACCTCGCTGCCGAGGAACGCCGCACCGACGAGACCGCGCAGCAACACGAGGGTCGGCAGCCCGGGGGCGGCCGTCAGGGTGCCTCGCGGCAGCAACGGTCGCAGGGCGACGGCGAGCACGACGACCGCCACGACGATGACGACGACGGTGAGCCATGTCGGTAACTCGGACACCAGGTTGAGGGCCAGCACGCCGAGGGCGGCGCCGACCGACCACGCGATGCGCCCGATGCTCCAGGCGACGCGCTGCCCGCCGTCGGCCACCTCGGGCGGGGGCACCCGACGAAGGCTCGGCAGGATCATGACGAAGGCGGGCACGGCCAGCACGAACGCCCCGAGGAAGACCCAGTGCCAGCCCACCGTCTCGGCCACGACGCCGGCGACGAGCGGCCCGACGAGCCCCGGCACGACCCAGGCCGCGGCGAAGCCCGCGAAGATCGACGGGTGCAGGCCCGGCGGGTAGAGCCGGGCGACCATGACGTAGAGGCCGACGATGACCGCGCCCGAGCCGACGCCCTGCACCAGGCGGCCGAGCAGGAGCACGACCATGTCGGGCGCGGTGCCGACGACGAGCAGCCCGACGGCGAACAGCAACATCGACGCGATGACGACGACCCGGGGCCCGCTGCGGTCGGCCCAGTTGCCGGCCACCACCATGCCGACCAGCCCCGAGGCGAGGGGCGCGGCGAAGCTGAGCGAGTAGAGCGCCTCGCCGTCGAGCTCGCGGCTGATGATCGGCATGATCGTCGTGACCGCGAGCGACTCGAACGCCGCGATGCCGATCAAGGCGCACATGCCCAGCGTGGCGAGCCGGTACCGACCGCTGAGCACGCCCTCGGGGCGGGTGCTCACGGCGGCGTCGGTCATGCGACGAGCCTAGGCCGAGCCGCCGACACGGCGCGACGGCGCAGGACCGGACGGGACGAGGAGGCGCGGTGCGGGACTCCCCCGCACCGCGCCTCCTCGGGTCGTCTCGCCCGGACGCCTAGCCGTCGAGGCGCGAGAGCGCCTGCGTGACGTCGCCGAGCAGGTCGTCGACGTCCTCGATGCCGACCGACAGGCGCACGATCGAGTCGGGCACCTCGAGCTCGGTGCCGCGCACCGAGGCATGGGTCATCTCGCTCGGGTAGCCGATCAGCGACTCGACGCCGCCGAGGGACTCGGCCAGCTGGAACAGCTCGGTCGACTCGGCGAACCTCCGGGCCGCCGCGGCACCGGCGGTCAACTGCACCGAGAGCATGCCGCCGAACGCCCGCATCTGCCGGGCGGCGAGCTCGTGCCCCGGGTGCGACTCGAGCCCCGGGTAGTAGACGCGCTCGACGGCCGGGTGCCCCTCGAGTGCGTGGGCGATCGCCAGCGCGTTCGACGAGTGGCGGTCGACGCGCACGCCGAGCGTCTTGATGCCGCGCACCGTGAGCCAGGCCTCCATGGGGGCCGACACGGCACCGACGCCGAACTGGACGAAGCCGACCTTCGCGGCGAGCTCGTCGTCGCGCACGACCGCGGCCCCGCCGACGACGTCCGAGTGACCGCCGATGTACTTCGTCGTCGAGTGCACGACCGCGTCGGCTCCGAGCGCCAGGGGCTGCTGCAGGTACGGCGACGCGAAGGTGTTGTCGACGACGACGACGGCTCCGGCCGCGTGCCCGATCTCGGCGAGCGCCGCGATGTCGCTGATCTTCATCAGCGGGTTGCTGGGCGTCTCGACCCAGAGCACGGCCGTCGGTGCGGCCTCGACGGCTGCGCGAACGGCATCGAGGTCGCTCATCTCGACCGTGTCGAGCGTGACTCCCCAGGGCACCCAGACCCGGTTGACGAGGCGGTGCGTGCCGCCGTACACGTCGTTGCCCATGACGATGCGCGTTCCCGGTGCCAGGACCGAGCGCAGCAGAGCGTCCTCGGCCGACAGCCCCGAGGCGAAGCTGAACGCGGCGGTGCCGCCCTCGAGGTCGGCGAGCAGGGTCTGCAGCGAGTCGCGCGTCGGGTTCGCCGACCGGGCGTACTCGTAGCCGCCGCGGAACCCGCCGATGCCGTCCTGCACGAAGGTGGACGACTGGTAGATCGGGGGGACGACGGCACCGGTGGTGGGGTCGAACTCCTGGCCGGCGTGGATCGCCCGGGTCGAGAAACCGTGGGTCATGGGGTGTCCTTTCGAGGGGGACGGGTGGAGCAGACGGTGGGGACGAGGAGGCGCGGGCCGGGTCACCGGATCACGGTGCCGACCCGGCCGCTCAGGAGGAGAGGAAGGAGAGGACGTCCTGGCGGGTGACGACGCCGACCGGGCGGCCGTCGTCGGTGACGAGCAGGGCGTCGACCGACTCGAGCGCGGACCGGGCCGCCGAGACGGGCTCGTTCACGCCGATCAACGGCAGCGGGTCGCCGAGGTACCCCGAGACGGCGTCGCCCATGGTCGCGCCACCGCGGAAGATCGCCTCAAGCAGCGCCTTCTCTTCGATGGCGCCGACGACCTCGCCGATGACGACCGGGGGCTCGGCCGAGAGCACGGGCATCTGCGAGACGCCGTAGGTCTTCATGATGCCGATCACGTCGTGGACGGTGTCGGACGGGTGCGCGTGCACGAGGTCGGGCAGCTGCCCCGTCTTCGACGCGATCAGGTCGCGGACCGACCGCTCGTCGTGGCTGACGCCGAAGCCGTACGAGCGCATCCACGCGTCGTTGAAGATCTTGCCGAGGTAGCCGCGCCCGCTGTCGGGCAGCAGGGCGACGACGACGGCGTCGGGGCCGAGCTCGCGGGCGACGTCGAGGGCGGCCGCGACGGCGAGGCCCGACGACCCCCCGACGAGCAGGCCCTCCTCGCGGGCGAGGCGTCGGGTCAGTTCGAACGAACGGGCGTCGTCCGCGGCGATGATGCGGTCGACGACCGAGGGGTCGTAGGCGGCCGGCCAGAAGTCCTCGCCGACGCCCTCGAGCAG
>NZ_MJGS01000002.1:249305-328266 GCF_001864945.1 Frigoribacterium sp. MCBA15_019 | reverse complement strand
TGCCGACGCCCGCGACGAAGTGCGTGATGCGACCGTCGGTGTCGCGCCAGATCTCGGGACCCGTCGTCTCGTAGTGGCTGAGCGGGCCGTTGGGGTTGGCGTACTGGTTCGGCTTGAACGCCCCGGGGATCTCGCGCGCCAGGCGGTCCGAGACGCTGTAGTACGACTCGGGGCTGGTCGGCTCGACGGCGGTGGGCGTGACGACGATCTCGGCGCCGTAGGCCTTGAGCACGTTGCGCTTGTCGTCGCCGACCTTGTCGGGCAGGACGAAGACGCAACGGTAACCACGCTGCTGGGCGACGAGGGCCAGGCCCACGCCGGTGTTGCCGCTGGTCGGCTCGACGATGGTGCCCCCGGGCTTCAGGAGGCCCTCGCGTTCGGCCGCGTCGATGATGCGCGTCGCGATGCGGTCCTTCGACGAGCCGCCCGGGTTGACGTACTCGACCTTGACGAGCACGGTCGCCGTGATGCCCTCGGTCACCTTGTTCAGCTTGACGAGCGGCGTGTCACCGATCAGGTCGAGGACGGTCTCGGCGTACTTCACGGGTGCTCCGGTTTCTGCGCGGCGTCGTGGGGCGCGGATCGGGTGACGGGAGGGGCGGTGTCGGGTGGCGACGCCGTCGGCCGAGTCTAACGACGCACCCTGGCGTGTTACGGGGCGGGACGAGCCC
This sequence comes from Frigoribacterium sp. MCBA15_019, assembly GCF_001864945.1. NCBI lineage: Bacteria > Bacillati > Actinomycetota > Actinomycetes > Micrococcales > Microbacteriaceae > Frigoribacterium > Frigoribacterium sp. MCBA15_019. The sequence goes on along the minus strand of NZ_MJGS01000002.1, from coordinate 327,595 downwards.
CTCGACGTGCAGATCGTGCAGATCGTGCAGATCGTGCAGATCGTGCAGGATATTGAGGACCTCCCAGTAATCCGTGAGAGAACTGGTGACGCATCCCCGATCTCGACCGATCGCCCCGATCGATCCCCCGGACGACAGGACTCCCCACGTGGCAGACGACAAGCCCACCGTCAAGCAGCAGCGCGACGCCCGACGTCAGGAGAAGGTCGCCGAACTCAAACGGCAGCAGGCCCGGGCGAAGCGCAACCGCACCATCGGCATCGTCACCGCCTCGGTCGCGGGCGCGGCGGCGATCGCGCTGGTCGTCACCTTCGTCGTGACGAGCGGCCAGCCGCGACAAGACCCCCAGGCCATCGAGATCGACGGCGTGAAGACCTACTCCGACCTCACCGCGAACCACGTCGGCGGCAGCGTCGACTACGCGATGACCCCTCCCGCCGGTGGCGACCACAACCAGATCTGGTTGAACTGCGGCGTCTACACCGAACCCGTGCCGAACGAGAACGCCGTCCACGACCTCGAGCACGGGGCGATCTGGTTCACCTACGACCCCGAGCAGGTCAGCGAGAGCGAGATCGAGGCGCTGCGCGAATTCGCCCCCGACACCTACGCGGTCGTCTCGCCCTACGAGGGTCTCGACTCCCCCATGTACGTCTCGGCCTGGGGCGCCCAGCTGCCCTTCGCGAACGTGTCCGACGACGAGGCCACCGTGTCGGACTTCGTCACCAAGTACTGGAAGTCCACGAACGCGCCCGAGCCCGGGGCACCCTGCACCGGCGGCGTGGACGGCACCGGCAAGATCGCGTGACCGCCTCGGGGCGTGACGACGTCGACGTGACCGACGGGGCGGCGCCGCACCGCCCCTCCTCGGGTCGTCGGCTGCGGCTGCTGATCGCGGGGGTCCTGACCGTGGCGATCGTGCTGCTGGTGGGCGTCGCCCTCGGCCGACTCAGCTCGCCCAACCCGGTCACGCCCGGCACGGACAGCGTCGAGGCGGGGTTCTCGCGCGACATGCAGGTGCACCACGAGCAGGCCGTGCAGATGGCGATGATGGTCCGCGACCGGACCGACGACCCCGAGGTGCGCTCGATGGCCTACGACATGGCCCTGACGCAGTCGCAGCAGGCCGGCCAGATGTACGCCTGGCTCGAGCTGTGGCGGCTGCCGCAGGCACCCGCCGAGCCGACCATGACCTGGATGACCCGCCCGACCCTCGACGGCGACTACGGCAGCCACCACATGACCGACGACGGAGGCGCGAGTGGCCCGGCCACGCCGGTCGCCACCCACGAACCCGGCGGCCGCATGCCGGGGCTGGCAACCGACGAGCAGCTCGCGGCCCTGGACTCCGCCCGCGGCGTCGAGGCCGAGCGGCTCTTCCTGACGCTGATGATCGCGCATCACCAGGGCGGCATCGAGATGGCGGACGCGATCCTGGCACGCAGCGAGGTGCCGCAGGTGCGCGCCTTCGCCTCGGGCATGGTGCAGACGCAGCAGAGCGAGGTCGACGCCATGCAGGCGATGCTCGCCGAGCGCGGCTGACGGGACGCCCGGACCGCCACGACCTACGCCGAGACTTGCTGCCCGTAGAGCTCGGCGTAGACCCCGCCGAGCGCGAGCAGCTCGTCGTGCGTGCCCCGCTCGACGACGCGGCCGGCCACGACGACGAACACGACGTCGGCGTCGCGGACGGTCGAGAGGCGGTGCGCGATCGCGATCGTCGTCCGACCGCGGGTCGCCGTGTCGAGCGCTTCTTGCACCACGCGCTCGGACACCGTGTCGAGGGCGCTCGTCGCCTCGTCGAGGACCATCACCGCCGGGTCTTTCAGCAGGACGCGGGCGATGGCGATGCGTTGCTTCTCGCCGCCCGAGAGGCGATAGCCCCGCTCGCCGACGATCGTGTCGTAGCCGTCGGGGAACGACGCGATGGTCTCGTGGATGTTGGCCTGCCGGGCCGCGTCGACCAGTTGCTCGTCGGTCGCGTCGGGTCGTGCGTAGCGGAGGTTGTCGCCGATACTGGCGTGGAACAGATAGGTCTCTTGGCTGACGATGCCGATGTTGCCGACCAGCGACTCTTGGTCGAGCCGCCGGACGTCGGTGCCCGCGAAGCGGACCGCACCGCCGGACGCCTCGTAGAACCGTGGGATCAGGTACGACACGGTCGTCTTGCCGGCACCGCTCGGGCCGACGAAGGCGGCGAACTGGCCGGGCGCGATGTCGAACGAGACGCCGTCGAGGGTCTTCTGCCCGGGCTCGGCGTCGGGATACGAGAACGAGACGTCGTCGAACTCGACCCGGCCGAGCTGCGTCTCGTCGACGGTCTCGGCCGACGGGTCGTTCGTGATCGCCGGGTGGAGGTCGAGGTACTCGAAGATGCGCGCGAAGAGCGCCCCGGAGGTCTGCAGGTCGAGGGCCACCCGCAGCAGGCCCATGAGCGGGAAGGTCAACCGGGCCTGGACCGTCGTGAAGGCCACGATCGTGCCCGCGGTCACCGGCACGTCGCGGAGGATCAGCCAGGCCGCGACGAGGTAGATGAGGGCGGGGATGACCGAGAGGAAGATCTGGACGACGGCGAAGAACCACTGCCCGCTCATCTGCTGACGCACCTGCAGCCCGATCTGCGTGCGGTTCTCGGCGGCGTAGCGCTCGACCTCGGCGTGCTGCTGGTTGAAGCTCTTGGCGAGCAGGATGCCACTGACGCTCAACGCTTCTTGCGTGATGGCGGTCATGTCGCTGAGGGACTCTTGCGTCTTGGTGGCGATGCGGGCACGCACCTGGCCCACCCGACGCTGGGCCACCACGAGCAGCGGCAGCAGGATCACCGTGACGACGGTCATCTGCCAGCTGAGCACGAGCATGGACACGAAGGCCGCGATGACCGTGACGGTGTTGCCCAGGACGCTCGAGATGGTGTTGCTGAGCACGTTCGCGACGCCACCGACGTCGTTCTGCAGCCGGGACTGGATGACCCCGGTCTTGGTGCGGGTGAAGAACGCGAGCTCCATGCGCTGCAGGTGCCCGAAGAGGCGGATGCGCAACGCACCCATGACTTTGTTGCCGACCGTGGCCGTCAGGTACGTCTGCCAGACGCCGATGCCGGCCGACAGCACCCACAGCCCCACCATGGCGCCCACCAGCTCGAGCAGCACGGGCACGTCGGGGCCGCCCGGCGGGAACAGCCCCCGGTCGAACGCCTGCTTGGTGAGCAACGGCGGAGCCACGCTGATGGCGGCGCCGATCAGGACCAGCACCACGGTGACGACGAGGGCCCGCTTGTGCGGGACGAACAAGCCTCGGATGCGACCGAGCAGGTCGGGGATGCGCGGCGCCGTGGCGTTCGCCGCGCGCTGGGCGTCGGCGTCGCCGCTCGACACCCGACCGGAACCACCCGGGCGGCCCCCGCCACGGGGACCGCCTGCGGGGGCGTGCATCGAGCTCATCCGGTCAGCGTAGGCCTGACCACCGTCACGGGTGGCCCGTCGCCGGCGTTCGAGTCAGTGCCTGCAAGAAATCGCCACGGGACCGTCGAGACACGCCGCGACACGCCGTAGAACGACCGTTCGTCCCCCAGTTGTGGGCGCAATGCCCGACAGACCATACGACGGAATGATCTCTCAGTTTAGTATGGCGGTGTCGGTGCACCTGACCAGGCTCCGGCAGCCGCGCTCCCCCTACCCGACGGGAGAGCCTCCCGAAGCGGCGGAGCTAGGACCATCGTGAACACGTCGAACCCCACGGCCGTCGAACCGCCGAGTGCCGAACTGCAGCCCGCCGACCACCGGGCTGCTCTCGACGCCATCGAACAGGGCTGGACCCAGATCGCGCCCCTGCAGGGAGCACGCCTGCGCGAGGCCATCCGCTCGACGCCCGAAGAGGAGTGGCGCGGACGACCCCGCATCCTGCTCGCCCTGGCCGCGAGCCACCGCTCGGTCGGCTCCCGCTCGCGCAGTGCCGCCCTGCCCTGGTTCCGCGGCGTCGCCAAGGCGCTCGACGCCGACCCCGACCTGCCGCTCGACATCCGGGCGGGCTACCACGTCCACCTCGGCGCGTCCCTGCGCACCCTCGGCAACTTCGTCGTGGCCCACGAGCACCTCGAAGTCGCCCGGACCCTCATCGAGAACGACCTGGCCGAGTCGATCAGCGTGCGCATCTCGCTCAGCGCCTCGTTCTCGCTGCAGCTCGGCCTGATCCGCCTGCACTACGGCGAGATCGACCAGGCCCGCTTCGCCCTGAGCCTCGCCAACGGTCTCGGCGAGGACCACCTCAGCACCGCCGAGCGCGTCGAGTGCCTTTCGGCCCTCGCCTTCGTCGCGATGCTGATCGGCGACTTCGACCTCGCCGATCGCCACGTCGACCTCGCCCGCGAGCTCGCCGACGGCACCGACCTGCTGGGCAGCTCGTTCGGTGCCCTGACCCAGATCACCCGCGTGCACCTCGCCCTCGAACGCGGCGAGGCCGTGGGCGGCCACGAAGGCCTGCTCGCCGACGTCCGCCAGGCGTCGCGCGGCAGCGACTGGGAGGCGCTCGGCCTGTTCGCCGAAGCACACGTGCTGCTGGCCGAGAGCCGCCACATCGAGGTGCTCGACCTGCTGGCCCGGATCACCCGCACCATCGACGGCTTCACCGGGCACAGCGCCCTGACCGAGTCGGCCGTCGTGATGCGGGCCGAGACCATGCGCCTGCTCGGGCAGCCCCACGAGGCCCGCCGACTGGCCTCGTCGGTGACACCTTCGCACCACCACATCCGCTGTCCCGCTCGCGTGCTCGCCCTGGTGCACCTCGCCGCGGGCGAGCCCGAGGACGCCCTCGAGGCGCTCGAACAGTGTCTCGCCATCGGCGACCTGCACAGCGAGCGCACCATGGGCCAGGTGCACGCACTCCAGGCCGCCGCACACCTCGCCCTCGGCGACGGCCCGCACAGCGACATCGCCTTCGACCGGGCGTTGCTGAGCGCTGGCCACAACGGGTCGATCTGGCTCTTCGCCACCCTGCCCGAGGACGTCCTCGAACACCTCGTGCAGCGCGCCGTCGGCCGTCGGCAGCCGCCGACCATCGTCGGGGTGCTCGACCGCCTGCGCGGCACGTCGGCGGACGTCGTGCCGCAGCTCGCCGAGCCCTTGAGCGACCGTGAGCTCGTCATCGTCCGACACCTGGCCACGGGCCAAACCCTCGGCCAGATCGGCAGCCAGCTGTTCATCTCGGTCAACACGGTCAAGAGCCACGTCCGCAGCATCTACCGCAAGCTCCAGGCGTCGTCCCGCCGCGAGGCGATGACCCGCGTCAAGCAGCTCGGCCTCGACCTCGACGACTAGGCGCCGAGGCGTCAGGCGACGAGGAGGCGCGGTGCCGGCCGTACGGTAGCCTCTCGCGGTGCCCCACGAGTCCCGCGTCACGTCCCGCCCGTCCCTCGTCGCCCAGCTGAGGGCGCGCAAACCCCTCGAGGCGTACGTCGCCGAGAGCGAGGCCGCCGTCGACGGCGGACCCCGTCTGCGCCGCACCCTGGGCGTCTGGCACCTCACGGCGATCAGCATCGGTGCGACCCTCGGCACGGGCATCCTGGTCGTGCTCGGCACGGCCGTCCCGCTGGCCGGCCCCGCGGTCTGGATCTCGTTCGTGCTCGCGGGCGTCGCGGCCCTGCTGTCGGCCCTGTCGTACGCCGAGATGGCGGGCAGCGTGCCCGTGTCGGGCTCGAGCTACTCGTACGCGTACGCGACGCTCGGCGAGGGCATCGCCTGGGTCTGCGGGTGGTGCCTCGTGCTCGAGTACGCCGTCTCGGTCGCGGCCGTCGCGGTCGGTGCGGGCCAGTACGTGAACGAGGCCCTCGACGTGTTCGGGCTCGCCCTGCCGGCCGCGATCGCCGAGCCCCCGGGCGCCGGTGGCGTGCTCAACCTGCCCGCGGCGGTGCTCGTCCTGCTCGCCACCCTCGTGCTGGTGCCGGGCGCCCGCGAGAGCGCCTGGGTCAACACGCTGCTCGTCGTCGTGAAGGTGGCGCTGCTCGTGTTCTTCGTCGCCGTCGCCTTCACGGCCTTCAGCGTCGGCAACTTCGAGCCGCTGGCACCGATGGGCGCGGCCGGCGTCTCGGCCGCCGCCTCCCGGTTGTTCTTCTCGTACATCGGTTTCGACGCGGCGTCCACGGCCGGCGAAGAGGCCCGCGACGCGAAGCGCGACCTGCCGCGCGCCATCATCGCCTCGATCGTGATCATCACGGTGCTGTACATCCTCGTGGCCGTCGCCGCGATCGGCGCGCGCCCGTGGACGAGCTTCACCGACGGCGAGGCGACCCTCGTCACGATCGTCGCCGACATCACGGGGCAACCGTGGGTCGCCTTCCTCTTCGCCGTCACCGCCGTGGCCGCGATCGCGAGCGTCGTGCTCACGGTGCTCTACGGTCAGACGCGCATCTTCGTCTCGATGGCCCGGGACGGCCTCGTGCCCCGCGTCCTCGGCCGCGTCTCGGCGCGGACGCAGACCCCCGTCGCCGGCACCCTGATCGTCGGCGGAGCGGTGGCCGTGGCCGCCGCCGTGATCCCCCTCGGCGCCCTCGCCGACGCGACGAGCATCGGCACGCTCTTCGCCTTCGCCTTGGTCAACGTGTCTGTCATCTGGCTTCGGCGCAACCGGCCCGAACTCGACCGGACCTACAAGGTGCCGCTGTACCCGCTGACCCCGATCCTCGGCTGCGCCTTCTGTGTCCTGCTCATGGTGACGCTCGGGTGGGTCACCTGGGCGGCCTTCGCCGTCTGGATGGCCGTGGGCACCGCGGTGTACCTCGGTTACGGTCGCCGGCACTCGGTCCTGGCCCGCGCCTCCTGACCGCCGTCGTCGCGTGATCGGCGGGTTCGCGTCACCTGCGGCGAGTCGGTGCCGACTCGCCGAGGACGACGGGAACCCGCCGGACCCCCGAGGAGGCGCGGGTCGCGACGGACCGGCGGCGCACCTCTGCAGCACCACCGGGAACGCCGAAAGGCGCCACCCCGAGGGGTGGCGCCTTCCGAATGGTGCTGAGCAGACGTGCCGCTCAAGCGCCGAGGGCCGCGAGGGCCCGCCGACTACTTGAGGGTGATCGTCGCGCCGGCGGCCTCGAGCTGAGCCTTGGCCTTGTCGGCGGCCTCCTTCGAAGCGCCCTCGAGGACGGTGCTGGGGGCACCGTCGACGACGGCCTTGGCCTCGCCGAGACCGAGGCTCGTGAGCGCGCGGACCTCTTTGATGACCTGGATCTTCTTGTCACCGGCAGCCTCGAGCACGACGTCGAAGGCGGTCTGCTCTTCGACCTCTTCAGCAGCGGCGGCGGGGCCGGCGGCACCGGCAGCGGCCACGGGGGCAGCAGCGGTGACCTCGAAGACCTCTTCGAACTTCTTCACGAAGTCGCTGAGCTCGATGAGCGTGAGCTCCTTGAAGGCCTCGATCAGTTCGTCCTGCGTGAGCTTCGCCATGGTGTTCTCCTTATGGGTTTTCTAAAGTGTGGGTTGGTACGACAGCTTTTTAGCTGTCGGCTTCCTGCTTGGCACGCAGCGCCTCGACCGTGCGAACGGCCTGGGACAGCGGTGCCTGGAACAGGTAGGCAGCACCGAACAGCGAAGCCTTGAAGGCGCCGGCCAGTTTGCCCAGCAGCACCTCTCGGGATTCGAGATCGGCGAGCTGCTTGACCTCGTCTGCCGTGAGCGGGTTACCGTCGAAGTAACCGTTCTTCACGATCAGAGCGGGGTGTGCCTTGGCGAAGTCACGCAGGCTCTTGGCGACGGCGACAGGGTCACCGTGCACGAAGGCGATCGCAGACGGTCCGACGAGTTCGTCGTCGAACGAGCTGATTCCGGCGTTGTTGGCCGCGATCTTGCTGAGCGTGTTCTTCACCACGGCGTACGTCGCGTCTGCACTGATGGACTTGCGGAGCTCTTTCAGCTCGGCAACAGTGAGACCGCGGTACTCGGTGAGCAGAACGGCGGTCGAGTCACGGAAGTTGTCCGTGAGCTCGGCGACCGATGCTTCCTTGTTCGCCATGGCTCTCCTAAAACGTGGGTGTGCCAGCAGCCCCCGGGCACTCGACTCGGCCGCACCGAGACCGGTGCCGCACCGATGAAAAAAGCTCCGGCGCAAGCGCACGGAGCTGGATCTCTTCGAGAAGAGGAACGACTTCACACACCTGCGCTGGACGCTCTCTCTCGAGAACCTTCGGCACCCGTCTGCGATCAGACGAGTACAACCGGCGGTCTTGGGCTTCGATCAGAATAGACGCAGGAGGCGCGCTCACGCAAGTCGCGCCTCCTCGGCATCCCGGTCGGGGGCGACGACGGGCGTCGCGAGCGGCAGACGGACGGTGAAGGTGGCCCCGTCGTCCGAGCTGGCGACGTCGACGGTCCCCCCGTGGGAGTGGACGACGGCCTGCACGATCGCGAGGCCGAGGCCCGTCGAGCCGGCCTTCCGCGACCGCGAGCTGTCGGCGCGGGCGAACCGTTCGAACAGCACCGGCAGCACGGCCGGGTCGATGCCCGGCCCGTCGTCGGCGACCGAGACGACGGCCTGCCCGGACGCGTCGTCGACCGTGAGCGAGACGTGCACGTGCGTGCCGTCGGGCGTGTGTGTGCGCACGTTCGTCAACAGGTTCGCGACGATCTGGTGCAGGCGCATGGCGTCGCCCGACACGGTCACCGGCTCGTCGGGCACGTACACGTCGACGTCGTGCGTGGGGCCGGCCACGTGGGCGTCGTTGACCGTGTCGAGCACGACCCGGGTGAGGTCCACGTCGCCCGTGACGAGGTCGCGCCCCTCGTCGAGGCGGGCGAGCAGCAGGAGGTCCTCGACGAGCGAGGTCATCCGCAGCGACTCCGACTCGATGCGGCCCATGGCGTAGACCACGTCGTCGGGCAGTCCGGTGTTCATGCGGCGGGTCAGCTCGGCGTAGCCGCGGACCGACGCGAGCGGGGTCCGCAGCTCGTGCGAGGCGTCGGCGACGAACTGCCGCACCTTGTTCTCGCTCTGCTGACGGGCCTCGAGGGCCCCCGCCACGTGGCCCAGCATGCGGTTGAGCGAGGCACCGACGCGGCCCACCTCGGTGCGGGTGTCGGCGTCGGCCTCGTCGACGCGTTCGGCCAGCGCCACCTCGCCGCGGTCCAGCGGCAGCTCGGCGACCCGCAGCGCCGTGTCGGACATGCGCTCGAGCGGTCGGAGGGCGCTGCGCACGACGCCGTAGGCCACGGCGATCGCGATGGCGAGGCCGATGAGGGTCACGGCGAGGATGGTGATCACCATGACCGTGATGGTGCGGTCGACGCTGCTCGTCGGCAGACCCACGACGAGGTAGGCCGGCGTCGTGGCGACCGAGCCCGACGTCGTCGTCGTCTGGTAGCCGACCGCGAGGGACTCCACCCGGTACGAGCCCAGGGCCGATCCGAGCGAGACGGTCTCGGGAGTCGTCGAGCCGGCGACCGTCGTCACGACCGACGTGAGGTCGTCGGTCAGGCGAGGCGAGACGACCCGCCCCGACTGCTCGACCCGGTAAGCCGCCACGACCGACCCGTTGACGACGACGGCCGTGAAGGTGCCGGGCGACTGCCGCGGGCCCGACAGGTCGTCGCCGTCGGGCGTCAGGTACGGCCGGGTCGTCGAGCCCTGGGCGTTCACCATGGGCACCGAGCGACCGGTCGCCCCCTCGAGTTCGTCGTCGAGCTGACGCATCAGTGACGCCTGCAGGACGATCACGCTGACCGAGCCGATCACGATGGTCAGCAGCACGACGAGCGCGACGATGCTGAGGATCAGGCGGTTGCGCAGCGTGAGCGGCCCGGCGAGACCGGGCGCCCGGCCCACGAGGCCGCGCAGGCGCGAGCCCACCCGGGCGGGCAGGGCATCGCTCACGACGTGGGCTTGATCACGTAGCCCACGCCGCGCACGGTGTGGATCATGGGCTCTTCGCCGACGTCGATCTTCTTGCGCAGGTACGAGATGTAGATCTCGACGACGCTGGACTTGCCGCCGAAGTCGTAGCTCCAGACCCGGTCGAGGATCTGCGCCTTGCTCAGCACGCGGCGCGGGTTGCGCATCAGGAAGCGCAGCAGCTCGAACTCGGTCGCGGTCAGCTCGATCTCGCGACCGGCCCGCGTCACTTCGTAGCTCTCCTCGTCGAGCACGAGGTCGCCGACGACGATGCGCGAGTCGCCCGCCTCGCTGATGGCCGAGGCCGACCGGCGGATCAGGCCGCGAAGCCGGGCGACGACCTCTTCGAGCGAGAACGGCTTGGTGACGTAGTCGTCGCCGCCGGCGGTGAGACCCGACACCCGGTCCTCGACGCTGTCCTTCGCGGTGAGGAACAGGATCGGGGTGTCGTCGCCGCTCGACCGCAGGCGACCGAGCACCTGGATGCCGTCGATGTCGGGCAGCATCCAGTCGAGCACGATCGCGTCGGGCTTGAACTCGCGCGCCGTCGCGAGGGCCGCCTGGCCGTCGGAGGCCGCCTTGACGTCCCAGCCCTCGTAGCGCAGGGCCATCGAGAGCAGGTCGGTGAGGCTGTTCTCGTCGTCGACGACGAGGACTCGGAGGGGCGTTCCGTCGGCACGGGTGAGGCGGGGGGCCGAGGCGGTGGCGGGGGTCGTTGTGGTCACCTCTCCAAGTATCGAGCGATTCCTATGAACCGACTGTGTTCGTCCGATGAGCTGGCTGCGCATCTCTCATACGAGCCTCATAGCCGACTGATCGCGGCCTCATCGAGGCCGTCCCTAGGTTCGCTCCGGCGGCAGGCCCGACGGCCCGGCACCGCCCCAGCCAAGGAGACCCCCACACCATGTTCTTCACCTACCTGCGCCGAGAACTCGGCAACAGGCGCAAGCAGACCGTCGTCATCGCCATCGGCATGGCCCTCGCGATCGCGCTCGTCATCATCGTCAACGGCGTCGCCGCCGGCGTGCGGAACGCCCAGTCGTCCGTGCTCGAGTCCGTCTACGGCGTCGGCACCGACGTGACCGTCACGCAGACCGCCGAGCCGGGAACCGACGGTGGCGGCCCCGGCCAGCAGTTCTCCTTCGGCTCGGGCGACGGCAGCACGGAAGACGGCAGCACCGAGGTCTCGCAGAGCACGCTCTCGGCGGCGCGTGGCACGGCCACCTTCGACGCTTCGACGCTCGCCACGGTCGAGGGCGTCGACGGCGTCTCCGCCGCGACCGCGACCCTCAGCCTGCAGAACTCCAGCTTCTCGGGCACGCTGCCGGACTTCTCCCAGGGCAGTTCCGGAGGCGCGGGCACGGCCCCGGGTTCAGGCACCGGAACCGACACGGACACGGCCCAGCAGGCGCCGCCCACGGGCGGGGCCGACGGCGCGGGCGGCAGCTCGTTCGACGTCGACCAGTTCGCGGTCGAGGGCATCGACGTGACCGCGGACGCGGTCGGCCCGCTCACGAGCGTGACCCTGGCGGATGGCCGCACCTTCACCGCCGACGACGCTGGGAAGGACGTCGTCGTGCTCGACCAGGCCTACGCCACCAGCGCCGGCCTCACCACGGGCGACACCCTCACCATCGGCGGCACCGACTTCACCGTGATCGGCGTCGTGGCGTCCACCTCGTCCGACGCGGCCACCGCGAGCGACACGTACGTCCCGCTCGACACGGCGCAGGCCGTCAGCGGCCTGACCGGCCAGATCAGCAGCGTCTTCGTCACGGCGGCGAGCGCGAGCGACGTCGACTCGCTGAAGACCGATCTCGAGGCCGCCCTGCCCGACGCGACCGTGAGCACGCAGTCCGACCTCGCGTCGAGCGTCTCGGGCTCGCTGTCGACCGCCTCGGGCCTGGTCTCGAACCTCGGCACCTGGCTCTCGGTCATCGTGTTGGTCGCGGCCTTCGCCATCGCCGTCCTGTTCACCGTCTCGGGCGTCGGCCGCCGCACCCGCGAGTTCGGCACGCTCAAGGCGATCGGCTGGAGCAACGCCCGCATCACCCGTCAGGTCGCCGGCGAGTCGCTCGTCCAGGGCCTGATCGGTGGCGTCGTCGGCGTGGCCGTCGGCCTGCTCGGCATCGTGGTCGTCAACGCGATCGCTCCGACCCTCTCGGCCTCGGCCGCGACCTCGTCGGGCCCCGGGGCCGGTGGTCCCGGCGGCGTGCCCGGCGGTGCCGCGACCGCGGCGGCCGGCTCGGCGGTCGAAGGAGGCGCGGCGGCGGGCACCGGCGGAGGCTTCGGTCAGCAGATGGCCCAGGCCACGACCGACATCGCGCTGCACGCCCCCGTCACGCTCTCGATCATCCTGGTCGCCGTCGGACTCGCCGTCCTCGGCGGCCTGCTCGCCGGGGCCGTCGGCGGCTGGCGGGCCTCGCGGCTGCGTCCCGCCGAGGCCCTGCGGAGCGTCGCGTGACGCGGGTCGAGGTCGACGCGACCGGCCCGGTCGACGGGACCCGCGCCTCCTCGTCCCACCAGCACTCCCCCACCGCACCGCACGCACCCGAAGGGCCCCGACCGATGTACCGCCTCACCGACGTCGTCAAGACGTACTCGCAGAAGAAGAAGACCGTGACGGCGCTGGCCGGCGTCACGCTCGAGATCCCCGCCGGCCAGATGGTCGCGATCCAGGGGCCGACCGGCGGAGGCAAGTCGACGCTGCTGCAGATGCTCGGCGCCCTCGACCGGCCGACGAGCGGCACCGTGCTGCTCGGCGAGAAGGACCTCTCGAGAGCCGGCGACCACGCCCTCGCCGCCGCCCGGGGTCGCGAGATCGGCTTCGTGTTCCAGGGGTTTAACCTGATCCCCACGCTGACGGCGGCCGAGAACGTCGAGACGGCGTTCGCCGACGGCTCGGTTCCGCGTGACGAACGGCGCCGGCGTGCGGCGGCCGCACTCGAGTCGGTCGGCCTGGCCGAGCGCGCCGACCACCTGCCGGCCGAGCTGTCGGGCGGTCAGCAGCAGCGGGTCGCGATCGCGCGGGCCCTGGTGAAGGAGCCCACCGTGCTGCTGGCCGACGAACCGACGGGCTCGCTCGACGAGGCGACCCGCGACGAGATCATGGACCTGCTCGAGGGCGTCTGGCGCGAGCGCGGGCTGACCCTCGTCATCGTCACGCACGACTCGGCCGTGGCGAAGCGGGCCGAACGTCGACTGCACCTGAAGGGCGGTCAGGTCACCGAGAGCTGACCGCCCGCCCGCCCGCCCGGACCGAGGGGCGTCAGGCCAGCGGGTAGTCGGCGCAGGCGAAGCGCGTCGAGTCCGGGGCCCAGCAGGGCACGTTGATCGTGCCCTGCCCGCCGAAGAGCGCGAGCACGTCGTGCGGCGCCCGGCCCGGCACGGGCAGGCCGTCCGCACCGAGGGGCAGGGTGCGCAGCACCACGTCGCGGTTCTCGGGGTGGCCCAGCGTGCCGGGCTCGAACGACACCCAGAGCAACGTCGAGGCGTCGGGCGACACGTGCGGGAACCAGTTGACCCGCTCGTCGTCGGTCACCTGCACGACGTCGCCGCCGTCCAGGCGGCTCCGGAAGAGCTGCGCGTGACCGGCCACCCCTCGGGAGGCGCGTTCCGAGTTCGCCCACAACCAGGCGCCGTCGGGCGAGAACTCGGCCCCGTCTTCGGGGTGCTCGTCGTCGGTCACCGGCGTGGTCGCGCCGTCGGCGAGCGAGACCAGGGCGACGTTCGTGCGCCAGCCGGCCCGCGCCTCCTCGTCGTCCGGATCGTCGACCGGCGTCGGCAGGGCGCCGACGATCACGCTGAGCGTGGCACCGTCGGGCGAGACGCCGTGCAGGTAGTTCTTGTGGTTGCGGCCCGCGGGATGGTCGCGCGTCACGCGGCGGGCGGTGCCGCCCGGGGTCACGCCGTCCCACGGCACCTCGTACAGGTGGCCGTCGCGGGCGCTCACGATCACGGCGCCCTGGTCGGGAACGATCACGTGGTCGTTGTTGATCTCGGGGACGTCGCCCATCGGCACCGGCTCGAGTGCGGTCTCGTCGACGCCACGCGCGTCGGCGGGCAGGCGCCAGAGCAGGCCGTCGCCGTTGACGACGAGCCAGCGGCCGTCGGGGCTCCAGTTCGGGGCCTCGACCAGCACGCGGGCGCTCTCGAGGACGACCTCGGCGTCGCCTGTCGCGGGGTCGACGACCAGCAGGCGGCTCCGTTGGCCGGGCAGCAGGGTTCGGGGCATGGGATCAGTCTGCCGTCACTGGTTCGAGAAGGCGGCGTCGAAGGAGGCGCTCGGCCGCTTCCAGAGCAGCGACCGGATGTAGGCCAACGCCTCGGGGGCGCCGTGCAGTCGGTCCATGCCGGCGTCCTCCCACTCGATCGAGATCGGGCCGTCGTAGCCGATGGCGTCGAGAGCGCGGAAGGCGTCCTCCCAGTTCATGTCGCCGTGCCCGGTCGAGACGAAGTCCCAGCCGCGACGCGGGTCGCCCCAGGGCAGGTGCGAGCCGAGCACGCCCGACCGCCCGGTGGGGGGCTTGATGCGGGTGTCCTTACAGTCGACGTGGAAGATCCGGTCGGCGAAGTCGGTGATGAACGACACCGTGTCGACGCCCTGCCAGAGCATGTGCGAGGGGTCCCAGTTGAAGCCGAAGGCCGAGCGGTGCTCGATGGCCTCGAGCGCCCGCACGCTCGTCCAGTGGTCGTAGGCGATCTCGCTCGGGTGCACCTCGTGGGCGAACCGGACGCCCTCGGCGTCGAACACGTCGAGGATGGGGTTCCAGCGGTCGGCGAAGTCCTGGTAGCCGGCGTCGATCACGGCGGCGGGCACCGGCGGGAACATCGCGACGTAGGGCCAGATCTTCGAGCCGGTGAAGCCGACGACGGTGTCGACGCCCATCTTGCGGGCGACCCGGGCCGCCCGTTTCATGTCCTCCGCCGCCCGCTGACGGACACCCTCGGGGTCGCCGTCCCCCCAGGTGGACGGGCGCACGATCGCCTGGTGCCGGAAGTCGATCGGGTCGTCGCAGACCGCCTGCCCGGTCAGGTGGTTCGAGATCGCCCAGACCCCCAGGCCGTGCCGCTCGAGCACGTCGAGCCGCGACCGCAGGTACGCGTCGTCCTGGTCGGCACGCTCGAGGTCGAGGTGGTCGCCCGACGCCGCGATCTCGAGGCCGTCGTAGCCCCAGCCGGCCGCGAGCGCCGCGACCTCCTCGAAGGGCAGGTCGGCCCACTGACCGGTGAACAGGGTGACGGGGCGGGAGCTCTCGGCCATGGGTTCCTTCTCGGGGCGACGGGGGTGCGGACGGACGACAGGACGGTGCGGACGGGACGGTGCGGACGGACGACGGGTCAGGGCACGTCGACCCAGCTCCGCGACGCGGCGGAGGCGAGGACGGCCTCGGTCACCCGCACGGCGCGCAGGCCGTCGACGAAGGTGGGCAGTCCCTCGGGGGTGCCGCCCCGGACGGCGTCGTGCGCGTCGCGGACGAACCCCGCGAACGCGTCGACGTAGCCCATCGGGTGCCCCGCCGGGACCGTCGACAGTCGGGCGGCGTCGGGCGCGAGCACGGCGGCGTCACGCGCCACGAGCTGCGTGCCCGACCGCCGGCCGACCCAGAGCGTCTCGGGTTCTTCTTGTGAGAACTCGAGGCTCTCGGCGGTGCCCGACAGGTCGAGCAGGAGGCGGTTCTTGCGACCCGGCGCGACCTGCGACACGAACAGGGTGCCGATCGCCCCCCGTGCCGTCTCGAACACGACGGCCGCCTCGTCCTCGGTGTCGACCGACGAGCCGCCACGGTGGGCGTGCACCGTGGTGGTCGTCGAGGTCAACCGCGCCAACCGGTCGCCCAGGACGAACTCGAGGAGGTCGACCAGGTGGCTGCCGATGTCGGCGAAGGCCCTCGAGGGGCCGCCGGCCGCCGAGTCGACCCGCCAGTCGACGTCGGCGCTGTCGAGCAACCAGTCCTGCAGGTACGACCCCCGGACGCTCAGCACGCGGCCGACCTCGCCCGCGGCGACCCGGGCCCGCGCCTCGCGCACCATCGGGTGGTAGCGGTAGACGAAGGGCACGGCACCGACGAGCCGCCCGGCCCGGGCGGCCTCGACCAGGGCCTCGGCCTCGGCGCCCAAGGTGGCGAGCGGCTTCTCGCAGACGACGTGCTTGCCGGCGGCGAGCGCCGCCAGGGCGACCGGTGCGTGCGTGGCGTTGGGCGAGCAGACGTGCACGACGTCCACGTCGGGGTCGGTCACGAGGTCGTCGACGCTCTCGTGCGCCGTGTCGACGCCGAGCGACGCCGCCGCCCGGGCCGCGCTGGCGGGGCTCGACGAGGCCAGGGCGACCACCAGGGCGCCGGCCGACCGCGCGGCACCGGCGTGCACGCGGGCCATGAAGCCGCCGCCCACGATGCCGACGCGGAGCGGTGCGACCGCCACCGCGCCTCCTCGGCTCGGCTCGGCCCGCCCGGCCGGGCCGACGGTGACGCCCACCGGCCCCACCGCCGTGGCCACGGCCGGTTCGGTCACTTCACGGCCCCCGACGACAGTCCGGTGATCAAGTGTTTCTGCACGAGCATGAAGCCTATGAGCACGGGCAGCGAGACGACGACCGAGGCGGCCATGAGCTGGTTCCAGTAGACGTCCT
Organism: Frigoribacterium sp. MCBA15_019; assembly: GCF_001864945.1. NCBI lineage: Bacteria > Bacillati > Actinomycetota > Actinomycetes > Micrococcales > Microbacteriaceae > Frigoribacterium > Frigoribacterium sp. MCBA15_019. The sequence continues at coordinate 311,094 of NZ_MJGS01000002.1, read as the reverse complement.
GCTGCGAGGCGTAGGCGCGGAGGCCGATCGAGAGCGTGCGGGTGTCCTTGCTCGTGAGCACCGAGGCGAAGAGCACCTCGCCCCAGGCCGTGATGAAGGCGTAGACCGCGACGGCGATGATGCCCGGCTTGGCGACCGGGATGATCACGCGGAACAGGGCACCCAGGCGACCCGTGCCGTCGATCATCGACGCCTCTTCCAGCTCTTTCGGGATCGAGGCGAAGTACCCCGTCAGCATCCAGATCGAGAACGGCAGCGAGAACGTCATGTACGTGATGATCAGGCCGAGGTAGCTGCCGGTCAGCTGCACGCCGACCGTGCGCTGGATCTGCACGAAGATCAGGAACAGCGGCAGCAGGAACAGGATGCCCGGGAACATCTGCGTCGACAGCACGACCAGGCTGAAGCTGCGCTGCCCCTTGAACCGCAGGCGGGCCAGCGAGTACGCGGCGAGCACGGCCATGGCCACCGAGAGCACCGTGGCCGAGATCGTGACGATCAGGCTGTTCTTGAAGTACGACGCCAGCGGCACCGTCTGCCAGATCTGCACGTACGGTTCGAGCGTCACCCGGCTGGGGATCCAGGTGAACAGGCCCTGCACGTCGGCGAGCGGCTTGATCGAGGTGGTCAGCACCACGTAGAGCGGCACCACCACCACGAGCGACAGGAAGGCCAGCCCGAAGAAGCGGAAGACCTTGAACCCACGGGTCTCAATCATCGTGTTGTCCCTTCGGCAGAACCATGCGGATGTAGAACGCCGACGCGATCAGCAGCACGACCAGGAGCATCACGCTCATGGCACCGCCGAGGCCGAAGTTCCAGTTGTTGAACGACTGCTGGTAGATCAACGGCGAGATGAGCGTCGCCTGCTCGGGCGACGCGGGGCCGAAGAGCACGTAGGGCACGTTGAACTGGTTGAAGATCCACAAGCTCATGATCAGCAGCAGCACGGCGTTGGCCGGCTTGACCATGGGCAGGGTGATCAACGTGAACTGCTTCCAGAGGCTCGCGCCGTCGAGGCTCGCGGCCTCGTAGACGTCCCCCGGGATGTTCTGCAGCGCGGCGAGCAGCATCAGGAAGGCGAACGGCCAGAACTGCCAGGCCGTCACGATGACGATGGCCCAGAACGAGTTGCCGCCGAGCAGCCAGAACGGGCGGTCCTGCAGGATGCCCAGGTCGTCCACCAGGAAGCGGTTGATGGCCCCGTCGCGCTGGTTGAACATGAAGGCCCAGGCGATGGTGCCGACGTACGACGGCAGGGCGTAGGGCACCAGGAAGAGCGTGCGCAGGATGCCACGGCCCTTGAACGAGCTGGTCAGCAACACGGCGCCCAGCATGCCCATGCTCCAGGCGATGGCCACCACGATGACGGTGAACATCAGCGTGCGCCCCAGGGCTCCGTAGAGCTGGCCGGCGATGGGCGAGGACGGGTCGAGGGCGGTGACGAAGTTCTGCAGGCCGACGAAGGGCGCGTTGACCCAGTTGGCGATGCTGAGCTGGTTGAGCGTGATGAACGCGATCCAGACGCCCAGCACCATCGGGATGATGTGGACGAGCAGCTCGGCCAGGGCGGCCGGGGCCACCAGGAAGTAGGCGAGCGGCGAGCGGTGCTTCTTGCGCTTGGCGGGCTCGAGCGGCGCCTGCTGGTGCGGGTCGGGTGGAAGGTCCTTCTCGGCGGTGGCGGGGGGCAGGACGTTGACGGTCATGAGGGTCCTCTCGGGGCCTGGGCGGCGGGGGCGGCCGGTCGGCTGGACCGACCGCCCCCGCCACCGGCGGTGGGACGGGCTACTGACCCGAGCTCATCTGGCTGTTCGCGTCCTCGAGGGCCGACTTGACGTCGGACTCGCTGACGGAACCGCCCTGGGCTGCGGTGGCGAGGAGGTTCTTGATCGCGGTGCCGACCAAGGTCTCCATCTGTCCCTCGGAGGGGTAGAGGGGCATGGGCTGGGCGTGGTCCTCGAGGATCTCCTGCTTCAGCTTGATCGTGTCGGACTGGAACGCCGGGTCGTCGTAGGCACCGGTCACGACGGGCAGCGAGCTGAACGACTTGTTCAGGTAGACCTGCTCGTCATCGCTGGTGAGGTGCTTCACGAAGTCGATTGCCGCCTCCTTGTTGTCCGAGTTCTCGAACACACTGACGTTGATCCCGGCGACGTGGCTCTGGGTGCCCAGCAGACCGGTGGCGTCGGCGGTCTCCATGGGCACCGGTGCCACCGCGTACCCGGTGAAGTCCCGCGCCGCGAGGTTGGCGTCAGGGGCCTGGTCGAAGAACATCGCGGCTCCACCGTCGGCGAAGGTCGCGGCCATGTCGGAGCCGTTCACGCTCTCGGCGTCCGAGGGCGACACCACCTTGTCGACGGCCATCAGGTCGACCCACTGCTTCACGCCGGTGACGACGCCGTCGTTGCCGAAGTCGGGGTTGCCCTCGTCGTCGTACAGCGAGCCGCCGTTCTGCAGGCCGCGGACGAACGCCTGGTGGGCGTTGTTCGAGATGCTCGACCCGGCCATCGTGACGCCCCACTGGTCGATCGTGCCGTCGCCGTCGGTGTCGACCGTCAGCTTCTTGGCGTCCTCGACGAACTCGTCCCAGGTGGTGGGCGGCGTGGTGATGCCGGCCGCCTCGAACATGGCGGTGTTGTAGTACAGCGAGTACGACAGGCCGTAGATCGGCACCGACGTCGGGGCCTGGCCCTCGGCACCGCCGGTCGCGAAGCTCGACTGGACGAAGCGGTCCTGGCCGCCGATCGCCTCGAGGGCGTCGCCCTCCCACGGCACGAACGCACCGCTGGACTGCAGCGAGACCGCCCAGGTGTTGCCGATGTTGAGGACGTCGGGGCCTTCACCGCTCGAGACGGCGGTGAGGATGCGGTTGTAGAGGTCCGACCACGGGATGACCTCGAGGTCGACCTTGACGCCGGTCTCCTCGGTGTAGCGGTCGATGCTCTCTTGCAGGATCTCGGCGTCCTTCTCGACCGTGGGGGCCTGGTTGCTGGCCCAGTAGGTGATGGTGTCGGCGTCGCCGCTGCCGCCCGAGGCGCTGCAGGCGGTCATCGATCCGACCGAGAGGGCTCCGACCGCGAGTGCGGCGAGCCAACGGAACTTGGTGTGCATGACTTCTCCTGGTGTCTCTTCTTCGAGATTTCTCTTCATCGAGTGAGGGAAGGGGTGGTGCAGGGGGTTCGTGGTGCTGTGGTGACTCCGGTGGTGCGGGTGGTGCGCTCGGGGGTGGACGGGGGTGGAGGCGCGGTGCCGGCGTCGAGGAGGCGCCGGCACCGCACCGGGTCAGCCGAGGGTCGGGACCGAGGGGTCCCAGCTCTCGGGCAGTTCGGGCGTCGGCTCGAGGGTCGAGTCGACGCGGACGCTCTCGTCGCGTTCGGCGGACTCGGCGAGCGAGACCATGACGTCGAGGACGTGGAAGGCGAGCTCGCCGGGCACGCGCTCCCGGCGGCCCTCGCGGATCGCCTGGGCGAGTTCGGCGACGCCGGTGCCGCGGGTGAAGGTCGAGCCCGTGGCCGCGACGACCGCCGGCTCGTCGGTGCCGGTGTGGACCGTCGTGTCGCCCTCGAACTCGTTCGGGTCGGGGAACACGGCCGTGCCCTCGGTGCCGGCGATCTCGACGAAGCCGGCGCGCGCCAGTTTCGAGTCGAAGCTGAAGACGGCCTGCGCGCTGGCACCGCTCTCGAACTGCAGCAGGGCGCTGACGTGCGTCGGCACCTCGACCGGGAAGACCGTGCCGGCCTTGGGTCCCGAGCCGATGACGCGGCTGTCGCGCGCCTTCGACGCCGTGGCCGTGACCTTCGCGACGGGTCCGAACACCTGCACGAGCGTGGTCAGGTAGTACGGGCCGACGTCGAACATCGGACCGGCACCGTACGCGAAGAGGAACTCGGGGCTCGGGTGCCACGACTCGGGCCCGGGCACCTGGAAGAGCGCGAGACCGGTCAACGGCGTGCCGATGTCGCCGCGCTTCACGACCCGGAGGCCGGTCTGCAGGCCGGCACCGAGGAAGGTGTCGGGGGCGACCGCCACGCGGACGCCGGCCTCCTTCGCGGCCGCCAGCAGCCGGGCGCCGCTCTCACGGTCGAGCGCGTAGGGCTTCTCGCCCCAGACGTGCTTGCCGGCGGCGACGGCCTGCAGGGCCACGTCGACGTGGGCCGCCGGGATCGTCAGGTTGACGACGATCTCGACGTCGTCGAGGGCGAGCAGCTCGTCGACCGTGCCGCTGGCGGGGACGCCCCACTTCTCGGCCTGGGCCGCGGCGCGGTCCTGGTCGATGTCCGCGATGAAGAGGACCTTCAGGTCGGGGAACTGCGTGAGGTTGCCGAGGTACTGGTCGCTGATCACGCCGGCACCGATCACCCCGACGCCGACCGGGCCGGTCTTGCCGTCGGAGGCGACGGCGGGTCGCGAGGCCGTGGTCACGTCGCTCATGCGCGGACCCCCTGGAGGAACTCGAGGCTGTCGGCGAGCGCGGTGAAGACGTCACCGGCGTGGTCGTCGAGCTCGACGACGGGCGTGGCCTGGCGGGCCGCCTGCAGGATGTCGCGGACGGGCATGGAGCCGCGGCCGACGGCGACCTGCTCGACGTCGTTCTTGTTCTTCGGGCCGTCCTTCACGTGGAGGAACTGCACCTTGTCGCCGAGGCGGGCGAGCAGCTCGGCGGCGTCGACGCCGCCGACCTCGACCCAGTAGGTGTCGATCTCGAGCACGACGTTCGCGGGCAGGGCCGCGGCGAACACCTCGAGGGCGGGGGTGCCGTCGATCAGGTTCTCGAGCTCGAAGGCGTGGTTGTGGTAGCCGATGGTGAGGTCGTGGGCGGCGGCCGCGTCGGCGATCTCGCCGAGCTCCTTCGCGATGCCTTCGACGTCCTCCCGGGTGACCCAGCGGGTCTCGTCGATGTGCGGGTCGATGATCGTGCCGACGCCGAGACGGGTGGCGGCGGCGAAGATCGGCTCGAGGTCCTTGCCGATCAGGCCGACGTGCGCGCTGGGCGCCGTGAGCCCGGCGGCCGGAAGGGCCTCGGCGTACTCGTCGACGCGGTCGACGAAGGCGTAGGGCTCGACCTGGGTGTAGCCGAGGTCGGCGATGCGCTTCAGGGTGCCGGGCAGGTCGGCGGCGATGGCGTCTCTGACCGTGTAGAGCTGGACCGAGATCGGGCTTGCGGTGGTCACCAGGGGTGTCTCCTCTTCCGAGTGGATGTGCGACGGTGACGGGCACCGTCGGGGACTCTCAGCGGTCGAGCCGTCGACCGGTCACCCCCGGAAGAGTGGCGGTCGGCGTCGACCGAGACTCACCATAGGACCGCTTCTGTCGACCCGCAAGCAAAAGTCGACGTTTTTTCGGCGATGTTCTCTCGGCCGTCGTCGGTGGCTGTGGTTTACTGCTGCCATGTCCGACACGACGCGGTCGTCCGCCCTCGGCAGCACGGGAGCCAGCGAGATCTTCCAGCTGCTCCGCGACGGCGCGCCGCGCACCCGGGCCGAGCTCGCGGCGATGACCGGCCTCGCCCGGTCGACCATCGGCCTGCGACTCGACGTCCTGGCCGAGCTCGGTCTCGTCGGCCCCTACGCCGACGCCGTCTCGACCGGCGGTCGCCCTCCCTCGCGCGTGGCCCTCGTCCCGTCGGCCCGCGTCGTCCTGGCCGCCGACTTCGGAGCCGGCCACGTCAACCTCGCCCTGACCGACCTGATGGGCGTCGAGCTGACCAGCGACCGTCGCCTGATCGACATCGCCGACGGGCCCGAGACGACCCTCGGCGGCATGGTCACCGGGGCGGACGCCCTGCTCGACCGGCTCGGTCGCACCCGCGACGACCTGATCGGCATCGGCATCGGCCTGCCCGGCCCCGTGCAGTTCAGCACGGGGCGACCGGTCAACCCGCCGATCATGCCCGGTTGGGACGGCTTCGACGTGCCGGGGTGGGTCAGACGTCACCTCGACGTGCCCGTCCTCGTCGACAACGACGTCAACATCATGGCCCTGGGCGAGCGCAGCCACGCGTGGCCGGGCACCGACCACTTCCTGTTCGTCAAGGTCGCCACCGGCATCGGCTCGGGCATCATCTCGGGCGGCCGCCTGCAGCGTGGCGCCCAGGGCATCGCGGGCGACATCGGCCACGTGCAGATCCCCCGCGGGGCCGGCGTCGTCTGCCACTGCGGCAACGTCGGCTGCCTCGAGGCCGTCGCCTCGGGCCCGGCCCTCGCCCGCTCGCTGCGGGCCCTCGGCCACGACTGCGAGGGGGGCCGCCAGGTCGTCGAGCTCGTCCGCACCGGCAACCTCGACGCGGTGCAGGCCGTGCGGCAGGCGGGTCGCGACCTCGGCGAGGTGCTGACCGCCTGCGTCAACATGATCAACCCCTCGGTCATCGCGATCGGCGGCTCGATGGCGCAGGCCGGTGAGCACCTGCTGGCCGGCGTGCGCGAGGTCGTCTACCAGCGCTCGATGCCGCTCGCGACCGAGCACCTGAGCATCGTGCCGTCCCGGGCGGGCGACCGGGCGGGACTCATGGGGGCGAGCATGCTCGCCATCCACCACGCCCTCTCCCCCGCCGCGATCGACGAGCTCGCCGCCGCCGTCTGAGCGCGCACGCCCGGCGTGCGCCTCCTGGTCCACGACACGAGGAGGCGCGGGTGTCGTCCCCACGCCCGTCGCGAGGGACAATGGTCACCATGACCGTCGTCCAACCCATGCTCGCCCTGTGGGACGACGACGAGCCCGAGACCCCCGCCGCGCCTCCTGCGCACCTGACGCGCGTGCTGGCCGACTCGTCGGACCGCATCGCGTGGCTCCGGGCCCGCAGCCAGGGCATCACGGCCACCGACGTCGCCCGGCTCTCGAGCCCGCGGGCCGTGCAGGCCGTCGTGCTCGACAAGCTCTACGGCAACGGCTTCGGCGGCAACGCCTACACCGACCACGGGCGGGCGCGTGAGCCCGAGATCGCCCGGTGGGTGCTGCAGCGACACGGCATCGAGTCCAGCCAGAAGCTCTTCCACGCCGCGGGTCAGCGTCGTCACCTGGCCACCCCCGACGGCGTGACCGTCCGCACCGACGGCACCGTCGAGCTCTGCGAGATCAAGACGACGAAGAAGGCCTGGTCGTCGATCCCCCGCTCGTACCTGCGTCAGGTCGCGTGGCAGCAGTACGTGCTGGGCGCCGAGCGCACCCTCGTGGTGTGGGAGCAGCACACCGACTTCGTGCCCGTGCACGGCGACCCGCAGTGCCGCTGGGTCGAGCGCGACGAGGACGAGATCCACCGCCTCGTGGCCCTCGCGGACCAGGTGCTCGACACGCTCGCCCGGCAGGCGCCGGTCGACCCCTTCGCCCCGGGCGGCCGGGCTTCGGCGCCGCCGCCGCCCGACGCCTACGAGGCCTACGAGCCCCCGCCCTACGACCCGCTGCGCTGAGGCACGGGCCGATCCGGGTCGAGCAGGCGCAGCCGTGACGCCGCCACGACGAGCGCCCCGATTACCGTGACCGAGACGGCGATGCCCGCACACCAGAGGGCCACGACACCCCCGCCGAGGGTCTCCACGTCGAGGAACGGATACGGCACGAAGTCGGCGCCACGAGCCAGCACGACGACCACCCAGACCAGCGGGAACGCCAGGAACTGCCACACCCGCCGCCACGGCTGACGGTCGCGGTCGGCGAAGACGACCCAGTCGAGCACCACGTAGAGCGGGATCACCCGGTGGAAGACGTCGCTCGCCCACCCCAGCGTGTAGGGGTCGTCCGAGGGCAACCCGGCCAGCAGAAGGTTGAAGACCAGCCCGGTCAGCGCGATGTAGGTGGTGGCGCCGGCCCGCAGCGCGACCGTCCATCGCGGCGGCGTCGCGCGACGCAGGACCGTGAACGCGCCGACCAGCAGGGCGACCAGCACGATCAGGTTGCTCTGGATCGTGAAGTACCCGAAGAAGTCGACGAACCGGTACCCCGGGTCGCGCAGGCTGTTCTCCCACTGCGCGACGACGGCGACGAGGACCGCGACCGCAGCCGCGACGCGCAGGACGGCGACCGATGCTCTCATGACCACACCGTACCCATCGTTTCCCGGTCGGTGACACCCGCGAAACACGGGTGACTCATCCGTCCCGTTGACTGGCGTCACCACCGCGCCCGAGCCACGGCGCGCACGAGCCGACAGGGGCTGCCGATGGACACGACGATGCACACGACGATGCGTGCGATGGTGATCGAGCGGACCGGGGGTCCCGAGCAGCTCGTGGCCGCCGACGTGCCCTACCCACGACGGGTCAACGCCGAGGTGCTCGTGCGCGTCGTCGCCGCCGGCGTCAACCGTTTCGACCTCGAGACCCGGGCCGGTCGCGGCGACAGCGACGCCATCCCGGCGTTCCCGGCCGTGCTGGGCCACGACTTCAGCGGCGTCGTCGTCGAGACGCCGTACGCCGCCCATCCGCTCAGTCCGGGCGACGCCGTCTACGGCATGGCCCCCTGCCCCCGCTCGGGCGGCAGCTACGCCGAGTACATCAGCGTCCCATCGCTCTCGGTGGCCCGGAAGCCCGCGGCCCTGTCGCACCTCGAGGCCGCCGCGGTCCCCCTCGCGGCGCTCACGGCCTGGGGGATGGTCGTGGACGTCGCCAAGGCCCACGAGGGCCAGCGCCTGCTGATCAACGCCGGCGCGGGCGGAGTGGGGCACTTCGCCGTGCAGTTCGCCTCGTACTTCGGCGCGCACGTCGTCGCGACCGGCTCGCAGGGCAACTCGGCCTGGCTGCGCGAGCTCGGCGCCGCCGAGGTCGTCGACTACGGCGCGGCCGACGTCGACCGGAGCGTCCGCCAGGTCGACGTCGTGATCAATTTGGTCGACGACGACGTCGAGGCCGATCGGTCGCTGAGGTTGCTCCGCCCCGGAGGACTGGCCGTCCACGCGCCGCTCGCCTCGGGCGCCGCCTTCACGGAGAAGGCCGCGCAGGCCGGCATCCGGTCGACCGGGTTCGCCGTCTCCCCCGACGGGGCGACGCTCGCGGTCATCTCGCGACTGCTCGACTCGGGTGACGTCCGGGTCTACGTCGACGAGGTCTACGACCTGGCCGACGCCCGCGACGCCCACACGCGCCTCGAACGGTCGCACACCCGCGGCAAGCTCGTGCTGCGCGTCGCCGACGACACCGAAGCCGCCTGACCCGGCCACCGGACGGGGACGCCGTCGACCGGCGTGGGTGCGCCTAGATCCGACGCTCGAGGACGAAGTCCTGCTGCAGGTCGTCGCCGAGGGCGAAGGTCTTCGTCCCGACCCCCACGAGGCCGTGCTTGGCGTAGAAGCGCAGCGCACGCTCGTTCTGCTGGTTGACGCCGAGCCACACCGAGGAGGCGCCGGTCGCGCGGGCTACCTCGAGGGTCGCGGCCATCAGGGTCGAGGCCGCACCGGTGCCGTGGCCCTGGGGCATGACGTAGAACTTGCTCAGCTCGACGGTCGGTCGGGACGAGACGGCCGCCGCGACGTCGGCGTCGTCCGGATCGCCCGCGACCATCATGCTGTAGCCGAGGGCGCCCTGGGCCGTGGGGTCCACGGCCAGCAGGACGATGCGGGTGTCGTCGGCGAGGTACCTCGTGAAGGCCTCCTCCGACAGCACGGTGGTGACGACCCGGGCGATGTCGGCGAGGTCCGACCCGGGCGGGCACGCGAGCGGGAAGGTGACCGCGGCGACCTCGGCGAGCAGGGCGGCGTCGGTCGGAAGGGCGGGGCGCACGGTGACGGTCATCTGCCCATGGTGCCGCACCCGCGCCTCCTCACCCGACCACCGACCGGGTGACGACGACGAAGGCCGCCCCACTCGAGAGTGGGACGGCCTTCGGTCGACGCGAGGTCTTCGAGGTCGGGTGGACTTAGAAGACGTTGATGTCGAGGGGGATGCCGGGACCGAAGGTCGTCGACAGCGTGCCCTTGGTGATGTAGCGGCCCTTGGACGAGGACGGCTTCAGACGGACGACCTCTTCGAGGGCGGCGTCGAGGTTGGTGTTCAGCTGCTCTTCCGAGAAGCCGGCCTTGCCGATGACGAAGTGCACGTTGCTGTGCTTGTCGACACGGAACTCGATCTTTCCGCCCTTGATGTCGTTCACGGCCTGCGCGACGTTGGGGGTCACGGTGCCGGTCTTCGGGTTGGGCATGAGGCCACGGGGGCCGAGCACCTTGCCGAGACGACCGACCTTGCCCATGAGCTCGGGGGTCGAGACGGCCGAGTCGAACGACGTGTAGCCGCCGGCGACCTTCTCGATGAGCTCGTCGCCACCGACCTCGTCGGCTCCGGCCGCGATGGCGGCCTCGGCGGCAGCACCCGTCGCGAAGACGATGACGCGGGCGGTCTTGCCCGTGCCGTGCGGCAGAATGACGGTGCCACGCACCATCTGGTCGGCCTTGCGGGGGTCGACGCCGAGCTTCAACGCGACCTCGACGGTCGAGTCGAACTTCTTCGAGCCGGTCTCGCGAGCGACGGCGACGGCCTCGCTGGTGCTGTAGAACTTGCCTGCCTCGATCTTCTCGGCAGCGGCGCGGTACGCCTTGGACTTCTGAGCCATGTTGGACCTCTTCGTACTGGGGACGTGGTTGCGAGCCTGGCCGGCTCTCCCACTGATGTCAGGGTCGTGCAGGCGGGTCGCCTGCACGGAGGGGTGCTGCTTAGGCGTCGACCGTGATGCCCATGGAGCGGGCGGTGCCGGCGATGATCTTCGCCGCGGCGTCGATGTCGTTGGCGTTCAGGTCGGCCTGCTTGGTCGTGGCGATCTCGCGCACCTGGTCCATGGTCAGCTTGCCGACCTTGGTGGTGTGCGGGGTACCCGAACCCTTGGCGACGCCGGCAGCCTTCTTGATGAGCTCGGCGGCGGGCGGGGTCTTCAGGATGAACGTGAACGAGCGGTCTTCGTAGACCGTGATCTCGACGGGGACGACGTTGCCGCGCTGCGACTCGGTCGCCGCGTTGTACGCCTTGCAGAACTCCATGATGTTCACGCCGTGCTGACCCAGGGCCGGGCCGATGGGCGGGGCGGGGTTCGCGGCGCCGGCGTTGATCTGAAGCTTGATCAGACCCGTGACCTTCTTTTTCGGTGCCATTGTTCTTTTCCTTCTTGTGGGGTTCGAGCCGATCGCGGTCGCGGCCTGCTCTCCCGGTGGCCCGCGGCGCGGACTCCGGTGATCTGAAAACCTGGGGGGTGTGTGCTGCTAGAGCTTCGTGACCTGGTCGAAGCTGAGCTCGACCGGCGTCTCGCGCTCGAACAGCGAGACCAGCACGGTGAGCTTGCCGCTCTCGGGCTTGATCTCGTTGATCGTACCGGGAAGTCCGGCGAACGACCCCTCTTTGATCGTGATCGTCTCGCCGATCTCGAAGTCGACCTCGGCGGGGATGACCCGCTGGGCCTGCTTGCCGCCCTTGGCACCGCCCTTGGCGGGGGCCGGGGTCGTGTCGACCTGGACGAGGCTCTTCAGCATGTTGAAGGCCTCTTCGAAACGCAGCGGCGTCGGGTTGTGGGCGTTGCCCACGAAGCCGGTGACGCCGGGGGTGTGCCGGACGACGGACCAGCTGTCCTCGTTGAGGTCGAGACGCACGAGCACGTAGCCGGGGATGCGGACGCGGGTGACGAGCTTGCGCTGCCCGTTCTTGATCTCGACCACGTCTTCCATCGGGACCTCTACCTGGTAGATGTAGTCCTCCATGGTCATCGAGACCATGCGGTTCTCGATGTTCTGCTTCACTCGACGCTCGAAGCCGGCGTACGAGTGGATGACGTACCACTTGCCGGGCTTGCCGCGCAGCTCGTAGCGGAAGGCCTCGTAGGGGTCGACCTCGGCGGGCTCGTCGTCCTCGACCTCGGTGGCGGACACGTCGACGTCGACGTCGTCGTGGGCGATCTCGGCGTCGGCGTCCTGGACGGACTGCTCGGCCTCGGCGATGACGGCGTTCGCGGCAGGGGCGTCGCCTTCGTCGGCGGCCTGCTCGGCCTCGGAGTCGGCCTCGTCGTCGGTCGCCTCGACGGCGGCCTCGGCCTCGAAGGCGTCGTCGATGTCGAGGGCGTCGTCGACGATCGCGTCGGCCTCGGGGTCGCGCGCTTCGGCCAGCGTGTCGAGCAGACCGTCGAGGTCGCTCGTGTCGGTCGAACCGGCGTCACCCTCGTCGACGACCGAGAGGGCCTCGGACTCGGCGGGCTCGACGGCGTCCTCGTCGGCGGCCAGCGTGCCGCCCTCCTGGGCCTCTTCGACCTCGGAGGACTGCTCGGCAGCGGTGGCGAGGTCGATGTCGTCGCGCTCGTTGTCAGGCAAGGGTTCTTCTTTCGATCGGGGTTGTCGGGTGCACGTGCTCGGTGGCACGGGACCCGCTCACGTGGTGCTCGGGGAGTCGGCCGGTGGGTGGCGTGTCAGCTGCCGGTGGGGCCGTTGCCGAAGACGTAGCCGACGCCGGTGCCGAAGACCAGGTCGAGCAGGGAGACGAGGGCCATCATGATGACCACGAAGACCAGCACGACGCCGGTGTAGCTCAGCAGCTCTTTGCGGGTCGGGGTGACGACCTTCTTGAGCTCGGCGATCACCTGGCGGATGAACAACGCGATGCGGGCGAAGGGGCTGCGGCGCGTCGCACCGTCGCTCTTCGCCTTCTCGACGACGTCTTCACTGGGGACGTCAACGTCTTTTCTCGCCACTGTTCCGACCTTCCGAGCTCGGCCCGAGGGCCTGTGTCCGTATCTGTGTGTGATCACCGTGTCATGAAGAACACAGCCGGGCTGCAGGGCGGACAGGACTCGAACCTGCAACCTGCGGTTTTGGAGACCGCTGCTCTACCAATTGAGCCACCGCCCTATGGGATCGACGCCGTTCAGATGACCTCTCGGCCGGACCCGGAGGCCCTGCCTCTCGTAGCCGGCTGTTGGTGAACCGGACTGCAGAGGCGCGCTGAAGCTTGGCGCATTCGATCGCCTCGTCAAGTGTAGGCGAAGCGGCGGGCGCGTGCAAAGCCGGGCCGTGCCGCACCCGGCGCCCCTGCCCGGACCGGCCCTGTCCGGCCGGTGGCGCCCCCGCTAGGCTGACCCGCGTGACCCCGACCGTGCGCCGTCTCTCGTCCCGTATCTCGTCGATCGCCGAATCCGCCACGTTGGCCGTCGACGCGAAGGCCAAGTCCCTGCTGGCCCAGGGCCGACCGATCATCAGCTATGGCCCGGGCGAGCCCAACTTCCCCACACCCGACCACATCGTCGAGGCGGCCGTCGTCGCCGCCCGCGACCCACGCAACCACCGCTACTCGGCGGCGGCCGGCCTGCTCGAGCTGCGCGAGGCGATCGTCGAGAAGACCCTCCGCGACAGCGGCACCACGGTGTCGACGTCGCAGGTGATCGTCACGAACGGTGGCAAGCAGGCCGTCTACCAGGCCTTCCAGGCGCTGCTCGACGACGGCGACGAGGCCCTCCTGCCCGCGCCCTACTGGACGACCTACCCCGAGGCCGTCGCCCTGGCCGGCGGCGTGACCGTCGAGGTCTTCGCCGGTGCCGACCAGGGCTACAAGGTCACCGTCGACCAGCTCGAGGCCGCCCGCACCGAGCGCACCAAGGTGTTGCTGTTCTGCTCGCCGTCGAACCCGACCGGCGCGGTCTACTCGCCCGAGGAGGTCGAGGCGATCGGTCGATGGGCCCTCGAGGCCGGCGTCTGGGTGATCACCGACGAGATCTACCAGAACCTCACCTACGACGGCGTGACGGCCACCTCGATCACCGAGGCCGTGCCCGAACTGGCCGACCAGGCGATCCTCGTCAACGGCGTCGCCAAGACCTACGCCATGACCGGGTGGCGGGTCGGCTGGATGATCGGCCCGACCGACGTGATCAAGGGTGCCGCGAACCTCCAGTCGCACCTCACCTCGAACGTCTCGAACGTGTCGCAGCGCGCGGCCCTGGCGGCGCTCACCGGCCCACAGGACGAGGTCGAGGCCATGCGCGTCGCCTTCGACGCCCGCCGCGGCACGATCGTGCGCGAGCTCAACCGGATCGACGGCGTCGTCACCCCGACTCCCGAGGGCGCCTTCTACGTCTACCCCGACGTGCAGGGCCTGCTCAGTCGCGAGTGGGGCGGAGTGACGCCCACCACGTCGCTCGAGCTGGCCGACCTCATCCTCGAACAGGCCGACGTCGCCACCGTGCCCGGCGAGGCCTTCGGCCCCAGCGGATACCTCCGCCTGTCGTACGCGCTCGGCGACGACGAGCTTCTCGAGGGTGTCCGTCGCCTGCAGCGCCTGTTCGCCTGACCCCTCCCGCACCACCCCGAGGCCGGGTCCACCGATCGGTGGACCCGGCCTCGACCGGTCGGGCCTGGTGCGCGGGGCCGCCACGGCGCACGCTGGAGCCATGACCCCCGATCCCGTCGTGCGAGTGCACGAGCTCACCAAGACCTACGGCACCGCCACCGCCCTGCACGGCCTCTCGTTCGAGGTGGCCGCAGGCGAGACCCTCGGCCTGCTCGGCCCCAACGGTGCCGGCAAGTCGACCACCATCGAGATCCTCGAGGGCTACCGCGACCGGTCCGGCGGCGACGTGTCGGTCCTGGGCGCCGACCCGCAGCACGGTGGTCTCGACTGGAAGGCACGCCTGGGCATCGTTCTGCAGACGTCCGGCGAACAGGGGACGGCCACGGTGCGCGAGCAGATCGCCCACTTCGCGGGTTTCTACCCGAACCCGCGCGACGTCGACGAGGTCATCTCGGCGGTCGGCCTCGAGGCGAAGGCGGGCGCCCGCATCCGGTCGTTGTCCGGTGGGCAGCGGCGCCGCGTCGACGTGGCGCTGGGTGTCGTGGGCGGTCCCGAGCTGCTCTTCCTCGACGAGCCGACCACGGGCTTCGACCCCGAGGCCCGGCGACAGTTCTGGCAGCTGATCCGGTCGCTGTCGGACGACGGCACGAGCATCGTCCTCACCACGCACTACCTCGACGAGGCGGCCCAGTTGAGCGACCGCGTCGCGGTGATCGCCCAGGGCCGGCTCGTCGCCCAGGGGCGACCCGACGAGCTCGGGGACGAGGAGGCGCGCACGCCTCACGTCACCTGGGTCGACGAGCACGGACGACACGACGTCCGCACCACCGAACCGGGCGCCCTGGTCGCCGACCTGCACGCCCGTGGAGGCGAACCCCGCTCGCTCGAGGTGATCCGGCCGTCGCTGGAGGACGTGTACCTCGGGCTGGTCGCGACCGCCGAGCGGGCCGCGGACGGGATCCCGGACGCGACCGGGGCCGGGGACGGGCACCGCGCCTCCTCGTCCGGGGTGATCTCGTGAGGACCCTCGCGCTCGGCCTGAGCCGCACCCGGTACGAGGTCCGGGGGTACTTCCGGGCCGGTGACACCGTCTTCTTCACGTTCCTGTTCCCGGTGGTGATGCTCGCGATCTTCTCGACGGCCTTCAGCGCGTCGGGATCGTTCGGCACCCGGCCGGACGGCTCCGAGGTGGGGGCCGCCGCGTTCTACCTTCCGGGCATGATCGCGGCCGGCATCCTGCTCTCGGGCGTGCAGAACCTCGCCGTCGACATCGCCCTCGAGCGCGGCGACGGCACCCTGAAGCGGCTCTCGGGGACTCCCCTGCCGGTCGGGTCGTACTTCGTGGGCAAGTTCGGTCAGGTGCTCGTCACGAGCCTGCTCCAGGTGGCGTTGCTCGTGCTGGTCGCGCGCGTGGTCTTCGGCGTGCCGTTGCCGACCGACGCCGGGTCGTGGCTGACGCTCGCCTGGGTCTACCTGCTCGGCATCGCGACCTCTGCACTGGTCGGCATCGCCCTCTCGCGCGTGCCCCGCAGCGGCAAGAGCGCCACGGCCGTGATCGTCCCGATCACGCTGGTGCTGCAGTTCATCTCGGGTGTCTACCTGCCGTTCACCCAGCTGCCCGACTGGCTGCAGTCGGTTGCCTCGGTCTTCCCGCTGAAATGGCTGGCGCAGGGCATGCGCAGCGTGTTCCTGCCCGACACGTTCTCGGCCGCCGAGACCGGCGGCTCGTGGGACCTGCCCGGCGTCGCCCTCTGGCTGGCGGTCTGGCTCGTCGCCGGCGCCGTCGCCTCACTGCTGACCTTCCGCTGGATCAGGAAGGACACGTGACCCGTGGACGGGCACCGATCCCCGCCGACCGGCCTCGGTCCCGACGACCGGCGCCTGCCGCTAGCGTGAGCGACATGGACGACACCGGCGACCGGGCCGAGACCGGGGTATCCGCCCGGTCGGGCACCGCGATCTCGATGCGCTGGTGGGACGCCGGCCTGGCGGTCACCGTCGTCGTGATGGTCGTGCTCGCCACGGCCTCGTCGAGCGGACGGGTGACGGCGTCGTTCGTCGCCGTCGGCCTGCTGGCGCTCGTGTGGTTCGTCCTCGCCCGGCCCGTAGTCCGTCGCGACGACGACCTCCTGTCGCTCCCGGCCGTCGCGGCGGTGGCCGCCATCGTGGCCGTGGGTGGCCTCGCCGTCGCCGCCACCCCTGAGCTCGCGGTCGTGCAGGCCTTCCTCATGCCGCTGATCTGGACCCTGCTGCCCGGCACCCGGTCCGCGATCGTCGCCAACGTCTGCCTGTGCGTCGCCGTCTCGGTCGGGTTCGTCGTCAGCCTCGGCTGGTCGGCCGAGGCGCTCGCGACGGCCGCCACCAGCGAGGGCCTCTCGCTGGTGTTCAGCATCGCGCTCGGGCTGTGGATCACCACGATCGCCCGCGTCGGGGCCGAGCGCGGCCGCCTGCTCGACGAGCTGCGCGAGGCGCAGGCCGAACTCGCCGCCCGCCACCGTGACGCCGGCACGAGCGCCGAACGCGAACGGCTGGCGCGCGAGATCCACGACACGATCGCGCAGAGCCTGACCGGGGTCGTCATGCTCGCCCAACAGACCCGGGGCGCCCTCGCGGCCGGCGACCTGACGACGACCCGCGAACGGCTCGACGTGATCGAGACCGCCGCCCGCGAGGCCCTCACCGAGGCCCGCACCCTCGTCGCGGCGACCGCGTCCTCCGGCCCGGCCGGCACGGACGTCGCGGCGGCCCTGCGGCGCCTCGGCCAGCGGTTCGAGCGCGAGAGCGGCATCGACGTGACGGTCGACGCCGCCGAGGTCGAGCTGCCCCGCGACCTGCAGGTCGTGCTGGTGCGCTGCACCCAGGAGGCGCTGGCCAACGTCCGCAAGCACAGTGCCTCGACCGCCGCGCGGGTCACGCTCACGGCCACGGCCGGGACGGTGGCGCTGGTCGTCGCCGACGACGGCCGCGGGTTCGACCCGACGGTCGCCTCGACCGGTTTCGGGCTCGACGGTCTGCGCGAGCGGCTCCACCTCTCGGGCGGCCGGCTCGACATCTCGTCCGGTGGCGACGGCACGATCGTCACCGCGCAGGTGCCCCGGGCGGCGGTGACGACACCGTGACCGCCGCCGGGCCCGCGCACGACGGCGCGACACCGGCCGTCGACGGGACCTCCCCGACAGAGCCGCTCGTCCACCGCACCCTCGTGGCGGACGACCACCCGATCGTGCGGCAGGGCATCGCCGCGCTCCTCGCGACGACGGACGACTTCGTCGTGGTCGGGCAGGCGAGCGACGGCCACGAGGCCGTCGCCCTGGCCGAGTCGCTCGAGCCCGACCTGATCGTGATGGACCTCCGCATGCCGGGCCTCGACGGGGTCGAGGCGACCGAGGCCGTCCTGGCGCGACGCCCGTCCACCCGCGTCGTCGTGCTCACCACCTACGAGTCCGACGACAGCATCCTGCGGGCGATCGAGGTGGGAGCGAGCGGTTACCTGCTCAAAGCCTCACCCGAGGACGAGCTGGTGGCGGGTCTCCGAGCCGTGGCCGCGGGGCAGGTGGCCCTCGCCCCCGCGATGGCGGCCCGGCTCGTCGGCCGGGCGCGCACCGGCGGTGAGCCCGCGACGCGCGTGAGTCCGCTGAGTCCTCGCGAGACCGAGGTGCTCGCCCTCGTGGCCGAGGGGTGCTCGAACCGCGAGATCGGACGTCGGCTCTTCGTCGGCGAGGCGACGGTCAAGACGCACCTGCTGCACGTGTTCGAGAAGCTCGGCGTCAACGACCGGACGCGCGCCGTCACGCTGGCCCTCGAGCTCGGCCACCTGCCGCGCGGCTGACGGGACGCGCGGCCGACGTGGCGCCTGGTCGACCTGCCGCGCGCGGCCTCGTGCCTAGAGCGACAGGCCGAGGAGCACGGGCTCGGGGTGCAGCAGCACGCCGAACTCGGACTGGACGCGCTGTTGCACGTAGCGGGCGAGCTCGGCGACCTCGTCGCCCGTGGCACCGCCACGGTTGGTCAGGGCCAGGGTGTGCTTGGACGAGACGGCGGCTCGAGAGCCGGGCAGTCGGAAACCCTTAGCGATGCCGGCGTGCTCGATCAGCCAGGCCGCGCTGAGCTTGACCTCGGCGGGCGCCCGGGGTGCCGGGGCCGCCGGCTCCTCGCCGAGCGGCACGACCCGACGCTCGGGTTCGGGGCCGGTCGGCCACCGCGGTGCGTCGGCGGGCAGGGTCGACGCGTCGGCCCGCGACACGATCGGGTTCGTGAAGAACGAGCCGCTGGACGCGGTGTCACGGTCGTCGGGGTCGAGCACCATGCCCTTGGCGGCCCGCAGGGCCAGCACGCTCGACCGTACGTCGGCCACTGAGACCCGGGCCCCGAGTTCGACGCCGAGGGCCTTCGCGAGCTGCGGGTACGCGACCTGCTCGCTCGCGCCTCCGTGGTCCGTCAGGGCGAACTCGACCGCCGTGACGACGCCCCGGCGGCCCTGCTTGAAGACGCTCGTGCGATAGCCGAGGTCGAGGTTGGCCGCGGGGATGCGGACGAACTCACCGGAGTCGTCGTCGAGGAAGTCGACGGCCACGAGCGTCGAGGCGACCTCTTGGCCGTAGGCACCGATGTTCTGGATCGGCGAGGCGCCCGTCGAGCCGGGGATGCCGCTCAGCGCCTCGAGCCCCGACCAGCCCTGCTCGACCGTGTACGCGACGAGGTCGTCCCAGGGCTCGCCGGCGGCGACGCGCAGGTGGACGCGGTCGTCGTCGGAGTCGACGCGCTCGACACCGCGCGTGGCCACGCGGACGACCGTGCCGTCGAACGGTTCGTCGGAGGCGACCGTGTTCGAGCCGCCGCCCAGGACGAACCAGGGGTCGTCGCCGAGCGACGCCTCACGGACGGCCGCCAGGAGCTCGTCGGTCGTCGTCGCCTCGACGAGGCGGGCGGGCTCGCCGCCCACCTGCATCGTCGTGAGCTCGGCGAAGGTCGTCACGCCAGCGTCACCACGACCTGGGCCTTGCCCAGCACCGTCTGGCCGCCGGAGTTGACGGTCAGGTCGATGCGCGCCGTGCCGGCCTCGTCGTCGAGCTTGCCCACCTTCGCGACGACGACGATCTCGGCCCCGGCGGTCGGGTCGACCACGACGGGACGCGTGAAGCGCACCTGGTAGTCCGACACCCAGCCGAGCACGCCGGCGTCGTCGCCCGCGCCCTCGAGCCATTCGACGACCGGCTGGACGGCGGTGCCCATCGTGAGCATGCCGTGGGCCAGGACGCCGGGCAGACCGACCTCGGCCGCCACGTCGTCGCGGTAGTGGATCGGGTTGAAGTCGCCCGACGCCCCGGCGTACCGCACCAGCGAGTCGCGCGTCAGGGGGTAGGTCTTCTCGGCCACGACCTGGCCGACCTCGAGGGCGCTCATGCGGCGGCCTCGTCGTCGGCGCGGACGACGAGCGTCGACACCGCGGTGACGACGTGTCGCCCCTCGACGTCGCGCATGTCGGAGGACGCCGTGACCATCGCGTTGCCGCCCAGCGTCTTGACGCTCGTGACGGTCAGGGTCGCCGTGAGCTCGTCGCCCGCGACGATCGGACGCGAGAGCGAGAATCGCTGCTCGCCGTGGACGACGCGGGAGAAGTCGATGCCGGCGTCGGGTTCGGCGAGCAACTGGGCGAGGGTGGCCTCTTGCACGACGACGGCGAAGGTCGGCGGGGCGACGAGGTCGCCGTGGCCGGCCGCGCGGGCCGCCTCGACGTCGAGCGACAGGGGGCTCGTCGAGCCGGTGGCGCGGGCGAACTCGCGCACCTTCTCGCGGCCCACGAGGTAGGGCGGGGCCGGCGGGAAGACCCGCCCTTGCAGATCAGGGTTCACGGACACGCGGTCGAGTCTAACCAGCGGGGTACGACGCCCGGCCCGGTGTCGGGGGCACGGCGTACGGTCACGGCATGAGCGACGCGAACATCGACCCCGACATCACCCCCGTCGACCCGGCAGCGGCCGAGTCCGACGAGACGACGACCACCGACACGACGAGCACCGAGCAGACCGACCAGGCCGCCACGGCCCGCGAAGAGAACTCGAACCCCGCACACGGCGAGACCCTCGGCGGGGCCCGCCCCGACGCCGGCAGCACCGCCTCGAAAGACCCCGACGACTGGGTCACCGGCGACGAGCCCATCACCGGCCCGCAGAAGAGCTACCTCGACACCCTCGCCCGCGAGGCCGGCGAAGAGCTGCCCGCGGACATGACCAAGGCCGAGGCCAGCGAGCACATCGACCGCCTCCAGCAGAAGACCGGCCGGGGGGCCTGACGCCCCACCGTCCGCCGAGGCCCGGGCCGTTGCACGAAAGACGGTCCCGGGCCTCTTCCGATCCTCCCCGCGCAGTCGTACACTCCAGTCACGTCTGGGATGGTAACTCGACGTGGGCACCCTCCTCTGGCGCGTGCCGGTACTGATCCACCTGCACCTCGAGCGCCGAGGGTGCGACGGGGTGCATCCGAGTCCTCCCCCGACTCGGGTGCACCTCTTCGCGTCGTCGGACCTGCCGCCCGGGTCCGACCATGGTCGTCCGAGACCGAGACCGGGTCCGGGTCCGGGGCCGGGGCCGGGGCCGGGGCCGAGTCCGGGTCCGACCGTGTCCGGGGCCGACGGGCTCCGCCCGTCTAGGGTGAGCGGATGACCTCCCCCGAGCCCCCGGTCTCCGCCGTCGGCTCCGGACGCCGCGACGGACCGGCCTCGTGGACCGCCGCCCTGCTGGGGTCGACGCACCCGGGGCCGACGCTCGTGGTGACCCTCCTCGCGGTCGTGCTGGGCGCCTCCTCGGGGCTGCCCCTCGGTCGTCTCGTGGTGCTCGCCCTCGCGGTGCTGCTGGGTCAGGCCTCGATCGGCTTCGCCAACGACTGGCTCGACGCCGGACGCGACCGCGCCGTGGGGCGCACCGACAAGCCGGTCGCCCAGGGCCGCGTGAGCGTGTCGGCCGTCCGCACCGCCGCGGTGGTCTGCGGAGTCCTGATGCTCGTGCCGTCGTACGCGTTGGGGCCGGCCGCCGGCACGGCGCACCTCGTGCTCGTGGCCTCGGGGTGGGCGTACGACCTCGGGCTGAAACGCACACCGGTCTCGGTGGTGCCGTTCGTCGTCAGCTTCGGCCTGCTGCCCGCCGTCGCCACCCTCGCCGCGGCCCCGCCCGCGCCGCCCGCCGCCTGGGCCGTGGCCGTCGGAGCCGTCTTCGGTGTCGCGATCCACTTCACCAACGTGCTGCCCGATCTCGACGACGACGCGCGCACCGGCATCGCGGGGCTGCCGCACCGCCTCGGACGCACGGTGTCGGGAATCACCGCCTTCGCGGCCCTGGCCGTCGCGGCCGTCCTGCTGCTCTCGGGCCAGCTGGGCGGCGACTCGTCGACGCCGGGCCTCACGGCTGCGGTGGTCGGCACCGTCGTGACCCTCGGCATCGCCGTCGTCGGCGTGCGCCTCGTGCTCGCGGGACACGTCGACCGGACCCTCTTCCGGCTGATCATGGTCGCGGCCGTGCTGCTCGTGGTGCAGCTCGCCCTCAGCGGCGGCACGATCGTCGCCTGAGACCCACGCGCCGCGGCGGACAGGCAACGGCAGGGGTGGGCAGGGCAGCGGCAGGGGTGGGCAGGGCCCGGACGCGTCAGGCCCAGCGCATCGCGTAGACCGACGCGAGGACGTACCTGCTCGGGGCCCGCAGCACGGCCCCGAGCGCCAGGTCGCGGGCCCGCGCCGTGCCCCCGCCGACGGGTCGACCGAGGGCGGTGTTCCACTCGGCCTGACGGGCGGCGCGGACGGCGGCGCGGGCGCGGCCGCCCTCGAAGCGCGCGAACGTCGTCGGCTCGAGCAGCCGCCCTCCCCTCCGCTTCACCGCCGCGGCGATCACGGTCTCGAGCGCGTCTCCGTCGAGCCAGCCGAGGTTCATGCCCTGGCCGCCGATGGGGCTGATCTCGTGGGCCGCGTCACCGATCAGCACGACGCGGCCGACGACCGTCCGGATGGCCAGCCGGCGGCGGACGCCGAACGCGCTCGTCATGGTCGAGGTCGTCGGGTCGACGGGCGAACCGGTGCGATCCGACACCAGCCGCGCGACGTCGTCCGCGGTGACCGAGGCGGCTGGCCCGTGCGCCGAGGCGGTCGACCCGTGCACCGACCCGGCGTGGACCACGAACCGTCGCCGACCCGCGGGCAACGGGAACGACTCGACGACCCCGGTGCGCTCGAGGTGGATCACCGCGTCGGGGCCGTGGCCGGTCGTGTCGGCGAAATCGCCCATGACGTAGCGGTCGGGCAGGTCCCGGGCCCTGGTGTCGACGCCCAGGGCGGCGCGGACGGCGCTGCGCGTGCCGTCGGCCCCGACGACGAACCGGGCGGCGACGACCACCGGGCCCTCGTCGTCGACCCCCCGGACGACGACGTCCTCGTCGCGTTGCTCGAGCCCGACGAACCGCACGCCCCGGCGCAAGGCGTCGTCCCGGCGCGCGGCGAGCCCCCTCCGCAGCACGGCCTCGGTGCGGTCCTGCGGCACGGCGGCGACGAACGGCCACCGGGACGACGCCCGGTCGAACGGCACGACGCCCACCGTCCGGGTGCCGCTCCGCGCGATCCCCTTGCGGATGCGGACGGCGCCGGCGAGCAGCTCGTCCGCGAGGCCGAGCCGGTCGAACAGGTCGATCGAGGGCGGATGCACGCCGAGGGCGCGAGAGTGCGCCGGGTCGTCGACCCGTGCCTCCCAGACGACGGCGTCGAGGCCGCGATCCGCCAGTGCGACGGCGAGCATCACCCCGACGGGTCCGCCACCGACGATCAGGACGTCATGCGTCCGCACGGTCGGCACCTCCGGGGGCGTCGGCGCCGGTCTCGCGGACGAGCATCAGACGGTAGGGCCACTGCCGGACGACGCGCCAGCCGCGGGGAGCCACGTCGACCAACTCGCCGGGGGTGAAGCTGCGCCGGATGGACAGCAGTCCGTCGACGTGGACGAACGACCGCCTCCGCCACGGCCAGGTCGTGGCCCGGTAGGCGAGGTACGCCCCGCGGGCCCGCTCGATGTCGGCGTGCAACACGAGACGGGTGGCCAGACGGACGCTGTCGTCGAGCACGGCCGCCCGGGCGTCGTCGTCGAGGTGGTGCAGCACGTGGTTCGAGACGACCACGTCGAAGGTCTCGCCCGCTGCGACGAGCTCGGTGCTCGACGCCCGCCGGAACTCGACCCCGGCCGGGACGGGGCGAGACACGGCGAAGGCGTGGGCTCGGTCGTCGGGGTCGACGGCCACGACCTCGAGAGCGAGGCCGTCGCGGCGGGCCCAGCCGGCCAGGGCACGGGCCAGGTCGCCGCCGCCGGACCCGAGGTCGAGCAGCCGCGTCACCTTCTCGGAGGACAACACCGGCCGCAGGCGGCGGAGGTACACCCGACGCCATCCCGCGACGAGACCGTTCACGACGGGGAAGGCTCGGTAGGTGGCGTCGAGCAGCCCGAGGTCGCAGCCCGGGTCGTCCATCAGCTCGACGAGCTCGACGCCGCGTCGCGAGAGGTCGGGCCACCAGGGCGGCCGCACCGCGATCGACGGAGCCGAGGAGGTGCGGGTCGCGCTCACGAGACCGTGCGTCGCGTCATCAGCGCGGTCTCGACGGTCAGCCCGGGGCCGAACGCCATGGCTCCCACGCGCTGCGACGGGGCGGCGGGCCCGGCCAGCAGCTCGGCGAGGATGAACAGGACGGTCGCGCTGGACATGTTGCCGTAGTCGCGCAGGACGTCGCGCGAGGGCGCCAGGTGGTCGTCCGTCAGCCCGAGCTGCTGCTGCACCCGGTCGAGGATGCTGCGCCCGCCCGGATGGACGGCCCAGAGGTCGACTTCGCCGACGCCGACGCCTCCGGCCTCGAAGAGCGGCGCGAGGGCCGAGTCGATGTGCAGCTCGATGATCTGCGGCACGTAGCTGCTGAGGACCATGTCGAAGCCCAGGTCGCCGATGGTCCACGCCATGTCGGTCTCGCCGACCGGGGTGAGCACCGTCTCGAGCACGTCGAGGTCGAGCACGACGGACCCCGACGGCGCCGGTCGGGCGGTCACCACCGCGGCGGCCGCGCCGTCGGCGAACACGGACGAGGCGACGATCGAGTCGGGGTCGTCGGAACTGCGCAGGTGCAGCGTGCAGAGTTCGGCGCAGACGACGAGCACGACCGCCTCCGGATCGGCGAGGCAGAAGTCCCGTGCCGCGGCGAGGGCCGGGAAGGCGCCGTAGCAGCCCATGAAGCCCAGGTGGTGGCGTCGGGTCGACGGCGACAGCCCGAGGCCCCGCACGAGCAGGTAGTCGGGGCCGGGCGCGAAGAAGCCGGTGCACGAGACGCTGATCACATGCGTGACGTCGTCGGCACCGAGGTCGGGCGCCCCCGCGAGGGCGGCCCGAGCGGCGTCGAGGAAGAGCTCGGGCGACCGGTCCACGTAGACCTGGTTGCGCGCGCCCGTGCCGGGGCGGAGGATCTCGTTCGACGCGGCGTCGTAGAACGTCGGCTCTCCCTCGCGCGGTCGCCGGTCGAGCTCGTCGACGACGGTGTGCCGGGTCTCGATGGCCGAGGCGCCGAACGCGGCGCCGACGATGCGCTGCCCGAGGCGGCCGAGGCCGGGCTGGGTGGCGAAGATCTCGCGGACGTCGTCTTGTCGGATGATGGTCGGCGGCACCGCGGTGCCGATGCTGCGGATGCTCACGGCCATGCTTCATCGTAGGCCCGGCGCCTGGGCGCAGCGGACCGACGACGAAGGCCCGAACTCGTGAGAGATCCGGGCCTGCGGTAGCGAGGGCGGGACTTGAACCCGCGACACCACGATTATGAGCCGTGTGCTCTAACCAACTGAGCTACCCCGCCGCAAGCTGCGGGCCCTGCCGGCATCACACCGGGACGGGACCGAGACAGCCAGAGCCCCGAGTCAGGATTGAACTGACGACCCCTTCCTTACCATGGAAGTGCTCTACCACTGAGCTATCGGGGCGTGACCACCAGGCGAGCGACCCAGGCCGCTGCCGATTGGCACCAGACAAGGGTAGCAGAGCGAACGGGGTGCTGACGCCACGTGCCGCCCCGGCCCGGCGAGGCGCGTCCGGGGCAGGATCGACGGGTGCACAGCCTCGAACTCCTGCTCGACCCGGCCTCCGACGAGGCCGTCCGTGACGAATGGCGCGTGTTGTCCGCGGCGGGTCTGCCGTCGCAGGGCGACCACGCGGGGACGTCGAACGCGCCGCACGTCACCCTGGTGGCACGACCCGGCATCGACCCGGCAGCCGACCCGCGCCTCCTGCCCCTGTCGGCGGCGCTGCCGCTGCCGGCCGAACTCGGCGGGCTGCTGCTCTTCGGCACGCCTCCGCGCGGACTCGTGCTGGTGAGGCCGGTGGTCGTGACCGGCGACCTGCTGGACCTCCACGCCCGGGTGCACGAGAGCCTGGGAGGCGCGGGGGACGTCCCGCACACCACCCCCGGTCGGTGGACCCCCCACGTCACGCTCGCGTCGCGCCTGACGCCCGACCAGGTGGCCCGTGCCGTCGACGCCCTCGCGGACGCCGACGCCCCGTCGACCCGGACGGTCGTGTTGTCGCGGTTGAGGCGCTGGGACCCGAGCACGGGGACGATCGTGCCGTTGGGGCCCGTCACCGGGAGCACGGGCGCGCCGGACGGCGCCGGCCGCTGAGACCGTGGGTCGGACGAACGTCAGTCGAGCGGACGCGAGACGGCCTCGAGTGACGCCAGATCGCCCTCGGTCAGTTCGACCCGGGCGGCGTCGAGCAGGCCCTCGAGCTGCCGGGGGGTGCGGGCGCTGCCGAGTGCGCCGATGACGTTGTCGCGTGACGCCAGCCAGGCCACGGCGACGGCCCCCGGTTGGACGTCGAGCCGCTCGGCGATCTCGACGACGACCTCGAGGGTGCCCTGGTTCTGCGGGGTGATGTAGCTGAGGGCCCGGCTGCCCCGGGGGGAGTCCCCGCGACCGACCTCGTGACGGTATTTGCCCGTCAGGAACCCGCTCGCCAGGGACGAGTGCGGCAGGACGGCGAGGTCGTAGTGGTCGACGATCGCCGCGACGTCGCTCTCGTACTCTCCGCGACGCACCAGGTTGTACGCGACCTGGACCAACCGGAACGGGTGCAGCCCGTCGCGGTCGGCGATCGCGAGGGCCTGACGGAGGCGCGCACCGGTGTAGTTGGACGCCCCGGCGCAGAGGATCTTGCCCTCGTCGACGAGCTCGCTGAGCGCGCCCACGGTCTCGTCGAGCGGCGTCTCGTCGTCGTCGAAGTGCGTGAAGTAGAAGTCGACGTGGTCGGTGCGCAGACGGCGCAGCGACGCCTCGACCGCCGCGCGGATGCTGGCGCGCGACAGGCCGGGGGCGTCGGGGTGCTGCCCGCACTTCGTGCTCAGCACGACCCGGTCGCGGTTGCCCGGTCGGGCGAGCCAGCGACCGATGATCGCCTCGGACTCGCCCCCGGAGTTGCCGGGCAGCCACGCCGAGTAGACGTCGGCCGTGTCGACGACGCGACCGCCGTCGTCGGCGAAGAGGTCGAGCACCTCGAGGGCCGTGGGGGCGCCGACCGTCCAGCCGAAGACGTTGGTCCCGAGCGCGAGCGGGAACGGCCGGGTGCCGGCGGGCAGGTCGGCCGTCACGAGGTCGGTCGCAGGGTTCAGGATCGTGCCAATCGTGTCGCAGGTGCTCGTGCCCCGGAGCTCGCGCCCCGGGTGCTCTGACCACGACCGTAGCCGATGCCGCGTGGGGGGCCTGCCGTATCGTGGCCGCATGTCCACACGAGAACCGGCCGAGACCGACACGCTGACCCCGACCGCCCCGCTCGAGGGCACCTCGACGACCGCCGACCAGGGCGGAGAATGGTGGCGAACCGCCGTCATCTACCAGGTCTATCCGCGGTCGTTCGCCGACGGCGACGGCGACGGCGTCGGCGACCTCCCCGGCATCACGTCACGCCTCGACGCCCTCGGCGAGCTCGGCGTCGACGCCGTCTGGCTGTCGCCGTTCTACACCTCGCCCCAGCGCGACGCGGGCTACGACGTGGCCGACTACCGCGACGTCGACCCGCTGTTCGGCACCCTGGACGACTTCGACGCCCTCCGCGCCCGGGCCACCGAGCTGGGCCTGCGCGTCATCGTCGACGTCGTGCCGAACCACACCTCGAGCGACCACGCGTGGTTCCGCGAGGCCCTCGCGTCGGCGCCGGGTTCGACCGCCCGCGGCCGCTACCTGTTCCGTGACGGCCGCGGCCCCGACGGCGACCTGCCGCCGAACAACTGGCAGTCGATCTTCGGCGGCCCGGCCTGGTCCCGCGTGACCGAGGCCGACGGCCGACCGGGTCAGTGGTACCTGCACCTGTTCGACTCGTCACAACCCGACCTCGACTGGACGAACCGCCGCGTGCGCGACGAGTTCGTCGACGTCCTGCGATTCTGGCTCGACCGCGGCGTCGACGGATTCCGGGTCGACGTCGCGCACGGCATGGTCAAGGCCGAGGGCCTGCCCGACTACACGCCTCCCGCCGACTCCGGCAGCATGGGCGGCGGTCAGGGCGATTCCGCTCCCCCGCCGTACTGGGGCCAGGAGGGCGTGCACGAGATCTACCGTGAGTGGAACACGGTCCTCGCCGAGTACCCGGGCGATCGGGTGCTGGTCGCCGAGGCCTGGGTCGAACCGCTCTCGCGTCTCGCCGACTGGGTGCGCCCCGACGAGATGCACCAGGCCTTCAACTTCGCCTACCTCGAGACCGGGTGGTCGGCCCCGGCCGTCCGTCAGGTCGTCGACGCGTCGATCCAGACCTTCTCGAGCGTCGGGGCCCCGAGCACCTGGGTGCTGAGCAACCACGACGTCGTCCGGCACGCCAGCCGGCTCGCCCTCACGGCCGAGAACCCGCAGGGGTACGGCATCGGACCGAAGAGCGAGGGGCTTCCCGTCCCCGAGCTCGGGCTGGCCAGGGCCAGAGCCGCGTCGGCGCTCATGCTGGCCCTCCCCGGCAGCGCCTACGTCTACCAGGGCGAAGAGCTCGGCCTGCCCGAGGCGATCGACCTGCCCGACGAGTCCCGACAAGACCCCACGTGGTTCCGCACCGACGGGGAGCGCTACGGCCGGGACGGCTGCCGCGTGCCGCTGCCGTGGTCCGCGACCGAGCCGGCCTTCGGCTTCAACGCGACCGGCGCCTCCTGGTTGCCCCAGCCCGCCGACTGGTCGACGTACGCCCGCGACGAGCAGCGGGGCGTGGCCGGCTCCACGCTCGAGCTCTACACGCGGGCACTGCGCCTCCGGGCCGACCACGAGCTCGGTGCGGGCACGCTGACCTGGCTCGACGGCTTCGGGCCCGACGTGGTCGCGTTCCGCAGCCAGGGCGTCACCGTCGTGACCAACATGGGCGACGTCCCCGTCGAGTTGCCCGTGGCCGAGGTCCTGCTGGCCACCATGGTCGTCGACGGGCCGGCCCTGCCGCCCAACGCGACGGTGTGGCTCGCGACCACGTCGTAGGCACGAGACGACGGAAGAGCCCCGCCTGGCACCAGGTGGGGCTCTTCTCGTGCGCACCGCGATCGCGGAGGCCAGGGGCTCAGTTCGTGTTGGCCTGGAGCCAGGGATACGGGTCGACGGGCACGCCGCCGATCACGATCTCGAAGTGCAGGTGGGCCCCGGTGCTGTTGCCCGTGCTGCCGACCTTTCCGATGATGGTGCCGACCGTGACGGTCTCGCCCTCGCGGACCTCGACCGAACCGGTCTGCATGTGCGCGTAGACGCTGGTGACCTTCTGGCCGTTGACGACGTGGTCGATCCACACGTTGTTGCCCAGGGCACCGGAGGGACCGTCGACCTTGCTGACGACGCCGTCGGCGATCGACTGGATCGGCGAGCCGGCACCGGGGACGAAGTCGAGACCCTGGTGGAACGTCGAGCAGAAACCGCAGTTGGCGACCTGACGCGCGCCGAAGCCGCTGCTGATCGGCACACCCGTCTGGAACGGCCACTGCACCGTGCCGTTGACGTCGTTCGAGAACGTGCTGGCACTCGTCGAGGCGTACTCGGAGACGGCCTTCATCTCGGTGACCGAGTAGCCGTCACGCGAGATGCCGGCCGTACCGTCTGCCGAGGGCGAGGCCGCCGTGTAGCTCTGCGAGTCGGCGGCCTTCTTGGCGGCCGTCTGCGTGGGGGTGTCGACGAAGAAGGCGTTGGCGGGCACCGAGGTGGCCACGAGCATCGACCCGGCGAAGAGCATGGCTCCGACGACGGTCACGCGCTTGGTGTTGCGACGGAAGGTGGCCCCGGCGGTGCGGGGGGCGCGGACGGGTGCCTCGCGGCGAGCGGCGGGGCGCTGGGTGCGGGCCGCCTTGGTGCGTCCGGCGGCAGCGGGACGGGTGCCGGACTCGGCGGCGAGCCGCGCGGCACGCCTCGGCGAGACGGGCTCGGTCGCCGCTGTCGGAGCCGTCGACGTCGGGGCCTCGGCGACGAGCGCGGCCTCGACGACGGCGACCGGAGGAGTCGGCGCGGCAGGGGCCTTCGCCACTGCGGGGTTCGTCGTCACGGCGACCTGGGCGGCGCGGCGCTCGGCCTCGCGGGCTTCACGGCGGGTGAGGTAGACGGGGGCGTCGGCCACGACGGGGACGGTCGGAGCGACGCTCAGCGAACCGGTGCCCGTGAGGTCGTCGGTGGCGCGACGCGACGGGGTTCCGTCGCCGTCGGGCTCGGCGATCTGCTGGTACTTCGTCACGTGTGATGGGTCCTCGGGGTGATCGGGATCGGACGGTGGGTGCACCGTCGTCTTCACGGCCGTCACTGGTGATCGTGGCGCGGCCTCGGGGCGGACCTTCGGATGAGGAAGCCGCCGAGGGGATGCATCACGCGATGATCACGGATCAGTAACGACCTCACCAGGGTAGCCGGTCGGTGAACGAATGGCTACCCGTGTTCGGGTGTCAACGTGGATATGTATCGTTGACACACAGTATGACAACGCGCCACAACGTGTGCGCGACGAGGGCGTTCCCGTCAGATGCCGGCCTCGACGATGAGCGCGGCGAGGTCGTGGGCGATGCTGGGAGCCGCCACGAAGGTCAGCGAATCGCTGGGTGCCTCACCGAGTTCACCTCGGACGAC
Source organism: Frigoribacterium sp. MCBA15_019 (assembly GCF_001864945.1). Taxonomy (NCBI): domain Bacteria; kingdom Bacillati; phylum Actinomycetota; class Actinomycetes; order Micrococcales; family Microbacteriaceae; genus Frigoribacterium; species Frigoribacterium sp. MCBA15_019. The sequence goes on along the minus strand of NZ_MJGS01000002.1, from coordinate 280,745 downwards.
GGCGCCTGCCTCGGCGGCAACGAGCGCACCCGCCGCGTGGTCCCACGGCTTGAGCCCCCGCTCGACGTAGGCGTCGACACGCCCCGCCGCGACGGCGCAGAGGTCGAGCGAGGCCGCCCCCAGGCGCCTCAGGTCACGGACGCGCCCGACCACCCGGACCAGCGCCTCCGCGTGCTCGACACGGCGGGCGGCGTCGTACGAGAACCCGGTCGCGAGGAGGGACAACTCGAGGGACGCCGGAGCGTTGACCCCGAGACGACGCCCGTCCAGCCACGCACCGCCGCCGACCGACGCCGTGAAGGTCTCGCCCGACGTCGGGTTGGCGACGACCGCCGCGAGGGCGCGCCAGGTGAGCGGATCGGGGCCGCCCTCGACGACGGCGATGCTCACGGCCCACTGCGGGATGCCGTAGAGGAAGTTGACGGTGCCGTCGATGGGGTCGACGACCCAGGTGAGACCCGTGGTCGAGTCGTCGGCTTCTCCCTCTTCACCGAAGAAGCCGTCGCCGGGACGCAGCTCGGCCAGACGACTCCGGACGTGCTCCTCGACCTCTCGGTCGGTGTACGTCACGACGTCGACAGCGCTGCTCTTGGTCTCGGCGACCTCGACCCCCTCGGATCGGCGACGGGCCGCCAGCTCGGCAGCCTCACGCGCGACGACGACGGCGATCTCGAGCAACTCGGCGGGGGTCGGGGTGACGGGCACGGGTCCTCCTGGGGGTGAGGCGCCCGGTAACGCAAGAACGGACTCGACGAGCGAGTCCGTTCTTGAGGGGCAACCGTGGCAAGTGAGGGATTCGAACCCCCGAAGGCTACGCCGGCTGATTTACAGTCAGATCCCTTTGGCCGCTTGGGTAACTTGCCATGCACGCCCAGCCCGTGTGATCACCGACCGGAGGCGCCCGACAAATATACAGCCTCCCGAGCCCCCTCACGACCACTCGCCCTCGCCCCTCCCCTGCCCGCCCTCCCCTCGCCGCTGTGCAAATCGCGACAACCGGCCACCGACACGCCGCCGTTCCGTGATTCGACAGGCGGTCCCGTGGACCAGTGGTCGGATTCGGCACGCTGTGGGCGGGTCCAGTAGTCGGGTTCGGCCCCCGATCGGTCGACGACGAGGCGCGCGGCGGTTCGTCTCGCCCACAGCGGGTCGGAGGTCTTCGCCCTCCCCAGGCCGCAGTGGTCGAGACTTCTGCCCTCCCGGCGGCCAGAAGGCTCTGCAGATGACCGCCATCGTCCCCGCCACCGTGAGACGGCTCGGCTCCGTCGCCCACCGTCGTCAACTGCTTGCCGCCGGCCTGTCCCGGCGCCAGGTGGAGTCGTCGTGGGCCGCCGGTGAGATCGTCCGCATCCGGCACGGACTCTACGGACTCGTCGATCTGCCGACCTACGTCGTCCGGGCGGCGCGGGTAGGAGGCGCGCTGTCGGGAGCCTCATCGCTCGCGCATCGAGGCGCTTGGGTTCCCCCGACTCCACGCCTGGTCGTCTCCGTTCCGCACAACGCCCGCGATCTCCGGGACCCGGACGACGCCGGGGAACGGCTCGACCCGGAGCGATCCGACGTGCTCGTCCTTCGTGACCTGTCGCGGTTCGATCGCCGCACGGAACGACTGATGGCGTCCCCGAGCAGGGCGGCAGCCCAGGCGTTCCTCCACGAACCAGCTGAGCACGCGGCAGCCATCGTCGACTCCGCCCTCCGGCTGGCCCCGTTGCAGCGGCCCGACCTCGACGAGGTCTCACGCCTCCTGGCGACGCGACGCTCAGCTCAGGGACTCGTGACCATGATCGACCCGAGGGCCGAGTCCGGGACCGAGTCCATGGCGCGCCTCCTTCTCGCTCGTGACGGCATCCGCGCCGAACCTCAGGTGTGGGTCGACGATCACACCCGCGTCGATCTGTTGATCGACGGCTGGTTCGTGCTCGAATGCGTGAGCAAGGAACACCATTCCTCTCCTGCTCACTACAACCGAGACCGTGAACGGATCGTCCACATCACCGGCCTCGGCTTCGTCGTCCTCGAGGTCACGTACCCGCAGGTGTTGTTCGATTGGCCAGCGGTTCGCCAGGCCGTCCGAATGACCCTGGGGCGTTAGCCCAGTCGACCTCTCTCGTCTCGACCGAGGCAGTCCGGACCCGACCCGGCCCGCCCACCGGGGCGGGCCGAACCCGACCTCACCCAGTTGGCGCACCGCGCCAAACCCGACATTTCTCGGCCTCGCACCACGCCGAATCAAGATCTGCCGGCGTGTCGACGCGCAACTGTCGCGATTTGCACACGGGGCAGAGGGGGCGGGGGGCGGGGGCGCGCGGCTACTGGACGGCGGAGGTGAGGCGGGCGACGTTGTCGAGCACCTTCGAGCGGAAGGGGCGCACGAGCCAGTCGTCGAGGAACAGTTCGCGGCTCGAGTCGCGGTACGTCTGCTCGACCTCGCGCAGCCGGTCGACGAACTCGCGGCCGCGCACCATGACCGAGATCTCGAGGTTAAGGCTGAAGGACCGCATGTCCATGTTGCTCGAGCCGATGACGGCGACCTCGTCGTCGATCGAGAAGTGCTTGGCGTGCAACACCGTCGGCGAGCGGTAGAGGAAGATGCGGACCCCCGACCGCAGCAGGGCCTCGTAGTAGGAGCGCTGCGCGTGGTACACCACCGGCTGGTCGCCGATCTCGCTGACGAAGAGCTGCACCTCGAGCCCCCGCTGGGCCGCCGTCGTGACGGCGTAGAGCATCGACTCGTCGGGCACGAAGTAGGGGCTCGTGATGATGATGCGCTCCTGCGCGCTGTACAGCAGGGAGTTGAACAGCCGCAGGTTGTTCTCGCCGTCGAAACCCGGCCCACTCGGCACGACCTGGCAGTCGATCGTCTCGAGCCGGTCGGCCGTGTGCACGGGGTCGGTCTCGCGGAGCAGCAGCTCGTCGGTCTCGCTGTACCAGTCCGTGACGAACAGGGCGTTGATGCCGGCGACGATGGGCCCCTCGAATCGGACCATGAAGTCCTTCCACTCGAGGCCGCGTCGCTTGTTCTTGCGCTTCTGGTAGCTCCTGTCGACCATGTTCTGCGAGCCCGTGAAGGCCACGCGACCGTCGATCACGAGCAGCTTGCGGTGGTTGCGCAGATCGGGCCGTTGGTACTTGCCCCGCAACGGCAGCACGGGCAGCATGAGCTGCCACTGCACGCCCATCGCGTCCAGCCGTCGGCGCGCCTTGCGATAACCCGGGTACCCCCGACTGGCGATGTGGTCCATCAGCACACGGACCGTGACGCCCCGTCGACGGGCGTTCTCGAGTGCGAGGAAGAACGGCTCGGTCGTGCGGTCGAGGCTCGTGATGTAGAACTCGGCGTGGATGTAGCGGTGCGCCCCGTCGACCGCCTCGACCATGGCCGCCATGGACTCGTCGTAGTCGGTGTGCATCTCACCGGTGTTGCCGCCGACCAGGGGCATGGCACCGAGCGTGCGGTTGAGTTCGACCACGGAGTCGAGCCAGGCGGGCCACGGGTGGTCGCGCTTGACGCGCTCCATGCCCTCGGTCGTCTCGATGATGTACTTGTTGATCTCGCTCTGCTTCTCACGACGCCGCGCGGGCAACTTGGTGCTGCCGATCAGCAGGAAGAGGACGAACCCGACGTACGGGATCAGGAAGATCGCGAGCAACCACGCGGTGGCCGTCTGCGGCCGCCTGTTGATCGGCACGTAGACGATCGCGAACACCCGGATCGCGACGTCGAGCACGATGCCCAGCACGGCGATCGTCGGCGCCACCCAGGCGGGTTCGACCATGGACGGGATCTCGGAGCCGTGAGCCGTGAGCCGCGGGCGACTAGCGGAAGTTGACGAACTGCAGGTCGACGTCGAGGTCGGCCTTCTTCAACAGCGCCATGGTGGCCTGGAGGTCGTCACGACTCTTGGACTGCACACGCAGTTCGTCGCCCTGGATCTGGCTCTTCACGCTCTTGGGTGCCTCGTCCCGGATGATCTTGCCGATCTTCTTCGCCGCGTCCTGCTCGATGCCCTGCTTCAGGGACGCCTCGATGCGGTACTCCTTGCCGCTGGCGAAGGGCTCACCGACGTCGAGGTGCTTGAGGCTGATGCTGCGCTTGATGAACTTCGACTCGAGCACGTCGAGCACGGCCTTGACGCGTTCTTCGGTGGCGGCCTTCAGCAGCAGCTTCTCGCCGCTCCAGTCGACCGAGGCGCCGACGCCCTTGAAGTCGTAACGCTGCTCGATCTCTTTCTGGGCCTGGTGGAGGGCGTTGTCGGCCTCCATCTTGTCGACCTTGCTGACCACGTCGAAGGAACTGTCTGCCATGGGGACCACCTTACCGACGACCACCGAGGTCGGTGACGACCGCGCGCCTCCTCGGTTCCCCCGTCGAGGGGAGCCGAGGAGGCGCGGTGCGGGCGGCCGGGGAGGTCAGGCCGGCGTCGACTCCGCTTCGACGGCGCGCGAGACGCGCACCATCTCGTCACGCTCGACGACCTTGACCCGGGCACGCTCGTGCTCGTGGGACCCGCCGAGGGCGATCTCGTGCTCGTCGAGACGGTGCCAGCCCTCGAGGTCGGTGTACTCGACGCCGCGCTGCTCGAGCAGGGCCGGGATGGCCTCGTCGGACGGGTCGACCGGTTGCCACCAGCTGGCCTGGTCGTTGATCAGGTGCTTGACGGTCTCCATCGCGTCGGACTTCGTGTGCCCGATGAGGCCGACGGGGCCGCGCTTGATCCACCCGGTGGCGTAGACGCCGGGGACGATCTGGTTGTCGTCGTCCATCACCTGGCCCTCGTGGTTCGGGATCACGCCGCGGCGCTCGTCGAAGGGGATGCCGTCGAGGGGCGAGCCGAAGTAGCCGACCGCGCGGTAGACGGCCTGGATCGGCACGTCTCGGAGCTCGCCGGTGCCCTCGACGCCGCCCTGACCGTCGGGCCGGGTGCGCTCGTACCGGAAGGCCGCGACACGACCGTCGGCGTCGCCGACGACCTCGACGGGCTTGGCGTAGAAGTGCAGGTGGAGGCGACGCGACGCCGTGCCCACCTCGCGCTGCCGCCACTGGTTCAGGACCTTGTCGATGACGAAGACCTGCTTGTTGGTCGCGATGGCCGTCTTCGACGCCTCGTCGTGGTCGAAGTCCTCGTCGTAGACGATCATGTCGACGTCGCGCACCTCGCCGAGCTCGCGCAGCTCGAGCGGCGTGAACTTCACCTGTGCCGGACCGCGACGGCCGAAGACGTGCACGTCGGTGATCGACGACTGCTTGAGGCCCGCGTAGACGTTGTCGGGGATCTCGGTGGGCAGCAGGTCGTCGGCGTGCTTCGCCAGGATGCGCGAGACGTCGAGGGCGACGTTGCCGACCCCGACGACGGCGACCGACGTCGCGTCGAGCGGCCAGGTGCGGGGGAAGTCGGGGTGACCGTCGAACCAGCTGACGAAGTCGGCGGCGCCGTAGCTGCCCTCGAGGTCGATGCCGGGGATGTCGAGGTCGGCGTCCTTGATGGCACCGGTCGAGAAGATGACGGCGTTGTAGTGCTTGCGCAGGTCGTCGAGCCCGATGTCGACGCCGTAGCGGACGTTGCCGAAGACGCGGATGTCACCGCTGTCGAGCACGTCGCGCAGCGCGTTGACGATGCCCTTGATGCGGGGGTGGTCCGGGGCCACGCCGTAACGCACGAGACCGTAGGGGGCCGGCAGCTGCTCGAAGAGGTCGATCGAGACGTCGAAGGCCTTCTCGGCCTTCGCGAGGATGTCGGCGGCGTAGATGCCGGCCGGTCCGGCGCCGACGATGGCCAATCGCAAAGTGGTCACGGGTTCTCCCTAGATCTGGGGTGGCTCGGCGGGGCCGGCCGGTTGGACGTTGGTGCTCGAGGACGAGACGGACGAGGAGGCGCGGCGCCGGTCAGGCGGACCGCTCGACCACGCGGTCGGCGAAGCGGGTGAGCGCCTTCTTGACGGGCCCGTCGGGCAGCGGCGCCAGGGCCTCGAGGGCTTCGCGGGCCCAGCGGTGGGCCTCGACCCGGGTGCGCTCGGTGACCTCGTGCTCGCGGACCCGCCGGACCAGGTCGGCGAACTCGTCGTCGAGGTGGGCCGTCGCGTCGGCGAGCGGTGCCGACGAGCCGCCCTCGGCGGTCGGCTCGACACCGGACCGCTGCGCCGCCGCGCGCGTGGCGTCGACGATGCGGTCGATCTCGGACAAGAGGGACGACGCCTCGAGGTCGGTCTGCGCCAGCTGACGCAGGTACAGCACCGGAAGGGTGACGACACCCGCCCGCAGGTCGGTGCCGGCCTTCTTGCCGGTCTCGGCGGGCTGGTCGGACAGGTCGATGACGTCGTCGATCAGCTGGAAGGCGATGCCGATCTTCTCGCCGAACTCGGCGACGGGCGCGAGGTATTCGCGCGATGCCCCGCTGAACATGACCCCGGCGCGAGCGGCGGTCGAGATGAGCGACCCCGTCTTGTCGGCGAGCACGTCGATGTAGTGGGCGATCGGGTCGTCGCCCTCTCGCGGGCCGACCGTCTCGTGCAGCTGCCCGAGGCAGAGCCGTTCGAAGGTCTCGGCCTGCAGCAGGATGGCCTCTTGGCCGAGCCCCGAGACGATCGTGCTGGCGCGGGCGAACAGCAGGTCGCCGGCGAGGATCGCGACGTTGTTGCCCCACACGGTCTGGGCGCTGGGGACGCCACGACGCATCTGCGCCTCGTCCATGACGTCGTCGTGGTAGAGCGAGGCGAGGTGGGTGATCTCGGTGGCCTGCGCGGAGGCGACGATGCCGGGCGTCGCGCCGTCACCCAGCTGGGCGATGAGCAGCGTCAGCGTCGGTCGGACGCGCTTGCCGCCCGCGGCGAGCAGGTACCGCGTGGTGGCGTCGGCGATGTCGTCGGCGAAGGCGATCTCGCGCAGCAAGCCCTCTTCGACGAGTTCGAGCCCGTCGTCGACGGCGGCCACGAAACGCCGCTCGGTCGGCGTGGCGAACAACTTCTCGCCGAGGCCGAGCGAGCGACCCAGCGAATTGCGCTGCGCAGGATGTGCGCCGGCGTTCACGACGTGGTCCGCTTCGACCGCGAGGAGGCGCGAGAGGCACCCGAGGCCGGCTTGCGACCGCGGTGCAGGGCGACGATGCCGAAGCTGAGGTCGCGGTGGGCGACGCGGGTGAACCCGGCGCCGCGGATCCACTGGCTGAGGACCTGCTGCTCGGGCCACTGCTCGATGGACTCGGCGAGGTACGAGTAGGCCGGACCGTTGCTGCTGGTGAGCTTGGCGACGAGGGGCATGCCGTACTTGAGGTAAGCACGGTACGCGGCACGCAGCAGACCGAACGGCGGGGTGGAGAACTCGCAGACGACGAGGCGGCCGCCGGGCTTGAGCACGCGGTTCATCTCGGCGAGCGCGACCTTGGGCCGATTGACGTTGCGCAGCCCGAACGAGATGGTGACGGCGTCGAAGGTGTCGTCGTCGAAGGGAAGCGACTCGGCGTTGCCCTCGACGAACTCGAGCTCGGGGTGGCGTTCGCGGCCGACCTCGACCATGCCCTTGGAGAAGTCGAGCGCGACGACCTCGGCACCCCGCTGGGCGATGGCCGCCGAACTGGTGCCCGTACCCGCCGCGATGTCGAGGACCTTGTCGGCCGGACCGGCGCCGATCGCCTTGACGGTGGCGATGCGCCACAAGACGGCGTTGCCCGCCGAGAGCACGTCGTTCGTGCGGTCGTAGTGGCGCGCGACGCCGTCGAACATCGAGGCGACCTCGTCGGGTTGCTTGTTCATGTCGGCCTTGGTCACGATGGTGGATCCTACCGTCAAGCACTGGGGGTGTCCCGAGTAGGGTCGACGAGTGAAGTCCCCCGCGTCCCGCGTTCCGTCACTAACCGTCCGCACCACGCGCATCGACCACGTCAGCCCGTTGCTCGACGTCGTCGACCGGGCGCGTCCGCTGGTCTTCGTCCGCGGCGGGGCGGGCATGGCGGGCGTCGGCGAGGCCCTCCGTCTCGAGTTCTCCGGGCCCGGTCGCATGACCGAGGCCGCCGACGCCTGGCGTGCCGTCGCGGCCGCCGCCACGGTGCACGACGAGGTCGGCGTGCCCGGCACCGGGTTGGTCGCGTTCGGCTCGTTCGCGTTCGACGACGAGTCCGCCGAGACGAGCGTGCTGATCGTCCCGAGCATCGTCATCGGACGGCGCGACGGGGTCGCGTGGATCACGCGGGTGGACGGGGCCGAGCTGCCCGCGGGGAAGCCGGTCGGCGCCTCCGTCCGTCTTTCGCTGGTCGACGGCACCCTCGGTGCCGACGGCTACGCGAAGGCCGTGGCCCGGGCCGTCGACGCCATCGGCGACGGCCGCGTCAGCAAGGTCGTGCTCGCCCGAGACCTCGTGGGCACGTTGCCGCCCGAGGCCGACCTGCGCCTCGTCGCCGCCACCCTGCTCACCGCCTACCCCGACTGCTACGCGTTCGCCGTCGACGGATTGATCGGGGCCAGCCCCGAGACGCTCGTCAAGTCCGAGCGCGGCGAGGTCTCGGCCCGGGTGCTCGCCGGCAGCGCGGCCCGCGGCGTCGACGCGACGAGCGACGAGCAGGCCGCCCTGGCCCTGGCGACGTCCCCGAAAGACCTGGACGAGCACGCCTTCGCCCTCCGCAGCCTGCTGCTCTCGCTCGGGCCGCACGCCCGCGACGTCGTGACCGGCGAGCAGCCCTTCACCCTGCGCCTCCCGAATCTCTGGCACCTCGCGAGCGACGTGCGCGGCCGCCTCACCGACGGCTCGAGCTCGCTCGACCTGATCGCCTCGCTGCACCCGACGGCGGCCGTCGCCGGCACCCCGACGCAGGAGGCGCTGGCCCTGATCCGAGAACTCGAACCGTTCGACCGTGGTCGCTACGCCGGCCCGGTCGGCTGGGTCGGGGCCGACGGCGACGGCGAGTGGGCGATCGCCCTGCGCTGCGCCCAGGTCGATCGGGACGGATCGGTGCGGGCGTTCGCGGGGGCCGGCGTCGTCGCCGAGTCGGTGCCCGAGCGGGAGGTGGCCGAGACGGCCATGAAGTTCCGCCCCGTGGTCGACGCCTTCAGCCGATGACCGCGCCCGGGTCCGCGCCCGCGCCCGCGCCCGCGCCCGCGACGACGTGGTCGCGTCCGGTCGCCCTCGTCGTGGCGGCCGCGTTCTTCATGGAGAACCTCGACGCCACCATCCTGTCGACGGCCACCGCGACGATCGCGAGCGACTTCGCGGTCCAGCCCGCCCAACTCGGGCTCGCCGTGACCGGCTACCTCGTCGCCGTGGCGGCGTTCATCCCGCTGGGAGCCTGGCTCGCCGAACGCTGGGGCGCCCGTCGGGTGTTCCTCGCGGCGGTCGTGCTGTTCGTCCTCGCCTCGGTGGCCTGTGCCGCGAGCACCGACCTGGTCGCGCTCACGGCGTCCCGGGTCGTGCAGGGTTTCGCGGGCAGCATGATGGTGCCCATCGGCCGGCTGATCGTCCTGCGCAGCACCGAGAAGTCCGAGCTGATCCGGGCCATCGCCTACCTCACCTGGCCCGCACTCGTCGCACCGGTCGTCGCGCCGCTGCTCGGCGGACTGCTCACCGAGCACCTCGGCTGGCAATGGGTGTTCCTGGTCAACGTCCCCGTCGGCCTCGCCCTGCTCGTGGTCGCCTGGCGGGTCGTCCCCTCCCCCGAGGTCGGCGACCGCCGACCGCTCGACCTGGTGGGTCTGGCCCTCGTGGCCGGCTCGATCGTGGCGCTGGTCCTGGCCTTCGAACTGCTCGGCGAACCCACGACGCTCGTGCCCGGCGTACTGCTGGTCGTCGCCGCGGTCGCGCTCGGTCTCGCCGCCGTGCGGTGGTTCCGCCGGGCGGCGCACCCGTTGCTCGACCTCGCGGCCTTCCGGATCGGGTCTTTCCGCGTGACCAACCTCAGCGGATCGCTCTACCGGGCCGTCGTGAACGGCATCCCCTTCGTCGTGCCGCTGCTGCTGCAGGACGGCTTCGGCTGGTCGCCCGTCGAAGCGGGTCTCATGCTCATGTGGGTGTTCGTCGGCAACCTCGCCGTGAAACCGTTCACGACACCCCTGTTGCAGAGGTTCCGCGTCGTCCCGATCATCGTCGTCGCCACGGTGGCCCTCGCGGCGACCTTCGTCGCGGCCGCGCTCGTCGGTCCCGAGACGTCACCCGTCGTCGTGGCGGGTGTGCTGCTGCTCAGCGGCGTCTTCCGTTCCGTCGGCTTCACGGCCTACAACACCCTGCAGTTCGCCGACGTGCCGGCCGAGATGATCGGCCCGGCGAACGCCATCGCGTCCATCACGAGCCAGCTCGCCGTGGGGCTCGGCGTCGCCGCGACGGCGCTGGCCGTCCGCGTCGCCGACCTCGCGGGATCGACCGACGGCCCGGCACCCGCGGCGTTCGGGTACCAGGCCGCGTTGATCGTCCTGGCCGTGCTGGCCCTGCTCAGCCTGATCGAGGGGCTGCGGCTGCCCGAGGGGACCGGCGACGCGTTGCGGACCCGCGCCTCCTAGGGTCGTCCGGCCGCCGGGGCGCGGCTACGAGGTGGCGAGCTTGGTCTTCTCGAGCTCGACGTCGAACTGCGCGACGGGCCAGTCGAGCCCGCGCGACGCGAGGGCGTCGGTCAGCAGCTTCTGAACGGCGATCCGGGCGTACCACTTCCGGTCGGCCGGCACGACGAACCACGGGGCGCTCTCGGTCGAGGTGCGACGGATCGCCGTCTCGTAGGCGTCCTGGTAGTCGTTCCACACGAGGCGCTCTTCGAGGTCGCCGGGGTTGTACTTCCAGTGCTTGTCCGGGCGGTCGAGTCGGTCGGCCAGACGCTCCTTCTGCTCGTCGGACGAGATGTGCAGCATCACCTTGACCAGGGTGGTGCCGTTCGCGACGAGCTCGTCCTCGAAGGCGACGATGTCGGCGTACCGCTGCTCGATGTCTTCGGGCGGGGCCAGGCGACGCACCTTGCCGATCAGCACGTCCTCGTAGTGCGACCGGTCGAAGACCCCGATCATGCCGGGGCCCGGCAGCTCGCGCCGCACCCGCCAGAGGAAGTCGTGCGCGAGCTCGTCGGGGGTCGGTGCCTTGAATGCGTGGTGCGCGACGCCCTGGGGATCGACGGCTCCCACGACGTGCCGGACGATGCCGCCCTTGCCGGCGGTGTCCATCGCCTGCAGGACGAGCAACACGTTGCCGGTGCTGCCCCCGCTCCGGCTCTGGGCGAACAGCTTCTCCTGTAGCTCGCCCAGGGTCTCGCGGCCCGCCTCGAGCGCCTGCTGCGCGTACGCCTTGTCGCCGGCGAACCCGGGCGTCGAGGACGTGTCGACGTCGGCGAGCACGAAGCCCTCTCCCGCTCGGAGGGACTGGGAGGGCGGGGTCGTCCACGTCTTGGCCATGCCCTCGACCCTACGGCCGAGCGCGCCGGTCCGTGCCGCCGTGGGGCGGACGATCAGCGAGAGAGGGGCACCTCGATCAGCACCGGGCCGTCGTACCGGGCCACGAGAGCCTGATCGAGTTCTGCCCGCGTGGCCGTCTCGACGTACTGCCAGCCGTAGGCCAGGGCGAGGGCCGAGAGGTCGACCTCGTGCGGGGTGAACTGCACGCGGGTCATCGCCTCGGGCGACGCCGTGGCGGCGACCTCGAGCCCGTCGAAGATGGTGCCGCCACCGTCGTTGCCGACGACCACCTGCAGCCGGGGCCTGGTCTCGCCGAGACCGAGGAGCATCGAGCCGACGTCGTGCAGCAACGTCAGGTCGCCGACGAGCACCCGGGTGGTGCCGGCTGCGGGGTCGTCGCGCTGGCTGGCGAGCGCGATGCCCGTGGCGGTCGCGATCGTGCCGTCGATGCCCGCGAGCCCCCGGTTGGCGTGCACGGGGATCTTCTTGCCCGGCACGACCTGGTCGAGCTCGCGGATCAGTCTCGACGCCCCCAGCACGAGGCGGTCGTGCGGCCAGCTGACGCGCCAGAGGGCCTCGGCCAGGGCTCGACGCGTGACCGGCCGACGCAGCAGCTGGACCTCGCGCCGCAGGAACTCGGCCTGCTCGGCCGCTTCGCTGCGATCGGACGCACCCGTAACCGTGGTGGCGTCGGCGTCATCGGCGTCCGGCCGGGCAACGTCGGCCTCGGCCTCGGCCTCGGCCAGCCGACGGCCGGTGTGCACCCAGCGCCCCACCCACGCACGATGGACGCCGTCGTCGATCGAACCGGACCCCGAGGAGGCGCGGGTCACCTCGATGGCCTCGACCACGCGGGCCGAGCGACTCGGGTCGTAGGCCTCGGCCCCCGCCGCACGGACGACGACGACCTCGACCCCGTCACGGGTGAGCAGCGACGGGATCTGACGGCTGAGGGTCGGGTGACCGAAGACCACCACACGACGGACCCGGCCGCCGAAGTCGGCGTCGTCGAGCAGGGCACGGTACGACGAGACCAGGTGCGGCCCGAAACGTGCCCCGCTCGACACCTCGGCCACGAGGGGGGCGCCCAGCGCCCGGGCGACGGCCTCGGCCTCGGGGCCGGCGGCGTGCCCGGCGACGACCAGGGTCGCGGGGTCGACGTCCACCTCGAGGGCGACCGGTGCCGCCGCGGGCGCGATCTCGACGGGCTGAGGGTGGGCGACGGGCAGCGGCTGCTCGCCGGACGACAGGGGCTCGCGGAACGCGACGTTCAACTGGACCGGACCGCGTGAACGCCCGAGGGCACCGTGGGAGTCGCCACCGAGGGCCTCGGCGACGGCCTCGCGGGCGAGGGTGCGGACGGCCGCGTGGTCGACGGGACCGGAGCGCGGTGCCTCGACGTCGCGCACCCAGCCGACGGCGCTCGCGAAGAGGCCCGGTTGCACCGTGGTCTGGTTCGAGCCGATCCCGCGCATCTCGAGGGGACGGTCGGCGGTCAGCACGATCAGTGGCACACCCGAGTGGTGCGCCTCGAGCACGGCGGGGTGGAGGTTCGCCACGGCGGTCCCCGACGTGGTGATCACCACGCTCGGGACGCCCGTCTCGGCGGCGAGGCCCAGCGCGAGGAACCCACCCGAGCGCTCGTCGATGCGGACGTGCACCGACAGCCGGCCGGCGGTCTCGAACTCGGCGGCGGCGAGGGCCAGGGCCTGGCTGCGGGAGCCGGGGCTGAGGACGACGTCACGGACACCGGCGTCGGCGAGGGACGCGAGCAGCGACAGGGCGTACTCGGTCGACGGGCTGGTCACTTACTGCTTGCCGGTCTTGTCGTCGTTGTCGAGGTCGAGCAGCTCTTGCTCGAGTCGACGGATGCGCTCGTCGGTCGTCTCGCGGTCGAGGTCGCTCGTCGTACGCCAGGACGTCCCCGAGAACTCGGGGTCGTCGTCGGGTGCGACCGTGCGCGGGGCGGCGGGGCGACCGTTCTTCCGGGCCCGCCCGAGCACGAACCACAGCACGGCACCGATGACGGGGAGGAGGACGATGATGACGGCCCAGAGCGGCTTGTTCAACGCCCGGAACCGCGAGGCGTCGGCGAACAGGCAATCGATGAGCGCGAAGATGACGAATGCCGCCGCGGCGACGATGCCCACGATGAAGAGCCTGACCATGGACCGAGCCTAGTTCTCGATCCGGTGCAACGCCTGATGGTCGGTCGGCCGTTGCGGAGCTGTGACGTACGACTCCCGGCGGTGCTGCACCGCGCCTCCTCGGCCCCACGGGTCGGGTCAGGGCGGGCCGTCCGCCGCGCGGCGGGCGCACACCTCGCGGACCGTAGACTCCTCGTCGTGAAACCCTGGCTCAAGTACTCGATCGTCCGCCTCGGCCTGTTCGCCGTCGTGCTGGGCCTGCTGCTGGTGCTGAGGTTCGACCCCTTCTGGGCCACGCTGATCGCGGCGGTCGTCGGCTTCTGCGTCTCGTACCTGTTCTTCGCCCCGCTGCGCCGCAAGGTCGCCCTCGACCTCGCCGACCGCCGGTCGCGCCCGGCGAAGCTCGACGACGACTCGGTCGCCGAGGACGAGGCGATCGCCGACGACGCCGACGCCGATCGCGCGCGCCGCACCGACGACCACGCCTGACCCTCCCGGGCCGAACGTCCGGGGCAGATCCCGGGGAGAACAGCCCCCGAGAAGGGCAGCCCCCTAGAAGAAGAGCGCCGCCGACAGGGCGAGAGCCCAGACCAGGGCCGTCAGCGAGGACAGCTGCAGGGCGAGGATGAGCTCGCGAGGGGTCTTGCCCGTGACGCCGATGACTGCGGCGGGCACCGCGACGATGAGCGTGAAGTAGACGTAGGGCGCGTGCAGGTACAGGAACGCGAAGTACACGAGGATGAAGAACGGCAGCAGCAGGAAGAGCGCGTAGAGCGCCCGCGCCACCGGGTCGCCGACGACGACCGCGAGGGTGCGCTTGCCGGCGGCGGTGTCTTGCGGGATGTCGCGCACGTTGTTGATCATCAGGACCGCGCAGGCGAACAGTCCCGCGGCGACGCCCGCCACCCAGGCGTCGAACGGGAACTCTCGCAGCTGCACGAACGTCGTGCCCACGGTCGCGACGAGCCCGAAGAACACGAAGACGAAGAGCTCGCCCAGGGCGTTGTAGCCGTAGGGCCGTTTGCCGCCCGTGTAGAACCAGGCGGCGACGACCGCGGCGGCACCGACCGCGAGCAGCCACCAGATCTGGGTGATGATGACGACGACGACACCGGCGACGGCTGCGAGGGCGAAGAACGCGAGCGCCACCTTCAGCACGGTCTTCGGGCGGACGCTGCCCGAACCGGTCAGGCGCGAGGGCCCCACCCGGAAGTCGTCGGTGCCGCGGATGCCGTCCGAGTAGTCGTTCGAGTAGTTGACGCCGACCTGGAGGAACACCGCGACGGCGAGGCAGAGCAGCGCCAGGGTGAGGTCCCAGCCGCCGTTCGCCCGGGCGACGCCGGTGCCGAGGGCGACCGGGGCGATGCCCAGCGGCAGGGTGCGCAGGCGCGCACCGCCGATCCAGTCGCCGGCCGTCACGCGACGGACCGGCTGCTTGCCGGGCCGCCCGCCGGGTCGGCCACCGGGGCGGCCGCTGCGCTTGGGGGTCGAGGTCTTCGTCTTCGCCACGGGGTCGAGTCTAGTTCGCAGCCGGCTATCAGCTTGCCGCGAGGTCGGCGACCAGGCGGGTCAGGGCCACCCGGTCCGGCTTGCCGCTGGCGAGCAGGGGCACCGTGTCGACCCGGACGATGCGGTCGGGTGCCGCGGCACGACCGGCGACGGCCGCCACCGCGGACCGCAGGGCCGCGAGGTCGTCGGCCGCCGAGTCGTCGGCCGCCAGGTCGTCGGCGGCCAGGTCGTCGGCCGACGTCGGTGCAGGAGGCGCGGTGCCGGTGACCACGACGGGCACCTCGCCCCACCGGGCGTGCGCCGCGCGGACGACCACGGCGTCGGCGAGCCCCGACTGCTCGCGCACGACCCGCTCGACGACGCCGAGCGACACCTTCTCACCGCCCGAGACGATCACGTCGTCGAGCCGGCCGCTGATGGTCAGCGAACCGTCGGACGACACCGTGCCCGCGTCGCCCGTGCGGTACCACCGCAGGCCGTCGCGCATGACGAAGGCCGCGGCCGTGCGCTCCGGATCGTCGAGGTACCCCTCGGCGAGCGACGGCCCGCTCAGCTCAACCTGGCCGTCGACGACCTCGACGCGAGTGCGACCCACGGGCACGCCGTCGTACACGCACCCACCGCTGGTCTCACTCGACCCGTAGGTGCGCACGACGGTGACGCCGAGGCGGCGGGCCCGCTCGACGAGGGGGGCGGGGGTCGCCTGCCCACCGACCAGCAGGGCGTCGAAGCGGCGCAACACGTCGGCGACGGCGGGGTCGGCCTCGGCGACGTCGAGCGCCGTCGACAGCTGGGCCGGGACGAGGGACGAGTACCGGACGGGGTGATCCAGACGCTCGGCGGCGGCGACGAAGGCGCCGACGTCGAAGTGCCCCGGCGCGAGCAGGGCCGGCTCGGTACCGGCGGCGAGCGAGCGGACCAGCACGTTCAGGCCCGCGACGTAGTGCGCCGGCAGGGCGAGCACCCACTGCCCCGGCCCGGCCAGGGCACCGTCGGCCGCGGCGGCACCGGCGAGCACGGCGTCCGAGGACAGCGCCACGCGCTTCGGGCGGCCGCTCGAGCCACTGGTCTCGACGACCAGTGACACCGCCTGCGGCACGACACCGGGCAGGTCGACGGGCACGCGGTCGTCGGTCCGGGGGGCGACGGCGGGACCACCCTCGAGCGCGACCCGGAGCGCGTCGAGCACGGCACCGGGGTCACGCGCGTCGACGGCGAGCAGGGGGCGGGTCACGCGCCGCGCCTCCGGACGGACCGTCGGGGGCGACCCGAGCGGTCGCCCGGCCCCGTCGGACTCGCGGACGCGGACATCAGTACTGCCAGGGGAAGGGCGACCAGTCGGGCGCCCGCTTCTCGAGGAACGAATCGCGCCCCTCGACGGCCTCGTCGGTGCCGTAGGCGAGACGGGTCGCCTCGCCCGCGAAGACCTGCTGGCCGACGATGCCGTCGTCGGTCGCGTTGAAGGCGAACTTGAGCATGCGGATGGCGGTCGGGGACTTCGTCAGGATGGTGCGGGCCATGGCGAGCGCCTCGCGTTCGAGGTCGGCGTGCGGCACGACGCGGTTCACGGCCCCCATCTCGTAGGCGCGATCGGCGCTGTACTCTTCCGCGAGGAAGAACACCTCGCGGGCGAACTTCTGCCCGATCTGCTTGGCGAAGTAGGCGCTTCCGTACCCCGCGTCGAACGAGCCCACGTCGGCATCGGTCTGCTTGAACTTGCCGTGTTCCCGGCTCGCGACGGTCAGGTCGCAGACCACGTGCAGGGAGTGCCCACCGCCGGCGGCCCATCCGGGCACCACGGCGATGACGACCTTGGGCATGAACCGGATCAACCGCTGCACCTCGAGGATGTGCAGCCGTCCGGCCGACGCCGGGTCGGGCACGTTCGCCTGGTCGCCCTCGGCCTTGTAGCCGTCACGACCACGGATGCGTTGGTCTCCGCCGCTGCAGAACGCCCAGCCGCCGTCCTTCGCGCTGGGACCGTTGCCGGTGAGCAGGACGACCCCGAGGCGGCTGTTCATGCGGGCGTCGTCGAGCACCCGGTAGAGCTCGTCGACCGTGTGCGGCCGGAACGCGTTGCGCACCTCGGGACGGTCGAAGGCCACGCGGGCCACACGGCCGTCGACGCTGTGGTGGTAGGTGACGTCGGTCAGGGAGTCGAAGCCCTCGACGCTGCGCCACTCGGTCGGATCGAACAGGTCGGACACCTCGGAAGCCATGTCGCCAGCCTACCGACGGGGCCCGACCTCGCCCCGACCGGGGTCATACCGTCGAGACGAACCGCCCGATCAGCCAGACGAGCACGAACGGGTTCGACAGCGAACTGAGGACCACCGCGGCCACCCCCCACCAGCGACCACGACGCATGACGACGGCCATCAGCCCGACGACCCCGACGACGATCGAGGCCAACAGGTTGACGAGGGCGAGGACGGCGGCCGGGCTCACGGCGTCCGCGGCGAGGAGGCCCAGGGCCAGTCCGTCGAGGGCGAGCAGCACGATCGCCAGGACGAACGTGACGACGCCCAGCCGTCGGCTGCGCGGAGGCCGGTCGACCACGTCGTGACCGGGGCCGTCGAAGACCTGGAGGTCGTCGGGCTCCGACGCGTCGCGGCCGCTGCCGTCACTCCCCCGGGCGGCACGCTCGTCGGGTGACCACTCCGGTTCTCGGGCGGGTACGGGTTCGCGGTCGACCATGACGCACGACCTTACCGGGGTCGCCGGTGCGACACTGAGCGGATGCCGACCGTCGACCGTGCGCCGTCCACCGCTCCCCCGCTGCCTCCCCTGGCCGAACTGGTCGAGGACGCCCACGTCGTCCGCCTCCCTCTCCGCACGCGCTTCCGCGGGCTCGACGAGCGCGAGGCCCTGGTGGTCGAGGGCCCCTCGGGCTGGACCGAGTTCAGCCCCTTCCTCGAGTACGGGCCGGCCGAGTCGGCAGCCTGGCTCGCGGCCACGATCCACTTCGGCTGGGGCCGGCTCCCCGATGTGGGTGCCCGTCGGGTGCCGGTCAACGCCACCCTGCCTGCGGTCGCCGCCGACCGGGTGCCCGACGTGCTCGCCCGCTACCGCGGTTGCCGGACGGTCAAGGTCAAGGTCGCCGAACGCGGCCAGACCCTCGCGGACGACATCGCCCGCGTCGCCGCGGCCCGCGAGTGGGTCGGCCCCGAGGGCCGCGTCCGCGTCGACGCCAACGGGGGATGGTCGGTCGAGTCGGCCGAGGAGGCGCTGGTCGGCCTGGCACCGTACGCCCTGGAGTACGCGGAACAACCGTGCGCCACGGTGTCCGAGCTCGCCGAGCTGCGACGCCGCGTCTCGGGGCTGGGCGTGCTCGTCGCGGCCGACGAGAGCGTCCGGAAGGCCGACGACCCGCTGGCCGTCGCCCGGGCCGGCGCCGCGGACCTCCTCGTGATCAAGGCCCAACCGCTCGGAGGCGTCACCGCCGCACTCCGGATCGTCGCTGCTGCCGGGCTGCCCGTCGTCGTCTCGAGCGCCCTCGACACGTCGGTCGGGCTCAGCATGGGCGCGCACCTCGCCGCCGCCGTGACGGACCTCCGCCACGACTGCGGTCTCGGCACGGCCGCTCTGCTCGGGGCCGACGTGACGCGCGATCCCCTGCTGCCCGTCGACGGGGCGATCGACGTACGCCGTGTCGACGTCGACGTCGACCTGCTCCGCCTTCACGCCGTGGACGACGACCGTCGGAGGATGTGGCTGGAGCGGCTTCGCGCTTCGTACGAGGTGCTCGCCGACTGACGTCGGTTCACGCGGTTCACGGGGCGGCGCCGAAGCGCCGGTCGATCAGAGACCCGAGTAGGCGTGCAGACCCTTGAAGAAGACGTTAACGACCGAGAAGTTGAACATGACGGCGGCGAAGCCGATGATCGACAACCACGACGAGCGGGCCCCACGCCACCCGCGGGTCGCCCGCGCGTGGATGTACCCGGCGTAGAGCACCCAGATGATGAACGTCCAGACCTCTTTGGTGTCCCAGCCCCAATAGCGACCCCAGGCCCGCTCGGCCCAGATGGCACCGGCGATGAGGGTGAAGGTCCAGAGGACGAAGCCGACGAGCGCGATGCGGTAGGCCAGGTCTTCGAGGCGCTCGGCACCGGGGAGGGTGTCGAGGAAGCGCAGACCGGCGAGCTTGGACTGCTCACGTTTGGTCTGCACGAGCTGGGCAGCCGAGAGCCCGGCGGCGATGGCGAAGAACGCCGTGCCGAGGATGGCCACGAAGACGTGGATCACCAACCACGCCGACTGGAGCGCCGGCGGCAGCGGCGAGACCGCCACGTAGTAGTTGACGGTGCCGATGGCGAGCAGCACCAGGTTGAGGCCCATGACGTACGCGCCGAGGAACCGCAGGTTGACCACCAGCTGCACGGCCAGGTACACGCCGACGATGATCGCGGTGCCGGTCAGCGAGAACTCGAACATGTTGGCCCACGGCACGCGACCGGCGGCGAGGCCGCGCAGCACGACCGAGGCGACGTGCACGACGAACCCGAGCAGCATCATCGCGATGGCGACGCGCTCGAAGCTCGACGCCTTGGCAGGCGCACCGGTGGGGGCTGAGGCCCCACCACCCCCACCGCGCGACGGTCGGTCGAGGACGACCGTGCTGCCACCCGCTGCCGAGCGCGAGACGGACGCCGTCGCGAGGGCCTCGGCCTTGGCGGCACGGGCCGCCGCCTGCTGGGCGTCACCGGACCGCTTCGCCAGGTCGAGCGCGAAGGCCACGAACGAGATCGTGTAGATGGCCATCGCCGAGTACACGGCGACGAGCGAGTAGTAGGCGAGGTCGGCGGTCACCATCAGATCTTACGTCCGCGTCCACCCGCGTCGGGGCCGGGTTTCTCGACGTCGTGACGGGACGGGTCGTCGGCCACCTCGCGGGCGACGTCGGCCGGGACGCCCAGACCGCCGAGGTGCGTCTTGGCGATGTCGCCGACGGCACGTCCGAGCGTGGGGTCCTCGCCGCGGGCGAGCCCGGCGTACTCGAGCCGGACGCCCTCGTCGGTCTCGGTCGCCTTGACCCAGACCCGGCGGCGCGGCACGAACAGCGCGGTCAGCAGACCGGCGAACGAGAGCCCGGCGAAGAGCAGCACCCAGACCTGCGACGGGTCGTGGTGGATGTCGAACGAGGCGAATCGTTTGACGCCGTCGAAGGTGATCGTGCCCAGACCGTCGGGGATCGTCGCGGTCTCGCCCGGGGTCAGCTGGACGGCCTTCTCCTGCGCGTCGTCGTCGGTGCCGGCCAACGGGGTCAGGCCGTCGGTGTCGAGCGTGTAGACCGACGTCGGCACGCCCGCGTCGAGCCCGAGGTCGCCCGAGTAGACGTTCAGGCTGAGCACGGGGTTCGTGGTGTCCGGATCGGTGGACGTCAGGGCCCCCGTGCCGTTGTCCGCCGCCGTGGGGTAGAAGAACCCGATCATGCCGAGCTGGTCGGGCAGGGCGTCGGGCACCTTGATGACGCCGAGCGAGGTCAGGTTCGTGTCCTGCGGCAGGAACGGCACCGTGTCGCGGAAGGCGACGTTGCCCTCGCCGTCGCGCACCGTCACGTCGACCGCGTAGCCGTTGCCCAGCAGGTAGACGTTCGAGCCGCCGATCGACAGGGGCGAGTTGACCTTGATCTGCGTCTTCTCGGCGTCGCCGCCCCGCGCCTGGGCGGTGACGTCGGCGGTGAAGTCGGTGGCCATGCCGGCGGCGCCCGCGGTGTCCGGCGCGTACTCGGTCGAGAACTCGTCGAGCGCGATCGAGAACGGCGAGAGCTGTGTCTCGTCGAACCAGCGTCCCGGGTTGAAGGAGTCGTACGAGCCGAGGACGTTCGAGAACGTCTGCCCCTCGACGACGACGCGCTGGCCCGAGTAGCCGAAGCCGCCACCGACCCCGACGGTCAGCAGCACCCCGACGAGGGCCGAGTGGAAGACCAGGTTGCCGGTCTCGCGCAGGTAACCGCGCTCGGCGCTGACCGAGTCGCCGAAGACCTGTGTGCGGTAGCCGGAGCGCTTCAGCTGGGCACGGGCCGCGTCGACGGCCCGGGCGGCCGTGATCGGGTCGTCACCCGCGCCTCCTGCGGTCTCGAGGGTGATCGAACGGTAGCCGGCCAGGCGCGACAGCCGCGCGGGGGTCTTCGGCGGGCGGGCCCGCAGCGCCTCGAAGTGGTGCCGCGTGCGCGGGATGATGCAGCCGATCAACGAGATGAAGAGCAGCAGGTAGACGGCCGAGAACCAGGGCGACGAGTAGGTGTCGAAGACGCCGAGCTTTTCGAGCACGGGGAACAGGTCGGGGTGGTCGGTGCGGTACTGGACGACGCCGTTGGGGTCGGAGGTGCGCTGCGGCACGAGCGAGCCGGGGATCGCCGCGACGGCGAGCAGCATCAGCAGGAAGAGCGCGGTCTTCATGCTGGTCAGCTGCCGCCAGAAGAAGCGGAGGTAGCCCAGGGGGCCGAGCTTGGGCTGCGTGATGCCCGCACCGTCGGAAGGCCCCGGGCGGACCGAGTCGATGTGGTCGCTCGGGCGCAACGGGTCGCCGCCGACGTCGGTCGCGTCGGCGTCGGTCAGCTCGGTGTCGGTCACCCCGGTGTCGGTGCCGGCGGCGGCCGAGGAGGCGCGGGTCGCGTCGCCCCCGTCGCGGTCAGACGATCGTGCCATAGGTCGCGATCACCGCCCCGACGTGCGACATGAGGCTGGACCAGAGGCCCGTGACCATGAGCAGACCGATGAGCACGAGCAGTGACCCTCCGACGATGTTGACGACGCGGATGTGCCGCTTGACGAACGAGATGGACCGTGAGGCCCAGCCGAAGCCGAGCGCGACGAGCAGGAACGGCACCCCGAGGCCGATGCAGTAGAAGGCCCCGAGCAGGACGCCCTGCCAGGCCGAGCCCGAACCCAGGGCGAGCACCTGCACCGCGGCCAGGGTCGGGCCGATGCACGGCGTCCACCCGATGCCGAAGACGATGCCGAGCAGCGGCGCCCCGGCGAGGCCCGTCTTCGGGAGGAACCCGGGCTTCAGGGTGCGCTGCAGGAACGTGAACTGTCCGATGAAGACGAGGCCGAGCAGGATCACCACGACGCCCATGACGCGCGTCACGACCTCGCGCCACTGAATCAGCCAGAACCCCGCCGAGGCGAAGGCGAGCGAGGTGCCGACGAAGACGACCGAGAAGCCGAGGATGAACAGGACGACGCCGAGCACGAGCCGGCGGCGGTCGCGACGCTTGGCCCCTGCCTCGGTCGCCCCGGTGGTCAGACCGCCGACGTAACCGAGGTACCCCGGCACGAGAGGCAGCACGCAGGGCGACAGGAACGAGATGAGCCCCGCCAGCAGGGCGACCGGCAGGCCGACCGCGAGCTGACCGCCCACGACCGCGTCGAAGAAGGGATTGCCCTGGTACACCTAGGACGTCTCGGCGAGGGTGTCGGAGATCAGGGTGTCGAGGATGCTCGGCCCGTCGAGACCGCCCAGGATGCGCGCCGCGATGCGGCCCTGCTTGTCGAGGACGATCGTGGTCGGGACGGCGTTGGGCGCGATCGTGCCCGCGAGGGCGAGTTGGACGGCCCCGTCGTTGGCGTCGACGACCGACGGGTAGGTGACGTCGAAGGTGCGGGCGAAGGCCAGGGAGGTGTCGGCCTGGTCGCGCACGTTGACGCCGAGGAACTCGACGCCCTTGTCGGCGTACGACTGGTTGAGCTTCTCGAGCTCGGGCGCCTCGAGGCGGCAGGGCGGGCACGCGGCGTACCAGAAGTTCAGGACGACGACCTCGCCCTCGTGGTCGGACCGCGAGACGGTCTCGCCGGCGTCGGTCTCGGCCGTGAACGCGACCGGGTCGGTGCGGTCCTCGGGCGCGATCTCGGTCACGGTGCCGTTGCCCGAGATGTAGTTCTCGGTGGTGCCGTTGCCGTACTGCGTCGCGAGGTCGTCGGCCGTGGACGAGCACCCCGTGGCGACGAGGGCGACCACGCCGGCCAGGGCGAGGCCGCGGGCCACGAGACGGGCGCGGGTCGGGCGGATGGTCTGGCTCACACTGCTCCCAGGTCGACGGCGGACTCGTTCAAGTGTGCAGCGGGTTCCTGGTAGCCGACCTCGACGAAGCCCCCCTCGCGGCGTTCGAGCGTGGTGATGCTCGAGAGCGTGCAGCGGCGGCGGCGCGGATCGTGGAACAGGCGGGCGCCGGTGACGCTCCGGTGGACCATCCAGATGGGCAGCTGGTGGCTGACGAGCACGACGTCGCCCTCGTCGACGCTCGACCAGGCCTCGTCGATCGCCGAGAGCATGCGGGCGGCGATGCTGACGTAGGCCTCGCCCCAGCTGGGCTTCAGGGGGTTGACGATCCACGGCCACTCGGCCGGCACCTTGAGCTGCTTGGCGATGCTGAAGTCGCTGCGGCGCCCCTCGTATTTGTTGCTCGGCTCGACCAGCCGCTCGTCGACCTGCGTCTCGAGCCCGAAGGCCGCCGACCACGGCGCGGCGCTCTCGCGGGTGCGCTGCAGCGGTGAGGCGAAGACGGCACGGACGGGAACGCCCTGCTCGTGGAAGGCGTCGGCCGAGGCGGCCGCCATCCGGTGGCCGAGATCGCTCAGGCCGAACCCGTCGAGGCGGCCGTAGAGCACGTGCTCGGGATTGTGCACCTCACCGTGCCGGACGAGGTGGATCTGCTGCGCGGGCATGCGAACGAGTCTAGGTCGGGACCGCCTGCACACCTCCCACACGGGAAGCCCCAAGCTCGCCGGGGCCCCGGGCGGACGGTCCGGCGGGGCCGCGAGAGGCGGTGACTGTAAACTCGGGCCTCGTGATCGAACGCACCCTCATCAAAGACCTGTCCGCGTTGCCCGACGGACCCGTGACCGTGACCGGCTGGGTCGAGACGGTGCGTGACCAGAAGAAGGTGCAGTTCGTCGTCCTCCGCGACGAGACCGGCGCCCTCCAGCTGGTCCGCCCCCGCACGGCCGCGGACGTACTCGAGGCCGCGGGCGAGACCGACGACGTCGCCGACGCCATTTCGTCGCTGTCGCAGGGCAGCTTCGTCACCGTCACGGGCGAACTCAAGCACGACGAGCGCGTCAAGCTCGGCGGCATCGAGGTCAAGGTCGAGACGCTCGTCATCGACTCGCTGGCCGACCCCGAGACCCCGATCGCGGCCGACAGCAGCATCGACAAGCGCCTCGACTGGCGCTTCCTCGACCTGCGCGTCCCCCGCAACGCCCTGATCTTCCGCGTGCAGACGACCTTCGAGCACGCCCTGCGCACCTGGTGGATCGAGCGCGATTACGTCGAGATCCACACCCCGAAGCTCATGGCGACCCCGAGCGAGTCGAACGCCGAGCTGTTCAAGGTCGACTACTTCGACGGTGTCGCCTACCTGGCGCAGAGCCCGCAGTTCTTCAAGCAGATGGCCCAGTCGGCCGGCTTCGGCAAGATCTTCGAGATCGCCCCGGTGTTCCGCGCCGACCCGTCGTTCACGTCGCGCCATGCGACCGAGTTCACGGGGGTCGACGCCGAGATCAGCTACGTCGAGAGCCACGAGGACGTCATGCAGATGCAGGAGCAGCTGCTGGCCTTCGCCTTCCAGGCCGTGGCCGACAAGCACGGCGCCGAGATCAAGGAGCTCTTCGACGTCGACGTCGTGGTGCCCACCGTGCCGTTCCCGCGTATCCCCCTGGCCGAGGCCAAGCGCATCGTGGCGGAGCGCGGCTACGAGGTGCCCCGCGCCGACGCCGACATGGACCCCGAGGGCGAGCGCCGGATCGCCGAGTACGTCGCGGAGCAGTTCGGACACGACTTCGTGTACCTGACGGACTACGACGCCTCGATCCGGCCGTTCTATCACATGCGTCATGACGACGACCCGCAGCTCACCAAGAGCTACGACCTGATCTACCGCGGCACCGAGATCACCACGGGTGCGCAGCGCGAGCACCGCATCGAGGTGCTCGAGCAGCAGATCCGCGAGAAGGGCATGAAGCCCGAAGAGCTCTCGAGCTACCTCGACTTCTTCCGGTACGGCGCCCCGTCGCACGGTGGCTTCGGCATGGGCCTCGCCCGCGTGCTGATGCTCATGCTGCACCAGGCCAACCTGCGCGAGGTGACCTTCCTCTTCCGCGGCCCCACGCGCCTCCAGCCGTAGGCCCGCCGCACGAACCACAGAAGCCCCGACGAGAGCGATCTCGTCGGGGCTTCTTTCCGTTGCGCGTGTGCGACCGACCTAGAGGACGGCAGCGCGGAGTGCCGCCCGCAGGCGCTCGGGCTCGACGCGCCAGATGGTGTGGACGCGACCGTCGATCAACACGACGGGGATCTCTTCGGCGTACTCGGCGGTGAGCTCGGCGTCGTCGAGGATGTTCTTCTCGTGGACGGGAAGGGCGGCATCGGCGAACTCGGCCTCTGCCAGCACGTCGTGCAGCGCGGACCGGGCGTCGTCGCACAGGTGGCAGCCCGGCTTGGTCAGGAGGGTGATTCGCGGTTCGGCCATGCCGTCAAGGGTAGCGAGGGCCGAGTGGCCCCCGGGCACGACGAAGGCCCCCGGCGACCGGTGGTCGGCGGGGGCCTTCGTGTCGAGCGACTACTTCTTGTTGCGACGCTGGTGACGAGTCTTGCGAAGCAACTTGCGGTGCTTCTTCTTCGCCATGCGCTTGCGACGCTTCTTGATGACAGAACCCATAGAGGACCTCACTGATTTCTGGATTGGACCGACCGGGTCCGAAACAGAACCGCGGAAAAATGCCTCGGGTCAGTCTACTAGGACGGCCCGAGAAAGTCGAAGTGGCCTAGCCGACGTCGGCGATGCCGATGCGCAGCACGGCTGCGACGGCCGATTCCGGCACGCGGAAGGACCGCCCGAAGCGGATCGCCGGGAGCTCGCCCGAGTGGACCATGCGGTAGACGGTCATCTTCGACACGCGCATCATGTCGGCCACCTCGGCGACCGTGAGGAACCGCACATCCGACAGATCCTGGGACATGACCCTGCCTCGACTCGGGCCCCGGGGCGGGGCTGTGGAGCAGACGGGTGTTTCCCGTGTGCCTGGGGGCAACTCTAGGGGCGCGTGTGACTCAGTGTAAAGGTCGGTCGGACGCTACTGCCCGGTGCGTCCCAGGCGCTTGCGCACGGGATCGATGACGCGCTCGTCGAGGGCACCGAGCGCGCTCTGCGCGTCGTGCAGGGCCGAGGAGGCGCGGTACTGCGCCCCGGCCGCGTAGCGACCCAGCGTGCTCCCGACGTCTTCGGCGTCGGGCAGGTTCTCGGCCGCCCTCCGGAGCGGGGCGGGCACGGTGGCCCCGGCCCAGGCCGCGAACGGCGTGCTGGCCAGGGCCTCGGAGGTCAACGAGTCGGCGCTGACGAAGGGGATCAACCAGTCCTCGACGACCTCGAGCGGCCCCGGCTCGAGCGAGTAGTAGCGGTGCTGTCCCTCTTCGCGGACCCGCACGAGACCGGCCTCGCGCAGCACCCGCAGGTGCTTCGAGACCGTCGGCTGGCTGACGCCGAGCGACGTGACCATCTCGCCCACGCTGATGTCGGCGTTGGCGGAGTCGGTCGACAGCGACGCGTCGAGCAGCACCTTCAGGAGGTCTCGGCGGGTGGCGTCGGCGATCACGGCGAAGATGTCCGGCATGCGACCAGCGTAGTGACCCGGGATAGCATGACCGTCGTGACTCGCGCCCCCGTCGCCGGTCGACGCCGCCCCTCGGACCCCGGCCGCTCGCCCTGGCGCAGACTCAGCGACGCGATCGACGACATCGGTCGCAAGTCGCCCGCGCGCTTCGCCATCCTGATCTTCACCGGCCTGATCGTCGTCTTCACGCTGCTGTTCTCGCTGCCGATCTCGTCGGCCGACCGGACGATCACCCCGCTGGCCGACTCCGTCTTCACGGCCGTCTCGGTCATCTGCGTGACCGGCCTCGCGACCGTCGACATGGCCACCCACTGGTCCGTGTTCGGCCACGTCGTCATCTTCGTCGGCGTGCAGATCGGGGCGATCGGCGTGCTCACGTTGGCCTCGATCATGGGTCTCGTCGTCTCGCGGAAGCTCGGCCTCCGCGCCCGACTGATGGCCGCCGGCGACCAGAACCCGCTGCGGGTGCACGCCGGCCCGGTGCCCGAGGGTCAGGCGGTGCGTCTCGGCGAGATCGGTGGCCTGCTGACGACGGTGGCGCTCAGCTCGTTCGTGATCCAGCTCGTGATCGCCGTGCTGATGATCCCCCGCATGCTGATCGACGGCATCCCCGTCGGCGACGCCGTGCTCGACAGCTTCTACTACTCGGCCATGGCCTTCACGAACACGGGGTTCACGCCGAACGCCGAGGGACTCGCCGCGTTCGAGAACGACTACTGGTTCCTCAGCCTGATCATGGTCGGGGTGTTCCTCGGCAGCATCGGGTTCCCGGTGATCTACGCCCTGGCCCGGAACCCCCGCAACCCCCGCCGCTGGTCGGTCCACGTGAAGCTGACCCTCGTCACGACGGCGATCCTGATCGTGTTCGGCATGGTGCTCTACATCGTCCTCGAGTTCGACAACCCGAAGACGTTCGGCGGCATCGCGGCCGGACCGACGGTGTTCCAGTCGCTCTTCCTCAGCATGATGACGAGGTCGGGCGGCTTCTCGACGATCCAGATCTCCGACCTCAACGGCTCGTCCCTGCTCGTCACCGACATGCTCATGTTCATCGGCGGCGGCTCGGCCTCGACGGCCGGCGGCATCAAGGTCACGACGCTCGCCGTCCTGTTCCTCGCCGCGTTCGCCGAGGCGCGCGGTCAGCGGTCGATGGAGGCCTACGGCCGTCGCATCCCCAGCGACGTCCTGCGCCTGGCCGTCAGCGTCGTGCTGTGGGGCGCGACGATCGTGGCGGTGTCGAGCATCCTGATCATGCACATCACGAAGGAGCCGCTCGACCACGTGCTGTTCGAGACCATCTCGGCCTTCGCGACGTCCGGCCTCAGCACGGGGCTGACCGACCGGCTCCCGGACTCGGCGAAGTACATCCTGGCGGTCACGATGTGGATGGGCCGCGTTGGTACAGTGACACTCTCCGTCGCCCTGGCCGCCAGCCAACGACGCCAGCTGTTCACCCGAGCCGAGGAGCGACCGATCGTTGGTTGACAAGATCAAGCACGACGCCCCGGTGCTCGTCATCGGCCTCGGCCGCTTCGGCGCCGCCACCGCCGGGCAGCTCGAACGTCAGGACCGCGACGTGCTCGCCGTCGACACCGACGCCGGGCTCGTGCAGAAGTGGGCCGACCGCGTGACGCACGCGGTGCAGGCCGACGCACGCAGCATCGACGCACTCAAGCAGATCGGTGCGCAGGACTTCTCGATCGCGGTCGTCGCCGTCGGCTCGTCCATCGAGGCCAGCGTGCTCATCACGGCCAACCTGGTCGACCTGAAGGTGCCGCAGATCTGGGCGAAGGCGATCAGCCAGTCGCACGGCAAGATCCTCGCCCGCATCGGCGCGAACCACGTGATCTACCCCGAGCGCGAGGCCGGCGAGCGCGTCGCGCACCTCGTCTCGGGCCGGATGCTCGACTACATCGAGTTCGACGACGCCTTCGCGATCGTCAAGATGTATCCGCCGAAGCCCGTCCGCGGTGCCTCGCTGGCCGCGTCGAACATCCGGAAGAAGTACGGCATCACCATCGTCGGCGTGAAGAGCCCCGGGGGCGCGTTCGTCGAGGCCACCCCCGACACGGTCATCAGCAACCACGACCTGATCATCGTGTCGGGTGACAGCCGCGCGATCGAACGCTTCGCCGCCCTCGAGGGCTGACCGCGGCCCGCCGGGGCAACTGTTCTCCGGCAAGATGACCTCGTGGAGCACCCGACCGAGGCCGATCTGGCGGCGATGCGCGTCGAGCGCTCGAGGCTGAGGCAGCACCTCCACCACCACCCCGAGGACCAGGAGGCGCGGGCCGCGTTGGCAGCGAACCACCGGACGGCGGGCCACGCGGATCAGGCGGGGCGTTGGGGGTTGTTGGTCCCCGGGGCGTCGACGTCGGCAGAGCGGCAGGCGTTCGCCAGATGGGCCGTTCGCACAGGCGCCACGGACCGCGGCCGACTCCTGAAGATCCTCTTCGTGCCACGGCGGCGGTGGCTCACCGAACTCGACCCCACGGGCGAGGTCGTGGAGTTCGAGCACCTCGTCGAGCGCGAGGGCCGTCGCCTGATGAGGGGGACGACGACCGTCGCGGACGATGCCTTCGAAACCCTCATGCTCGCCGTTCCCACCGCACTCGGCGGTGTCCTCGTCGGGGTCGATGCCTCCGTCGTCTCGGCCTTCTTCGGCGGCCCGTCGGATGAACCCGGTCAGCCCCCGTGGGTCCCGACGACATGGGCGGAACTCTGGGTCGGCGTCGGCATGGGAACCCTCTGCGCCTACGGGGCGGTCATCGTCGTCCGCCTCATCGTGCTCGCGGTTCGACTGCCGTCCACCCGACGCTCACGTCGCTGGTTCGCCGAACGCGTCCGGCGGGACAAGGGCCGCACCGGCACCTCCTGAGGGAAGCGGGTCAGCTGCCTTCGGCGATCTCGCGGTTGCGGGCGAGGGCGGCCTGCGTGGCCCGCTCGAACAGCTCGAGCAGGCCGCCGTCGGCGAGCTCGGCGACGGCGCGCTCGGTCGTGCCGCCGGGGCTGGTGACCCGGCGACGCAGCTCGGCGGGCGCGGCGTCGGCCGGCAGGACGTCACTCGTCGCGAGCAGCTCGCTCGCGCCGCGGAACGTGCCCTGCACCATGGTGGCGGCCTGCGCGCGGGTGAAGCCCAAGGCGACCGCCGCCTCCTGCAGTTGCTCGATCAGGTAGAAGACGTAGGCGGGGCCCGAACCCGAGATCGTGCTGAGCGCGTCGATCTGCGACTCGGGGACGACCACGACGTCGCCGACCACCGCGAAGAGCGAGCGGGCCAGGTCGAGGTCGGCGTCGGTCGAGCGCGAGCCGGCGCTGAGCCCGGTCACCCCGAGACCCACGTGCGAGGGCGTGTTCGGCATCGAACGCAGCACCGAGATCGACTCGGGCAGGGCCGCCTCCATCGTGGCGGTCGTGACGCCGGCGGCGAGGCTCACCACGACGGCACCCGCGTCGAGCACGGGACCGATCTCGTGCAGGAGGTCGACCACCATGTGCGGTTTCACGCCGATCAAGACCAACCGCGCACCGACGACCGCCGAGGAGTTGGCGCTCGGGTCGGTCTCGGTCGCGAGCGAGGTGACGGCGCCGTGCCGCAGCGCCCGGGCCTTGACCTCGGTGCGGTTCGTCACCCGCACACCCCCGTCGACGGTCACCTCGGGGCGCAGCAGACCCTGCAGGATCGCACCGCCCATCGAGCCGGCTCCGAGAATCGCTGTGGTGGGGAGGGTGGTGGCCATCCGGCCATCCTAGGATCGACCAGGACCACACGAGGGGATCGAGACCGATGAGCAGTCACGGCGGCAACAAGGCGATCATCGCCGCACTCAGCGCGAACCTGGGCATCGCGGTGACGAAGTTCATCGCCTGGGCCTTCTCGGGATCGTCGTCGATGCTCGCCGAGGGCGTCCACTCGCTGGCCGACTCGGGCAACCAGGTGTTGCTGCTGCTGGGCGGTCGCAAGTCCAAGAAGGCGGCCGACGCCGAGCACCCGTTCGGCTACGGCCGGGAGCGCTACGTCTACGCCTTCGTCGTGTCGATCATCCTGTTCAGCGTCGGCGGTGTCTTCTCGCTCTACGAGGGCGTCGAGAAGCTGCGCGAGCCGCACCCGCTCGAGGTGCCCTGGCTGCCGGTGCTCGTGCTCGCGATCTCGCTCACCCTCGAGGGGTTCTCGCTGCGCACGGCGATCCGCGAGTCCCGACCGAGCAAGGGCCAGCAGAGCTGGGTCTCGTTCGTGCGCCGCGCCAAGGCCCCCGAGCTTCCGGTCGTGCTGCTCGAGGACGCCGCCGCCCTGTTGGGCCTGTCGTTCGCCATGATCGGCGTCGTGCTGACCTGGATCACCGGTGACGGCGTGTTCGACGCGATCGGCACCCTCGCGATCGGCGTGCTGCTCGTCGCCGTCGCGATCATCCTCGGCATCGAGACGAAGAGCCTGCTCGTCGGCGAGGGTGCCTCGGCCGACGACGTCGCGAAGATCCGCGCGGCCGTCACCGGCGGCCCCGAGGTCGAGTCGAT
Source organism: Frigoribacterium sp. MCBA15_019 (assembly GCF_001864945.1). Classification (NCBI taxonomy): domain Bacteria; kingdom Bacillati; phylum Actinomycetota; class Actinomycetes; order Micrococcales; family Microbacteriaceae; genus Frigoribacterium; species Frigoribacterium sp. MCBA15_019. Next base: position 249,607 of record NZ_MJGS01000002.1, on the reverse strand, counting down.
CATCCACATGAAGACGCTCTACCTCGGCCCCGACGAGCTGCTCGTCGGCGTCAAGGTCGCGATGCCCGGCCGCACCGTGCTGGCCGACGTCGCCAGCGCCATCAACGCCGTCGAGTCGCGCATCCGCGAGGCCGTGCCGATCGCCCGCGTCATCTACGTCGAACCCGACGTCTGGGTGAAGCCGGGCCAGGTCGACCCGCCGACCGACGCGATCGTCATCCGCGCCGCCGACTGACCCCGAGGAAGCGCGGGTCGGCCAGCGGCGCCGGTGCGGTCCGACGCCGCTCGGTTCGGCGTCGCTC
>NZ_MJGS01000002.1:212881-248660 GCF_001864945.1 Frigoribacterium sp. MCBA15_019 | reverse complement strand
GGTTCGGCGTCGCTCGGTTCAGCGTCGCTCGGCGAAGAACGCGTCGAGCTGCGCCCGGCACTCCGCCTCGCGCACGCCGGCGTAGACCTCGGCGCGGTGCGGGAGCCTGCGGTCGCGGACGATGTCGTAGACGCTGCCCGCGCCTCCTGCCTTGTCGTCCCAGGCGCCGTAGACGAGCCGCGGCACGCGCGCGGCGAGCAGGGCCCCGGCGCACATGGGGCAGGGTTCGAGGGTGACCACGAGCGTCGTGCCGGTGAGGTGCCAGTCGCCCGTGTGCTCGGCGGCGGCCCGGAGGGCGATCACCTCGGCATGGGCCGTCGGGTCCTGGCGCAGTTCGCGTTCGTTCCGGCCCGTCGCGATCACCACGCCGTCCGCGTCGACCACCACGGCACCGACCGGCACGTCGGCCGAGACGCGACAGGCGTCGGCCTCGGCGAGGGCGAGCGACATCCAGTCGTCGAACTCGGGCGGGACGGCGATCACGGGGCCTCTGCGGGGTCGGGACGGCTCACGGAACCGGTCGACTCCGCTACCGTTGAGCCTATGCGAGTGCACGTAGCGGACCACCCCCTGATCACCCACAAGCTGACCGTGCTCCGCGACAAGAGCACGCCCTCCCCCACTTTCCGGGCGCTGACCGAAGAGCTCGTCACGCTGCTGGCCTACGAGGCCACGCGCGACGTCCGCACGAGCCCCGTCGACATCGAGACCCCGGTCGGCCCGACCACGGGTCTCGAGATCAGCCAGCCGCGACCGCTCGTCGTCCCGATCCTGCGTGCCGGCCTCGGCATGCTCGAGGGCATGACCAAGCTCGTCCCCACGGCCGAGGTGGGCTTCCTCGGCATGGTGCGCGACGAAGAGACCCTGCAGCCCACGACCTACGCCGAGCGTCTGCCCGACGACCTGTCGAACCGTCAGTGCTTCGTGCTCGACCCGATGCTCGCCACCGGCGGTTCGCTCATCGCGGCGATCGATTACCTGCTCGACCGCGGCGCCGTCGACGTGACGGCGGTCTGCATCCTGGCCGCACCCGAGGGCCTCGCCGCCGTCGAGAAGGCGATGGAGGGCCGCGACGTCCACGTCGTGCTGGGCGCCGTCGACGAGAGGCTCAACGAGCAGGGCTACATCGTGCCGGGCCTCGGCGATGCGGGTGACCGCCTGTACGGGCTCGCCTGACGCACGCCGCCCCGACGACCCGGGCCGCGCCTCCTCGACCGAAGGAGGCGCGGTTCGGCGTTTCCGGACCGCCCACGCGGTCGGAACGCGAGCGTCGCTTGACATCGGGACGCGGGGTGTAACAAGATCAACCCCATGACTAACAGTGTGCTCGCCCCGACCTCTCGTGAGGCCCTCGGGAGCACCGGCATGATGATGCCGATGCACGCTGTCACGTGTCGAATGTGTGCCTGATCCGGTCACACACCTCGCCGAGTCGAAGCTGCTGACACCGCCAGCTGAGCTCGTGGCCCCACCCGGTCACTGAGCCACCGACTCCAGGATGCTCCGCGTCGCCACCCTCGACGCGCATCCCGAACGGTGCATCGCACCGACTGCTCGTGACGTCCGGCACCATCGCCGGCGGGATCGAGCACCGACACACATCGAGCAGTCCCTTCGCATCCCGGCGACCCGTCGGCCGAGGGACCGCCGCCGTCACGCAAGGACCCCGCCTGTCATGTCCCTCATCCTCGACCGCCCCGTCACCGCGACCCGCACCGTCTCGCCCGCCCGCTCCGCCGCCCCGACTCCCCGCCGCGAGATCGCGCCCGCCCGGTCGGCGGCCCCGACCGCCGCGCCCGTCGCCTCGGCTCCCGCGGCTCCCGTCGCACCTCGGCCCCGGGCCGTGCCCGAAGGCACCGAGGCCCGCGGCTTCGTCCTCTACGTCGGACTCGACGAACTGAAAGCCGCTGCCGACGGCACCTCGCTCGGCGACGTCGTCTCGCAGATCAAGGAACTCGTGGGTCGGATCGCCCCCTCGGCCGAGACGCACGCCGCCGTGGCCCTCGCTCCCGAGGGCGCCGGCGGCCGCGACGTCGAGGTGGTCCGCCTGGCCCTGCAGGACCCGGCCGCCCTGGCGAAGCGCCGCCAAGTCACCGAGGACGACGAGCCCGGCGCCCGCGGCGGGGTCGTCGTCGACATCTCGCGCAAGCGCCTGCTCCTGGACGGCGACGTGGCCCCCCTGACGTACAAGGAGTTCGAGCTGCTGCAGTACCTCGTCCTGCGCGAGGGCCGCACCATCGAACGAGCCGAGCTGATCTCGAGCCTCTGGGCCGACGGCGACGACGAGGTGCCGAACGAACGCACCATCGACGTGCACGTCCGCCGGCTGCGGTCGAAGCTCGGCGCCTTCGAGGACATCGTCCGCACCGTCCGCGGTGTCGGCTACCGCTTCGACCGCCACGCGGACGTCTCGATCCGCCACGCGTCGACGCCGTCGCCCGACGTGTTCTGAGTCCGGCTCGCCTCACGCGACGGCCGCGGTGACGGCTCGGTCCGAGTTCCCAGGAACTCCTCGGGTTCACCCCTGGACCACCGTTACCGATCCGTTATAGATTGTGTCTCGCCGACGTCGTTTGCTGTGGCGGCCGAGGCGGAATGTGATTGCAGGACACTCCTGGTGCAAGGGAAGAGGGCCGGTCGCCGACAGGCGACCGGCCCTCTGTCGTGTGCCCCGACGACCTGTCGTGTGCCCCGACCATGCGGTGCGCGTGTCTCGTCCCCACCCGTGTCGGCCCGAGGTCGGCGGCCTTTCGTAGACTCGTCCTCGACGAACGTGAGGTACGACATGAGCGAGACATCGATGGCCGTGGGGGCCTGGGAAGCCCTGTTCCGGGCCCAGGTGAGCGTCATGCGCGAACTGACCGAGTGCTTTCCGACCAGTGAGATCTCGTTCAACGAGTACGACGTGCTGTTCAACCTGTCGAACCAGCCCGATCGGCGGGCCCGCATCCGCGATCTGACCCGTCACCTCTTGCTCACGCAGCCGAGCATCAGCCGCCTCGTCGACCGCCTCGCCTCGAAGGGCATCGTCGAGAAGACCTCCGACCCCGGCGACGGGCGAGGCATCATCGTGACCATGACCGACGAGGGCTACGACCTCTACCGTCGTACGGCGATCAGTCACGCCGAGGCGATCCGGCGACGCGTGGGCGGTGCACTCGACGACGACGAACTGGCCTCCCTGGCCGACCTGTGCACCAAACTGCGCCTGGGCACTCCGGTCGGGGCGACCGCATGACGTCACCCTCGATCGTCTGGTTGCGTGACGACCTGCGCCTCGCCGACAACCCCGCCCTCGTGGCCGCCGTCGAGCGCGGAGAGCCGGTCGTCGTCCTCTTCCTGCTCGACGACGAGACAGACGGCATCCGCCCCCTCGGCGGCGCCTCGCGCTGGTGGCTGCACCACAGCCTCGCCGCCCTCGCCGAGTCGCTCCGGGCCGTCGGCGGCCGACTGACCCTGCGCCGGGGGCCCCAGGCGCGCGAACTCCCCCGCCTCGTCGACGAGGTCGGCGCCGGTGCCGTCTTCTGGAACCGCCGGTACGGCCTCGCCGCCCGCGACGCGGACGCCGAGCTCAAGTCGTCCCTGCGCGAGCGTGGGCTCGACGTGCGCAGCTTCCAGGCGAACCTCATGTTCGAACCGTGGACGATCCAGACCGGGCAAGGCCAACCGTTCAAGGTCTTCACGCCGTTCTGGCGCGCGTGCCTCGATCGACCCGAGCCGCGCCACCCCGAGGCGGCCCCCGGCGAACTGCACGGGCCTCGCACGGCGCCCGACAGCGACGACCTCGATTCGTGGGCCCTCCTGCCCACGGCACCCGACTGGGCCGCCGGGCTCCGCGACTCCTGGACCCCGGGCGAGGCCTCCGCCCTCGACACGCTCGAACGCTTCGCCACGGGCCACCTGGCCGATTACGGCCTGCGCGACGAACCGGCCCAAGAGGCGACGAGCCACCTCTCGCCCCACCTCCGGTTCGGCGAGGTCAGCCCGTTCCAGGTCTGGCACCGCATGCGGGGCGACCTCACGCCCGACGCCCGCGAGCAGGCCTCGGGCTTCTTGCGCGAACTCGTCTGGCGCGAGTTCAACCACACGGTCCTCTTCGCGAACCCGCACCTCGCCACGAAGAACTACCGACCCGAGTTCGACGAGTTCCCGTGGCACGAACTCGAGCCGGGCGAGCTCGAGGCGTGGCAGCAGGGCACGACCGGCATCCCGCTGGTGGACGCCGGCATGCGCGAGCTGTGGACCACCGGCTACATGCACAACCGGGTGCGCATGGTCACGGCCAGCTTCCTCGTCAAGAACCTGCTGGCCGACTGGCGGGTCGGCGAGCAGTGGTTCTGGGACACCCTGGTCGACGCCGACGAGGCGAACAACCCCGCCAACTGGCAGTGGACGGCCGGCTCGGGTGCCGACGCGGCCCCGTACTTCCGGGTGTTCAACCCCGTGCTGCAGGCCGACAAGTTCGACAAGCAGCGCGACTACGTGCGCCGCTGGGTTCCCGAGGTCGACGACGACTCGTACCCCGAGCCCATGGTCGACCTCAAGGCCTCGCGCCGGGCCGCGCTCGACGCCTACGAGGCGATGCGCCGCACCACCCGCACCGAATGACCCCGCCCCCCCCGAGAGGACCCCCTCCGTGACGACGTCATCACACCCTGCCCGTACCGGCCCACCCGCGGGGATCGACGCCGTGTTCGCCGCGCGCGCGCCCGAGCGTCGCGGGCCGAGCGCCGTCTGGGCGACCTTCGACCGCACGGGCGTCACGCACGACGGCTCGTATGGCGAGATCGCCCCCGGCGCCGCACCGGGCGTCGACACGGCGTACCGCATCGCCTCGTGCACGAAGAGCTTCACCGCGACGGCCCTGCTCGCCCAACGCGACGCCGGGCTCGTGTCGCTCGACGCGCCGATCACCGACTTCGTGCCGGCCTTCGCCGACGTCACCCTGCCCACCTCCGACTCCCCCGTGCCGACCCTGCGCATGCTCCTGACCATGTCGGCGGGGTTCCCCACCGACGATCCGTGGGGCGACCGGCAGGAGTCCCTCACCGACGACGAGCTCGACTCCCTGCTGCGGGCCGGGCTGAGCTTCGACAGCGTGCCGGGCACGACCTTCGCCTACTCCAACCTCGGCTTCGCCCTCGTGGGCCGGGCGATCGCGGCCGTCGCCGGGAGGCCCTACCGCGAGGTCGTCGAGTCCACCGTCCTCGAGCCGCTCGGTCTGACGAGCACCGGGTTCGAGGCGACCGTGTCGGCCACCGGCGGGGTCGCGATCGGCCATCGCCGCGCCTCCGACGGGGGCGACGCCCTGCCGTTCTCGGGCCCGGGCGCGTTCTCGCCGATCGGCGGGTTGTTCAGCACCGTGACCGACCTCGCGCGCTGGGCGCGCTGGCTCGGCTCCGCGTTCGACCCCGAGGGCCAGGGCGACCTCGACGGCATCCTCTCGCGCGCCTCCCGACGCGAGATGCAACAGGTGCAGCGGTTCGTCCCCGCCCGGGCCGGGCACCCCGGCGGCTACGGGTTCGGCCTGTTCGTCGAGCACTACCCCGACCACGGCCCCGTCGTGTCGCACAGCGGGGGCTACCCCGGCTTCTCGGCCCACATGCGCTGGCAGACCGCGACCGGCCTCGGCGCGATCGGGTTCGAGAACGCGACCTACTCGAAGGTCTCCGAGCCGATCGGGCTCGCACTCGACGGCATGATGGCCGACCGCCCCGACGCCCGTGTCGTCGTGCACCCGTGGCCCGAGACGTCGGCCGCGCGGGACGCGGTCGAGGCCGTGGTCCGCGGCGGGACGGTGCCCGACGGGTTGTTCAGCGAGAACGTCGACCTGGACCTCCCCCTCGACCGGCGCCGCGCCTCCTGGGCCGCTCTCGTCGAGTCGGTGGGGGGCTGGGACGACTCCGGCGACGGTGATCCGCTCCCGGCCGACGAGTCGTCGGCACCGTCGCACCTGGTCTGGCGTCGACGCGGTGCCCGCGGTGTCGTCCGGTTCGAGATCCGGCTCACTCCCGAGCGCCCGCCCCGGGTCCAGACCGTGCTGGTCAGCGTCGAGAGTCCGCGCTGACCCAGGGCCCGTCCGGCGCTCGTCCGGTCCGACGTCGTCAGGCGGGCGGGCGCCCTCCGGCCACCCCGGCGGCCCGGGCGGCGGCACGGGCCCCGCTGCGTCCCGCGACCCCCAGGCTGCGCGACGTCGCCCACGCGGCGATGAACCCGGCCGAGAACGCGTCGACGAGACCCACCGAGTCGACCCAGCGCGAGGCGACCCCGTCGACCACGACCGGTGGCTGCCCCCGCGAGACCACGACGGCTCCCCCGTCGTCGGCGACGAGAGCGACCACTCCGACGTGCTCGGCGAGGGCCGTCGCCGAGGCGATCGGCTTGTCCAGCCCGGTCAGCTCGCGAGCCGTCTCGTCCGACGGGAAGAAGAGATCGGCCCCGTGGACGGCCGCGAGGAACGCCGACACCCCGAACCGGCGGACGACCGAGGCGCTGCCCGGTGCGACCGAGACGAGCGCTCCGGCCACCCGAGCCCGGCCCACCAGGCGTCGGAGGGCGACAGGGCTGCGGGACTGGGCGACCGTGTAGCCCGTGAAGTGCACGAGACCGGCCCCGGCGACGAGGTCGTCCGGAACGTCGTCGGGGCCCAGCGAGGCGCCCGCTCCCCGATCGGTGAACATGGTGCGCGACGAGCCGTCGACCGTGATCACGACCGTGCCCGTCGGGTCGTGCGCGTCGTAGGCCAGCCGGGCCACGACCCCTGCGTTGGCGAGCAGTTGCGAGTGTCGCTGCAGGTCGGCCGTGCCCACCCGACCGACGAACGAGACGTCGACCCCCAAGGACCCGAGCCACGCGGCCGTGTTCGCCGCCGAGCCCCCGGCCCGGTGCCGGATGGTGGCGGCCGTCTCGGTTCCGGTGGCGTCGCCCGCCCGAGGGCTGACGATGATGTCGTCGAGGACGTCCCCGAAGACGAGGACGGGCGACACGGTTCGGGGTCGGTCACCCGAGGGGCGGAGGCGGTCGGTGGCGAGGGTCATCGGCATCCACCCGACCACGGATCGAGGGCCGGGACGGGACGAGGAGGCGCAAATCACCCTCGCGGGGACGTCACGTTCACCCGTCCCGGCCCCGCCGACCTGGCGCGCGGTCTTCGTCGGTCAGACGGTGACGGGCTGCGAGGCCGGGGCCTCGCGACGGGCACGCCGTCCGCGGACGACCAGGGCGTCGAGGGCGAGGCGGCCCGGCCCGGTGAGCACGATCGCGATCGAGGCGACCGCGAGGACGAGGACGTACTCGAAGCCGCCGGCCGTCGAGTAGAAGCCGTTCGGCAGGTGGACGGCGACCAGGGCGACGACCGCCGTGACCGCCAGGAGGGCGGCGGCGACCCGCGTGGCGAAGCCGACGACGAGCGCGACACCGGCGGCGAGCTCGGTGACGGCCGCGACCGGGGCAGCCACCTGGGCGAGCGGGATGCCCATGCCGCCGAAGGCGCCCTGCGTCGCGGCGAGGCCGTCGACGGCGAGCTTCTGCCACCCGTGGGCGACGAAGACGACCCCGAGGACGACGCGGACCAGGAGGAGTCCGAGGGACGAGGAAGCTGACGACATGAGGTGCCTTTCGGTCGGGAACGGGGTCGTGGCACGTCGTCGGGCCCTCCGTCACGGTATGAGGTGACGCGTCACCGACCGGGGCCGTGGAGCGCCCTGCCAGGCCTTCGCCAGAACCCTGTCAGGCTCGGGTGGGGCATCCGGGGGACGCGGGGACGCCTCGCGAAGGCCGTTCGGCGGACGCCGGACGTGCCCCGAGTGGCAGTGTCGGTGGTCCCGGGCAGGATCGGTGCAGACGACGGGACGGGCCGACGCGCCCACGACGAGAGGCGGCACACATGGCGACCATCGCGATCACGGGGGGCTCGGGACGCATCGCGACCTGGGTCCGCCCCCTCCTGCTCGAGGCCGGTCACGATCTGCGGCTGCTCGACGTGGTCACGCCACCGGACGACCTCCGAGCGCACGAGACGTTCGAACACGTCGGCGTGACCGACCTCGAGTCCCTCACGGTGGCGCTCGGCGGGGCCGACCTGGTCGTCCACCTCGCGTCCCACGCCAGCGAGCGCACGTGGCACGAGATCCGCGACCTCAACGTCGAGAGCGCGTACGTCGTGCACGAGGCCGCCCGTCGCGCCGGCGTGACCCGCCTGCTCGCGGCCAGTTCGGTGCACGCCGTCGGGTTCGAACCCGGCTCGAGTGCCGCCGACCACGACGTCCCCGCCCCACGCCCCGACTCGTTCTACGGCGTCAGCAAGGTGCTGCTCGAGGCCGTCGGCAGCCTGTACGCCGACCGCTTCGGCTCGACCGTCGTGTCGGCGCGCATCATGACGGCCGAGGTCGAGCCGCACGACGTCCGCAGCCTCGGCACGTGGCTGTCGCCGGCCGACGCGACCCGCTTGATCCTGGCCACCCTCACGACGGCCCCGGCCGGGCACCACGTCGTCTGGGGCGTCAGCCGGAACACCCGCCGCGTCGTGTCGCTCGCTGCAGGCGAGGCCATCGGCTACCACCCCGAGGACGACGCCGAGGCTTTCGCCGATCGTTTCGCCGGGCAGGTGCAGCCGCCCGACGCACCCGTCGGCGGCGCCTTCACGACCATGCCGCTGGGTGAGGCCTGGTGACCGGCTCGGCGGCGGCATCCGGTCACGCCCGTGAGGCCGATAGCGTGGCTCCGTGAACCCCAGCCTGCACTCGTCGTCCGTCGCCGAGATCGACCCCGTCGTCCTCTACGCGATCCTCCGCCTCCGGGTCGACGTCTTCGTCGTCGAACAGGACTGCCCCTACCCCGAGCTCGACGGGCGCGACCTCGAACCGACCGCGCGCCTCCTCTGGTTCGCCGACGACGACGCCCGGGTCCTGGCGACGCTCCGGGTGCTGCACGACGGCGACGACCGTCGCATCGGCCGGGTGGCCACGGCGGCGGCTGCTCGCGGCCGTGGGCTCGCAGCCGACCTGATGCGAGCGGCCGTCGCCGGGTGCGAGGGTCGACTGATCCGGCTCGACGCCCAGGCCCACCTCTCGGGCTGGTACTCGCGGTTCGGCTTCGTGGTCGACGGTGACGAGTTCCTCGAGGACGGCATCCCCCACTTGCCGATGACGCTCGCCGCCTCGCGCTGAGGTCGGCCCCGCCCGCCGGTGCGTCGTCGGCCGGCAGGTCAGACGGTCGGGCCGGCCAGACGGTCGGCAGGTCAGACGGCCGGCCGGTCAGACGGTCGGGCCGGGCTGGTGGTGCTCGAAGACCAGGCTGGTGCGGGTCGAGGCGACGGCCGGGTGCGCCGAGAGGTGGTCGAGCACGAACTCGCGCACGTCGTTCGTGTCGCGGACGGCCAGGTGGATGATGAAGTCCTCGGACCCGCCCAGGAAGAACAGCTGCACCACCTGCGGCAGGGCCCGGATCTCGGCCGAGAAGGCGGCGATGCGTTGCCGGGCCGACGCGAGGATCGTCACGCTGATCAAGGCCTGCAGGTCGAGCCCGAGTGCCGACAGGTCGACGTCGGCCCCGAAGCCGGCGACGACGCCGCGCTCGACGAGCGACCGGAGGCGCGCGAGACACGTCGACGGAGCGATCCCCACCTGCGCGGCCAGGGTGGCGTTCGGGGTGCGACTGTTCGCGACCAGCAGGCGGACGAGCTGTCGGTCGATCTCGTCGAGCCGAACGTCGTTCGTCGCAGCCATGTCTCGTCGCACCTCTCGTCGTCGATCGTGCGGTGAGTAGGGCTCCGCACAGAATCTCGTGCGGAGAGCTTGGCACGCTTCGGCACGAAACAGCACACTGACCTCAGTTCGGCGAACAGAGGCGTGCACCGGCCGCCCGTCGTCGAGGCCACTCCCGAGAGGACGAACCATGCGCGTCGGCATCCCCACCGAGATCAAGAACAACGAGAACCGCGTCGCCGCGACTCCGGCCGGCGTCCACGAGTTCTCGCGCCGTGGACACGACGTGATCGTGCAGGCGGGTGCCGGACGGGGTTCGGGGTTCTCCGACGACGAGTTCGTCGCCGCGGGCGCGACGGTGGTGGACGACGCGGCCACCGTCTGGGGCGAGTCCGATCTGCTGATGAAGGTCAAGGAGCCGATCGCGGCCGAGTACCCGTTGATGCGGGCCGACCAGACCCTCTTCACCTACCTGCACCTCGCGGCGTCGCCCGAGTGCACCGAGGCCGTCCTCGCCTCCGGCACGACCGCGATCGCGTACGAGACGGTCCAGCGGGACGATCGCAGCCTGCCGCTGCTCTCGCCGATGAGCGAGGTCGCGGGCCGCCTGTCCACGATGGTCGGTGCCTACCACCTGATGAAGCCGATCGGCGGCACGGGCGTGCTGCTCGGTGGCGTCCCCGGCACCCCGAAGGCGAAGGTGGTCGTCATCGGCGGCGGCGTCGCCGGCGAGCACGCCGCCGCGAACGCCCTCGGCCTCGGCGCGGACGTGACCGTCATCGACGTGTCGCTGCCGCGCCTCCGTGCCCTCGAGGTGCAGTTCGGCGGCCGGGTGCAGACCCGCGCCTCGACGGCCTACGAGATCGGCGCCCAGGTCGCGGCGGCCGACCTGGTCATCGGCTCGGTGCTGATCCCCGGCGCCCAGGCCCCCAAGCTCGTCACCGACGACATGGTGGCGTCGATGCGTCCCGGGTCGGTGCTCGTCGACATCGCCATCGACCAGGGCGGCTGCTTCGAGGGATCGCACGCGACCACGCACGACGACCCGACCTTCGCCGTGCACGACAGCGTCTACTACTGCGTCGCCAACATGCCCGGCGCCGTCCCCCAGACCTCGACCCGGGCCCTGACCAACGCGACCATGCCCTACGCGCTGGCCCTCGCCGACCGGGGGTGGCGTGACGCCGTCGCCGCCGACGCGTCGCTGGCACGGGGTGTCAACGCGGTCGCCGGGCGCATCACCAACGCCGGCGTCGCGAGCGCGGCCGGCGTCGACCTGGCGGACGCCCGCACCCTCTGACCCCTCCGACGCTGCGACGGTGCCCGCCAGGACGCCTGGCGAACCGGTCGGTCCGGTAAGCGAAGACCTCGGTCCGAACCGGGTGGTCCGGTGGGGTCCAGCCCCTATGCTCTGGGCATGGCACGACGACCCACCCCTCCGCGGGAACGGCTGCTCGAGGCAGCGAGGACCGAGTTCGCGGCCCGCGGCCTCGCCGGGGCCCGCGTCGACACGATCGCGCGCGACGCCGAGGCGAGCAAAGAGCGCCTCTACGCCCACTTCTCGACCAAGCGCGACCTCTTCGACGCCGCGCTCGGTGAGAGCATCGGTCGCTGGGTCGCGGTCGTCCCCTTCGACGCCCACGACCTGCCGGGCTGGGCGAGCGCCCTCTACGACCACCTGGCCTCGAACCCCGACGACGCCCGACTGCTGCTCTGGGGTCAGATCGAGGGCGTCGCGCTGCCGAGCCCCGGCGTGCTCGACCACGGCCAGCTCGAGGCTCGCCGCGATTCGGTGCGCGCGGCGCAGGACGCCGGCGACATCTCGTCCGGCTGGGACGCCGACGAATTGCTGACCATGGTCTTCGGGGTCGTGCTGGCCTGGTTCGTCACCCCCGAGGCCACCAACATGCACACCGGTCCCCAACAGAGGCGGTGCGACGTCGTGCGACAGGCGGTGGCCCGCATCGTCGACCCGGGCTGAGACCCGGCCCGCGTCCCGTTCCGAGAACCCGGCCGAGACCTGGCCGAGACCGGTCGGCGCCGTCCGACCGGCCGGGAGTAGCGTCCCCGTGTGACCACGACCGAACCCACTCCCGCCCTCTCCCCCGACCTGCAGCGCGTCCTCGACAGCGTGCCCGACCCGGGCGGCGTCACGACGACGGACGCGGTGTACGCGGCGACCGACGTCGATCTCGAGGGCTTCCTCGCGACGCCGGCCCGCGCCTCCTCGTCCGAGCTCGTGCCCGGCGTGCTCGTGCTGCACGACTGGTTCGGCGTCGTGGACCACGTCAAGGTGCGCGCGCAGATGCTCGCGCGGCTCGGCTACGTGGCGCTGGCCGGCGACGTCTACGGGCAGGGCGTGCGCCCGTCGCCGCAGGAGGCCGCAGGCGAGGCGGGCAAGTACTACGGCGACGTCGCGCTGTTCCGGTCGCGCCTGCTGGCGAACCTCGAGCGCCTGCGCGCCGAGCCGGGCGTCGACCCGTCGCGGATCGCCGTGATGGGCTACTGCTTCGGCGGCTCGGGTGCCCTCGAGCTGGCCCGCGCGGGTGCCGACGTGGCGGGGGTCGTGTCGTTCCACGGCGGACTCGGCACGGGGATGCCCGCCGAGAAGGGTGCCGTGACGGCCCCGCTGCTCGTGATGACGGGTGCGGCCGACCCGGTGGTGCCCGACGAGGCGGTCGTCGGCTTCGAGGACGAGATGCGCGCGGCCGAGGCCCCGGACTGGCAGGTGCTGAGCTACAGCGGCGTCATGCACGCCTTCGCCGTGCCCGGCACCGACGCACCCGAGCACGGTGCGCAGTACGACGCCCGGGCGGACCGCCGCTCGTGGCAGCAGCTCGAGAGCTTCCTGGCCGAGGTCCTCGCCTAGCCGGTCGGCCCCCTGCCCGGGTGTGCACTCCGCGACACCGGCCGCCCGACACGCCGCTCCTCTCTCGAGGTGAGCGGCGTGTCGTCGTCCGGCTGTCGGGTTCGGCACGGTCGGAGCGGTCGGAGAGGTCGCGAATCGCCCGCCAGGAGGCGCGGGTCGCGGACCCGGGGAGGCGCGGGTCGAGGGACCGGCGCCCCGCAGGTCCTGGAAGCCGTCGGTCCTAGAAGCCGATGACGCGGCCCGAGCCCGCTCGGGCGATGTCGCGCAGTCGGACGGCCGTCGCGACGGCCGCGTGGGCGGCCTCGGCACCCTTGTCCTCTTTCGAGCCGGGCAGGCCGGCACGGTCGAGGCCCTGCTGCTCGTCGTCGAGGGTGAGGACGCCGAACCCGACGGGCTTGCCCGTGTCGAGGGTCACCCGCAGCAGGCCCGAGGTCGCGGCGTCGGACACGTACTCGAAGTGCGGCGTGCCGCCACGGATGATCACGCCGAGGGCGACGACCGCGTCGGCCCCGGCCTCGAGCGCGGCCTTCGCGACGACGGGCAGTTCGAAGCTGCCGGGCACGCGCACGACGGTGGCCGTGGCGCCGAGGCGCTCGACGGTGGCCAGCGCGCCAGCCAGCAGCCCGTCGGTGATCGTCTCGTGCCAGGTGCCGGCGACGATGGTCACGCGCACTCCCGTGCCGTCGACGTCGAGTTCGGTGGGGGCGCCTGCTCCGCTCATGCGGGGTCTCCTTCGGGGGTCCTGGTGGGGGTCGTGGTCGTGGTCGTGGTGTCGAGGGTCGGCACGCCGGGCACGGGGGCGGGATCGTCGAGGTCGCGGTCGCCCAACCAGGTGACGAGGTCGGCGATCGTCACGACCGGGACCCCCTCACGGGCACCGAAGCCGAGCAGTTCGTGCAGGCGCATCATCTCGCCGTCGTCGCCCACGATCTCGCTGATGACGGCGACGGGTCGCAGCCCTGCGGCCTTCATCAGGTCGACGGAGGCCTCGGTGTGGCCGTCGCGCTCACGGACTCCGCCGTCGCGGGCCCGCAGGGGCAGAACGTGCCCGGGGCGGTGCAGGTCGTCGCGCACGCTCGTCGGCAACGCGAGCGTGCGCAGGGTCGTCGCCCGGTCGGACGCGCTGATGCCCGTCGTCACACCGGCCGCCGCGTCGACGCTGACCGTGTAGGCCGTGCCGCGGGCGTCCTCGTTGTGGGCGACCATCGGCGGCAGGTCGAGTCGATCGGCGATCTCGTTGGTCATCGGCGCGCAGACGAAACCCGACGACACCCGCACCGTCCAGGCGATCCACTCGGGCGAGGCCAGCTCGGCCGACAGGACGACGTCGCCCTCGTTCTCGCGGGACTCGTCGTCGACCACCACGACGGGTCGGCCCCGACGCAGGTGTTCGAGGGCGAGCTCGATCGGCGCGAGACGCGAGTCGACCCGCGCCTCCTCGGCGGGTGTGGACACGGTCACGGGCGACCCGTCGCGTCGGCGTCGAGCGCGTCCAGCCGCAGCATGCGGCGCACGTGACGGGCGAGCACGTCGGTCTCGACGTTGACCCGGTCGCCGACGGCTTTGCCGCCGAGCGTCGTCACGGCGAGCGTCTCGGGGATGAGGCTGACCTCGAACCACCCCGTTGCCTCGCCGGGCTCGCTGATCGCGCTGACCGTGAGGCTGACGCCGTCGAGCGTCACCGAGCCCTTGTCGACGAGCAGGGGCGCGAGGTCGTCGGCGAGGTCGAAGCGGACCCGACGCCAGGCGTCGCCCTGCTCGATCTCGACGACCGTGGCCGTGCCGTCGACGTGGCCCTGCACGATGTGACCGCCGAGGCGGTCGCCGACGCGGGCGGCGCGTTCGAGGTTCACGGGCGTGCCGGGGCCGAACGCCCCGACCGTGCTCATGGCCAGCGTCTGCCTCATGACGTCGGCCGTGAACGTGTCGCCCTGCTGCGCGACCACCGTCAGGCAGACGCCGCTGACCGAGATGGAGTCGCCGTGCGCGGCGTCGGTCAGCACGGCCGGGCCGTGGACCGTCAGGCGGACGCTGTCGCCCTGGTCGTCGACGCGCTCGACGCGTCCGAGTTCTTCGACGAGACCGGTGAACATCAGCGCACCGCCGTGCTCGTCGCGTCGATGGGGCGGCGCGTCCGTGCGTCGGGCCCGCGGGGCGTTGTCGCCTGCGTCGTCATGTCGTCCTCCGGTCTGCCTGGCTGTGTGCCGAGGGCTCTCCGGGGGTGCGCGACGCGAGGGTCGGCATCGGCCCGGGGTCCGCGGACGGACGACCGGGCCCGCGCTACCTCTCATCCGGACTATGACCGTCGGTACCGGAGTTCCACCGGTTCAACCGGGCCGCCACCTCTCGGTGACGACACGGGTCGCGGACTGTGACCGCCGGCTCAGATTTTCACTGACCCCGGAGCGCGTTGCTCTGTCGGCGACGATAGCACCGCCGCCTCGTGCAGCCCCGACGTGTTCGGCCAGGGCGTAGCCGGGCGCAACACGGGCGGCCCGAGCTCAGCCGACGACGAGCCCGAGGTGAGCCGCCATCGTCGGGGCGAAGGTCGCCAGCTGCAGCTCGTCGATGGTCGCGCCGCGAAGCCCTTCGAAGCCGTCGATGCGCGAGAAGTCGCTGGTGCGCAGGTCGGTGTGCGACAGGGAGGCGCGGGTCACGTCGAGCGTGCCGATGCGGCAGTCGACCAACGCGACCCGCAGAGCCTGCACACCCCCGAGGTCGAGTTCGCCGATCGTGCACCCCTCGATCACGACGTCGGTGAGCCGCGCCCCGCGGAGGTTGAGGAAGTCGATCTTGCCGCCGACCACGTGCACCGACCGGAGCTCGGCGTCGAACAGCTCGGCCGACCCCCACCGGGGCCGCTCGACGCGGACGTCACGCCAGGTGCTGCGCGCGGCGGCCAGTTCGGGGGCGAACGAGTCGGCCAACACCGACTCGACCAGGCGCGCACCGCGCAGTCGAGCAGACCCGAGCCGGGGCGCCTCGAAGACGCACTCGGTGAACTCGGCCCCCTCGAGGTCGCGGTCGGTGAGGTCGGCGTCGACGTAGCGCTCGAGCTCACGGCTGTCGCGCGGACCCAGCAGGTCGGTGCCGAGGTCGACGAGCCCCTGCGGATCGACGGGGTCGAGCCGCGGGGCGTCGGTGCCGCCCGGGGTCGCGGGGCGGGACGGCGTGGGGCGGCGCGGCGGGGTCATGCGACGAGGCTAGCGGCGACGTCCGACACGACCCGCGCCTCCTCGGGTCGGGTGCCCGCCGCCCGCGGTCAGCACTCGATGACGTTGACGGCGAGCCCGGCGCGGCTGGTCTCTTTGTAGCTGTCCTTCATGTCTCGGCCGGTCTGACGCATCGTCTCGATGACGGTGTCGAGGCTGACGACGTGGCTGCCGTCGCCGAGCAGGGCCATGCGGGTCGCGGCGACCGCCGTGCCCGCCGCGATGGCGTTGCGCTCGATGCAGGGCACCTGGACGAAGCCGCCCACGGGGTCGCAGGTGAGGCCGAGGTGGTGCTCCATCGCGATCTCGGCGGCGTTCTCGACCTGCCGGGGCGTTCCGCCGAGCAGCGCGGTCAGCGCCCCCGCGGCCATCGACGCGGCCGAGCCGACCTCGCCCTGACAACCGGCCTCGGCCCCCGAGATCGACGCGTTGCGCTTGTAGAGCGAACCGATCGCCGCGGCCGTCAGCAGGTAGGTGCGGGCCAGCTCGTCCGCGGTCGCGCCGTGGAAGCGCATCGCGTAGTAGCCCACGGCCGGGATGATGCCGGCAGCCCCGTTGGTCGGCGCCGTGACCACGCGCCCGCCGCCCGCGTTCTCTTCGTTGACGGCCATCGCGTAGGCCTGCAGCCACTGGGCCGGCAGGTCGGAGGCCAGCAGCGAGGAGGCGCGGCCCTGGTCGACCGCGGAGCCGCCGAGCGCGTAGGCGGTCGCCCGCTCGTCTTGCTGGCGCAGCATGGTCGCGAACTGGCGGGCGCGCCGCGGCACCTTCATCCAGCCGGGCAGGACGCCCGTGGCCTCGAGACCCGCGTCGACGCAGGCCCGCATGGCGGCCCAGCGCGAGTCGAGGCCCGCCGCGGCGTCGGCCTCGCCGTGCAGCGCGACCTCGTTGCGCCAGGCGAGCTCGGCGATCGACACGCCCTCGGCGTCGCAGAGGCGCAGCAGGTCGTCGGCGTCGGCGAAGGCGAACGGCGCCTCGGCGGTGGGCACGGCCTGCTCGTCGTCGCCGTCGCGGACGACGAAGCCGCCGCCGACCGAGAAGTAGACCTCGCGCGCGAGACTCACGCCGTCGGCGGCGAAGGCCTCGACGCTCATCGCGTTGGGGTGCCGCGGCATGCGGGTCAGCGGCGCCATCCGCAGGTCGTTGGGGGCGAAGGCGATCTGGTGTCGCCCGAGCAACCGCAGGCCGCCGCCCTGCTCGACCGCCTGCTGCATGCCCGAGACGACCGCGGGATCGCAGGTCTCGGGCTGCATGCCCGCGAGGCCGACGAGGACGGCCGAGGGCGTGCCGTGGCCGAGGCCGGTCGCGGCGAGCGAGCCGTAGAGCACGGCCTCGACCCGGGCGACCTCGGTCAGCCGGCCGTCGGCCTCGACGCCGAGGAGGAATTCGCGGGCGGCCCGCATGGGGCCGACGGTGTGCGAGCTCGACGGGCCGATGCCGATCGAGAAGAGATCGAGGGCCGAGACGTGATCGGTCACGTGCCACCTGCCTTCCGGGGTCACGACGACGTTACCCGCTGCCGCCGACGGTCAGGGGGCGGGGCACCGAGGAGGCGCGGGTCGCCTCAGGCGGGACGCCCCACCTCGCGGGCCCGCTCGGCCATCGCGCCCGACATGCCCTCGAGGAACCGTCGGACGGTCTCGAGCTCGGCCTCGTCGAAGTCGGCCATGACCCGGTCGCTCATCACGCCGAGCGGCCCGAAGAACGCCCCCGCGACCTCACGGGCGCGGTCGGAGTAGCGGACGAGCACCCGGCGTCGGTCGGCCTCGTCACGGCTGCGCTGCACGTGCCCGACCTTCTCGAGGCGGTCGATGACGCCCGTGGCCGCCCCCGAGGTGACGCCCAGCAGCTCGCCGAGCCCACCGGCGGTCACGGGGTCGCCGTCGCGCTCGGCCTGCATGACGTGCAGCAGCGCCTCGAGGTCGATGTGGCCGAGACCGTGCCGCGAGGCGAAGGCCTGGGCGACCTTCTGCGACTCGGTGGTCAGCCGTTGCATGTGGGTGACGATCTCGTCGGCCTGCGGCGAGCGCGACGGACGGGTCGACGGGGCCGTGGGGGCCGGGTCTCTCGGGGTGGGCATGGAACCTCCTGCGTGACGAGTCTGGTCGATGCTCCTGTGATCTGCAATACTCTTAGCAACTAAGACATTCAGCGACTGAAGGATCATCATGCGCACCCTCGCCCGCATCGTCAGCGGCCACCGCACCGCCTGGGTCGTGCTCGCCGCGACGGCCGTCGCCGTCGCCCTGCTCTTCGCCGTCCTGCCGGTCAGCGAGGGCGACGCCGCTCCACCGTCGGGCGTGCCCGACACGAGCCAGTCGGCCGAGGTGACCGAGATCCTCACGACGTTCCCGAGCGCCGAGACGACGGTGGGCATCCTGGTCTTCAGCCACGGGGGCGACCGACTCGACGCCGCCGACCTCGCCGCGGTCGACGCCCGGGCCGCCTCCCTCGCCGAGCTCTCGACGACCCCGCAGGCCGTCAGGCCGCAGATCAGCGACGACGGCACCGCGGCGATCGTCGCCGTCCCGCTCGACGCCGCGACGGCGGACGCCGACGTCGCAGGCACGGCCACGAGCCTGCGTGACGCGGCCTCGGCCGACCTGCCCGCCGGGCTGGACGCCCTGCTCACCGGGCCCCTCGGGTTCCAGGACGACATCGCGAACGCCTTCGCCGGAGCGGACTTCCGACTCCTGCTGGTCACGGTGATCGTCGTCGCCGTGTTGCTGATCGTCACCTACCGCAGCCCGGTGCTGTGGATCGTGCCCCTGGCCGTCGTCGGTGCCGCCGACGCCCTGGCCGGCCGGGTCGCGGCCGCCGTCGCCGAACCGCTGGGCATCCCGCTCGACGCCTCGATCTCGGGCATCCTCTCGGTGCTCGTCTTCGGTGCGGGCACCAACTACGCCCTGCTGCTCGTCGCGCGCTACCGCGAAGAACTCCTCCGTCAGCCCGACCGTCACCGCGCCATGCGCACGGCCGTGACGAGCGCCGGCCCCGCCATCGCGGCCAGCGGCGGCACCGTCGCCCTGAGCCTCCTGACCCTGCTGCTCGCGTCGCTCACCGGCAACCGGGCCCTCGGCCTCGCCTGTGCGGTCGGCGTCGTCGTGGCCATCGTGTTCGCCCTCGTGGCCCTGCCCGCGGCCCTGGTGGTCTGCGGTCGCGGGCTGTTCTGGCCCTTCGTGCCCCGCGCCTCCTCGTCCGAGGGGACCGACGCGACCCGCACGGACGACCGGACCGCAGGAGGCGCGGCGCACCACGCGGCACCGCGACGCGGCTTCTGGGACCGTCTCGGGCGTGGCGTCCGACGCCGTCCGGCCGTCGTGGCCGTGTCGTCCGTCGCGGGCATCGGCGTGCTCTGCCTCGGCCTGAGCGGCTACGCCGTCGGCCTCTCGCAGACCGACCAGCTGCTCGGCGACCCCGACTCCGTCACCGCACAGAAGGTGATCGACGACTCGTTCTCGGCCGGGCTGACCAGCCGCACCACCGTGATCGTCCCGTCCCCGGTCGCCGACGAGGCCACCGCGCTCGCGTCCGACACGGACGGCGTCGACTCGGCGACGACCGGCGAGACCGGGGGCGGACTGACCCGCGTCGACCTGCAACTCGCCGCCGAGCCCGAGAGCGACGCCGCGTTCACCACCGTCGAGCGCCTGCGGTCCGGGTACGCCGACGCTGGCGGCCGGCTCGCCGACGCGCTCGTCGGCGGCAGCGACGCCACCGCCTACGACACGAAGGTGGCCGCGCAGGCCGACATCGACCTGATCGCACCGATCATCCTGGCGATCGTGTTCGCCGTCCTGGCCCTGCTGCTGCGCTCGCTCGTGGCCCCCGTGCTGCTGATCGCCTCGGTGCTGGCCACGTTCTTCGCGAGCCTCGGGGCCTCGACCTGGCTGTTCCAGAACGTGCTGGGGTTCCCCGCACTCGACACGGCGGTGACGCTCTACGCGTTCCTGTTCCTCGTCGCACTCGGGGTGGACTACAACATCTTCCTCACCACCCGGGCCCGCGAGGAGGGCCTCGTGCACGGCACCCGCGAGGGCATGGTGCGGGCCCTGGCCTCGACCGGTGCCGTCATCACAAGTGCGGGCATCCTGCTGGCCGCCGTGTTCGCCGTCCTCGGCGTGCTGCCGGTCGTGGCCCTGACCCAGGTCGGCGTGATCGTGTGCCTCGGCGTGCTGCTCGATACCCTGGTGGTGCGCACCGTGCTCGTGCCCGCTCTCGTCTTCCTCACCGGTGACGCCTTCTGGTGGCCGAGCCGTCGTCCGTCGCGTCAGCCGCAGGCCGCCCAGAGCCCGGCCCGCGAGGCCTCGGCCGACGCCTCGGCGGCGACGAACCGGTCGCGGTAGCGGTACGCGTCGTCGTAGGTGTCCTCGCGCCCGTAGCCCTCGGCGACCAGTCGCTCGTTGAGCATCGTGCCGTCCGGCGACCAGACGTAGCGCAGCAACCGGTCGTAGCGGTCGGCGTCGCCCTGCGAGGCGTCGTCCTCGAGCCAGACCGTCGCCCCCTCGGGCAGGGTGGCCGTCGTGAAGGCGCTGGCCTCCGGGCCGAAGCAGTCGACCGGAGCGTCGGGCTTCACGGTCTCAGGGGTGTCGACGCCGATCAGGCGGATGCGCTCGCGCTCCCCCGCGACGGTGACGATCACGGTGTCGCCGTCGACCACGCGCTCGACGACGGCCTCGGCCGCCGCGGCCGGGACGCTCGTGGGCACGGGAACCGCACCCGCGCCTCCCGGGTCGCCGCCCGCCGACCCGTCGCCGAGGAGGCGCGGGAACGCCACGAGGACGGCCCCCGCCACCAGCACCACGACGAGGCCGAGCAGGCGACGCGGCGTGAGGCGGCGACGCGACGGGCGACGGCGCGCGCTCACTCGGCGAGCCGGGTGCCGCGGAGCTCGGGCAGCATCGTGGCGGCGACGGCCCCCACGACGAAGACCGCGCCGAAGACGACGAAGAGGGTGGGCGGGCCGCCGAGGGCGATCAGCGGCGGCACCGACAGCGGGGCGGCGATCGAGGCGATGCGTCCGACGCCGGCGGCCCACCCCGCGCCCGTCCCCCGCAGCGGCGTCGGGTAGAGCTCGGGCGTCACGGCGTAGAGCGCCCCCCACGCACCGAGGTTGAAGAACGACAGCGCCATGCCCGCGACGAGGATCTGCGCGACGCTGCCGCTGACGGCGCCGAAGCCGAAGAACACGGCGGCGACGGCCGACCCGAGCAGGAAGGTCGCGAGCGTGCCCCGGCGCCCCCACTTCTCGATCAGCCAGGCCGAGGCCGCGTAGCCCGGCAGCTGGGCCAGCGTGATGATCAGCACGTACTCGAACGAGCGCACCAGCGGGAACCCGGCCGCGACGAGCAGCGACGGCAGCCAGACGAAGGCGCCGTAGTACGAGAAGTTGGTCATGAACCAGACCACCCAGATCGCGACCGTGCGGCGCGCCATGCCGGCACCGAACAACCGACCGACGGAAGCGCGGGCCGACTTCTCGACGACCCGCGCCTCCTCGGCGACGCCGGTCGGGGCGGCGACGCCGGCGGCCTGCTCGAAGCCGCGGACGGTGCGCTCGGCCTCGTCGTGGCGGCCCCTCGACTCGAGGAAGCGCACCGACTCGGGCATCTTCAGGCGCACGAAGACGGCGTAGAGCGCGGGGGCCGCGCCGATCAGCAGGGCCCAGCGCCAGCCGTCGTCGCTCGTCGGGATGACGAGATAGCCCACGAGGGCGGCCCCGATCGAGCCCACGGCCCAGAACGCCTCGAGCAACACGACGACGCGACCGCGGATGCGCCGGGGCGAGAACTCGCTGACGAGGGTCGACGCGACCGGCAGCTCGGACCCCAGGCCGAGGCCCACGACGAAGCGCAGGACGAGCAGCACGCCGACCGACCACGACAGGGCCGAGAGGCCGGTGGCGAGCCCGTAGAGCAGCAGGGTCAGGGCGAAGACGGTCTTGCGGCCGAGGCGATCGGCCAGCGAGCCGCCGACGGCCGCGCCGATCGCCATGCCCGCGAACCCGGCCGAGGCGACCCAGGCCAGTTGACCGGCCTGGTCGCTCCACACGGTCATCAGCTGGGCGATGACGAACGAGAGCAGACCGACGTCGAGCGCGTCCAGGGCCCAGCCGATGCCCGAGCCGGCCAACAGGCGGCGGTGCTTCGAGGTGAACGGCAGGTCGTCGAGACGCTCGCTGCGCGTCGGGGCGACCGGGGTCGAGGTGGGGACGGGGGTCATCGGGGCCTGTCGTCTCTGCGTGTCGTCGGGATCGGGCGGGTCGTCGGGGTCGGGCGGGTGTGCGGCGGGCACGGGCACCTCGGACGAGGCGGATCGGGCCATTGGGCAGTGTAGGAGCCGTGAAGATGGTCGCCACTACAGACACCGGGGCCGCGGCACCGTAGCCTCGGGCGGACCGGATCATCTCGGTCCGCGACGGAGGCACCACCATGGCAGAGAAATCAGCGAAGAAGACCACCGCGAAGGTCGCCGTGCGCTCCTTGAAGGAGAAGCGCGCCGACAAGAAGGCCAAGGGTGCGACGGGCAGCCACTCGGAGGACATCGTCTCGAACGTCAAGAAGCGCTGACGCGCGACGTCCCCGAAGGGGCGCCGACCTCCGCACCGGGCATCCCGGTCGCGAGGCGGCGCCCCTCCGTCGTTCCGGTGCGGTGGCGTCGTCCGTGACGGTCGACCGTGCGACAGGAGACCCAGATCTGACATAACCTCGATCTCAGGCCCGCGATCAGGGACAGGCACGGAGGGACGACGACATGGTCAACAGGCACGTCAGGGCGTGGGCGGCGACGGGGGTGACGGTCGTCATGACCGGCGCGCTGGCATTCGGAGGCGCGACGAGCGCCTCCGCGGCCGGGCCGGGAACGGTCGGCTGGGCCGACTTCACCGTGGACGGGACGGCTCGTGCCTACGCGGGCACGATGACGCTCCCCGGCGACTTCCCGCAGGCGACGTTCACGTCGACCTCGCGCCAGGCGACGATCCCCAGCGGGTCGAGCACCTGGCAGGGCACGGGCACGCCGGTCGGCGCCGAGTACGACTCGAGCCGGGGACGCCCGTACCTCAACCTCCGTCCCGCCCAGGACTCACCGACGGCTGCCGCCGCGTCGGTCACGACCTACACCTTCGACCGGGCCACCCCCGCGAGCGACTGGTCGTTCGTGCTGGGCGACGTCGACGCCGACCAGGTGACCGTGTCGGCCACCGACGCCGCCGGTGCAGCCGTGCCCGCGAGCGCCCTCGGCTTCCAGAGCACCTACAACTACTGCCGCACCGCCGGTGGACCGTCGCCGTCGTGCGACGCCGCGGGGCTGCGCGACGTGCCCTCGTGGAACGCCACCACGGGCGTGCTGACCGGCAACGCAACGGCGGCCGACACCGAGGGTGCTTCCGCCTGGTTCAGCCCGACCGTGCCGCTCTCGACGCTGACCTTCACGTACCAACAGCGTTCCGGATTCCCCGTCTACCAGACCTGGTTCGTGACCAAGACGTTCACGGCGAGCGGCACGGTGACGAGCGACGGAACGGCCTACCCCGGAGCGGTCGTGACGGTGGTCGACCCGGCGACCGGTGAGGTCGTCGGGACCACCACGACGGTCGGCCCCGACGGCACCTGGTCGGTGCCCGGTCTCGTCTCGGGCACGCCCTACGAGGTCGACGTCACGACGCCCGACGGTGCCACCGACCTGCCCGCCCGATCCTTCACCGTGACCGGCGACGACTCCCCCGGCCTCGACTTCGCCTTCACGGGCGCCGTGGCCCCGGCCGACACCGCGCCCCTCACGGTGACGGTCGCGCAGGCCGACGGCACGCCCGTCGCCGACCGTCCGGTGAGCATCGTCGTGCCCGGCCAGATCGACCCGGTCGCATCCGGGACGACCGGCACCGACGGCTCGATCACCTTCGAGGGGCTCGATCCCGCCGCGGAGTACAACGTGGTCGACGAGGTCACGGGAACAGCCCGGGGGCCGGTCACCACGGCCTCGGGCGCCTCGATCACGCTCGACCCGACCGTCGAGATCACCACCAGCATCGTGAACCCCGACGGATCGGCACCCGCGACCGGGTCGACGGTCGACATCGTGCCGGTCGGCGAGACCACGCCCGTCGTCAGCGTCGAGACCGGCGCAGGAGGCTCGTTCACGGCCGACGGCCTGACCCCGGGTGAGCAGTACGAGGTGATCCTGAACGAGGACGTCGACTCGGCCGTCACGATCACCGCACCCGCGACGAGCGGGACCATCCCGCCCGTGCAGATCGCCGCTCCCGACACGGTCGACGTCGAGGGCACGGTCGTGAACGCCGACGGCACCCCCGCCGCGGGCCTTCAGCTGCAGGTGATCGACGCCGACTCCGCCGAGCCGGAGCCCGTCGCGACCCCGACCACCGACGCGGGCGGCGTCTACCGCGCCGAGGGGCTCGTCCCCGGGACGGACTACGCGGTCGTCCTGGACGGCGAGGTCGTCGGCACCTTCGCCGCACCGTTCGCCGACGGCACCGTCCCGACGATCACCCTCGCCGCGCCTCCCGTCGTGACGCCCGTGCCCGACCCCGTGCCCAGCCCCGACCCCGCCGTGTCGCCGGCGCCGGTCGTGCCCGCGGCCGACGGGTCCGGCACCGGTGGCTCGGGCAGCGGCGGCTCCGGCCGACCGCTCGCCTACACGGGTAGCGAGCCCGGTCTGCCGCTCGGGATCGGCGCCGCTGCGCTGGCCCTGGGCCTCGCGCTCGTCACCGGCTCGGCCGTCGTCCGGCGCCGGGCGGAGCGCCGCTGACGGCGGTGACCGCCGGGTCTCGAACCCTGCCGGCCGAGGAGGCGCGGTGTCCGTCCGACGGGCACCGCGCCTCCTGCCGTCCGCCCGGCCGCGCACCGGGCCTGTGCCGTCGCCGGGTGCGAGGGAGTTGGCTCGGAGCCATGAAGAACACCACACTCGGCCAGGTCGACGGCGGTCTCGACGTCGGCCGCCTCGGCCTCGGCCTGATGGGCATGTCCGCCTTCTACACCGGCAACAGCACCGACGACGACGAGTCGGTGCGCGTGATCCACCGGGCGCTCGACGTCGGCGTCACCCTGCTCGACACCGCCGACATGTACGGCCCGCACACGAACGAGCAGCTGCTCGGCCGTGCCCTCAAGGGCCGCCGCGACCAGGCCGTGGTCGCGACGAAGTTCGGCAACGTCACCGACCCCGAGGCCCGCGCCGAACGCACGGTCGACGGTCGCCCCGAGTACGTGCGCCGCTCGGTCGACGGCTCGCTGCAGCGCCTCGGCATCGACCACATCGACCTCTACTACCAGCACCGGGTCGACCCGCTGGTGCCGATCGAGGACACCGTCGGCGCGATGGGCGAGCTCGTCACGGCCGGCAAGGTGCGGTTCCTCGGGCTGTCCGAGGCCGCACCCGAGACGATCCGCCGCGCGCACGCCACGCACCCGATCACGGCCCTGCAGACCGAGTGGTCGCTGTGGAGCCGCGAGCCCGAGGCCGAGATCCTGCCGACCGTCCGCGAGCTCGGCATCGGCTTCGTGCCGTACTCGCCGCTCGGTCGCGGGTTCCTCACCGGCACCATCCGCTCGGTCGACGAGCTCGCCGAGGACGACTTCCGCCGGTTCGCGCCCCGCTTCTCGGGCGACAACCTGCAGGCCAACATCCGCATCGTGCAGCAGGTCGACGAAGTCGCCCGGGCCGTCGGAGCCACGCCCGGTCAGGTCGCGCTCGCCTGGCTGCTCGCCAAGGGCGAGGGCATCGTGCCGATCCCGGGCACGAAGCGCCGCGCCTACCTCGACGAGAACGTCGCGGCCGACGACGTCGTGCTCGACGCCGAGCAGATGTACCAGCTCGACGACGTGGCCGCGCCGAAGGGCGACCGCTACGCCGACATGTCGACGGTCGACAAGTAGCGAGGCGACCGACGTCGGCTCGGCGGTCGTCCTGTCCGTCGCCCTGCGTGAGCCGTCGCTCCGCCACCCGCCACGCCGCCACGCCGCCACGCCGCCACGCCGCCACGCCGCCACGCCGCCACGAAATGAACATCCCGCCATGTCTTCTCCTGGCGGGATGTTCATCTCGTGGCGGGGTGAGACGTAAGGGCGAGTGACGAGGGCCAGGCCGAGGAGGCGCGGGTACGGTCGAGCGATGGACGACGTGATCAGACGCCGGGCCCTCGTGCACGGCTCGGTGCAGGGCGTGGGTTTCCGTTTCTCGACCGAGGGCGAGGCGGACCGACTGGACGTCGGCGGCTTCGTCCGCAACCTGCCCGACGGGACGGTCGAGGTCGAGGTCGAGGGACGGCCCGACCGGGTGGCGCTGCTGCTCGAGTGGCTCGACGAGGGGCCCCGTGGAGCCAGGGTCGACCGGGTCGACGTGAGCGAGATCGCCCCCGTGGGCGAGAGCGAGTTCAGCACGCGCCACTAGCTCGAGGGGCGGTCACGAGCTCGAGCACCCGTCACCAGCTCGAACGTCGGTCACGAGCCGCCCGGGCGGTGGGAGACGAGGAACCCGGCCCGGACGCTCACACACACCCGACAGTGTGGAGTGCCCGGACCGGGCGTTCAAGGGTACCTGCTCGTCGACCCGTCCCGATCACCCGGACCGGTTCGGTCGGTCCGCGCGGCCCGGTGGCCCGTCGGCCCGGTTGGCCCGGTCGGCCCGGTCAGCCCGGTCGGCCCCGCGACTCCGGTCAGTTCGACCGGTGACCTCACATCCGGTGACG
This sequence comes from Frigoribacterium sp. MCBA15_019, assembly GCF_001864945.1. Lineage (NCBI taxonomy): Bacteria > Bacillati > Actinomycetota > Actinomycetes > Micrococcales > Microbacteriaceae > Frigoribacterium > Frigoribacterium sp. MCBA15_019. The sequence continues at coordinate 222,170 of NZ_MJGS01000002.1, read as the reverse complement.
CTGCCGCGTCTACGGGGTGAGTACCATCGCCGAGAGCCAGGAGGCACCGTGAGCGTCCACACCACCGTCGACACCCCCGTCGGCACGCTGACCGTCGTCGGGGTCGAGACGGGCCTCGTCGGCCTCTACTTCGACGAGCACCGCCACCTGCCCGATCCGACCGGCTTCGGCCCGATCTCGCGGGACGGTGTCGGGCTGAGCGACTTCGCCGAGGTCGAGCGCCAGCTCGGTGGGTACTTCGCCGGCGAGCGCCGCTCCTTCGACCTGCCGCTGGCACCGCGCGGCAACGACTTCCAGGTGCGGGTGTGGGACCTGCTGCGCGACATCCCCTTCGGCGAGACGCGCAGCTACGGGCAACTCGCGACCGCGCTCGGCGGCGTCGGCCTGGCCCGGGCGGTCGGCGCCGCCAACGGGCTCAACCCGCTGAGCATCGTCGTGCCCTGCCACCGCGTGGTCGGCTCGGGCGGAGCCCTCGTCGGCTACGCCGGCGGGCTCGACCGCAAGCGGTTCCTGCTCGGGCTCGAGGCCGACCAGCCGTCGGGCCCCGAGTCCGGTCGGCTCTTCTGACGTGGAGCCCTTCGAGCGCGTGGTCGCCCGGCACGGTCGCACGGTGTGGCGCGTGTGCCGGGCCGTGCTCGACGAGCACGACACCGACGACGCGTGGAGCGAGACGTTCGTGGCCGCCCTCGTCGCCTATCCGTCGCTGCCCGCGTCGACGAACCTCGAGGCGTGGCTGGTGACCATCGCGCACCGCAAGGCGATCGACGTGCTGCGGGCGCGGGACCGTCGCCCCCGACCGGTCGAGACGGTGCCCGAACCGCCACCCGCGCCTCCTCTCGACGAAGCCGTGGCTCGCACGGACGAACTGGACGGGGCGTTGCGGACCCTGCCGCCGGGCCAACGCCGTGCCGTGGTCTACCACCACCTCGTCGGGCTCTCGCACCGCGAGGTCGCCGAGGTCACCGGCATCAGCGCGGACGCGGCCCGGCGCGCCTCCGCCGACGGGATCGCGACGTTGCGCCGGCTGCTGGCCGAACCGGCGACGCCCGGACCGACCGGCACCTCGGGGCGGGTCGCCCGCCGCGCCTCCGTCCCGTCCGCCTCCGTCCCGTCCGCCTCCGTCCCGCCCACACCCGTCCCGTCCGCCTCTCCCGAGCCGAAGGGCACCCGATGACCGCCTCCCCCGCCGACGCGTCGACAGACCCGCGCGCCCTGTTGACCGGTCTCGACCCGGCCGACGACCGTCTCGCCGCCCTGCACGCCCGCTTCGCCGAGGCCGCCCTCGACGCCGGGGCGGTCGACGTGGCCTACCGCACCCTCGACTCCCCCGTCGGGCGGCTGCTCGTCTGCGCGACCGACGTGGGCGTGCTGCGGGTGGCCTTCGAGATCGAGGGGCACGACACGGTGCTCGACCGCCTAGCCTCGACCGTCAGCCCCCGCATCGTCGAGGCTCCGTCGCGGCTGGACGCCGTGGCACGCGAGCTCGACGAGTATTTCCGCGGCGAGCGCCGCGCGTTCGACCTGCCGCTCGACCGGCGTCTGTCGAGGGGGTTCCAGCGAACGGTGCTCGAGCACCTGCCCGACATCGGCTACGGCGCGACGGCGAGCTACGCGGCGGTCGCCCTCGCCTCGGGCAGCCCCCGGGCGGTCCGGGCCGTCGGCACGGCCTGCGCGACCAACCCGCTGCCGGTCGTCGTACCCTGCCACCGGGTGGTGCGGAGCGACGGGACCGCCGGCAACTACCGTGGGGGCATGGCGGCCAAGCAGATCCTGATCGACCTCGAGGCGGGCGCGTGAGCGACGCGGTGCGCCCCGGCGTGGTGCCGTCGGGCGGGGTGCCGTCAGGCGTGGCGCCGTCGGGCCCGGCCGGCACGGGCGTCGTGGTCGGTGACGACGGGCTGGCCCGGCCGGTCTGGGCGTCGACCGATCCGCTGCTGCGCGACTACTACGACACCGAGTGGGGCCTGCCGGTCCGCGACGAGCGCGGCCTGTTCGAGCGGCTGAGCCTCGAGGCGTTCCAGTCGGGGCTGTCGTGGGCGACGATCCTGCGCAAGCGGCCGGCGTTCCGCTCCGCGTTCGCCGACTTCGACCCCGAGGTGGTCGCCCGCTTCGACGACGACGACCGAGAGCGCCTCATGGCCGACGCGGGCATCGTCCGCAACCGGCTGAAGGTCGACGCGACGATCCGCAACGCGCGAGCGACGCTCGACCTGCGCGCCGACGGCGGGCTCGTGGACTTCGTCTGGTCGTTCCGGCCCGCCGAGACGCCCCGGCCCCGCACGATGGCCGACGTGCCGACGACGTCGCCCGAGTCGCTCGCCCTCTCGAAGGCGCTCAAGGCGAAGGGGTTCACCTTCGTGGGGCCGACCACGATGCACGCCCTGATGGAGGCCGCGGGCATCGTCGACACGCACCTCGTCGACAGTCACCGACGCGGGTCGTCGGGGGTGTGGGGCGAGGACGGTCGGCCCGTGTCGGACGGCGGCGGCCGGGCGGCCGGGTCGTGACGGAGGCCCCGCCCGACGCGGCGGCAGCCCACGGGGCGGCACCCACCGGGGCAGCATCCGACGGGGCGGTCGCGCGCTTCGACGTCGAGCCCGTCGGCGCCTGGGACCACGCCCACGCCGTGGGGTTGCTGGCCGCGCACAGCGTGCCGGGGGCCGAAGCCACCGACGTCGCCGCGGCGTCGCACGCGCGACTGGTCGAGCTGGGCTCGGGGGCCGCGCGCGCCTCCTACCGTCTCGACCTGTCGTTCGCGTCGACCGGGGTCGACGTGACGGTGACCGGGCCCGACGGCGTGCTGCCGACGCAGGCGACGGTCGACGAGGCCCGACGCGTCGTGCGGACGTGGCTCGACCTCGACACCGACCTCGACGACGTCGAGCGGGGCTTCGCCGACGACCCGGTGCTCGGGCCACTCGTCGCGGCGCGTCCGGGCATCCGCGTGACGGGCAACCCCGACGGGTTCGAGACGGCTGCGATGACCGTGCTCGGGCAGCAGGTCTCGCTCGCCGCGGCGCGCACCTTCACCGGTCGGCTCGTGGCGGCCTACGGCGATCCGATCGCGGGGACGGGCCTCACGCGGTTCCCCCGAGCCGAGCGCCTCGCGGCAGCCGACGTCGACGAGCTGCGGGCCGCGGTCGGGGTGACGAACGGTCGGGCCCGGACGATCCACGCCCTGGCCGAGGTCGTCGCCGACGGGCTCGTGATCGCGCCCGACGTCGACCACGCCGACGCCCGTCGACGCCTGCTCGCCGTGCCCGGCATCGGCCCGTGGACGGTCGAGTACCTCGCGGTGCGTGCCCTCGGCGACCGCGACGCCTGGCCCGCGGGCGACCTCGTGCTGCGGCGCGTGATGGGCGGCCTGACGACGAAGCAGGCCGAGGTCGCCGGGGCGGCGTGGTCGCCCTGGCGCGCCTACGCCCTGTTCCACCTCTGGGCCGCGGTGCTGCCGACCGCGCCGTGACGCGTCCGGCCGCCACCTGCCGACGCCGTCCGGACGAGGAGGCGCGGTGCGCCTAGCCTCGGAGGCCCACCACGAGAGGACTCCCCGATGAGCGACGCCCGCACGAACCCCGACCCGCACGGACCGGACGACGAGCTCGGCCACGGCGACGCGCTCGACCAGGCGGCCGTGGAGGCCGCCGCGATCGAGACGCACCGGGCGACCCACGGGTCGGGCCCGACCGACACGCAGGGCGAGCCCGCCGGGTCGGGCGACGCGACACCCGACGGCGACGTCACGCAACCGCTCGGCGGCAGCCACTCGGGCGAGGACGGGTACGTCGCCGTGAGTCCCGGGGGCGTCTCGGGCGCGCAGGACGCCGCCCTGACCGTCGACGACGAGGACCCGCACTCGGCCGATCCCGAGGCGAACGCCCACCGCGGCGACATCGGCGCGAACCGCGGCGGCAGCGGCGGCCGCTGACCTTCGGCGAGACCCCAGGAAGTCACCGAGACCCCCGTACGCGCGCCGGGGTCTCGGCGACTTCCTGGGGTCTCAGCGGCGACGGGGTGGTGCATGCTGGTGGGGATGACTGACACGCGCCCCCACCTCGACGACTTCGCCCGCTTCATCCAGGCCTCACCCTCGTCCTTCCACGCCGCGGCCGAGGCCGCCCGTCGGCTCGACGACGCCGGGTTCACCGCCCTCGACGAGACCGCCGAGTGGCCCACCGGCCCGGGGCGTCGCTACGTCGTGCGTGACGGCGCGGTCATCGCCTGGATCGAGCCCGCCACGGCGACGGCCACGACGCCGTTCCGCGTCGTCGGGGCGCACACCGACTCCCCCGGCTTCAAGCTGAAGCCCAAGCCCACCACCGGCACCCGTGGCTGGTTGCAGGCCGGTGTCGAGGTCTACGGCGGCCCGTTGTTCAACTCGTGGCTCGACCGCGACCTCGAGTTCGCCGGTCGACTGGTCACCCGAGGTGGCGAGACGCACCTCGTGCGCACCGGGCCGCTGCTGCGTTTCCCGCAGCTCGCCGTCCACCTCGACCGTGGCGTCAACGCCGACGGCCTCAAGCTCGACCCCCAGCGCCACCTGAACCCCGTGGTCGGGGCGGGGCCGCTCGACGAGGCCGACGTCCTCGGCCACCTCGCCGGGTTGGCCGGGCTGACCGGAGCCGACGTGACCGGGTACGACGTGGTCGTGGCCGACACCGCGCCTCCTGCGGTCCTGGGGCTCTCCGGCGAGCTGTTCGCCGCCGGCCGCATGGACAACCTGTCGTCGACCCACGCCGGTCTCGTCGCGTTGATCGAGACCGCGACGGCGGGCGTCGAACTCGACCACGTCGCCGTGTTCGCGGCGTTCGACCACGAAGAAGTCGGGTCGGCCACGCCCTCGGGTGCCGCCGGGCCGCTGCTCGAGGACGTGCTCGCCCGGGTCTCGGCCGGTCTCGGGGCGACGACGACCGACCACCGCCGGGCCCTCGCCGGGTCGTGGTGCCTGAGCGCGGACGCCGGGCACGCCGTGCACCCGAACTACCCCGAGCGTCACGACCCGGTCAACCAGCCGGTCGTCAACCGCGGGCCGCTGCTCAAGATCAACGCCAATCAGCGCTACGCCACCGACGGGCTCGGGGCGGCCGAGTGGTCGCGGGCGTGCGAGCAGGCCGGTGTGCCGTTCCAGGAGTTCGTCTCGAACAACTCGGTGCCGTGCGGCTCGACCATCGGGCCGATCACGGCGACGCGGCTCGGCATCCGCACGATCGACGTCGGCATCCCGCTGCTCGGCATGCACTCGGCCCGCGAGCTCTGCGGCGCCGACGACCCGGCCTACCTGTCACGCGCCGCTGCCGCCTTCCTCGCGCCGGACGCGTAGGCCCGGCAGCTCCGTCGGCCGCCGGTCGTGACCGCACGGCGGATCAGCCGAACGCCTCCGCCGCGGGCACGCCGAGCGCCCAGGCCAGCACGACCGGCCACTCGCCGTAGCCCGAGTCGGGGGTGAGGTGACCGCCTCGGGGCACGACGACGATCGGGGCGTCGACCCGCGCCTCCCAGGTGTCGACCGGGCCGAGCGGCAGCCACTCGTCGTCGTCCCCGGCGACGACGACCGCCTCGGCGGACCCGCCGGGCGAGAGCCGACGTCCGTCGAACAGGTCGCCGGCCACGAACGCGTGGATCGGCTGCCCGGCGATCAGCTCGGGCGAAGGAGGCGCGACGAGCGCGACCCGGTCGGCCCGCGGAGGCGCGTCGCCGGCCTGCAGCCTCAGCCAGAGCAGGCACGAGAGGCTGTGGCACAGCACCGTCAGCGGCACGTCCTCGGGGAGGCCGTCGAGCTCGCGTCGCACCGCAGCGCCCCAGGCGGCGGGCGTGGGTTCGTCGGCGTCGGGCAGCTGCGGGTAGCGCACGACGTGCCCGCGGGCCTCGAGCTGGCCCGCGAGCCACCGCTGCCAGTGGCCCTCGGGGCGGTGGTTCTGCCAGCCGTGCAGGATCAGGTAGGCCGTGGGCGGAGTCGAGAGCGGGGTCGGCGTCGGGGCGGTCGCGTCGGTCACGGTCCGATCATGCCCGGCGAGAGCCCGGGACGTGGCAGGGTCGACCCATGACGTCACACCCGTCCCGGTCGCGACCGTCCCGATCGCGATCACCCCGGCCGCGCCCGACCCGCTCACCCCGGGGCCGCTTCGGCGACGGCTACGCCTTCGACGGCGAGCCGACCCTCGACGGCCCGCCGCCCGCCGGGTTCCACGTCACGACCCGCAGCCGGGTGATCGGCCACGGCCGGGCCGCCTTCGACGCCGCGGGCGACGCCGTGCTGCACTGGCAGGTGCATCGCGGCTCGGGCTTCGTGCCGCTCGAGGTGCCCGACCGGGTGACCGTCGGCGCGACGAGCGTCTGGGGCGTCACCTTCGGCCCCCTGCACCCATCGGTCGCCTGCCGGGTGTTCGCCGTGGTGCGGTCCGAGACCGAGATCGGCTTCGGCCACGCCGCCCTGGTCGGCCACCCCCAGCGCGGCTGGGAGAGCTACCGCGTGCGCCGCCACGACGACGACCGCGTCACGCTCGACATCCGCGTCGTCTGGCGCCCCGCCGCCTGGTGGATGCGAGCCGCCGGGCCCGCATCGGCGCTCGCCCTCTCGCTGATCCTGCGGCGCAACCTGCGTGCGCTGGACGGCGTCGTGGCCTCCGTCTGACGCGAGGCGCGGGCAGGCGGTGCCGACCCCATGCGCCCGCTGGGCACGGGAGCGGGTGCCACGCCACCGCGTCGGGCTCCGAGCCCGCCGTGCCACACTGATCCGATGAGTCCTCGACGTCGCCACGCCGGTTCGGCCCGCCGCGCGGCCGCCCGCGACGCCTCGCGCTCGGGCGACGTCGACACGAACGTGACCGTCCGGCGCGTCGAGCGGGACGACCTCTACGTGCGGGTCAACACGATCGGCGACACCGGCGAGCGTCCGTTCGTGCTCGTGCCGGGCATCGGCGTCTCGTCCGACTACTTCGAACGCCTCGCGCCGAACCTGAACGAGTTCGGCCCGGTGCACGCCCTCGACCTGCCGGGCTTCGCCGGGGTGCCGCACCCGGGCCACGCCCTCACCATCCGCGAGTACGCCGACCTGGTCGGCACCGCGATCGACGAGCTCGGGCTCGACGACCCGGTCGTCGTCGGGCACTCGATGGGCACGCAGATCGTCGTCGACCTCGCCGCGCGGCGGCCCGACCTGTCGACCGTCGTGCTGATCGGGCCCGTGATCGACCCGGCCCACCGCCACGTGCTCGAACAGGCGGTGCGCTTCGCCCGCGCCGCGTGGCACGAACCCGGCCGGGTGAAGTTCCTGGCCCTGAGCGCCTACGTGCTCTGCGGGGTGCGCTGGTTCTCGCGCATCCTGCCCAAGATGATGACGTACCCGATCGAGCAGCACCTGCCGCAGATCGCCGCCGACACCCTGGTCATCCGTGGTGAGCACGACGCCGTCGCCCCGCGCGAGTGGGTGCGCCGCGTCGGCGAGCTGCTGCCCTCGTCCCGCCTGTGGGAGATGCCCGGCGCCGCCCACTCCGTCATGCACGCCCACGCCGAGGAGGTCGCCAAGCTCTGCGTCGAGCACGCCCAGCAGCCGATCCGACACGACGAGGGCGACGAGCTGCACCACTACGTCGACGCCGGCGACGGCGACGAGAGCGACGACTTCAGCCCCAGCCCCGCCGACTTCGTCAAGGCCGTCGGGGCGCGCCTGCGCTCGACCGCGGCGACCATGCGCGGCGACGACGAGGCCCTCGCGAAGGCCAAGACCGACCACGCCGAGTCGATGCAGGCGGCCTTCGACCGTCGTCAGGCCGAGAAGGTCGCGGCCGGCGACGAGCCCGACGACGGCCCGCACATCGAGTCCACCACCGGTGACGCCCGCCGCTGAGAGCGCCGGTCGCGTCGAGGACGCAGGAGGCTCCGGTCGCGTCGACCCCGCCCCCCACGCCCTCGCCCTCACGCCCCCGAGACGGTCAGCCCGATCAGCACGAGGTTGAGCGCGACGACGACCACCACGGCCGCCCATCCGGCGACCCGCGTCCCCACGGCGTTGACGCCCGTGCCCATGAGTGACCGGTCGCTCGTCGCGACGACGAGCGGCACCAGCGCGAAGGCGATGCCGAAGCTCAGCACCACCTGGCTGAGCACGAGCAACCAGGTCGGGCTGATGCCCGTCGCGAGCAGCACCAGGGCCGGGATCAGTGTCACGACCCGTCGGACCATGAGCGGCACCTGCACGTGCAGCAGGCCCTTCATGATCTCGGCACCCGCCATCGCCCCGATCGAGGTGGACGCGAGACCCGACGCGAGCAGGCCCACGGCGAACAGGACGCCGATCACCGGCCCGAGAGCCGCGGCGATCGCCCGCTGTGCCCCGGGGATCGTGTCGGTGCCGTCCTGACCCGAGAGCGTCGAGGCCGCGAGCACGAGCATGGCGATGTTCACGCCACCGGCGACCAGCAACGCCAGGACGACGTCCCAGCGCGTGGCCTTCAGGACGCGGGCCCGGTCGGCGCCCTCGGCGACGACTCCGTGATGGTCGCGGGTGAGGGCGGAGTGCAGGTAGACCGCGTGCGGCATGACCGTCGCGCCGAGCATCGAAGCGGCCAGCAGCACCGCCGTGCTGTCCTCGAAGCGAGGCACGAGACCGGCGAGCATGCCGCCCGCCGAGGGCGGGGCGAAGAGCAGTCCGGCGCAGAAGCCGAGCGTGAGGACGGCCAGCAGGGCGATGACCACGGTCTGGAAGACCCGGCCGCGGCGGTACCTCGTGAGCATCAGCAGGCCGAGCGAGACGAGACCGGTGATCAGGCCGCCGACGACGAGCGGCACGCCGAACAAGAGCTGGAGCGCGAGGGCGCCGCCGATGATCTCGGCGACGTCGGTCGCGGCCGCCACCAGCTCGGCCTGCCCCCAGTACGCGAGCCGGAGGGGCCGAGGACGGAGGCGCGTGCCCATCACCTCGGGCAACGAGCGCCCCGTGACGATGCCGAGCTTGGCCGACAGGTACTGGACGAGCACGGCGATGGCGTTCGCCAGCACGAGCACCCAGAGCAACGTGTACTGGTACGACGCCCCCGCCGTGAGGTTCGCGGCGACGTTGCCCGGGTCGACGTAGGCGATCGCGGCGACGAACGCCGGGCCGAGCAGGGTGCCGCGCGGCCGCGCGTGGACGACCTGCGGGGGACGGCCGTCACGGGGCGGGTCGGCGTCGGCACGGCGGCTGTCGGTCGAACTCATTCCTCGACCCTAGCAAGGTTTCGGCAGCCCGAAACTTAGTTGTCGAGGTGTCTCAATCCTGGCTGGTGCCGAAAAACCCGGTTTCGAACCATGA
>NZ_MJGS01000002.1:184971-212361 GCF_001864945.1 Frigoribacterium sp. MCBA15_019 | reverse complement strand
CATGGTTCGAAACCGGGTTCGAGGCTGATCCGGTACGTACCGGATCACGCCGTGGTTCGGTTCTACTCCGTCGCGGCGGTGATCTTCGCGACGCCGACGAGCATCTCGTCCTGGACGGCGTCGGTCTTGAAGGTCTCGTTCAGCAGCTCGGCCGCGTCGGGGCTGACGTGGACCGTCGTGCCCTCGAGCACGGCGTTGCCGTCGACGACCTCGAGGGGCTTCAGGGTGCCACCCCAGAGGTTGAACAGGTAGGCGTCTTCGGCGGCGACGGTGCCGTTGGCGGTGACGGTGCCGTAGAGCTTCGACTCACCCGGGTCGATGCGGAAGTCGGTGAGTTCGACGACGGTGCCGTCGGCCGCGGTCAGCGAGAGGCCCGAGCCGTCGTGGTCGATCTCGCCCTGCACGTAGGGACGGATCTCGCTGTCGGGGCCGAAGTAGTCGACGTGTCCGCCCGTGATCGGGAACGAGAACGTGCCGTCGGTGAACGTCGCGGTGCCGACCACGCCCGGCGTGAGACCGAGGGTCGTGAGGGCCTCGACGAACGACGCGTCGACGGCGACCTGCGTGTCGACGCCGTTCGACAGGTCCGGGATCGTCGCCTGGGGCAACAGGCTCTCGCCCGGGCCCGGTTCGCGGGTCTGGTTCACGGGGTGCGTCGGGGCCGTGTTGTTGCTCTCGGAGTCCGAGGTCGAGGCACAGGCCGCGAGCGAGAACACGAGGGCTCCGGTGGCGACGACGCCGAGGACGCCGCGGCCGAGGGGGGAACGGTGGGGGGTGCGCATGAATGGTCCTTGTCTGTGCTGCCCGGCGGGGTTGATCGGTGTTCGACGCCCGGGCCGCGTCGGATGGGGCGAGGGGGCGACCCGGAAGGGACGCCCCCTCGCGACGCTCAGTCCTGTTCGGAGAAGAAGCGGTCGACCTTGCGGTGGTACCGCTGGCCCAGCAGGCCGCCGAGGACGGCACCGGCGAAGCTCAACACGACCACGAGGGCGAGGCCGATCAGACCGGCGAGGGACGACGACTGCAGGTCGTCCATCGAGGGCACGAACGGGTTCGGCGACGACGAGTCACCGGACTGGGTCCCGACGACGCCCACGACGATCGCCAGGACGATCGTGATGACCACACCCCAGAGCCAGGTCGCGAGCCCCTGCTTGAAGCCGCTGAAGCGGGCGATGCGCGACGCCGTGTACCCGCCGATGAGGTACCCGAAGAAGATGATCGCGAGCACCACTATGCCCGAGGTCAGCGCCAGCACGTCGGCGTTGTCGGCCGTGAAGCTGCGCAGGTCGGTCATCGCGGTCGAGCCCGAGGCGACCCCACCCCAGGCCGCGAGGACGCCGCCGAAGATCGTGATCATGACGAGGCCGAAGCCCGTCGCCGCGAACCAGCCGAGCAGGCCGGCGCCGAAGCGGATGCCGCCGAACTCCTCTTTCTGCTGGGCGAGCAACTCACGGCGCACCGACACGTGGTCGATGCCGGAGTCCTTGATCAGGGGGTAGGCGTGGGAGCCGGTGTCGCGACCGGCGGCGGCACCCGCAGCCGCGCCTCCTGCTGCTGCGGCGGTGGGCGCGACGGCGGTGGGGGCGTCCTGACCGAACGAGGGCTGACGCTCGGCCGCGGCGCGGTCGGTGGCGTCGCGCTCGGCGTCCGAGCGGTCGTCGACCCACCCGTCGTGCGACGACGAGGAGGCGCCGGTCGCCGCGGTCGCGGACGCCGCGGTGGCCGTGTCGTCACCCCGGTCACCCGTGGCAGGGTCTCCGGCGCGGGCGGCCTCGGCCGCGCGCAGGGCCTCGTCGTCGTGCAGCGGACGGCGCGTGCCGTCGGTGGAGGCGGACCAGGCCCGCTGGGCGGGCTCGGTCGGAGCCACCATGGGGATCGCCTCGGTGGGACGGCCGGCCGAGGCCGCGTCCCGGTCGGACTCGGAGAGGACCTCGGTGTCGCGCCCGTCGGCGTCGGTCGACGAGTCGGCATCGGCGGGTCGGTCGGACGCCGTGTCGCCGGGGACGTACTCGGCGGGCACCGACTCGGGCAGCGCCTCCTCGTCGGACGGGGCGGGAGCGTCGGACGCGTCGCCGGTCGCACGGGTCTCGGCCACGACCGGGCGGTCCTCGGCGTCGGCGATCGGGGCCTGCTGCGTGGGGGCGTCGGAACCGAAGTCGACGGCGGGCTGCTGCTGCGCCGGGGCGTCGCCGCCGAAGTCGACGGCGGGGGGCTGCCGGGTCGGCAGCTCGGAGCCGTAGGGCACCTCGGTCTGCTCGACCGTCTCGCCGGTCTCGTCGGACCGCGGGGCGTCGTTCTCGTCGCCGTGCCGGGGATCGCGTCCCTCGTGGTCGGGGCGGTCGCGCCGCGGATCGTTCGCGTCGGTCATGGCTCACTCCTGTCGGTGGGGTCGTTCCCTGGATCTGTGATCCTCCTGAACGTTACGCCCGAACAGCACCCCGGGCCGGGAGCCCCCGCCCTCACCCGGAGGACTCACGGGCCCGGGCGAGCCGGTAGCGTGGACGGGACCGCCGAGCGACGAAGGACGACGACGTCATGACCGACACCAGCCAGATCCCCTCCGACCCGACCGCGACCGACCCCGCGGCGACGGCCCGCCGGGCCCCGGCGGCCGGCCGCACGCGACCCAAGCCCGACATCGCCCGTTCGTGGCTGCTGGTCCCCGGCACCGCGCCCGACCGCTTCGACTCGGCGCAGGCGTCACGCGCCGACCAGATCGTCCTCGACATCGAGGACGCGGTCGACCCGGCCCGCAAGCCCGCCGCACGTGACGACGTCGTCGCCTGGCTGAAGGGCGGCGGCGAGGCGTGGGTGCGCATCAACGACCGCTCGACCGACTTCTGGTCCGACGACGTCGACGCCCTCATGGGCCTGCCCGGACTGCACGGCGTCATGCTCGCCAAGACCGAGGCCCCCGAGCACGTCACCGAGACCTTCGACCGACTCGGAGGCGCGGTGCCGGTGCTCGCGCTCGTCGAGTCGGCCCTCGGCATCGAGGAGAGCCCCGCCATCGCCAAGGCCCGCGGGGCCTTCCGTCTCGCGTTCGGCAGCGGCGACTACCGTCGCGACACCGGCACCAGCGCCGACGACCTGGCCATGGCCTACCCCCGCTCGCGCCTCGTCGTGGCCAGCCGCATCGGCGGACTGCCCGGCCCGATCGACGGCCCGACGGTGGGCAGCAGCCACCCCGTCCTGCGCGAGCAGTCCGGGGTCGCGGTCGCCCTCGGACTGACCGGCAAGCTCTGCCTCGACGTCGAGCAGTTGCCCGTGATCAACGAGGTCATCAGCCCCACCCCGTCCGACGTCGCCTGGGCCCAGGACTTCCTCGCCGACTTCGAGGGCCGCGGCCGGGTCATCCGCGACGGCAGCGACCTGCCCCGCCTCGGCCGGGCCCAGAAGATCGAGAAGCTCGCCTCGGCGTTCGGGGTGCAGCCCGCGAGCTGACCTCACGACCGAAGGAGGCGCATCCCACCCGGGATGCGCCTCCTTTCTTTTGCCCGAGTTCTCGTCGCGGTCTTGACTCGCGATAGTCAACGACATATCTTTGACACATCGCGACAGGACGTCGTGATCTCCACTTCTTCCCCCTGACCCGAGAGGAGTACCCCATGGGTACCGACTTCACCCCCGAGAACCACGGCGACCCCCGTCGCCAGCACCACGACTTCCCCGACGCCCGACGCGACCTCCCCGGCCGCGGCGAGGGTCACGGCCGCTTCGGCCGTCCGTTCGGCCGCGGGTTCCGCCCCGGCCCCGGCTTCGGCGGCTTCGGCCCCGGTTTCGGCCCCGGCGGCCCGGGCTTCGGCCCCGGCGGCTTCGGGCCGGGCCGCGGAGGACGCGGCCGGGCCCGACGCGGCGACGTGCGCCTCGCCATCCTCTCGCTGCTGTCCGACGCCCCGTCGAACGGTTACGGCCTGATCAAGGCGATCGCCGAGCGCACCGACGGCGCCTGGAAGCCCAGCCCCGGCTCGGTCTACCCCACGCTGCAGCAGCTCGTCGACGAAGAACTCATCTCGTCCGACGAGGCCGCGACCAAGAGCGTCTTCACGCTGACCGAGGCGGGCCGGGCCTACGTGGCCGAGCACGCCGACGAGATCGAGAAGGCCTGGGCCGCGACGGCTGACGACGCGAGCGACACCGACCGCGAGTTCCAGACCAGCCTGATGAAGCTGATGGGCGTCGTGAAGCAGTTCCACCACGACGGCAGCGAGGCCCAGCGGGCCGCCGCCACCGCCAAGCTCGACGAAGCCCGCCGCGCGCTCTACACGATCCTGGCGGACTGAGTCCTCGCGGGCCGGCCCGGCCCGACGGCCGACGTGAGCACCCGAGGAGGCGCGGCGCGGGTGACCCCCGCACCGCGCCTCCTTCGCGTGGTCGCGTCGCCGACCGGACCGATGTCAGGGGTCGTGGGCAGGATGGCCCCACGAGAACGACGACCTGCCGGAGGCGCCCATGAGCACCACAGACGACCCCACCACCGCGAACCCCGGCGGGCTCGACCGTGCGGGGTACGATCCGTCGTTCCTCACGGTCGACGTGCCCCTGCCGGCCCTCCACGCGACCGTGCGCGAGCTGCCCTACGTCCACTTCACGGTGTTGCTCGACCCCGTCCGGCGGTTGGCCGCCCTGACGGCGGTCAACATCGACGGGTCGTCGCTGCTCGACCTGGGCCGAGGCGACGACTGGCACCTCGACGAGCGCGTGCCCGACGACGAGCAGACCGGGCCCGAGGTCTACGCCTCGAACGACCTCGACCGGGGGCACCTGGTCCGCCGACGCGACCCGGTCTGGGGCGAGCCGGCCGTCGCGGCCCGCGCGAACGTCGACACCTTCAGCTTCACGAACGCCGCACCGCAAGCCGCCGAGTTCAACCAGTCGAAAGAACTCTGGCTCGGCCTCGAAGACCAGGTGTTGCAGTACGCCTCCACGCATCGGCAGCGGCTGACGGTCTTCACGGCGCCCGTGCTGCTCGACGACGACGCCCCCTACCGTGGCATCCGCCTGCCGCGCCGGTTCTTCAAGATCGCGGCGTGGACGACGTCGGACGGTGGTTCGTTGCGCACGGCGGCGTACCTGCTCGACCAGTCCCCCGAACTCGAGGGCGTCGACCTCGAGGCCGCGTTCGCCCGCGCGCACGAGCAGGGCGACCCACCGCCCCTCGGGCCGTACCGCACCTACCAGGTGCCCGTCCGCGACATCGCCGAGATGACCGGCTTCGACCTCGCGCAGCTCGCTGAGGCCGACACCCTGCGGCCCGTGCCCACGATCGAGCCACCGGACGGCATCCGCGAGGGGTGGGTGCCGCTCACGTCGGTCGACCAACTGTCGTTCTGACGGCCCTGCGACCCCGGCTCGTCCAGGCGGCTCGTCCAGGCGGCTCGCATCGAGCCGTGCCAGCATTCTCTGGCCATGGCACCGAACGACCGAGACCCCGTCGACCCCGCAGACACCCCGTCACCCCTGCCGCCCGAGATGCCGCGCAGCCTGACCATCCTGCGCGACGAAGACGCGCCTCCGGTCCGGGCCGCGCCCTGGCGAGAGGTCCGGGTGGCCTTCCTGGTGCCGACCACCTCGACCGACGCGGCCTCCGGTGTCCGGCACCTGCTCGACGAACCCGAACTGCACTTCTCGCCCGGGCTGCGCCAGGGGACGCTCGCGCTGATGCCCCGCCGATCGGCGCTCCTCCGCGTCGTGCTCGAGTGGGAGTGGTCGGTCGAGGCCGCGTCCTTCTCCGTGAACTCGTTCGAGCCCGAGCCCTTCACGTCCGACGAACGAGACGCCCTCGAGGCGTGGTTGCGGGCGACGGCCCGACGGCTGCAGCTGTTCGAGGGTGCGCTCACGCGAGCCGTCGCCCGGGTCGACCACGACGTGGTGCGAGGCATCGACACGAGCTCTCCCGAGTCCTCGCTGGCCGGCGCCGCGGCCGTGGCGCGGGTAGCAGGTGCGGTGACGAGCGCTTCCGGTCCGGACGAGTCGCGGCCCGGGGGCGCCCGAGCCGCCGATCTCGCCACGGCAGGCCCGGCCGCCACGACGATGCGGACGGCCACCCTGGGCACGAGACTCGCCTCCCCCGCCCACGGCGCCCCCCACCCCGTGGTCGACGTGACCCTGCCGGACGCGAGCGACCCCGGCTGGGAGGTCTTCGTCGACGCCACGAGCCGCCAGACGCTCGGCTACCGCCGGACCCTCGACGACGACGGCAGCGCCTACGCGTTCAGCTACCTCGTGGCCGACGACGTCGACGACGTCACGCCCGACGACCTGGTCGACTGGCACGACCAGCACATCCAACGCCAACTGCTCGTCGAGGACGCCCGTCAGGCGTACGTGCACCTGCTCGCCGGTCTCGAGCCGCCCGTCTCGGTGCAGTACACGGTCTGACCGACCCGTGCCGCGCCTCCCGGGCAGGCCACGCAGGTCAGGGGGCGACGTCGACGATGGCGACGAAGCGGGTGCCGACGCCGTCGACCTCGGCCCGCACGACGCCCGGCTCGGGCTCGGGCAGCTCGTCCGCCCCGTGGTCGTCACAGCTGAGGTAGGTGTACTCGGGCCACCACTTCTTGGGGCGAGCCGCCTCGTGGTAGCCGCAGACGACGCACTCCAGCTCGACCCAGACCGGCTTGCCCGTGCGGTTCGCGCGGGACTGCACCAGCCAGGGCGGCGGCGTCCGTTCCAGCGCGACGAGCTCGTCGACCGTCATCTTCGGCGGCAGGCCGTGGCGCTTGGCCATCTCGAGGGGGATGTCCAGTCGCAGGGCGGCGTCTCGTCGCGTGATCACCCGCACACGCTACCCGCCCGCCCGCATCCGCCGCGAGCAGCACATCTGTTGCCACGAGCAACACCCGACGTCAAGTCGGCCAGAGTGCCGACTTGCCCCCGAACGAGGGCCAGGCGGAAGCTCGACCCAGGCGGCACGTGCCCGATCCACCGGGTCGGCGATCACCGGACCGCCCGGCCGGCACCACGCGGCCGGCACCACCCGACACGCACCACCCGAACCAAGGGGAACCACATGAAGAAGTTCGTCGCCGCCGCCCTGACCGCCGCGGCCCTCGCCGTCGGATCGCTCGGGGTCTCGACCTCCGCCGTCGCCGCCGGCCCCGACAACACGATCCGGTCGACGGACATCGTCGGCGGCCAGAAGGCACCCACGACGCCGTGGGCCGTGCAGCTGGTCTTCCAGACCGGAGGCACCGCGAGCTACGCCTGCACGGGCGAGCAGATCAATGCCAGCTGGGTGCTGACCGCTCGCCACTGCATCGACGGCGTCACCTCGATGCAGGTGTACCACTCGAACAGCACGGCGAACCCGGGCACGGCGATCGCCGTCGACCGCGTCGCCGCCGCCCCCGCGGGCGACATCGCGCTCGTGCACCTGAGCCAGTCGAAGACCCTCGGCAGCTACCCGTCGCTGAACCTCGGGTTCCAGGCGACCTCGTCGGGCAGCGGCACGATCATGGGCTACGGCCTGCGCGCGAACTCGGTGCAGTCCGACGGTCTGTACCAGGCGACGGTCGGCCTGACCGGCCGCAGCACCGACGCCTACGGTGGGGTCGCGCAGCACCTGAACGGCACCACCGGCGCGGCGAACCACGGCGACTCGGGCGGACCGCTGATCGTGAACGGTCAGATCGTGGCCGTCTGCTCGACCGGCGACGAGGCCGACCCGGGCGCGAACACCCGCGCCGGGTCGAACTACGCCGTGCTGTCGCAGAGCGCGAGCTGGATCCGCTCGACGGCCGGCCTCTAGTCCGCGAGCGGGCCGGTCCGTCGGCTCCGGGCGACCTGGGACGCCCGGCCCCCACGGGCCCGCCCGCCCACGAAGCGCAGGAGGCGCGCCCCGGTCACGCGACCGGGGCGCGCCTTGCGTCGTCGTGGCGACCCGCGCCTCCTCGGGGGCGTCGTCCGCCGGACGTCAGACGATCGGCTTCTCGAAGCAGATCGACTGCGGGATGGTCGTGACGTAGGGCTCGTAGGTCGGGATGCGGGTGAAGCCGATCTTCTCGTAGAGGGCCACGGCGTCGGGCTGGCGGTCCCCGGTCTGCAGGATGAGACGGCGTGCCCCGCCCTCGCGGGCGACCGCCTCGAGCTCGGCCATCAGCAGACGGCCGATGCCGCGGCCGCGTTGACCGTCCGCGACGATCACGCGCTTGACCTCCCATTCGCCGTCCCGGCTCTGCACGAGGGCGTGGCCGACGGGCGTGCCGCCGTCGGCACCGTCGTCGGCGACCACCAGCACCGTGGCCAGCACGTTCGACGGGTGGACCGTGAGGGCGGCGTTCCGCGCCTCGACCACGGCGACGGGCTCGACGACGTCGCGGTGGTAGCGGACGGTCATCTCGGCGTCCATGGCGTCGCGCAGGGCGACGGCACGGGGGTCGTCGAAGGAGACGCGTTCGAGGTGCAGCGGGGGCAGGGCGGAGGGAGCGGTGTTCGTCACCAGACGATTCTGCCCCCTCGGGCGGGACCCGTCGGACGTGCTACAGGCGGACGCCGCGTGCAGACATGAACGGCACGGGGTTGGTCGAGGCGCCGCCCACGCGGGTCTCGAAGTGCAGGTGGCAACCGGTCGAGTTGCCGGTCGACCCGACGAGCGCGATCAACTGGCCCGCGACGACGCTCTGCCCGCGGGACACCTTGATGCCGCCGTTGACGATGTGGCCGTAGGCGGTCGAGACGCCGCCACCGTGGCTGATCTGGATGTAGTTGCCGTAGCCGCCGGTCAGGCCCGCGAAGCTCACCGTGCCCGAGGTCGCGGCGTAGATGGGGCTGTTGCAACCGGGGGCCAGGTCGATGCCGTCGTGCATGCGGTAGACGCCGGTCACCGGGTTGACGCGCATGCCGTAGCCGCTCGACATGTAGCCGGCGCTGGGTCGCACCCAGCCCGAGCCGGTCGAGGCACCGCCACCACCGGACGAACCACCGCCGGTCGACGGAGCGGGTGCGGGAGCGGAGGGCGTCGAGGGCCGGGCGGCGGCGGCAGCGGCAGCCGCGGCGCGCTGCTGACGGAGGGCCTCCGCCTGGCGGGCGGCCTCGGCGGCAGCCGCAGCCTTGCGGGCCTCTTCGGCCTGACGTGCGACCTCGACGCCGGTGGCGTAGTCGGCCTCGGTCTGCAGGCTCTGGTCCTGCAGCACGGCGAGCTGACCCTGGAGGCGCGACTCGTTCTCTTGCTGGGCGGCGACGGCGGCCGCGGCGGCGTCGGACGCGGCCTGCGCCTCGTCCATCGACACCTGGGCGGCGCCCTGCAGCTTCACGAGGGCGTCCGAGGCGACCTTGGCCTGGTCGGACAGCGACTGCGCGACGTTGCGGTCGTTCACGGCCTGCTGGCGGATGCCGTCGGTCTGCTCGGTGAGCTTGCTCATCGCGCCGAGTCGGTAGAGCAGGTCGTCGGCCTGCTCGGTGTCGCCCACGAGCTGCGAGGACACGTTGCCGCCACCCGTGCGGGCGAGCTGGGCCGAGACCTGACCGGCGCGCTGCTCGCTGGCGTCGGCCACCGCGGCCTTCTCGTCGGCCTGCGACTGCAGTTCGGCGAGCTTGGCGGCACCGGCGTCGGCGTCGGCCTGGGCCTGCTCGAACTCGGCACCGAGACGCTCGGCCTCGGCCTGGGCGGTGGTGGCGTCGCTCGCGAGCTGGTCGAGGAGCCCCTGGATGCGGCTGACCTCGGAAGCCTTCGCCGACTCGCTCGACCGGGCGGCCTGGACGTCGTCCCACGACGGGTACGAGGCGGCCTGCGCGGGCGAGGCCCCGAGCACCGTGCCCGACACGACGAGCGTGAGGCTGAGCAGCACCGTCGCCACGGCGGCGGCGGCGGCGCCCTGTCGGCGGGGCAGGGTCACGGGCGAAGTCACGGAAGAGCACCTATCTGTGGTCGGCCCCGAACCCGCAGGACGCGTCGGATCGACGGTCGTCGGGGGGTGGGGAACCTGATCAGCCTACGGGCGGAACCGCGAAGGGTAAACCCGCACATCAAGGTTTCTCGTCATCGGCTTGTCCCCAGTCGGGGGTTCACAGGGGGATGCACGACATGACTCCAGTCACACGCGTCACACGATCTGTACCCCGAATGACGAGGAGGCGCGCGTCGGCGACACCCGTCGCCCACGACGACAGGCATCGCGCCAGCGTGCCGGCACCCGCCGCCCGGGACCTGGCCCGGGCGACGACGCGGACGGGCCCCGGACGGGCTCGGACGCGGAGGCGAACAGGCCCGGACGCGCCGTCCGGGTCAGTCGACGAACGCCGAGTTGAGACGGTGCAACGCCGCGGCGAGCGCGTCGACCTCGGCGGCCGTCCACCCCTCGAGCCGGTCGGCCAGGGCGGACCGGTTCGCGTCGACCGACCGGGCGAGCAGATCACGGCCACGGGCGGTCAAGGTGAGGGCCTGCCCTCGTCGCCCCTCGACCGCGGCCCCCTCGCCGGGCTCGACCAGGCCCAGCTCGACGAGTCCGCCGAGCTGGCGCGAGACGGTCGAGCGGTTGAGGCCGAAGTCCGCCGCGATGTCCGTGGCCCGGCAGCCGGGGTGGGCCGCGATGAAGGTGACGAGCGAGTGCTCGACGAACGACAGCGGGGCGCTCTTGTGCCGGGCGCGGGCGACGGCCCGCCGCGACACGGTCTCGAGCTCCGAGTAGACCGTGTCGATTCCCCGCTGCCCCCGCTGGTCCGTCACGGGGTCAGCCTAACGGCGGACGGTCGGGAACACCGAGGGGATCGTTTGTGTTGCATAATGCAACTGTAGACCCGACGGGCAACGGCGCCCCCGACCACGAGGAGCCCCGTGACGACCACCGACCTGACCCTGCACCGCCCGGACGACGGCGCGCGCCCCGACCACGGCTCGTTCCGCGACGACCCGCTCCGGGGGCGGGGCGAGCAACCCGACCCGCGCCTCCATCGCGGTCACCAGCACGCCGGGCCCACGACCGCGCGCCGCCCGCGCCCCGACGCCGCGGCCTGGCGGTCCCTCGGCCTCCACGTGCTGATCCCCCTCTTCCTGGCCACCGGCATGGCCCTCGCCTACCTCGGCGCCTTCGGCCACCCGACACCCCACCACGTGCCCGTCGCCGTCGTCGGCAGCTCGGCCGAGAGCGAGGTCTTCGCCCAGCAGCTCAACGACGCCGACCCGGACGCCCTCGACGTGCGCACCGTCGCCGACGCCGACGCGGCGCGAAAGCTCATCACCGACCGCGAGATCTCGGGTGCGTTCGAGGTGGGCGCCACCGACGCGACCCTGTACGTCTCGTCCGCGGCGTCCGACACGACCGCGAGCGTCCTGCAGAAGGTGTTCGGCCCGGTCGCCTACCGGCTCGGGCTGCCCCTGAAGGTCGACGACGTCGTGCCGAGCGGCGAGGGCGACCCGACGGGACAGGGGCTGTTCTTCCTGCTCGTCGCCCTGAGCGTCGGCGCGTACGCGAGTGCCGCGGCCATCTCGGCGGCGAGCGCCCGGCTGGGACTCGGCTCGCGCCTCCTCGCCGGTGTCGTCACGGCCGCCCTGATCGCGGCGATCGGCACCGTCGTCGTCGGCCCCGTCTACGGCATCGTCACGACCGGTTTGTGGGGCGTGGGGCTCGTCAGCTGGTTGTACGTGACCGCCGTCGTGGTGATCGGCATCGGCCTGCACCCCCTGCTGCGCCACTGGACGACCCCCGCCCTGACGATGCTCTTCGTCATGCTGAACTTCACCAGCTCGGGCGGCGTCTTCTCGTCGCAGCTCGTGCCGCCCTTCTTCGGGGCGCTGGGTGCCTTCTGGAACGGCTCGGCCTGGCTGCACGCCACCCAGTCGATCGTGTACTTCCCCGGCCAGGGCTGGGGCCGGGCCGGCCTGACGCTCTCGCTCTGGCTCGCCGCCGGGCTCGCCCTCGCCGGACTCACCCACCTCTGGAGCCTGCGCCGCACCCGGCTCGCCGACGAGCGCGTGGCCGTCCGCGAGGACGAGGAGGGCATCGCCGCCTGACCCGACGGGCGTGGCAAGCGCGTGCGAGACTCGACCGGTGACGACGACGCACGAGACCCTCCGTCCACCCCGACGCGACGAGCGCAACTGGGCCGACAGCTTCAGCTACGGGGCGACCCGGGTCGTGCAGCCGAGCACGGTCGACGAGCTGAGCGAACTCGTCGCCGGGGCTCCACGCATCCGGGCCCTGGGCACGCGCCACTCGTTCAGCGACGTGGCCGACGGCCCGGGCCTGTTGGTGTCGACCACGGCATTGCCCGCCGACCCGGTGATCGCGGACGACGGACACAGCGTCACCGTCGGCGCCGGCACGAACTACGCCGTCGTCGCGCAGCACCTCGACCGGCACGGACTCGCACTGCTCAACATGGGCTCGCTGCCGCACATCTCGGTGGGCGGCGCGATCGCCACCGGCACCCACGGCTCGGGGCTCGGCCTCGGCAGCCTGTCGAGTGCGGTCTCGGCCCTCGAGATCGTCGGGCCCGACGGGTCCGTCCGGACCGTGCGTCGCGGTCAGCCGGGGTTCGACGGCAGCGTCGTGGCCCTGGGCGCCCTCGGCGTCGTGGTCCGGGTGACCCTGGACGTGCAGCCCGGGTTCCGCATGCGGCAGGACACCTACGTCGACCTGCCCTGGACCAGCGTCGACGATCACCTGCTCGACGTCATGGGAGCCGGCTACAGCGTCAGCTTCTTCCACGAGTTCGACCACCGCATCCGCGAGGTGCTGGTCAAGTCGCGAGTGCCCGACGGCCTCGCCGACGTGTCGATGCCCCGTGACCTGTGGGGCGCCCGCCCCGCTCCCGTCGACGAGCACGCCGCGGTCACCGGCACGAAGTCGACGCCGATGGACGGCAGCGTGGGGTCGTGGGCCGACCGGCTGCCGCACTTCCGCATCGACGCCACCCCGTCGGTGGGTTCCGAGTTGCAGAGCGAACACTTCGTCGCCCTCGAGGACGGACCGGCCGCCCTCCGCGCCGTGCAACGCCTCGGCGACGAGCTGCGCCCGCACCTCCACACCTGCGAGACCCGCACCGTCGCGGGCGACTCGCTCTGGTTGAGCCCGACGCCGCAGGACAGCCTGGGCATCGCCTTCACCTGGAAGAAGCACCCCGCCGAGGTCGCCGCCCTGGTCCCTCGCGTCGAGGAGGCGCTGGCCCCGTTCACCCCGCGCCCCCACTGGGGCAAATTGTCGGCCCTGCCCCACGCGGCGATCGTCGAGGCGTACCCCCGGCTGGCCGACTTCGCCGCGCTCGTCCACGAGGTCGACCCCGACCGCAAGTTCGCCGGGCCGGCACTCGAGCGCCTGCTCGCCTAGCCGTGCCCGTCAGCCGCCCGATCGAAGGTCGGGCGGAGGGTCGGGCGGAGCATCAGTAGGACTCGCCGGTCGGGTCGGGGGCGTCGAGGTCGAGCAGCCCCGCACCGCCGACGGGCAGGCCCTGCCAGGTCTGGAGTCGCCAGCCGCGGTCGAGGGTGCCCTCGAGCGTGACGACACCCGTGTTCTCGAGCAGGTGGTGCCGGATGAACTCGTCGTCGGCGTTGACCGCCCGCGAACCGACCCAGGCGCGGATCGCCGCACCGTGGCTGACGGCGGCTACCGTCTCGTGACCGTCGCGCTCGCCCGCGGCGATCAGGTCGGCCAGCGCCGCGTCGTAGCGAGCGAAGAACTCGTGCCCGTCTTCCGAACCGGGCACCCGCACGTCGAGGTCGCCCGCCGCCCAGGAGAAGACGCAGCCGATGTAGGCCCTGACCGCCTCGGCGTCGCTGCGGCCTTCGAGATCGCCCGCCTTCACCTCGCGAAGCCCGTCGAGCACCGTCGGCGTCCGTCCCGTGGCGGCGGCCAGAGGAGCCGCGGTGAGCTGCGTGCGCACGAGCGTGCTGACCGCGAGCGCACCGATCGTCTCGTCGGCGAGGGCCACGGGCAGCGCCTCGGCCTGGCGCCGACCGAGGTCGGTGAGCCCCACGCCGGGGGTGACGGTGCCGAGCTCGCCCTCGACGTTGTCGGGGGTCTGACCGTGGCGGATCAACAACAGGCGCATGGTCGTCCACCCTAGGACCGACCTCCGACACCGGGGGTCGGTCAGGCGTCGGGCCAGAGGCGGCCGGCGTCCACGACGACGTCGGCCCGGGCGTGGGTGGCCCGGACGAGCCGGGCGTTCGCCTCGTCGGGACCGGCGGCCCAGGCCTCGGCGGCGTCGGGCGTCATGCCGAAGCGGACGTGGCGGGCGACGAGCCAGCGGCGTCGGAGCCCGGCCGGGGTGTCGACGAACCACACTTCGTCGAACGCCGAACGCACCTCGGGCCACGGCGCCAGCTCGGCCAGCAGGTAGTTCCCCTCGCTGACCACGAGCTCGACGGACGGGTCGACCTCGACCGCGCCGCCGATCGACTCCTCGACGCCGCGGACGTACTCGGGTGCCCACACCGTCGTCGACCGGGACCGCAGCCGGTCGAGCAGGGCCAGGTAGCCGTCGGCGTCGAAGGTGTCGATGGCTCCCTTGCGGTCGAGGCGGTCGAGTCGGGCGAGGGTGGCACCGGCGAGGTGGAAACCGTCCATGGGGACGACGGCGGCGCGCACCCCGACCCGCGTGAGGCCCTCGACGACGGACGCGGCCGCCGTGCTCTTGCCGCCACCGGGCTCACCCGCGACGCCGATCAGGGTGCGGACGGGCGTCAGGGCCGACCCGGCGGCCGAGGCGAGGTATGCGGAGGAGCCGAGCCGCGCCTCCTGCGTCCGGGCGTGGACCGCCAGGGCTCGGGCGACGAGCTCGTCGACCGAGCCGAGCGACGTGCCGGTCACTCGGGGCGGCCGGCCGAGCCGGGACGGGTGCCTGCGTCGTCGCCGACGTCGGCGGTACGAAGCTCGGTCAGGGCGGCCTCGCGGCGCGACCGGCGCCAGGCGAGCAGGGCGTGCAGGGCGATCGGCACGACCGACAGGACGACGAGCACGACGGCGAGCACGTCGATGTGGTCGCGGATGAAAGGGATGCCGCCGAGCAGCGAGCCGAGCACCGTCATGCCCACGGCCCAGAGGAAGGCCCCCGTCACGTTGAAGAGCAGGAACTTGGGGTACCGGTAGCCCGCGGTCCCGGCCGCCAGCGGGACGTAGGTGCGGACGATCGGGACGAACCGACCGAGGATCAGGCTCGTGCCGCCGTACTTCGCGAAGAAGGCCTCGGCGCGCTCGAGGTAGGCCGTCTTGAGGATGCGCGCGTCGTCCGTGAAGAGGCGGCGGCCGAAGCGGTTGCCGAGGACGTAGCCCACCTGGTCGCCCAGCACCGCGGCGACGAAGGCGCAGAGCGCGATCACCCAGACCTGCAGCCCCAGTGCCTCGTGCAGCACGCCGGCGGTGAAGAGCAGCGAGTCGCCGGGCAGGAAGGGGAACAGCACGCCCGACTCGATGAAGACCATCAGCGAGATGCCTGCGAGGGCCCAGGGGCCCAGGGCGGGCAGCAGCTCGTCCGGGTTGAAGAGGACGAACCCCCCGCCGGTCGAGGCGGGCAGGGTGGCGAGCAGGGTGTCGGCGATCACGAGGGACGACTGTAACGGGTCGACCCCGGGACGAGGCGTCCACCGAGCGGACCATGCCGTCATCCGCAGGTCTCGGCCGGGCGGGGGATGCCCCCGGACACACCGCGCCCCTAGCCTGGGGCGATGCGGACACCCCTCAGCATGCCGACGACAGGACGCACGCGATGATCGAAGCCCGGAACCTCACCAAGATCTACGGAGACAAGCGCGCGCTCGACGACGCCACCTTCACGGTCCGCCCCGGTCTCGTCACCGGGTTCCTCGGCCCGAACGGCGCCGGCAAGTCCACCACCATGCGCATGATCGTGGGGCTCGACCGCCCCACCAGCGGCAGCGTCACGGTCAACGGCAAGCGGTTCGCCGACCACGCCGCCCCCCTGCACGAGGTCGGCGTCCTGCTCGACGCCAAGGCCGTGCACACCGGTCGCAGTGCGCACGACCACCTGCTGGCCATGGGTGCCACCCACGGCATCGGCAAGAAGCGCGTCGACGAGGTGATCGCCCTGACCGGCCTCGAATCGGTCGCGAAGAAGCGCGTCGGCGGGTTCTCGCTCGGCATGGGGCAGCGCCTCGGCATCGCCGCCGCGCTGCTCGGCGACCCGGCCACCGTCATCCTCGACGAGCCCGTCAACGGCCTCGACCCCGAGGGCGTCGTCTGGGTGCGCACCCTGGCCCGCTTCCTCGCGAGCGAGGGCCGCACCGTGTTCCTCTCGTCGCACCTGATGAGCGAGATGGCACAGACCGCCGACCACCTCATCGTGCTCGGGCGGGGCAAGGTGCTCGCCGACTCCCCGATCTCGGACGTCATCTCGCAGGCCTCGGGCGACGCCGTCCGCGTCCGCAGCCCGCATGCCGACCACCTCGTCTCGCTGCTGCAGGGGCCCGACGTCGCCGTCACGGCCGTCGAGCCCGGCGTCGTCGAGCTGCGGGGCATCACGGCCGAGCGGGTCGGCGACCTCGCCGCCTCGTCCGGCGTCGTGCTGCACGAGCTCACCCCGCTGGTCCGCTCGCTCGAGGACGCGTACATGACCCTCACGCAGGACTCCGTCGAATACCACGCAGGAGGCGCGGCGCGAGGCAGCCACGTCGCCCCCGACACGCAGACCCCCCAGGGAGCGACCCGATGACCGCCACGACCCCCACCCGCCACCGCGACCGGCCGGCCCGCCCGACCTCGAAGCTCACCTTCGGCGGCGTGCTGCGCAGCGAGGTCATCAAGCTGCGTACCCTGCGCTCGACCTGGTGGTGCCTGTCGATCATGGTCGTCATCATCGTCGGCTTCGGCGCGCTGTTCGCCCTGAGCGCGGGCCTGTTCGAGGCCGGCCAGGCCAGCACCGAGCAACAGCAGCAGATCGTCGCGCAGTCCGTCTCGGTCGGCGTGGTCTTCGGCCAGCTCGTCGCGTCGATCCTGGGCGCCCTGGTGATCACCGGCGAGTTCGGCACGGGCATGATCCGGTCGACCTTCTCGACGGTGCCCAAGCGCCTGCCCGCGGTGATCGCCAAGCTCGTGGTCATCGCGGTGACGCTCTTCGTGGTGTCGCTGGTCGCACTCGTCCTGACCCTGCTGATCAACAGCGCGATCCTGCCGTCGAACGACATCACGGTCGACTTCGGCGACGGTGCCCTCTGGCGCAGCGTGCTCGGCGCCGCGGCGTCGATCGCCTTCACCGGCATGATCGCCTTCTCGCTCGGTGCGATCATCCGCAACGGTGCCGGCGCCATCGCGGCCTCGGTCGGCCTGGTCTTCGTACTGCCGATCATCGTGCAGATCTTCACGGCGTTCGTCGACGCCGCGTGGGTCTACACGCTGGCCGAGATCATCCCGCCGAACGCCGCCGCCCGGCTCTACGACTACGTCGTCTCCGGCCAGTCGGCGATGACGCTGCCGAGCCCCGACGGAGCCCTCGTCCTCGAACCGTGGAGCGCCCTGCTGGTGCTCGTCGGGTGGGTCGTGGTGCTCTTCGGCCTGGCGCTCGCGCTCGTGAAGCGACGCGACGTCTGACCGACCCGCACCGCGCCTCCTCGGGGTGACGGCGGGGCGTTCGTGACGGATCGGGAAGAACCGGACCGTCTCGTACGTTCGGTCGCACAGGCACACCCGCCGTCACCTCCGAGGAGCCCCATTTGAGCATCGACCCCTCTCCCCCGACGACCGTCGGCGACAGCCGATCCGGCGACGGCCGATCCGGCGAGACCGCGACAGCGGGCGCCGACGACGACCAGGCCGGCACCGAGGCCCGCAACAAGCTCGTCATCGGGCTGCTGCTCGTCTCCGCCTTCGTGGTGATCCTCAACGAGACGATCATGGGCGTCGCCCTGCCGAGCCTCACGCGCGACCTCGACATCACCGTCACGGCCGGTCAGTGGCTGACCACGGGCTTCATGCTCACCATGGCCGTGGTCATCCCGATCACGGGCTTCCTGCTGCAGCGCTTCAACACCCGCCCGGTGTTCATCGCCGCGATGAGCCTGTTCAGCCTGGGCACGGCCATCTCGGCGATCGCTCCCGGCTTCGGCGTGCTGCTGCTCGGACGCGTCGTGCAGGCCTCGGGCACGGCGATCATGATGCCGCTGCTGATGACCACCGTGCTCACCCTCGTGCCGCCGGCCACGCGCGGCCGCACGATGGGCAACATCTCGATCGTCATCTCGGTCGCCCCGGCCATCGGTCCGACGATCTCGGGCGTCATCCTGAGCGTGCTCGAGTGGCGCTTCATGTTCATCCTCGTCCTGCCGATCGCCCTCGCCGCGCTCGCGCTGGGCGCCGCCCGCGTCAAGAACGTCACCACACCGAAGAAGGTGCCGCTCGACGTCACCTCGGTGATCCTGTCGGCCTTCGCCTTCGGCGGCATCGTCTTCGGGCTCAGCTCGATCGGCGAGGGAGCCGAGGCCGCCGTGCCCGCCTGGGTGCCGCTCGCCGTCGGCGTCGTCGCCCTCGTCGCGTTCGTGCTGCGTCAGCGCTCGCTGCAGCGTCGCGACCGCGCCCTGCTCGACCTGCGCACGTTCTCGTCGCGCACCTTCACGATCTCGGCGTCGGTGCTCGGCGTCGGCATGATCGCCCTCTTCGGCACCCTGATCGTGCTGCCGATCTACCTGCAGAACGTGCACGGCCTCGACCCGCTCGCCACCGGACTGCTGTTGCTGCCCGGCGGTCTCGTCCAGGGCCTGCTGTCGCCCGTCGTGGGACGCCTGTTCGACAAGTACGGCCCGACCGTGCTGCTCGTGCCCGGCACCACCCTCGTCAGCGCCGTGCTGTGGTTCATGTCGACGGTGTCGGAGTTCACGCCGATCCCGATGGTGCTCGGCGCCCACGTCGCCCTCAGCATCGGCCTGGCCTTCATGTTCACGCCGCTGTTCACGTCGGGCCTCGGGTCGCTGCCGTCCCACCTGTACTCGCACGGCAGCGCCATCGTCGGCACGGTGCAGCAGCTGGCGGGCGCCGCCGGCACGGCCGTGTTCGTCACGGTGATGACCCTCGCGGCCACCGCGGCCGCCAGCCAGTCGGGCGCCGGAGCCGCCGCGACCGGAGCCGGCGTGCGCGCCGCGTTCCTGGTCGGAGCGATCATCTCGGTGTTCGCCGTCGCGGGATCGTTCTTCGTGCGGCGCCCGCCGGTCGTCGAGGGCGCCGAGCCGGTCGTCGCGCACTAGCCGGTCGGGTCGCGGCCGCGCGACGCCGCCGCCGTCGCGCGGGCCGCGCGTCGCGGCCGCCGTCGCGCGTCAGCGCCCCCGCGTATCGCGTCAGCGCCCCATGTCGCGAGTCGCGCGCTGCGCGTCGCGGCTGCCGAGCTGCCGAGCTGCCGATGGTCACGACTTCCCACTCCGGGAGGCGCCGACCGTCGGCAGTTCGTCGTCGTGGCGGTGGGTCGAGAGGACGTGGACCGTCGCACCACCGACGGCCGTCGAGCTGACGGTTCTGCGCAAGCGACTGTGCGACGGCGCCGGCGTCGTGATCTCCGCCCCCGCGCCTCCTCGACCTCCGCGGCTGTGGGCAACTCCTGCCCGGGGGTGCGCCCCGCGTCCGGGTGCCTGTCTTCTCGGCCCGCGCCTCCCCGGGAGTCCTGAGTTGCCGACACGCCACTCCTCGGGCTGCCTGCTTCCTCGACGTGCACGCCGACCCGGACACGGGCTTCGAGCACGAGTAGCGTCCGTGCACGTGCAGATCATGCACAGTTGCAGACTGCGCACTCGTCGTCAGGCACCACCGGGAGGCCGACCCATGACCAGCTCACCCACCACCTCGCCGAACGGCGCCCCGGGCGGAAGCACGCGCAGCCTCGTCCCGGCCCGGATGGACCGTCTGCCGTGGACGAGGTTCCACTGGTCGATCGTCGTGGGCCTGGGGTTCTCGTGGGTGCTCGACGGACTCGAGATCCAGATCGTCGCGTCAGCCGGGTTCCAGGCCGACCTGGGGCTCACCGCGGCCGAGGTCGGCCTGCTGGGCACGATCTACCTCGTCGGCCAGGTCTTCGGGGCCTTGATCTTCGGACGCATGGCCGACAGCCTCGGGCGCAAGAAGCTGTTCATCCTGACCCTCGCGATCTACCTCGTGGCGAGCGCCATCGCCGGTCTGTCGCCGAACTTCTTCTTCCTGGCCGTGTTCCGGTTCTTCGCCGGGGCAGGCATCGGTGGAGAGTACGCCGCCATCAACTCGGCGATCGACGAGCTGATCCCGTCGAAGTACCGAGGCCGTGTCGACATCGCCATCAACGGGACGTACTGGGGCGGTGCGGCCCTCGGGGCGACGGCCAACATCTTCCTGCTGAACCCCGACCTGTTCGCCGAGAACGTCGGCTGGCGCATCGGGTTCTTCATCGGCCCGGTGCTCGGGCTCGCGATCATCTACCTTCGGCGACACATCCCCGAGAGCCCCCGATGGCTGATGACCCACGGCCGCGAGAAGGAGGCCGAGGCGACCGTCGACGACATCGAGGCCCGGGTCGAACGCGACAAGGGCACCGACCACCTCGAGCCCGTGTCGGACGACCAGGCCATCGAGGTCGTCGCCGCAGGGCGGATCGGGTTCGGGACCATCGTCCGGACTTTGGTGCACGACTACCCGAAGCGCACCTTCGTCGGCGCCGCCATGATGATCACGCAGTCGTTCCTGTACAACGCGATCTTCTTCACCTACGCGCTCGTGCTGCAGAACTTCTACGGCACGAGCCCCAGCAGCACGCAGTACTTCTTCTTGATCTTCGCCGTGGGCAACTTGCTCGGACCGCTCGTGCTGGGGCCCCTGTTCGACAGCTGGGGTCGGCGTCAGATGATCTTCCTAACGTACGCCGTGTCGGCCGCCGTGCTGGCCGTGTCGGCGATCCTCTTCCAGGCGGACGTGCTCAACGCCGCGACGCAGACCGCGTTCTGGAGCGTCTCGTTCTTCTTCGCCTCGGCAGGCGCCTCGTCGGCGTACCTGACGGTGAGCGAGATCTTCCCGCTCGAGCTCAGGAGTCAGGTGATCGGGTACTTCTTCGCGCTCGGCCAGATCGTCGGCGCCGTGGCTCCCAGCCTGTACGGCGCCCTCATCGGCGACGGCAGCGACCGAGGGCCGCTCACGGGCGGGTACTTCCTGGGTGCCGGTGTCATGCTCGTCGGCGGTGTCATCGCACTGATCTTCGGTGTCGACGCGGCTCGCAAGTCGCTCGAGACGATCACGACTCCCCTCTCGGTCGTCCCCTCGTCGAAGGAGCCGCCGCGGCGCTGACGTGGCTGTGTCGGGCCGGGCCGGGCCGGGCCGGGCCGGGCCGGGCCGGGCCGGACTGGGCTGGGCTGGGCTGGCCGGGCGGGGCTGGGCTGGGTCCGGCGGGGCCCGGATGGCCGTCCCCCGGTTCACCCCGTCGGCATTTCCTGACCGGTGAGCCGTCGAGGAGCCGCCAGCCGCCACAGCCTGCGGCCCCGGGGCCCGAGCACCCGCGGCAAGGAGGAATTGCCGACATCCTCGACCGGACGCGGACCGCCCGCAGTGTGAACCAGTGCATCGATCGCCTCGGCCGTGGAACGCCACCTGTCCCGCACCATCTTGGCGCTCGCCCGGAACGGGACCCGACCGTCACGGGCGATGTCGGCGTCCTTGACCCGATCCTCGTCGAAGCGCCGCTCGTGGTGTGCTCTTCCGTCGGTCTCGAAGCCGATGATCCCGTCGACCACCATGTCGATGATCTTGCTCGTCCCCTCGATGGGAACCTGACGCACGACATGTCGTCCTGCGCGCCGGAGTCTCGTTCCGGCGGCGCTCTCGAGGATGCTCTCCGCGCCTCCTTCGCTCCATGCGACGAGGCCGGCAGCGTCCGCCCTCTTGCGGGACAGCACCTCGGCGGCATCGTCATCGTCATGGACTATGCCCGCATCCCTCGCCCAGTCGACGAGGATCACCGCGTCTTCGAAAGTTCGCGCCTCGACGACCGCCCGAGCCAGGGCGTCGCGAGGATCGACCGCCCATGTCGAACCCCGGCCGCTCAACTCGACGGGGTCCCACACGACTCGGACCCCTCGACGCCTCCGGAGGCGCGAGGCCGTCTCGGGCACCGACACCGTGACGGGTGGTCGGCGCGACGACCACGACCACGCACCGAGCAGGTGGAGGGCGGACGCACCCGTGAGCCGACCACCGACGGCCACCGCGACGTAACGGGGGTCGTGGGACGACCACGCGGAGTACCACCCCCGCCGAGGTCTGCTCACGGTGCGAGATCGAACGGCGGCGGTGAGGTGTCGGTCCGTCGCCCCGTGGGCGACCAGGTCGCGTTTGTGGAGCAGCCCTCCGGCGGACGAGACCAGTTCGGTGATGGTGGTCATGTCCACGAGCGTGTCCGAGTCTCGGGCACCGTCTCGTCCAGGTACCTCGTGCCGGGGACGGACGGCGGATGCAGCCCTCTGGGGACGAGACGACTCCGAGCCGGTGCGACCTTCCACGGTCTCGGCGGGCATGTCGTCGCGAACTCCTGGCCCTTGCCGAGCCCGAGCGCGGTCGGCGGGAGCCGGCGGCCCGGCGCCGCACGTCGACAGGAGTCGCCGACCGTGCCGGGGAGGTGCCGGGAACTCCTGCGTGAGGCGCGCGCATCGTGACCGGACCGCGACCGGACGACCTCGGGACGGCAGCAGGCAGGAGTTGCCACCCAGGGTCTGAGGCGGGAGGCGGGAGGCGGGAGGCGGGATGCGGGATGAAGGGCGGAACAGGACAGGGGAGGACAGGACAGGGACGAGACAGGGGCAGGGGCAGGACGGGACGGGACGAGACGGGACGGGACGGGACGAGACGGGACGGGACGGAGGTCAGACGATCGAGACCGCGGGGGGCATGCGCGCGAGGTCAGCGCCGATGCCGATGTCGACCAGCACGATGCGCCCCGCCCACTCCGCGCCCGGGCTCACGAGCAGTCCGACCTTGTGGCCACCGAACGTGACCGTGACGTCCGCCGGCAGCACGAAGACCGGATCGGGGAGCGTCCCGTCGTCCACTCCGATGCCGCTCGGAACGTCGACGGCGACCACGCGGGGCACAGGCGCCGCAGGGGCGCCCGTCGATCCTGCGCTTCCACCCGGGTGCGACCCCGCCTCCGCTCCGGCGCCCCTCCCCGGCGCCGGAGCCGCACCCGCACCCCGCGTCGCACCCGCGACCACCGGCAGCACCGCCCGCACCGCGCGCAGCGCGTCCCCCCGCAGCCCTACACCGTTCGAGCCCGTCCCCACCAGCCCGTCGAGCACCACGTCGTACTCGGGCAGAGCTGCCGCCACGACCGCGGGATCGCACCACGCTTCGACGTCGTCGGGGACGACCCCTGCCGCGAGCGCTGCGGCCAGGGCGGCCTCGTGCACCCGCGACCCCACCGGCACCACGGTCACCGCGCCGCCCTGCGGCACGAGCTCGCGGGCGAGCGACTCCCCGGCGTAGAGCGTGTCACCCCCGTTGTTGCCGCTTCCGACGAGCAGCAGGACCCGACCCGCACGACCGTCCCGAGAACGCGAGGAGGCGCGCACCATCTCGCGCACGACGTCCGCGAGTCCGTCGGCAGCCCGCCTCATCAGAGGTTCCCCCGCCTCCAGGTGCGGGCGCTCCGCCTCGCGGATCTGAGCCGCCGTCCATGCCTCGACCATGCGTCCAGCCTCCTCTCCTCCCCCTCCGGAGGGCCGGGCCTGCGTCGTCGCAGCCCACCCCCGACCGAGCCGAGGGCCCCGGCTGCCCCGATACCTCCATCGGGTACGACGTCGGACCCGCCCGCGCGGCACCGACCGGGTCGGCAACTCCTGTGCCGGGATGCCGCCGCGGCCGGTGGTGACGCTCAGGGGAGGCGCGGGCGGCATCGAGGAGGAGTTGCCGACACCGAACGCGACACGACGCCTCGGACGAACCCCCACCGCGAGCAGCCTCGAGACGGCCACGGCGGGAGCAGAACGAGCGCAGCGCACAGAACGCCTCAGCCCGCTCAGCGCGCCGAACGCGCACAGTCAGCGCAACATGCCGAACGCACACAGTCGGCGCAGCACGCTGAAGGCTCTCAGTCAGCGCAGCACGCCGAACTCACAGAGTCAGCGCAGCGCGCGCAGCGCGCAGAACGAGCAGAACGAGCGCAGCGAGCACTACGACCACAACCTGAACGAGCTGCACGGCGCTGCCAGACTGTCGGGATGCGTGCGACCACCCCGAACCCCGTCGACGGCACCGAGATCGCCTACGAGGTCGACGGCGAGGGCCCGCCCCTGCTGCTCGTGCACGGCTCGGGCCTCTCGCGCGGCACCTGGCGGGGCCTCGGCTACCTGCGCGACCTGCAGCGCGACTTCACGGTGGTCGCCCTCGACATGCGCGGCCACGGCAAGAGCGGCAAGCCCCACGACTCCGAGTCGTACGCGATGGACCTGCACCGCGGTGACGTCGGTGCCGTGCTGGACGCGACCGGCCTCGAGCCCGCGCACTACATCGGTTACTCGTTCGGCGCCCGCATCGGGCTGTCGATCGCGGCGCACGAGCCCGGGCGCCTCCGCACACTGACCACGATCGGCGGCAGCTGGGCCCCGATGAACGGCAACATCGGCGCGACCTTCACGCCCGACTGGCACGACGCCCTGACGACGGGCGGCATGGCCCGCTTCGTCGACCGCTGGGGCGAGACGATCGGCCGTCCGATCGACCCCGAGACCCGTCTGGCCTTCATGCAGGACGATCCGATCGCCCTGGCCGCCTTCTTCACCGCGGCCGAGACGGGTGGCGGCCTCACGATCCCCCAGCTCGACTCGGTCGAGGTCCCCACGCTGCTGCTGGCCGGCACGCGCGACGTCGACCGCCACCGCGAGTCCCAAGAGGCCGCCCGCCGCATGCCCGCCGCCGTCTTCTACTCGCTGGTCGGCCAGGACCACGCCTCGTCGCTCCTGCCCGTCGACCAGGTGACCGACCTGCTGCGCACCTTCCTCGAGACCGTCGACGCCTGACCTCCTCCCCGCCCGGGTCGTCGACCGGGAGGCGCGGCGCCAGAACGCAGGACCACCCCGGGAGGCGCGGCGCCAGAACGCAGGACGCCCCGGGAGGCGCGGCACGAGAACGCAGGACGCCCCGGGAACGACCCCCGGCGCGCGCCCGCGCGCGGCGGCTGCGAGAATGGACGCACCATGGGCATCAGTCGGCGAGCGTTCTTGACGGGATCGGTCTCGGGGGCCGCGATCCTCGTGCTGTCCGCCTGCACGACCGGGTCCCCCGCGCCGACGGCCAGCCCCACCCCGTCCGCCACCACGCCGACCCCCACCCCGACGCCGACCGAGTCCGGCACGGTCGTCCCCGCCGCCTTCCGCCGCAGCTCGTGGAGCGACGACCCCTACTCGCTCGGGGCGACGAGCCACCTCACCCCCGGCACGTCCGACGCCGACCGCCGGTTGCTCGGCACCCCTCTCGACGACCGGCTCTTCTTCGCCGGTGAGGCCGTCGCCTCGACGATGGGCGGCACGGTCTACGGTGCCCGCCAGTCGGGCTTCGACGTCGCGGCACAGGTCGCCGAGGTCGCCGAGGCCGACGAGCGCATCGCCGTGATCGGCGCCGGCATCGCCGGCGCGACCGCGGCGCGTTCCCTGGTCGAGAGCGGCTACGACGTCGTCGTCGTCGAGGCCCGCGGCCGGGTCGGCGGCCGGGTGCACAGCGTGCACGACGACGACTGGCCCTACCCGGTCGAGCTCGGCGTCGGTCTGCTCGAGGGCCCCGAGTCGGTGGCCCTCCAGGCCGCACTCGCCCTCGCCCGCGTCCGGACCCGACCACTCGACGACACCGTCGAGGTGCGGACGCCCGACGGCGCGGTCGACTCGCTCGGCGACGTCGCCGACCGTCTCGGCCGGGCCGCGTCCTGGGCCGACGCTCGTTCCACCACGACCGACGCCGACTCCGGCACGAGTGTCGCCGACGCCCTCGCCGGGTCCGGGGCCGACCAGGCCTCGGCCCTGCCCGGTCCCGACGGCGTCTCGGACGCCGACCGTCTCGCCCTCGTGCTCGACGACCTCCTCCCGGCTCGCTGGGGCGCCGAGGCCGACGACCTCGCCGCCTCGACCCTCGGCGACGACCCCGCGCGCGACCTGCTGCCCACCGGCGCCTCCGTGGTGACGGGTGGCCTGTCGGGCTTCGTCGCGGGCCTGCTCGACGGCCTCGACGTCCTCCGCGACAGCAACGTCGTCCGTGTGCAGTACGGCGACCAGGGCGTGGGACTGAGGCTCGCCACGGGCGAGTCGCTCTCGGTGGACCGCGCCGTGTCGACGATCCCCCTGGGGGTGCTGAAGACCGGCGTCCCCGAGTTCTCCCCCGAGCTGCCGTCCACCCACGCCGACGCGATCGAGGCCCTCGGCGTCGGCACGCGCGAGGTGCTCTGGCTGCGCTTCGACGAGGCCTTCTGGTCCACCCAGGCCACGGTCTGGGCCGTGCTCGACGACGACGCGCCCTACCGGCTCTTCGTCAACCTGATGCCGGCCACGGGAGCCCCCGTGCTGGTCGCGCTGACGGGCGGCGACGCGGCGGCCGAGGTCGACGCCCTCGACGACGACGCGGCGGTGGCGGCGGCCATGCAGAGCCTGGCGCCCTACCTCGACCTCGTGGCCGCCGGGTCCCCCGCGCCCACCGACGAGCCGACGGCCGACCCGACGTCCTGACCCGCGCCTCCTGGTCCCTCGACCGAAGGAGGCGCGGTGCGCGTCGTCGACGCGGCCCCGCCACCCTGCCGGGCCCGTGCGTGCGGCCGCACGTGGCTGAGTGCCACGAGTGCGACGAGCACGCCGACGATCGTGCCCAGCGCGATGCCGTTGTAGAGCAGGAACTCGCCCGGCCAGGTCACCTGGGCAGGGTCGAGGAAGAAGTACGGGTACCAGCCGACATCGGCCCCGCGGACGATCGTGAACACGCCCCACACGAGCGGGAAGACGAGCACGACCGACAGCACCCTCCAGCGCACCCGCGTCCGGTCGGGCCCGAGCACCCAGTCGACGAGCACGAACGTCGGGATCACGAAGTGCAGCAGCTGGCTCGACCAGGGCACCTCGATGCGGTAGTTGTGGCTGGCCGACTCGGCGACGATGATGCCGAACACGATGCCCGACACGATGACGTAGGTGCTGACCAGGGCGTGCACTCCCGCGAACCAGCCGGGTTCCCGGCGCCCGCGCAGCATCAGGACTCCCGCGACCGCGAGCACGACGACGTTCGCCATGTTGCTCTGCTGGGTGAAGTAGCTGAAGTAGTTGATCGAGCTGAAGGTGCTGAACCCGAGCACGTAGACGAAGTCGGCGACGAGGGCGACGACGCCGACGGCGGCCGCGAGCAGGCGTAGGACGCCGACGATCCGTCGCACCGTGTCACGCCCTCCGGATCTGGTCGGCTGTGGTCTGGGGAAACGTCGATCGTACTAGGCGCCCACCGGACGCCCGACGTGACGAGGCCGGGCCCGTACGTC
>NZ_MJGS01000002.1:154330-184272 GCF_001864945.1 Frigoribacterium sp. MCBA15_019 | reverse complement strand
GACGTACGGGCCCGGCCTCGGTGCCTCGGCGTCGCACCGCAGTGCGACACCGTGCCGATCAGGGGATCAGCTGGGGATGTAGTTGAACTCGTCCGGGTTCGGGCCGGTGCGCTCGTCCTTGTTGAGGGCGGTGATCGCGGCCACGTCGGCGTCGGTCAGCTCGAAGTCGAACAGGTCGAAGTTCTCTTCGACGCGCGACCGGGTCACCGACTTGGGGAAGACGATGTCGCCTCGCTGGATGTGCCAGCGCAGCGTGACCTGGGCGGTCGACTTGCCGACGCGCTCGGCGATCTCGGTGATCGTCTCGTCCTTCAGCACGCCGCCCTGGGCGATGGGCGACCAGGCCTCGGTGTGGATGCCCTTCGAGACGCCGAACTCGCGCAGCGCGTCCTGCGTCAGGTACGGGTGCACCTCGATCTGGTTGACGACGGGGACGACCGAACCCTCGTCGAGGATGCGCTCGAGGTGGGGCTGCTGGAAGTTCGAGACGCCGATCGACTTGGCACGACCGCTGGCGTGGATCTCTTCCAGGGCCTTCCAGGTCTCGACGTAGTCGACGTCGATGCCGGGCAGCGGCCAGTGGATGAGGAACAGGTCGACGTAGTCCTGCTTGAGGGCGTCGAGCGTGCCGTCGAACGCCTTCAGCGCGTCGTCACGCTTGTGGAAGCCGTTGTTGAGCTTCGAGGTGACGAAGATCTCGCTGCGGTCGATGCCGCTCTCGGCGATCGCCTCGCCGACGCCCGCCTCGTTGCCGTACATCTCGGCGGTGTCGATGTGGCGGTAGCCGACCTCGAAGGCGGTGAGGGTGGCGTCCTTCGTCTCGGCCGGGTCGACCTGGTAGACGCCGAACCCGAGCTGGGGGATCTGGATTCCGTTGTTCAGGGTGATGGTGGGGATCGTGGTCATGTGTAGAGCCAACCACTCACCCCCGTCACTTCTTCCGAGGAAGCACTGGTGCGCGTACCCCGGGCGTGTTACAGTCATGAGTCGCTTGGGGCTCTCTTCTCACAGAGCTCCCGTGCGGTGCCGACCGAGTCCACACCGGTGCACCGCCCGAAAAGCCTCGCAAGACGAGTTCGCCGGATGCGCACGATGACCACCGATCATCGTTGCCCTACTTCTCCGGCCACCGTCACCGCAGGCCCGACCACCGCCGTCAGGCGGACCACGAGCGCCCACCCGGCGCCTCGTGCCACGGATTCTGTCGCAACACAGAGCACACATCGAAATCGAGCATCATGAACGACATCATCAGCATCACCGGCACGGTCACGACCGCGCCCACCCTGACCACCGCCCGCCTCGTCGAGTTCGTCGTCGTCGACGACCGCGGCACCGAGTTCGCCGTCCGCGCCTGGCGCGACGACGTCACCGCCGCCGTGCGCGTCGGTGCGTCCGTCGTCGTCGACGGCGCCGCCGGCTGGGTCATCCCCGGCCGCAGCTGGCGTCACGAGCCGAGCCGCACGATCGTGCAGGCCTCCTCGGTCGAGGCCCGCGAGCTCGCCCTCGCCGCCTAGTTCGCAGCGCCTCCGGGCGCGGTGACCCGAGGAGGCGCGGTGAGGCTGTCAGCCGCACCGCGCCTCCTGCGGTCCCCGGCACCACGACGACGGGCCCGGCCACCGAGAGGTGACCGGGCCCGTCGTTCGCTGTTCGGGGACGGCGGGGTCAGAGACCCTGGGCGCGGACCAGGATCGGCCGGTGGTCGCTGACGCCGGCCGGGAGCGTGACGACGTCCTCGATCTTGAGGTCGTAGCTCGTCGCGAAGTCGAAGTGACCCTTGACGTACTTGTAGCCCAGGTAGGTCGGGGTCGAGCTGCGGGTCAGCACGAAGCCGTCGCGCTCGATGTGCTTGCGCAGACCGCCGTGGAACCACGGGTAGTTGAAGTCGCCCACCATCAGCATCGGCACGCCCGGAGCCAGCGCACGCATCAGGCGGTGCGCCGACTCGACCTGCTTCTTGCGCAGGGCGTTCGTGGCCGTGAGCGGGGCGGCGTGGAACGATCCGATCAGCACGTCGCGTCCGCTCTGCCGGTCGGCCAGGTGCATGGCCAGCAGACGCTCGTGCGCCGGCGACATCACACGGTCGTGCATCGACTTCTTGAGCGCGTAGACGTTCGTCCCCAACAACTCGAACCGGGAGCGGCGGTAGTAGGCCGCGAGCCCGAGACGGTTGTTGTGCGTCGACGCCGCGAGGGCGAACTCGCCGAACTCGTCGGGGATGTCCTTGGTGTCGGCCTCTTGCAGGCAGAGCACGTCGGCGTCGTTGTCCTCGGCGAGCGACCGGATCTCGCCCTTGGCCGTGTGCTCGCGCAGGTTGTAGCTGACGACGCGCATCGTGTGTCCGTTGTGTTCTGTCACGAGTAGCGAACCTAGTCCACGTCTGTTTCGGGCATGTGCAGGTTGGACGAACGGGGGGTGCCGGATGCGGCGGACCGGACGTCCGCCGCACCCGGCACCCCCCGTCGAACGGTTACTCGCCGCGGTGGTTGCGGTCGGCGTCACCGGTCAGCGCTGCGCGGGCCGCGCGGCGACGGGTGGTGACGACGAGCGCGGCGCCGAGCAGGGTGAGCAGGGCGGCCAGCGCGACCGGGCCGGCCAGCTCGGCTCCGGTGAAGGCGAGACCGGTCGTCGCGGCTGCGGCGGCGGGTCGAGGCGTCGACACGGCCGGGGCGGATGCGGCCGGGGCGGTGGGACCCGCCACGGGAGCGGCGAGCGCGGCAGGGTTCGTCGTGGGCGAGGCCGACGGCGTGGTGGGCGTGCCGGCCGCGGCGGCGACTCGGGCGAACCAGGCGTTCGAGGCGGACACGGCCTCGCCGGACTCGATGCCACGGGCCGTCACGGTGCCGACGTCGTGGTGGTCGACGTCACCGGTCGTGACGCCCGTCAGCGCGGCGGTGCAGTCGAAGGAGGCTCCGACCGCGAACGGCCCGGCCCACGTGACGCCGGTCGACGGGCCGCCGAGGGGCGAGAAGTCGCAGCTGAGTCCGTCGACGGTGCCGTTGGCCAGGACCTCGTCCGAGACCGTGACGTCGGCGAGCGCGTCGGCACCCGTGTTGGTCACGCGGTAGGCCAGCGAGGCGGTCCCGTCGGAGAGGACGACGGCGGCGGCGGCCGTGTCGGCCGCGTTGCCCGCGGCGTCACCCTTGGTGATGGTCACAGCGGAGACGGGGACGTCTCCGCTTCCCGTTCCACCGGCCGAGGCCTGGGTCTTGGAGGCGCTGACCCGGCTGGGGGCAGCGACACCGGCCCGGACGGTCGACGCCGTCGCGAGGTTCGTGAAGGTCTGCGGGGCCGTGGCGGTGCCGGTGGGAGCCGGAAGGCTCACGGCGACGGCCGCACGGTACTGCGCGGTGCCGGTCTGCGCGCCCCACGAGACCGTGTACCCGGCGGCAGAGCAGTCGAAGGAGGCGGGGGTCACGACGACCGGAGCGGCGAGGGTGCCGTCGGTCTTGGTGCGGATCTCGGTGAACACCGCGGTGTCGCAATCGAAGGCCCACGTCTGCCCGGCGGGGACCGAGTCGCTCACGGTCGCCGAGTCGAACGGCCCCATCGGCGTGTTGACGCTCCAGACGAGGAAGTCGTCGGCCACGACGCGGCCCTGGTCGGCAGCGGTGTAGGTGCCGAACTTCGTCACGACGTCCGAGCCGCGCATCACGCCGGTCGGCGTGACCACGGTCGTGAAGTCGCGGCCGTCGTTCGTGGTCGACGTGAACGGCGTGGGGACACCCGAGGGGGTGGTGCGACCCTCGAAGTCGGACTTGACGAAGGCCTTGCCACTGACGTTGAGGTGGCTCTCGGCGTAGCTGGTCATCGTGAACGTGACCACGGAGGGGCGCGTCCCGACGACGGTGGCGTCCGCCACGACCGCGCCGGTGGCGGGGTCGCGGAGCGCGAAGTCGGTGGGCAGGTTCTTCAGGTGCTCGCTGAGCGTCAGCGTGAAGGTGTCACCGGTCTTGGTGTCGTCCGGCACCTCCCAGGCGATCGTCGTGGTGAGCTGGGTGCCCTGTCGCGGCGCGGTCGGGGTCACCGTCACGTCCGTGATGGCACCGTCGATCTCGGCGGCCCGGGCCGGAGCCGCGGTGCCTGTCAGGGCAGCGGTGCCGGCGAGGGCGAGGGTGGCGAGCAGCGCGGCGGACAGGCGCAGGGCCCTCCGCCCGCGACGGGGAGACCCCGCGAGGGTGAGCGAATGCATGGTGGTGCCTTTTTCGGGTGAGGTAGACGCGCGCCTCGACCTGCTCCCCCGGCGCCGTGTTCGGGTACGGCGCCGGGGTCGGGTGAACAGGGATCGTCACGTCTCGGGTGACACCCAAACTAGGGCCGGGGTCCTGACAGTGTCCACCATTCGGGGGACAGATCACCCGGACGAGGAACGGGCGACGCCGAGGGTCCCCCGAGCCACCCGCTGCGGGGGACGCCCGGCCCGTGACGGGGGACGAGCGTCCCCGGTGCGGGTGTCTTGCTTGCTGGCAACTCCTGCCTCCTGGCACACCGCGGGCCGGGACACTGGGCGGGCGGGCCGCGCCGCAGCACCGGGCAGGAGTTGCCGACACGGACGCCGCACCGCCGGCAACTCCTGCCTGCTGTCGCACCGCGGGCGGGACACCTGGGCGGGCGAGCCGCGCCGCAGCACGGGGCAGGAGTTGCCGACACGGACGGGCGGGCGTCGGGGCGGGGCAGGGACGGGACGGAACGGGACGGGACGGGACGGGACGGGACGGGACGGAGCGGGTGCGGGGCCGCGGCGGGTGCGGGGCCGCGGCGGGTGCGGGGACGGGAGGAGGCGGTGGTCGCCTTCGCGGGGAAGGTGACCACCGCCTCCGGGTGGGTCAGGCCGTCAGGCCGCGGGTGCTAGCCGCGCCACGGGAACCAGCCGTGGAAGAGGTCGCCGAGGGCGTTCCAGATCCATTGCAGGATGTCGCCGAGGCTCCAGCCGCCGGGGTGGCCCGGCTGACCGGGCCCGGGGCCCGGATCGGTGGGCGTGGGCGTCTCGGGCTCTTCGCCCGAGGCGACCGTGAGGTAGGTGACCTGCCCGGTGTCGCCGTACGCGATGCGACCGAGGAAGGTCTGCTCGTAAGGCAGGCCCGTCCAGGACGCGGTCAGCGTCGCCGTCTCGCCCAGCCCGGCCGAGAGGGTGGCCGGGTCGACCGTGAGGCCTCCGACGGCCGTCGCCGGGTCGAGCAGGTACGAGGTCAGCGTGTAGTCGAGCTGCCCGGCACCGCTGTAGAAGTCGACCAGCAGGACGTACTCGCCCGCCGCGGGGGCGTCGAGGTCGATCTGCTCGTCGGCCGAACCCGTCG
The DNA here is from genome assembly GCF_001864945.1 of Frigoribacterium sp. MCBA15_019. Taxonomy (NCBI): domain Bacteria; kingdom Bacillati; phylum Actinomycetota; class Actinomycetes; order Micrococcales; family Microbacteriaceae; genus Frigoribacterium; species Frigoribacterium sp. MCBA15_019. The sequence goes on along the minus strand of NZ_MJGS01000002.1, from coordinate 178,975 downwards.
CCGAGGAGGCCGCGAGCTGGTCGGGCGCACCGTCGGCGCCGGCCGTGTACAGGAGCAGGTCGAGGTCCGCGGTGTCGTCCGCGCTGTCGAGCACGAAGCGCGCGTGGGTGGTGCCCTCGGCGATCGTGACCGGCGTCTCGGCCGCTGCGGCGCCCGCCGTGCCCGAACCGGACGTGACCTGACCGGCGGCGAGGCCCTCGGTCGTGAGCGGCAGCTCGAGAGCGTCGCCGGCCGTGACGTCGAACGCCTTCTCACCCGTGGCACCCTCGCCGGCCACCTCGGCCGGGGCCTGCAGCTGGACGGGGCGCACGGCGAGCGGGCTGCGCACGTCGTGGGTCCCGTCGGACCAGGTGAGGTAGCCGGTCGTGAACTGGTCGAGCGCGGCCGTCGTGCGGGTGAATGTGACCGTGTAGTCCTGCTTCTCGCCCGCGGCGCCGAACGTCAACGTCGAGGGTTCGACCGTGGCCGTGACTCCGTCCATCTCGATCGGGGCGACCGTGTAGGTGCCCGCCCCGGTCGAGGTGACGGTGCGCGTGACCTGCGCGGTGCCGGCCAGCGAGCCGACGCTGATCGACGCGAGGTTGAGCGACGAGTCGGTGCCCTCGACGGTGTCGATCGAGTCGACGTAGGCCTGCCAGTCGGCCGGCCCGTTCTCGTAGAGCAGCCCCGGTTCGAGGAACGCGGTCGGGTCGACGTGCCCGGCGCCCTGGGCGAAGACGTCCTGGGTCGGAGCGCCGTCCTCGCCGACGAGGTCGTAGGCGGTCGTCATCATGGCCGACTTGACCTCGTCGGGGGTCCAGTCGGGGTGCACGCTCTTCGAGAGGTACAGCGCGGCCAGACCGGCGATGTGCGGGGACGACATCGACGTTCCCGAGAGGAACTCGTACGTGCCGGGCTCACCCTGCGCGTTGGCGCCGTCGGCGAGGATCGCCACGCCGGGGGCCGAGATGTCGGGCTTGAGCAGGTTGCCGCCGTCGGCCGTCACCGGACCGCGCGACGAGAAGCCGGCGATCTGCGGGGTGGCGGGCTCGGGCAGGGCACCCGGGTTGCCGTCGAGCAGGGTGACGGTGGCGCCCTCGGTGTCGGCGTACGCGTGGATCGCGTCGTAGTCGTCCGCGTCGAGGTGGACGGTGGGCACGGCGTGCTCGTCGAGGTCGACCGAGCTGCTCGTCGGGTTGACGAGCACCATGCCGATGCCGCCGGCGCGCTCGACCTCGGCCGACTTGGCCGTGCGGTCGTAGACGCCTCGGTCGCAGAGCACGATCGTGCCGGCGGCCTTCGCGGGGTCGAGCGTGTTCGGTGCGCAGAGGGTCACCGCGGTGGCGTCCGCACCGGCGGCCGCGACGGCGGTCGACGAGACGAAGTCGCCCGTCAGGCCGTCCGTGCCGGTCGGCACGGTGATCGAACCGCCCAGGTAGTCGGTGCCGTCGGCGGTCTGCACGGTCGCGCCGTAGCTGGGGATCGTCGACGCCGCGACCGTGGTGATCCAGGGTGCGGCGTTGTCGGCGGTGGTCGCGGTCGGGCCGTCGTTGCCGGCCGAGGCCGCCACGAAGACGCCGGCCGAAGCCGCGCCGAGGAACGCCTGGTCGGTGGCCGAGAAGGTGCTCGTGGCCCCGCCTCCGCCGATCGAGTAGTTGATGACGTCGACGCCGTCGGTGACCGCGGCCTCGATGGCGGCGATCAGGTCGAGCGTGGCGCAGCCGTCGTCGTCGGTGGCGACGCGGTCGGGGCCGTCCCAGCAGACCTTGTAGGCCGCGATCTTGGCGGCCGGGGCGACGCCCGAGACGGTGCCGAACGAGCGGTCGCCGATGGTGGCCTCGACGTCGGCGTTGCCCGCGGCGGTCGACGCCGTGTGGGAACCGTGGCCGTTGCCGTCACGGGGTGACAGGTACTCGCCCTGCTCCTCGGTGCCGATGTTGCCGACGCCGAAGCCGTCGACGAAGTAGCGCGCACCGATCAGCTTCGTGTTGCAGTCGCCCGCGTCGAACTGCACGCCGGTCTGGCACACGCCGGTGAAGGTCCCGCCGTCGCCCTTGGCGAAGACCGTCCGGTCGCCGTCGAGGTGGGGCTCGGTGTCGCTGGCGGACCCCAGGGGGTCACCGGCGAACGAGGCGTTGCCCGCCGCGATGCCCGAGTCGATGATGCCGACGACGACTCCCTCGCCGGCCTTCTCGCGTCCGCCGACGGCATCCCAGACGCCGCCGTTCCCCTCGGCGTCGCCGAGGCCGAGGAACTCGGTCGAAGGCGTCGCCTGCAGCTTGAGCAGCTCGTTCTTCGAGACGGCGGCGACCAAGGGGTCGCTCGCGAGCTTCGCGGCCTGGGCGGCCGTGAGGTCGGCCGTGAAGGCGTTCGTCGTGATGGCGTAGCTCGCCTCGACGGTCGCGCCGGCCGCCTCCGCGACGTCCTGTTGGACGCCCTTCAGGTGCTCGGCGTAGTCCTGCACGGGGGCGCTCTGCGCGTCCAGGTCGCTGCCCTCGGGCACGGCGGTGCGGGCGAGGCCCGGTTGGCCGCCCTCGTAGGTCGCCGCCGCCGGCTCACGCAGCGTGACGATGTACTTGCCGTCGGCGAACTGGCTGTCGCCCACGACGGCCGGGCCGTCCGCGGCGTAGGAGGCGGTGGCCGGCACCGCGACGAGGCCCGCGGCGACGACGCCGGTGGCCAGCAGTGTGGCGAATCCGCCACGGAGGCGGGTGCGGGGCGGAGCGGTCGGCCTGCGTCGGCCGGATGGTGTGATCACGGATCGCCTTTCGATGCACGCCGTGCGGAGCGTGCTGTCGGGGGTGCGCCGCAGCCCCGGGCCGCGGTCGATCCATAAGAACTACCTGTGAATGTCCGTGGCCCTCTAGTGGGGGCCATGGCCGAAACCGGCCAGTGACCAGCTTCGGCCAGAGAGTTCACACGAGGAGGCGCGGGTGGGGCACCGACGCCGTCCCCCCTTCGGCGGACGGTCGCCTCGCCGCGCCCCGCTACGGCCTCGTCAGCCCGAGCCGCGCCGCCGCCCACGCGGTCCCCGTGCCGAGCCCACGGGACGTCGTGGCCCAGTCGTGGCCGCTGCCGGGTACCACCTCGCGGGTGACGTCCATTCCCGCGGCCCGGGCGGCCGCCGAGACGACGGGCATCACGGGCCCGTAGCGCGCGTCGGTCTCGCCGACCGCGAAGAACCCGGCGCTGTCGGAGTAGGGGGCTCGTGCGGCCAGCACGGCGAGTGGCTGGGCCGCGGCGTAGGCCGCCCGGTCGCCGCCGAAGCCGCGCTCCACCGTCGCCCGCGCTCCCCCGTCGAGCCGCGGCCCGATCTGCCCCGAGACGTCGACGAACGAGGCGAAGAGCTCGGGATGACTGGCCGCCAGCTGGAGCGAGCAGGTGCCGCCCTGCGAGAAGCCCGACACCGCCCACGCCCGGCCGGGTGCCTGCACCGAGAGATGGCTCATGATCCAGCGGGGCACGTCGACCGTCAGGTAGGTCTCGCTGTGTCCGAGCGGCCCGTCGACGCACATCGGGTTGTTCGTCGGTCGCTCGAGCTGGTCGGGCATGACGACGATCGGCGCGAGGCCGTCGTGCGCGCGGGCGAAGGTGTCGAGCGTCTCGACCATCCGGCCGGCGTCGACGAGGTTCTCGGGGGCGGCACCCGGGCCCTGTCCGGACAGGACCACGTCGACGGGCAGGGGCGGCGGATCGGCCACGAGGGCGGCGGGCGGCAGGTAGACGAGGGCGTCCCGCGCGTCGAAGTGGGACACGGTCGCCGGGATGGCGACGCTGCCGAGCCGTCCTCGCGACGGCAGGTCGGCGGGCGCGCGCCAGGTGCGACCCAGGTCGAGGGCGGCCGGGGTCGACGTCCGGCCGGCCCGCACCGCCGCCGTCTGCGCGGCCGGGACGACGAGCGCCGGGACGTCCGAGATGCCGAGCAACGCGCCCACGGTCGGGAAGAGCCCGCCGTCCCGGTTGATCGCGAGTCCCGTGGCGAGGGCCATCACGACGACCGTCGACGCGGCGAGGACCCGGCGGCCGGCGCCTCCGCGGACCAGGGCGACCACGGCCGTGCCGACGACCGCCAGCAGGGCCCCGACCCAGAGTCGGTCGACCCAGGTGGGCGAGACGTCGAGGACGTCCTCGACGTCTCCGAGCCACCAGGTGACCAAGGCGCCGAGCCCGGCCCCCAGGGCGGCGGCTCCGGCGATCCACCGCCACCAGGTGCGTGCCCGGCGTGGGCGACGCAGCGTCCGGGCCACGAGCGCGCCCGCCACCGCGTAGACGGCGGCGAGGGTGCCTGCCGACACCAGGGAGAGCCTCAGCACGACGGCTCGGGACGGCGCAGATCGGTCACGTCCGGGACGCTACCGAGGCGACCCGATGGGTGAGCCGTGAGCAGGCTGGGCGTCGGCCGACTCAGACCCAGCCGCGGCGGGCGGCCTCGACACCGGCGTGGAACCGGTTGCTCGCGCCGAGCTCGTCGAAGAGGGCGTGCAGGCGCCGCCGGAGCGTGCGGGACGAGATGCCGAGCTGACCCGCGATCACCTCGTCGGTCGCCCCCGCCGCCACGAGGGCGAGCAGGTCGCGCTCGGCGGGGGTGGGGGGTCGCATCGCGAGCCGCGCCTCCTGGTCCCGGGACGGGGTGGCGACGCCGGACGGCGACGTCACGGTCGACGTCGACGACGCCGCCAGTCGCGCGGCCACCGAGGCCCAGTCGACGGCGGCACGACCGGCCCCCGGGGTGCCGGGCACGGGCAACGCGCTGCGCCACCGGGCCTCGAACAGGTCGTGGAGCGCGGCGACGAGCGGCTCGGACTCGGTCACGAGCGCCTCGGGCCGGTCGGGGTCGTGGCCGATCGAGACGAGGGCGACCCGGCGGTCGGCGACGGCGAGCTTGACCGGCAGGTCGTGCGTGATGCGGGCCTCCTCGCCGTCGGCGCCGAGGCGGTGCACGCCCTGCCAGCTGCCGTCGGCCGAGATGCTGGCGACCGTGTAGACCGCCCGCCACCGCACCCCGCGCCCGAGGGCCACCCGCTGGGTGGACTCGTTCGACGCGACCACGTAGGGCGGACGGTCGAAGGCGACGAAGTCGGTGGTCGCGCGGTGCTCGAGCCGTGAGTACCAGTCGCCCACGGCCGCGTGACCGACGACGACCCGGGTCAGCTCGTCCGCGTCGCGCGGGCGGCGGCCCTCGTCGAAGAGCGCCCCGAGTTCGGGCACCGCCGCGCGCACCTCGACGAGTGCGTCGGCCCGCGCCGCGACGACGGCCGGGACGGCCACGCGGGGGTCGACCGCGCCGTAGCCGTCGCCACCCGCCGACCGCTGGACGAGCCCGAGCGAACGGAGGCGCTCCAGGGCGGCCAGGGCCGTCGCCTCGTCGAGGTGCACGGCCCGTGCCACGGCCTCGGGCGTCGGCCCGGCCGCCGTTCCCGCGGAGTCCGCCACCCCGGCCCCGGCGACGACGTGACGGTAGACCGCGACCGCCACGTCGTCGATCCCGAGGGCGGCGAAGGACGGAAGGGGCATGGGTCGATCTTGCCCCGTCCCAGCCGACTCTTGGTAGCGTCGTCCAGATGACCGGACACGGGGCGGGGCGGTGAGCCGCGAGACGATCGCGTCGCCGTCGGCGGCGAGGCTGCGCCGACCCGCTTTCTCCGTCGATCTGGCCGGTCGGTTGTCGGGCAGCTGGCGCAGCGTGCTCGTCGTCTACCTCGCGTCGCGGCTGTTCTCGACGAGCGTCCTCTTCGCCGTCTACGAGGTCGCGAAACTCGCCGGGGCGACCTTCATCACGCCGGGCAGCGACCGCAGCTTCCTCGACTTCACGTCGTCGTGGGACGCCGACCGGTACCGCACCATCGCGTTGCACGGCTACCCGTCGAGCCTGCCCACCGACGCCGCGGGCCAGGTGCTGCCGAACGAGTGGGCGTTCCTGCCGGTCTTCCCGTACCTCTGCCACCTGCTGATGGTGGCCACGGGCATGGACTTCACCGTCGCCGCCCCCCTGCTCGCCACCGTGTTCGGTGCGGGTGCGGCGATCGTCCTCTACCGCCTGCTCGTGACGAAGGTCGGACACACCGGCGCCCTCTGGGCCGTGCTGCTGTTCTGCTTCGGGCCGATGGCCTTCGTCATGTCGGTCGGTTACGCCGAGAGCCTCTTCCTGCTGCTGATGTTCGGCGGCCTGCTCGCCATGCAGCGGCGGAACTACCCGCTCGTGGCGGCGGCGGGCATCGTCGCGTCGTTCGTCCGCCCCGGGGCGCTCGCCCTGGCGTTGGCGCTCGGCATCCACCTGATCGTGCGCTGGCACACCGAGCGGGAACGGCCCGAGGCCCGGCCGGTGGCCTCGGAGGCGGCCGGCGCTGCGACGACGCGGTCGACCGGGGTCGCTGGGACGCGACGGATCGCCGGGATCGGCACCGCGCCTCCTGCGCTCGTCCTCGCCGCCCGCACGTCGGCCCGCCGCGGCTGGGCCGGTCTGCGCGAGTTCGTCGTCGGCGGCCGGATGCCGACGCGCGAGCTGACGACGATCGTCGTGGCGGGGCTGGCGATGGCCGCGGCGGGACTCGCGTGGCCGGTCGTCGCCCACGTCGTCACGGGACAGTCGGACGCCTACCTCGAGACCGAGATGGCCTGGTGGGTCGACTACGTCGGCCGCCCGGCGTTCGTGCCGTTGACGCCGTGGTTCCTGCTCGCCGGCCGCTGGTTGGGCATCGGGGGCATCGTGCTCGTGCTGGCCATCATCGCGTCGGTCACGTTCTGGATGACCCGCCGCTCGACCCTGCGGCTCGGCCACGAGGTCGTCGCGTTCGTCGCGGGGTTCTTCGCCTACCTCGTCGCGGTGTTCCTGCCGCAGCAGAGCCTGTTCCGGCTGCTCATGCCGCTCAGCCCCGTGCTCGGCACACCCGCGATCTCGTCGCGCCCGTGGTTGCGCCGCACGATGCTGCTCGGCGGGGCGGCCCTGCAGCCCGTCGCCGTCGTGTTCGTCTTCCTCTTCACCGCGCCGTAGCGACCGAGGCGTGGCCACGGGCTGCTCCGACGAAGACACCGCCGAGCGGACTGGACACCGTCGCATCTCTCGGTGTCTCGTCCACCCGGCGGTGTCCGGCAAGCGGGGCGCAGCGCGTCTCGCCCGGAGGCGCGGGGGCTACGCGGCGGCGGGGGCCAGCTGCATCGCGTCGGCGAGGAGCGCGACCGACCGGAGGCGCGCCTCCGACGACGAGGCCGCGTGCGCGACGATCAGCTCGTCGGCCTGGGCGGTGCGGGCGAACTGCTCCATGTACTCGCGGGCGTCGCCGGGCGTGCCGACGGCCGTGTAGGTCGTCATGGTCTGGACGTGCTGGCCGACGGGGGTGCGGAGCAGGTGGTCGAGTTCGTCGTCGCCGAACTCGCGCGTGGGGTCGATCTGGCCGCTCTGGCGCAGCAGCATCATCAGCCGTTGGCGCTTCATGGTGGCGAACTGGGCGTCGGCCTCGTCCGCGTCGTCGGCGACGACCGCGTTGACGGCGGCGAGCACGTACGGCTCGCTCAGCTGGGTCGACGGCTGGAACTCGCGGCGGTAGGCCGAGACGGCGTCGATCAGGTCGCCGGGCGCGAAGTGCGAGGCGAACGCGTAGGGCAGGCCGAGGGCAGCGGCGAGCTTCGCGCCGAAGAGCGACGAGCCGAGGATGTACAGCGGCACGTTCGTGCCGGCACCGGGGACGGCCTGGACGCCGGCGACGCGGGACTCCCCCGCGAGGAAGGCCTGCAACTCGACGACGTCCTGCGGGAAGCGTTCGGACGACGAGGGGTCGCGGCGCATGGCGCGGAAGGTGGCCTGGTCGCTGCCGGGAGCGCGGCCGAGGCCGAGGTCGATGCGGCCCGGGTGCAGGGTCTCGAGGGTGCCGAACTGCTCGGCGATGGCGAGCGGCGAGTGGTTCGGCAGCATGACGCCGCCGGAGCCGAGGCGGATGGTCGACGTCTGGCTCGCGATGTGGGCGATCAGCACCGACGTCGCGCTCGAGGCGATGGACGCCATGTTGTGGTGCTCGGCGTACCAGACCCGCCGGTACCCGCTCGCCTCGGCCTGCTGCGCCAGGGCCACGGAGGCCGCGAAGCTCTCGCGCACGGTCTGACCGGGTGCGACGGGGGCGAGGTCGAGGATCGAGAGGGGAATGCTCATGCGGGGGTGAACAACGACGGGCGTCGCCGTATGCCCGGTCTCGGCGATCGTCAGGTCGAACCGGTCGTCTCGGACGATGGAACGCATCCGCATCCGAGACGTGGTGGGATCGGACGCCAGACGCTGTCGAAGCTGGCGAGATCGACCTCGCGGACACCTCCGGCCAGTGCCGGTGGCGCTCCGAGCAGAATCCGGAGCGCCTCCCATGCCGTCATGTTCCCCACCACGCCGGCCAGCGGGGCGGCTGAACCGCCGGGCGATGAGCCCTTCAGCGTTCGCGCGGCACGTCCGTGGTCGTCGGCTGTCGCGGCACGGATGCACGACCAGCACGTCGTTCGGCCGGGCAGGACGGTGACACCCGGCACCCCGAGCAGGGCGCCGTACGCGCCTCCGACGATGTGCGGGACACCGACCGCGGTGCTCGCCGTCGCCACGACGTCGGCCACGACGGGCACCGAGGGCTGGTCTGCGCAACTCACGACGAGATCGGCGCCGGAGAGCAGGGTCGCGAGCTGTTCCGGGGTGTCCACCCGAATGCGCCGGACGTCGACGGCGATGTCCGCGTCGATCTCGGCGACTCGCTCTGCGGCTGCGTCGACCTTGACTCGTCCGATGTCACCGGAATCGAAGAGCACCTGCCGGTTCAGATTGGAGAGTTCGACGAGGTCGGGATCGATGAGCACGAGCTTTCCCACCCCCGCCGAGGCCAGCGATTGCACGACCCACGAACCAGCGCCACCGACGCCGACCACGACCACGCACGCACCGGTGAGCCGGCTCTGGATCGTCGTGGCGTCGTGTCCTCGAGCAACTGCGGACAGTTCACCGGCCGAGATCATCTCGTCGAAGAGTTGCAGTTGACGCGAATGCCTCGTGGCACGATCGGTGGACGACACCTCCGACGCCAGGAAGCGTTCGGATTCGAGGACCTGCAGCACGTTCTCGAGCGCTCCGCGATCACGCAAGGAAAGCGTCTGGGCGAGCTGCACCGGCGTGCGAGTCCCGTCGAGCAGCGGGACGAGGTCCGCTACCCAGGGTTCGACGGAGAAGGTCGACACGACCCGCTCGTACGTGGCCCTGAATTGCAGACGGCCGTCGGTGAGCTGGACGACGACGATGCTGTCTCGCAGACGGGGGCGAGCGGTTGAGCCCGATCTCGCATCACCGCTCATGACGTGCCCCTCAGAATCGTCAGGGGCTCCGTGCGGGAGGCCCGCAGGACCGGACCCACGGCGGCGAAGGCGAGAGCGATCGCCGTCACGCCGACGATTCCCGCGGTCGTCGCAGGTTCGACCGCCGGGTCGACCCCCACGCCGAGGAGCCTCGAGACGATCCGTGTCCCGAAAGCACCCCCGAACGAGCCGAGGAGCAGTCCCGCACTCAGCGACGCCACGGCGATCACGGTGGCATCCCAGGCGACGAGAGCACCGACGCCGCGACGTCGGCACCCCACGGTGCGGAGCACGGCGAGTTCACCGCGCCGCGCTTCGACGTCGAGGCTCAACGTGCTGCTGGCGCCCAGCGCCCCGAGGGCCAGCGTCACCGTCACCGCGGCGAAGAGTCCTGCGGTGAGGGCTGCCGTCTCGGAGGCGGCTCGATCCCTCGTCGCCTCGGCAGTGATGACGTCGACACCGGGCACACCGACCACCTGAGCGGTGATGCGGTCTGACAAGTCGGCGACGTTGACCCCGTCGTTTGCCGACACGTCCCACCGAGAGACCCCCGTGACACCGAGTTCCCGCGCCGTCCTGCGGTCGATGACGACCTGTTGCCCCGTGGCCACCGAGGTGAAGAGCCCGACGACTTCGAGGGGCACCTGGGTCCCCCCGGCCGACACGACGACCTCGTCGCCCGGGGCCACCGTCAGGGACTCGGCGACCCCCCTCGGCAGGGCGATCCCCCCACCGGCCCTCAGCAACTCGACACCTCTCGATCCGCCGCCGGCGGACCACGCGAGCCCCGACACGTCGAACCAGGTCTCGGGGTCGACGGCCTGGAAGGGCACGTCGAGTTCGGCGGACGCGGACCGGACGGTGGCCTCTCCGGACACCGACCGCGCGACGTCCCGGACGCCGTCGACGGCGATCGTCGGCTCGGCGTCGTCCGACAAGGGCACGACCGAGGTGACTTGCACGTCGGCCCCGAACTGCCGATCGATCTGTTCCCCTGTCGCGGAGGCGACGGCACCGACGGATGTGGCGAGCGACACCGCACCGAAGACGACAAGGGTGAGGGCCCCGGTCACCGTCGACCTGCCGCGGGTCGGTCGGCGACGCGCCAGGTCGGCTGCCCACTGGAGCCTGGCCGCCAGTGCAGCCAAGGGCGCGATCGCGAGGCGGGAGAGCGCCAGCGCGCAGGCTGCCAGGGCGACCAGGCCCAGAGCGTCGAGGAAGGCGCCTGTGTCGAGGGCCCAGATCACCATCGCCGAGAGCGACGCGACCACGACGCCCGCGACGGCTCGTCGCCGCGGCAACGATCCGGTCGACCCGTCTGCGGGGTCGACGCCCCTCACGACGAACGCCGGCGAAATTCGACGGACGTCGGCGACGGCTCGGCGGGCTCCGAGCACGGCGGAGATCGCTCCGGCCAGCACACCGAGACCGACCGAGAGGGTGAGAGTCGACAGAGACGGAGTCGCCCCGTCCGTCCGACTCATCACCACCGCAGCGCCGGCGACGCCGACCGCGACGCCCACGACCGTTCCGGCCGCTGCGACCATGGTGACCTCGGCGCCGACCGACGAGACCAACCACCGCGTCGACGCGCCCGTGGCCAGCATCACACCGTAGGTGCGGCGCCGTGCCCGGACGGCAGCCGTGCTCGCCAGTGAACCGAGCAGTGCCGACACGGCGAGGGCGACCAGAGCGAGCCCTGCCATGACCGTCGTCACGGCCGTTTCGATGGGACCGAGGCCGTCTGCCACGGCCGACGTGTCCTGGAAGACGGCTCCGGCCGGGAGCGCCGCTCGGTGTTCTGCTGCCCAGGTGGACGCGACTGCAGGATCGAGCTCGAGGTCGAGACGGGTGAGGTCACCCTCGAGCCCGAACGCCCTCTGGACCACGTCGAGGTCGGTGAAGACGTTGTCCCGGGCGAAGACACCCAACGACCGGGGGTCGACGAGCCCCACCACGTCGAACGAGCGGACGCCCGAGGGAGTCGTCAACGAGATCCGACTCCCCAGGGAGGCGCTCATGCGGTCTGCGACATCGGTCGGCACCAGGAGCTCGTCCGAGCCCGGCCGAGGAGCTCGACCGTCGGTGACCACCCGGGAGGCGAGCGAGTCCGGCCCGGCCGGGGCACCGGTCAGGAGGAGGGTGTCCGCCTCACCCGTCGTGCCGACGGCGACCGTCTCTCGACTCAGGGTCGGGAGCGACGACACGACACCGGGATCGGCGGCGAGTGCGTCCACGAGACCCTCGTCGACGAACTCGCGATCGACCGCGGGGACGATGCCGACGTCCCCGAACGTGAGCAATGAGTCGATCCCGTCGACGACCGTCTGGCGCGCCGTCAGCCCGGTGACGAGTGCTGCCGTGAGAAGGGCGACCCCCAAGGCTGCCGTGAGGGCGGTGAGCCCCGCCCGCCGCCGTCCGTCAGCGATGTTCCGCCAACCAAGCGCGAACGCGTTCTTCATGGGCCCTCCCCTCGGCGCTGTCGGTTGTGGCCGCCGGTGTGAAGCGTTCGTCGGCGATGACTCGGCCGTCTCGCAGGACGATGATCCTGTCGGCGATGCAGGCGGTCTCGAGGTCATGGGTGACCACCACGACCGCTGATGCCTGGTCGTCCACGACCACGGCCCGGAGCAGCCTCAGGACATCCCGTGAGGTCGCACTGTCCAGCGCGCCGGTCGGTTCGTCCGCGAGGACGAGAGACGGACGGGAGAAGAGCGCGCGAGCCAGGGCCACACGCTGGGCCTCTCCGCCCGACAAAGTGGCCGGACGAGCCGGCCCGAGACCGTCGAGGCCGAGTTCATCGAGTAGCGCGTGCGCTCGATCCGCCCATTCCGAGCGGCGTCTTCCCGCGACGAGTGACGTGAGCGCGACGTTCTCGAGCACCGACAGGGTCGGGACGAGGTGGGAGTCCTGGAAGACGAATCCGATGCGATCTCTACGCAGGACGGTGCGCTCCGCCTCGGAGAGGGAGGAAAGGGTCATTCCGTCGAAGACGATCTGTCCGTGATCGGGGGTGTCGAGGGCACCGACCATCTGCACCAGAGTCGACTTGCCCGAGCCGGAGCGACCGACGATCGCGACGATCGCGCCCTCGTGAAGGTCCAACGAGACACGGTCGACGGCGGGCGGTCTCCCGCCACCGCTCTCGAAGAGCCGTGACACTTCTCGGATCTCGACGAGCGGAACCGTGGTCACGCCGCCGACTCCGTCCGCATCAGATCGAAGTCGGTCCACATCTCCCAGTCGCCGGCGCGGCCGTCGAGGATGAGCCTCTCGATGAGTCGCCACAACGCGACCGTTGACCCCTGGACCTCGACGTCATCTGTCGGGGCCGGAATCGCCGGGTGGATCGTCAGGACGAACTGTGCTTCTCCCGTCCGGTCGAGGTGCATCGGGAGCATGGGTGCGCCCGCGGCACGACTCATGAGGGCCGGCCCCTGCGGCGCGAAGACGGAAGCCCCCAGGAACGGGACGACGGTGTGGTGACGGCCTCGGCCTCTGGGGTCGAACTCGGGGAACATCGCGAAGACGAGTCCATCTCTCAGCGCCTGGAGCCCATTTCGGAAGGTCGCGTCGTCGTCGACGGCGAAGGCGTCGACATCGAGAGAGGGAAACGCCCGATCCCGGAGCTCGTCGAAGTTCATCCTGTTGAAGACGAAGCGCGTGGGGTGTCGGTGCGCGACGATCGGCGGGACGACGTAGGACGCCCCGAAGTGCAGAGGCAGGGCCAGGGCACCACGGCCGTGCTCCATCGCCTCGTCGAGGTGCTCGCCGCCACGAACCTCGACGACCTCGTCCAGCCGAGCTCGGTCGTCGAGCCACAGCGTGACGAACGTCGACTCGAATTGCATCCGAGGCCCGTAGTCGCCGTATCGTCCAGCTGCAGCGTCGATGTCGACGGAGGCGAGACCCGGCAAGCCCCCCATGGCGGCACGGGCCTTGGCCGCCATGCCGGCGCTCGTGTCGGACGGGTCAGCGATCGAGTCGTAGGCGGGCAGGTCGAACCGGGCGATGTCGTTCATGAGTCGCCACGCTGCAGCGGGCCCGGCGGCGCGGAGCGCCGACCAGAGACGTTCGTATCGGACGACCTCGAAGAGGGTGAAGACGGGAAGGGACATGTCGACTTTCGGGAGATGCGGTCACCGGACTGACAGAGAAGGCGGACCGCCCGACGGGCGGCCCGCCTCGGCTGTCAGGTGCAGAGGCACCCGCCGTTGCAGCGTGCTGCGCTACCCGGCTTGAGCGTCGTGCTCTCGATCTTGTTCATGCGTTCCCTCCTCCCACGTCGAATCGACTGGACACCTCCGAGTCTCGGCATCGGCAGCTCGACTGGAAAGTCACGGCCGTCACGAAATCACTACGCATGCGTCACGTCGACGTCATGAGACATACTGGTCATGAATTCGACGACGAGTGGGGGATGCCTTGGCACACGACGGAACGATCGGAGTTCGCGTGGTCGCCGACGATGTGCTCACGCGGTCGGCGATCGAGGCGTGCATCCGTGTCACGCCGGGGCTGACACCCGTCACGATGCACGACCCCGCGAAGCCCGCCTCCGAACCGGGGCCTCCCCCCCGAAGCGTGCTGGTCATAGACGCCGACGACCACCCCGACGTCGTGGACGACGCCCGGCGACTGCGCCAGGGGCACGATGCCGTCGTGGTCCTGGGTCGCCGCTTGCCCGCCGTCCTCGTCCGTCAGATCGTCCGGTCGGGCATCGGCGCGGTCGTCTCGAAGCGGGCCAGCATCGACGAACTCCTCGCCGTGGTCCGGCGCACGGCTGCCGGAGAAGACCACGTCGACCCGAGGTTGGCCGCCACGGTCCTCCGCGCCGAGGCGTGCCCGCTCACGGCACGCGAGCGTGACGTCCTCCGCCTCGTCGACCGGTCGCTCTCGACCCGACAGTGCGCCGCCGAACTGCACCTCGCCGAGGGCACGGTGCGCAACCTGATCTCGTCCGCCGTCCGCAAGGTCGGGGCGCCCGACCGCGGACGGGCCGCCTCGGACGCGCGAGATCTCGGCTGGATCTAGACCCGCGCCTCCTCGGGGCCAACGCCCGACGAGCGGGCCCGGCCATCGCAACGACGAGTGGTCCCGCACCGTCGTCCGCCGTGGGGCGAAGGACGATCCGGGACCACTCGATGCGCGACCTGCGCGAGACGCGCGAGCCGCGAGGCCTACAGGCCGCGGGCGAGGCGGTGGTACGCGGCGTTCCAGGCGACCTCGTGACGGAAGTCGCGGATGCGGGTGTCCTCGTCGATGACGAGCAGCTCGGTCTCGACGATGCGCGCGAGGTCTTCGAAGGCCTCGAGCCCGACCGCGGTCGACATCACCGTGTGGTGGGCGGCGCCGGCCGTCAGCCATGCCTCGGCCGACACGGCGAACGACGGCCGGGGCTTCCACACCGCGCGCCCCACCGGCAGGTTCGGCAGGTCCTCGTCGGGGTCGACCACGTCGACCACGTTGACCGTCAGGCGGAACCGGTCGCGCACGTCGCTCATCGCGACGACGACGGCCGGGCCGGGGTCGGCCGAGAAGACCAGGCGCACCGGGTCGTCCTTGCCGCCGATGCCGAGCGCGTGCACCTCGAGCGAGGCGCGCCCCGACGTCAGCGCCGGGCTGACCTCGAGCATGTGCGCCCCGAGGATCTTCTCCTCGCCGGGCACGAGGTGGTACGTGTAGTCCTCCATCAAGGAGGCGCCACCCGGCAACCCGGCGCCCATCACGTTGGCCGCACGCACCAGCACCGAGGTCTTCCAGTCACCCTCGGCCCCGAAGCCGTAGCCCTCGGCCATCAGGCGCTGGACCGCGAGGCCGGGCAGCTGCTTCAGTGCGCCCAGGTCTTCGAAGTTCGTGGTGAAGGCGCTGAACCCGCCGGCCTCGAGGAACGAGCGCAGACCGATCTCGATCGCGGCACCGTCACGCAGCGACTGGTGACGCTCGCCACCGGCTCGCAGCGCGGGGACGACGTCGTACTCGGCCTCGTACACCGCGACGAGCTCGTCGATCGCCGTCTCGGACGCCGCGGCGACGGCCTCGGCCAGCTCGTTGACGCCCCAGGTGTTGACCTGGACGCCGAAGGCCAGCTCGGCCTCGGTCTTGTCGCCCTCGGTCACGCCGACGAAGCGCATGTTGTCGCCGAAGCGGGCCAGCTTGAGCGAGCGCATGGCCGAGGCCCCCGCGGCGGCGCGCATCCAGGTGCCCACCTGCTGCTGCACGCGCGGGTCGCTGACGTGGCCGACGACCGTCTTGCGCGGCACGCCGAGACGGGTCTGCATGTAGCCGAACTCGCGGTCGCCGTGGGCGGCCTGGTTGAGGTTCATGAAGTCGAAGTCGATGTCGGCCCAGGGCAGCGCGACGTTCGCCTGCGTGTGCAGGTGGAGCAGCGGCTTGCGCAGCGCGTCGAGGCCGCCGATCCACATCTTGGCCGGGCTGAACGTGTGCATCCAGGCCGTGACGCCGATGACCGAGTCGTCGAGGTTCGCCTCGAGCATGGTGCGACGGATCGCGTCGGCGTCGGTCAGCACGGGCTTCCAGACGAGGCGCACGGGCACGTCGGAGGCGGCGGCGAGTTCGTCGGCGATGGCACGCGACTGGTCGGCGACCTGCTTCAGCGTCTCTTCGCCGTAGAGGCCCTGGCTGCCGGTGAGGAACCACACCTCTCGCGAGGCGAGGAAGGCGGTGGGGTCGAGGATGTCGTTCGTCACTTCAGTTCTCCTGCCGGCGCTTGGCCGTAGACATTTTGGTACCGGTCGAAGAGGGCGTCGATGCTCTCTGCCGGGATGGGGATGGGTTCGCCGAGCTGGCGGGTGATGTGGACGGTGCGCGCGACGTCCTCGGTCATGACGGCGGCCTTGACCGCGTCGCGGGCGTCCTTGCCGATCGTGAACACGCCGTGGTTCTGCATGAGCACGGCCCGGCTGCGGTGCCCCTCGAGGGTCGCGACGATGCCGCGGCCGATCGAGTCGTCGCCGATGATGGCGAACGGCCCGACGGGGATCTCGCCGCCGAACTCGTCGGCCATCGCCGTGATGACGCACGGGATCGCCTCGCCGCGGGCGGCCCAGGCCGTGGCGTAGGTCGAGTGCGTGTGCACCACTCCCCCGACGTGCGGCATGGTGCGGTAGACGTAGGCGTGCGCGGCGGTGTCGCTCGACGGGCTGCGGTCGCTGCCCGGAGTGCCCTCGACCACGGTGCCGTCGAGGCGGCAGAGGATCTGGTTCTCAGCCGTCAGGTCGTCGTAGAGCACGCCGCTCGGCTTGATGACGAAGAGGTCGGTGCCGGGCACGCGACCCGAGACGTTGCCGCCCGTCCAGACGACGAGCCCGTAGCGCACGAGTTCGGCGTGCAGCGTCGCGACGTCTTCTCGGGTCGCGTCGATGGCCGCCTGCGTCGAGCGGTCGATCCAGCCGGTCATGCGGTCACCTGCGCGTCGCTCGTGGCGGACGCGGTGGCGTCCTGCTCGACCGCGTCCGTGCCCCGGGCGCTCCCGGCGGTCGCCGAGGGACCCGAGGAGGCGCGGGTCGCCTCACGACGCATCGCGCGCAGGCGGTGCATCACGTCGTTGCCGCCCCGACCGAACCAGTCGTGCAGCAGGAGGTACTCGGCGTAGAGCGCGTCGTACGCGTCGGCGGCCGCCTCGTCGGGCACGTAGGTCGCCCGGTCGACGCTGCCCATGGCCTCGGCCGCCGACCGGATGTCGGGGTAGGCGCCCGCGGCGACGGCGGCGTGGATGGCCGACCCGAGGGCGGGACCCTGCTCGCTCGTGATGGTCGAGATCGGCAGGCGCAGCACGTCGCTGTAGGTCTGCATGAGGTGCGCGTTCTTGAGCAGGCCGCCCGCGGCGATGAACTCGGTGACCGGCACCCCGGACTCTTCGAAGGCCTGCACGATGCGGCGGGTGCCGAAGGCCGTGGCCTCGAGCAGCGCGCGGTAGCCCTCTTCGGGCGTCGTGCTGAGCGTCTGGCCCACGATGACGCCGCTCAGCTCGTGGTCGACGAGCACCGAGCGGTTGCCGCTGTGCCAGTCGAGGGCGACGAGGCCGTGGGCCCCGACGGGCTGCTCGTAGGCGAGGTCGGTGAGGTGCTGGTGCACGCTCTTGCCGGCCGCCACGGCGGCGTCGACCGACGACTGCGGCACCTGGTTCTTCACGTACCAGGCGAAGATGTCGCCGACGCCGGACTGGCCCGCCTCGTAGCCGTAGAGCCCGTCGACGATGCCGCCGTCGACGACGCCGCACATGCCGGGCACCTCGGCCAGTTTGTCGCCGTTCATGACGTGGCACGTGCTCGTGCCCATGATGGCGACCATCTGGCCGGGCTGGGTGGCCTTGGCGGCCGGGGCGGTGACGTGCGCGTCGACGTTGCCGACGGCCACGGCGATGCCCTCGGGCAGGCCCGTCCAGCCGGCGGCCTCGGCCGTCAGCGTGCCCGCGACGTCGCCCAGGGCGCCGATCTCGTGCACGACCTTGGTCTCGGCGAAGTCGGCGAAGTCGGGGTTCAGCGCGGCGAGGAACTCGCGGCTGGGGTACTCGCCGTCCTGGTAGATGCCCTTGTACCCGGCGGTGCAGGCGTTGCGCACGTACCGGCCGCTGAGCTGCCAGACGATCCAGTCGGCGGCCTCGACCCAGTGCTCGGTCGCGGCGTAGACCTCGGGGTCCTCTTCGAGCAGCTGCAGGCCCTTGGCGAACTCCCACTCGCTCGAGATGAGCCCGCCGTACCGGGGCAGCCACGACTCTCCGCGCTCGGCGGCCAGCTCGTTGATGCGGTCGGCCTGGCCCTGGGCGGCGTGGTGACGCCACAGCTTGACGAAGGCGTGCGGTCGGTCGGCGAAGCGGTCGAGCTCGTTGAGCGGGGTGCCGTCGGCCGTGGTCGGCACCATGGTGCAGGCGGTGAAGTCGGTGCCGATGCCGACGACCGCGGACGCGTCGACGCCCGACGCACGGAGGGCCTCGGGCACCGCGTTCTTCAGAACGTCGACGTAGTCGGACGGCACCTGCAGGGCCCAGTCGGCGGGGAGGCGCTCGCCCGTGCCGGGGAGGGTGCGGTCGACGACGGCGTGCGGGTACTCGAACGTGGCACTGGCCAGTTCGGCACCGTCGCGGACCCGCACGACGACGGCCCGGCCGCTGAGCGTGCCGTAGTCGACGCCGACGACGTACGTGTCGGCCGAGCTGCCGGCGGGGTCGGGGGCCGCGGGCGACGAGTCGGAGGGGATGGCGGTCTCAGCCATGGAACGTCCTTGTCCTGATGCGAAAGTGAGCGCTCACATTCTCACATGAGCGAGTGCGACCGTGCAATCTCGCACGGCCTGGTCGGAGCCCGTCAGCGGGCGGGGACCGCCGTCGACCGGCGGACGACGAGTTCGGGGTCGAGCGCCGCCACGGGCGCCTCGTCGCCGGCGAGCACGGCCTCGACGGTCGTCATGAGACGGCGTCCCAGCGCCTCGAAGTCCTGCCGCACGGTGGTCAGCGGCGGGACGAAGTGCTCGGCCTCGGGGATGTCGTCGAAGCCGACGATGCTGACGTCGCGCGGCACGACCCGACCGGCGTCGACGTAGGCGTGCACGACGCCGAGCGCCATCTGGTCGTTGCCGCAGAACACGGCCGTCACGTCGTCGCGGACGGCGAGCTCGCGACCGATGCGATGACCCGAACCCGGCGTCCAGTCGCCGCGCAGCAGCACCGTCGAGTCGACGCCGAGCCGGGCGCAGGCCTCGCGCCAGCCCCGCTCGCGGTCGCGGCCGTCCATCCACCCGTCGGGCCCGGCGACGTGCGCGATGCGACGGTGACCGAGGGACACGAGGTGCTCGACGGCGGCCTCGGCCCCGGCGGCCTGGTCGAACGACACCGTGTGGTGGCCGTCCTCGGCCTCGCTGTCGGCCGTGACGAGCGGCACCGACACCCCGGAGCGCCGCAGCACCTCGAGCGCTTCGGCGTCGGGGGCGATGAGCACGATGGCCGCCACGTTCTGGCCCACCAGCGAGTCGAGCGCCTGCCGCATGCCCTGCCGGTCGTCGACGTCGAGGGTGGCCATCGACACCTGGTAGCCGGCGCGACGGGCCGCGCCGTTGAAGCCGTGCATGGTGCTCGACGGCCCGTAGAACGGGAACCCCGTGCTGATCACGCCGAGCGACTTCGTCTTGCGGCTGGCCAGGGCGCGGGCGGTCAGGCTGGGCCGGTAGTTGAGCTCGTCGATGGCGACGTCGACCTTGGCCTTGGTGGCGGGACGGACGGTGGGGTCGCCGTTGACGACCCGCGACACGGTCTGGTGCGAGACGCCGGCCGCGGCCGCGACGTCGAAGAGGGTTGCCACGAGGTGATCCTAGTTCGGTTCGGTTTTCGGGACGTCGGTGTCCTGCGCGGCCGGCCCGCGCCTCCTGCGGCCTGGTCGGTGCCCGCCGAGGGCGGGGAGACGAGGAGGCGCGGCTCCCGTGACCGGGAACCGCGCCTCTCGCGGATGGTTGCGACTCGTTACTTGCCGGACGAGGCGGCGCGACGCTTGTTGAAGACGTCGAACGCGACCGCGGCGAGCAGCACGAGGCCCTTGATGAGGGACTGGTACTCGGTGCCGACACCGAGGATCGACATGCCGTTGTTCAGGATGCCGATGATGAGACCACCGACGATGGCGCCGGTGACCGTGCCGATGCCACCGGTGACGGCGGCGCCACCGATGAAGACGGCCGCGATGGCGTCGAGCTCGAACCCGTTGCCCGCGCTGGGGCTGGCGAGGTTGAGCTGACCGGTGAAGACGACGCCGGCCAGTGCCGCGATGACGCCCATGTTGACGAACAGCAGGAACGTGACGCGCTTGGTCTTGACGCCGGACAGCTCGGCGGCGTGCAGGTTGCCACCGATCGCGTAGACGTGACGACCGAACACCGAGTTCTTCATGACCATCGAGTACGCGACGACGAGCACGGCGAGCACGACCAGCACGATCGGGGTGCCCGAGTAGCTGGCGAGCAGGAACCCGATGTACATGACGAGGGCGACCGTGAAGACCATCTTCGTGATGAACCACAGGAAGGGCTCGTCCTCGAGCTGGTACTTGCGACGCGTCGCACGTCCGCGGAGGCCGGTGCCGATGAGGGCCAGCGAGGCGACGGCGCCGAGGACGAGCGTGAGCGGCTCGTAACCGGTCGTGCCGAAGGCGGGCAGGAAGCCCGATCCGATGTCACGGAACCCCTGGGGGAAGGGCGAGATCTGCTGGCTCTGGAGGGCGATCTGGGCGGCACCGCGGAACGCGAGCATGCCGGCCAGGGTGACGATGAACGCCGGGATGCCGAAGTAGGCGATCCAGAAGCCCTGCCAGGCCCCGACCAGGGCGCCCAGCACGAGGCAGAGCACCACGGCGAGCGGCCAGGGCAGGCCCCACTGCGTGATCATGACGCCGGCCATCGCACCGGTGAAGGCGACGATGGACCCGACCGAGAGGTCGATGTGGCCGGCGATGATGACCATCACCATGCCGATGGCCAGGATCAGGATGTAGCTGTTCTGCACGACCAGGTTCGACACGTTGATCGGTGCCAACGTGATGCCGTTCGTGGTGATCTGGAAGAACAGCACAATCACGATCAGCGCGATGAACAGGCCGATCTGGCGCAGCTGACCGCCGAGGTACGAGACCGCACCGACGATCGGGTTGCCGCCCGAGCCGGACTGCGGCTGACGGGAGGTGGGTGACCCGCCCGTGGGCTTCGGGTCGGTGGCCTGGGTGGGGCTAGGCGCGCTCATTGACGGGGCTCTCTCGTTCGAGGGTCATGTACTTCAGGAGGAATTCGGGGGTCGCCTCGGCGATCGGCACGTCGGCCGTGATGCGTCCCTCCGAGAGGGTGTAGATGCGGTCGCAAATGCCGAGCAGTTCGGGCAGCTCGGACGAGATGACGATGACGCCCTTGCCCGCGTCGGCGAGCTGGTTGATGATCGTGTAGATCTCGTACTTGGCACCGACGTCGATGCCGCGGGTGGGCTCGTCGAGGATCAGCACGTCGGGGTCGGCGTACATCCACTTCGACAGCACGACCTTCTGCTGGTTGCCGCCCGAGAGCTTGCCCGTCACCGACGCCACCGTGGGCGCCTTGATGTTCATGCTCTTGCGGAAGCGCTCGGCGACGGTGCTCTCTTCGGACCGGTTGACGAAGCCCCAGTTCGCGAGCTTGCCGAGGGCCGAACCCGAGACGTTGCGCGTGATGTCGTCGATCAGGTTGAGGCCGTACTTCTTGCGGTCCTCGGTGGCGTAGGCCAGACCTGCGGCGATGGCCTTGCTGACCGTCGACGTGTCGATCTTCTGCCCGCGCTTGTAGACGGTGCCCGAGATGCCGGTGCCGTAGCTCTTGCCGAAGACGCTCATCGCGAGCTCGGTGCGCCCGGCGCCCATCAATCCCGCGATGCCGACGATCTCGCCCGCCTTCACGGTGAGGTTCGCCTGGTGGATGATCTCGCGCGTCGCGTCGAGGGGGTGGTGGACGGTCCAGTCCTCGATGCGCAGCAGTTCTTCGCCGACGGTCGACTCGTGGGCCGGGTACCGGCTCTCGAGGTCGCGGCCGACCATGCCCTTGATGATCCGGTCTTCCGACACCTCGTCGGCGTGCATGTCGAGCGTCTCGATCGTCTTGCCGTCACGGATGATCGTGACCTTGTCGGCGATCGCCTTGATCTCGTTCAGCTTGTGGCTGATGATGATCGACGTGATGCCCTGCCCCTGCAGGCTCTTGATCAGGTCGAGCAGGTGGGCCGAGTCGTCGTCGTTCAGCGCGGCCGTCGGCTCGTCGAGGATGAGGATCTTCACGCGCTTCGAGAGCGCCTTGGCGATCTCGACCAGCTGCTGCTTGCCGACTCCGATGTCGACCACCTTGGTGATCGGGTTGTCGCGCAGGCCGACGCGGGCCAGCAGGCCGGCGGCGTCGAGGTTGGTCTTGTTCCAGTCGATGAAGCCGTTCTTCGACTGCTCGTTGCCGAGGAAGATGTTCTCGGCGATCGACAGGAACGGGCTGAGCGCCAGCTCTTGGTGGATGATGACGACGCCCGCTGCCTCGGAGTCGTTGATGTTCTTGAAGTCGACGGGCTGGCCGTCGAGCAGGATCTGGCCGTCGAACGAGCCGCTCGGGTAGACGCCCGAGAGCACCTTCATCAGCGTCGACTTGCCGGCGCCGTTCTCGCCGCAGATCGCGTGGACCTGGCCGCGCTCGACCTCGAGCGTGACGTCCTGCAGGGCCTTGACGCCGGGGAACGTCTTGGTGATCTCCCGCATCTCGAGGATCGTGTTCGCCACGTGTTCCTTCTTCCGTGTGTCGGGTGGGTGCCGCTGGGGAGCAGGGAAACGAGGAGGCGCTGGTCGGCGACCGGCGCCTCCTCGGTTCTCGGGTGGAGGGACCTACTTGAGGTCGGCCTCGGTGTAGTAGCCGCTGTCGATCAGGACCTCTTTGTAGTTGTCCTTAGTGACGATGGTCGGCTGGAAGAGGAAGGTCGGGACGACCTTCTCGCCGTTGTCGTACGTCTTGTCGTCGTTCGTCTCGGGCGTCTTGCCGGTGAGCAGGTCGTCGGCCATGATCACGGACTGGTCGGCGAGCTGACGGGTGTCCTTGTAGATGGTCGAGTACTGCTGACCCTCGATGATCGACTTGACCGAGGCGGCCTCGGCGTCCTGGCCGGTGATGACCGGCAGGGCGTCGCTGGAGTAGCCGGCACCCTCGAGCGCCGAGATGATGCCGATCGAGATGCCGTCGTAGGGCGAGAGCACGCCGTCGAGCTTGGTGCCGCCCGAGTAGGTCGAGGCGATCAGGTTCTGCATGCGGGCCTTGGCGGTGGCGGGGTCCCACTGCTGCGTCGCGGCCTGCGTGAACTGGTCCTGGCCGGAGCCGATGGTCAGCGAACCGTCCTCGATGTAGGGCTTGAGGGTGTCCATCGCGCCGTTGAAGAAGAAGGTCGCGTTGTTGTCGTCGGAGCTGCCGGCGAAGACCTCGATGGTCTTGGGCGAGGCGCCGTCGACCTTCTTGCCGTCGGCGTCGGCGAGGCCGAGACCGGTCAGCAGGCTGGTGCCCTGGTCGACGCCGACCTTGTAGTTGTCGAACGACACGTAGTAGTCGACGTTCTCGTTGCCCGTCAGCAGACGGTCGTACGAGATGACCTTGATGCCGGCCTTGGCGGCCGAGTCGAGCTGGTCGCTGAGCGAGCCACCGTCGATCGAGGCGACGATGAGGACCTTCGCGCCCTTGGTGATCATGTTGCTGATCTGCTGGACCTGCTGGGGGATCTTGTTGTCGGCGTACTCGAGGTCGACCTTGTAGCCCTTGTCTTCGAGGGCGCTCTTGACGGCGTCGCCGTCCTTGATCCAGCGCTCGGACACCTTGGTGGGCATCGCGACACCGACCAGCGCACCGGCGTTGTCGCCGCTGCTGCTGCCACCGGCGTCACCGCCGCGTCCGCCGCCGCCGCCGGAGCAGGCGGCCAGGGAGAATGCCATGCCGACGGCGACGATGCCGACGAGGAGCTTTTTCTTCACGGTTGTTCCATTCGTGTCAGGTGTCATCTCGACGGCGTCGTCGATGACGGGTGATGGTGCTGTGAGGGGATCTCTGTGGTGCTGGCGCTCGACGGCTCGGGTGGCCGGGGACGCGCCGGGCCGACGGGTGCGCGAGGCCTGCCCGTCGGGGCTGAGGGGGACGTCAGACCGGGGCGACCGCGAGGAGGCGCGGGGCGGGCGACGTACGGACGGCCGGTCGTGCGGCCGGGCGGCGGAGGGAGGAGCTGTTCACGGTTGACCTCTTCGTCAGGAATCGTGTGGCTGGGGTGTCGCGGAGTGGAGCGGGATGGCCCGTCGCGAGGACGGTCGAGCGCTGACCTGAGAATGTGAGCGCTCACATCGGGTGGTGCTGGGCAATACTGAACGAGGTCCAGGTGCTTGTCAAGTCGGATCGCGTCCGGCGTGTCGCCGCATGATTTACACGTTCGCCACACGCCGTTCACGCGCGTGAGCGGTCGTCACGTCACAGTGTGGCCATGATCACCGCGACCGCGACCGTCCACACGGCCCACGACGCCGCCGGGCTGTTCTGGTTGTCGCGTCGGCTGCTGGCCGAGCACCGGGCCGCGCGGGTCGAGGTGGGCCAGTACCTCGTGCAGCTCGCCGACGCCGGGACGGTCCTGCTGACCGAGCTGCCCGAGACCCTGCGGTTCGACGTCGTCGTGCGGGACGAGCTGACCGCACGCCGCACGCGCCGCGCTCTCGAGGCCGCCCTGGAGCGCTGCCTGCCCGGCACCGTCTCGGCCATGACCTGGCAGACCGAACCCCTCGTCGCCGTGTGAGGGCGGCCCGGCGCGACGCCCCCGAACCGGCACGACAC